>NZ_JAYSEG010000019.1:0-20581 GCF_041913985.1 Arenimonas sp.
GGGGCCCGTGGCCGGCGGCCCGAATACCCGCCCCTTCTAAATCTTCCACCCCCCAATGAATTGGGCTCGGCTCCGACCCCGATTTATTTGCGTTGTTCCGGGGGGGGCCCCCCGGGGGGGGCCCACCCCGGCCTTTGGCCAGCGCCTGAGCCTGGCCGAACGCGTCACCCTGCTCGAGAACCAGGCCAACGCCCAGAACCAGGGTGCCGGCCAGGCCAACCTCGAGATGCAGAACCGCATGGTCCAGCTGCAGGCGGAAATCCAGTCCCTGCGCAACCAGGTGGAAACCCTGCAGAACGAAATCGAACAGCTCAAGCAGCGCAACCGCGAGCAGTACCTCGACCTCGACGGCCGCCTCCAGCGCCTCGAAGGCGGGGCGCCCGCCGCTGCCACCCCGAATTCCCCGGCCGGCGCCCCCGCCGCCGCCCCGGCCGCCGCCGTTGCGGCCGCCCCGGCCCCGCGCGACGCCGCCCCGGCGGCCGATGCGCCCGCCGCCGAAGCCGCCGACCCGGCCGCCGAAGAAGCCGCCTACCAGGCCGCGCTCGATGCCCTGGTCGAACGCTTCGAAGCCGCCGACTCCGCCCGCATGTTCCAGGCCTTCATCCGCGACTACCCGTCCAGCACCCTGGTGCCGAACGCCTGGTACTGGCTGGGCGAAAGCTATTACGTCACCCAGAACTACGAGCTCGCGCTCGAGGCCTTCCAGACCCTGCTGGGCCAGTACGCCGGCTCGCGCAAGGAAGCCGACGCGCTGCTCAAGCTCGGCTACTGCCAAGTCGCGCTGGGCCAGCGCGCCGAGGGCGAGGCCAGCCTGCGCGAGGTGATGTCGCGCCACCCGGGCACCGACGCGGCCGCCAAGGCCGAGAGCCGCCTGCGCACGCTCTCGCTCGAAAACCGCTGAACCCGGCCGCGCGCCGGAGATCGTCATGGACACCCCGGCCGCCGAGCGCCTGCGCCTGACCGAAATCTTCCTGTCCGTGCAGGGCGAGTCCCGCACGGTCGGCTGGCCCACCGTGTTCGTGCGCCTCACCGGCTGCCCGCTGCGCTGCCAGTACTGCGACACCGCCTACGCCTTCCACGGCGGCGACTGGTGGGACATCGACGCCATCCTGGCCGAGGTGGCGAAACACGGCGTGCGCCACGTCTGCGTCACCGGCGGCGAGCCGCTGGCGCAGAAGCGCTGCCTGGCCCTGCTCGAGCGCCTGTGCGACGCCGGCTACGAGGTGTCGCTGGAAACCTCGGGCGCGCTCGACATCGCCGGCGTCGACCCGCGCGTGAGCCGCGTCATGGACCTCAAGACCCCGGGTTCGAAGGAAGCGCACCGCAACCGGCTGGAAAACCTGCCGCTGCTCACCCGCCACGACCAGCTCAAGTTCGTCGTCTGCGACCGCGCCGACTACGACTGGGCCAAGGACATGGTGGCCACGCACGCGCTCGACCAGCGCTGCGAGGTGCTGTTCTCGCCCAGCCAGGGCCAGCTGGCGCCGCGCGAGCTGGCCGAATGGATCATCGCCGACCGCCTGCCGGTGCGCTTCCAGCTGCAGCTGCACAAGGTGCTCTGGGGCGACCAGCCGGGCCGCTGAAAGGAATCTCCGATGAAGAAGGCCGTGGTGTTGGTGTCGGGTGGCATGGATTCGGCGGTGGTGCTGGCGCTGGCGCGCGAGCAGGGTTTCGCCTGCCATGCCCTGAGCGTGGCCTACGGCCAGCGGCACACCTCCGAGCTGGCCGCGGCCGCCGAGCTGGCCGCAGTGCAGGGCGCCGTGGAGCACAAGGTGGTCACGGTGGACCTGCGCAGCATCGGCGGTTCGGCGCTCACCGCCGACATCGACGTGCCGGAGGCGGCGGGCCAGGGCATTCCCGTCACCTACGTGCCGGCGCGCAACACCATCATGCTGTCGATCGCGCTGGGCTGGGCCGAGGTGCTGGGCGCCGACGACCTGTTCTGCGGCGTGAACGCCGTGGACTACAGCGGCTACCCGGACTGCCGCCCGGAATTCATCGCCGCCTTCGAGCGCCTGGCCAACCTGGCCACCAAGGCCGGCGTCGAGGGCCACGCGCTGCGCGTGCATGCGCCGCTGATGCGCCTGGGCAAGGCCGACATCGCCCGTGAGGGCGCGCGCCTGGGCGTGGATTTCTCGCGCACGGTGTCGTGTTACCAGGCCGACGCCGAGGGCCGCGCCTGCGGCCGCTGCGACGCCTGCCGCCTGCGCGCCGAGGGTTTCGCCGCCGCCGGCCTGGCCGACCCCACGCGCTACGCGCCGCGCGGATGATGCGTTAAACTTCCGGATGACGGTGGGCCGTTAGCTCAGTCGGTAGAGCAGCTGGCTTTTAACTAGTTGGTCGTTGGTTCGAATCCAACACGGCCCACCAATTCCATCCAGCGAAAGAAAAAGGGCCCGCCGAAGCGGGCCCTTTCTTGTTGCGGTGCGGCTGGTTCAGACCTCTTCCGGCGGCAGCGGCTCTTCCGCTTCCTCGGTCACTTCCGGACGCACCATCACGTGGTTGCTGATCGTGCCCGAATCCGGGTTGACGATCTGGTACAGGCCCTGGATCTGGTTGTTCGGGGCCGCCACGGTGACGTTGAGCGTGGCGCGCGGGGCGCCGGTGAAGCCGGTGAGCACGTCCGACAGGTCCACCACGAGGGTGCCCCGGGCCGGCACGGTGCCGGTGAGGTTCGACGTGGAGATGACGTTGCCGGTTTCGCCGAACACGACGATCTCGTACGGGCGGTCCAGCGAACCGGTGTTGGTGAGCACCATGCGCGACAGGTAGTTGTCCGGGACTTGCGCCAGCGGGGCCTGCAGCTCGGTGCCGTTGCGGGTGATGCGGCCCAGGTCCAGCGGGCCGCGGCCAGCCACGGCGTAGGTCGCCGCGTCGGCCGACACGGGAGCCAGGGCCACGGTGAAGTCGCTGGCGCGGATCGCCTCGCCACCGGTCTCGAAGCACAGGTAGTGGTCCACGTAGGCGCTGCTGCCGATCGTGAAGACCGCCTCGGACGCGTCGAAGCTGTCCGCCTGCTGCATGTCGAAGTCACACTCCTCGTCCGGCGTGATGAACACGCGGCCGGCGGCGCTGAAGTCACCCGTGAAGACCAGGGCGGTGTCCTCGCCCATCAGGTCGGCCAGTTCGATGGCCTCGCCGTCGAGGGTGATCGGCTGGGAGCCGCCGAGAACCTGCTGGCGGGTGCCATAGCTGAAGCCGCCGATGTTGCCGAGCGTGGTTTCCCAGGTCGGGGCGCGGTCGGTGAATTCGCTGTAGGCCGGCTCGGCCGACTCGACGTCCGCCACCGGGTTGCCCTGCGACTCCACCTGCAGCACGTAGCTGGGCACGAAACGCAGGAAGGCGCCGCTGGTGCTGGCGACGCGGCCCGCGGTGCCGCCCGCCTGGGCCTGCGACGGGAAGTCGTACAGGCCGTAGGTGCAGTCCACCGGGCCCTTGGTGCCGACGATGCGGTCGCCGTCGATGGTGAGCATGTCGGTGGCCACGACCGGGGTGGCGCCCGCGGTGACGGAGAAGTAGATGGCATCGGTGCCGATGCCGTTGACCGAGCCGATCAGGTTCGAGGCGTCGCCGGTGAAGGTCACCGACGTGCCCGCGGCGAAGGCCACGCCCGGGCAGTGCAGGCGCGCGTAGCGCACTTCGCCCGGCGAGAACGCGTAGCCCACCTCGGTGTTGATGTCGAGGCGGCCGGTGTTGACCAGCGTGCGGGCCGGCGGGATGACCAGCTCCTCGGCCACGCGCACCGGGCTGTTGCTGGCCGGGTTGGTCAGCTCGAGCCTGGCGGGCGCCAGGCGCACGTCGGCCACCGGGCAGTTGATCTCGGTGGTGAAGGGGCCGGCGCCGGTGTTGTACGCGCTGTTGACCACGTAGTAGGTGGTGCCCGCTTCGAGGCTGAGTGACGGAATCAGGGACTGGGTGACGGTGAGGTAATCGTCGTTGTACGCCACCAGGTTGCTCTCCGGCGCCATCGGGTCGAAGCTGTCGCGGTACACCAGCAGGTAGCCGTCATAGCCCATGGAGCTGTAGAGGTCGCAGCTGTCGTCGTCGGACACGCTCATGACCTGCACGGAATAGGGGGCGACCGCGAAGCCGAAGGGGCGGGTCCAGGTGGGGCCGCCCGCGGTGTCGCCGCCGTAGACTTCGAGGTCCTTGGGAGAGATGGCCTGGCGGACGCTGGCGCCCTTGGCGCGGCTGGCCTGCAGGGCGGCTTCCTTTTCCTGGATCTGCTGGGCGCTCTGCGCCTGTGCAGCTCCGGACGCGGCGATGGCGATGGCAAGGGCCATCAGGGTCAAGACGGGATGCTTCAAGGGTGATTCCTCTTTGGCTTGGTATTGCGGGCACGGCGCCCGACGAAAAAGCAGAACGCATTTTGCCGTGTCGTCCGACCAGGCGTCAGTGACTTTGGTCAAGGGCAGGCCGGCCTAGGGGAATCCCCCAGGGCAGGTCAGAAGCTGCGGCCCAGGCTCAGGCTGCCGTAGACGGGCCGGTCCGGCTGGCCGGTGAATTCGCGCGTGCGGCGGTAGTGCCCGCCCGCGAAGCGCCAGGGGCCGTGCGTGAGCACCACGCCCAGCCCAAGTTCGCCCACGAGCACGCGGCGGTCCACCGCGTGGCCGTCCTTCGCGCTTCCGCCGTCGAGCGTGATGTCGTGCGCCACGCCCCGTGCCTCGAAGCTGGCGAAGAAGTGCCAGTCCCAGCCACGCGCGTTCCCTTCGCCGCCGGGCGCGATGCCGTCGCCGGCCATGCGCATGGGGTTGGAGCCGAAGTCGTCGGGCAGGTTGCGTCCGAAGCGCACTTCCACGCCGGCGTTGGCGTAGGTGATGGCATTGCCCAGCGCGCCGCCGGCGAACACCACGTGGTCCCAGCCCAGGCCGTTGGCACCGGCGTCGGGGCGCCAGCGCCAGGCGCGCTCGTGGCCCAGCTGCAGCAGCGGTTCGTCGCGCAGCTGGTTGTCCCAGCCGCGGAAGCGGTCGCGGCCGAACAACTGGTGCAGCGCGTCCTGCGCCATTTCGCCCTGGGCCGAGGGGCCGACCATGCCGAGCTTGAGCCGGGTGGAGGCCAGGCGCTCGCCGTTGCGCACGTGGTGGGCCAGGCCCAGCAGCAGCAGGCCCGCATACGGCCGGTCTTCCGGAATCACGTCGGCGCGCTGGCCGTCGGCGGGCGTGTAGATGGCGTGGTGCAGGCTCAGCGCCAGGTTTCGCTGCGTGCCCTGGCCCCAGCGCAGCCAGGGCGTGGCGCGATCCAGCCAGCCCACCAGGCCCGGCAGGCAGGCGCTGTCGTGGCCCGAGACCGTGGGCGAGACGTAGGTGGCGGCGAAGCCGGCGGAATAGCCCTGGTCCTGGCCGGCCTGGCCGTAGACATCGTTGTCGGAACGCAGCACCAGGCGGCCGTCGCCGCAATCGGCGGCGGCCAGCGGGGCCAGGGCGAGCAGGAGGGCGGAGGCGAGGAAGCGGGAGCTCATGCGGGGGGTCTCAGGCGGGTTCGGTGTCGCGCACGGTGGCCAGCACCTGCTCGCCGTAACGCTCGAGCTTGGCGCTGCCGACGCCGGGCAGGGTGCCCAGTTCGCCGAGGCTGCGCGGGCGGCGCTCGGCGATGGCGCGCAGGGTGGCGTCGTGGAAGATGACGTAGGCGGGCACGGACTGCTCGCGCGCGAGCTCGGCGCGCAGCCCGCGCAGGGCCTCGAACAGCGGCTGGTCGTCGGCCGAGAGCGCGGCAGGCGCGACGCCGCCGCGCGCGGGGGCGCCGCGCTCGCGCCGGCGCACCACGTCCTCGCGCAGCGCCACGGGCTGCTCGCCGCGCAGCACGGGCCGGCTGGCGTCGGTGAGGAACAGGCTGCCGTGGCCTTCGATGTCCACTTCCAGCAGGCCCAGCGCCACCAGCTGGCGGAACACGCCCTTCCACTGGCGTTCGTCGAGGTCGGCGCCGATGCCGAAGGTGCTGAGCTGGTCGTGGCCGAGTTGCAGCACGCGCTCCTTGCGCTGGCCGCGCAGCACGTCCACCAGGTGGGTGACGCCGAAGCGCTGGCCGGTGCGGTATACGCAGGACAGCGCCTTGCGCGCGGCCTCGGTGCCGTCCCAGGTGCGCGGCGGCTCCAGGCAGTTGTCGCAGTTGCCGCAAGGCTGCGGGTAGTCCTCGCCGAAGGCCGCGAGCAGGGTTTGCCGGCGGCAGCGGGTGGATTCGCAGAAGCCCAGCAGCACGTCGAGCTTGCGGCGCTCCAGGCGCCGGCGTTCCTCGCCCGCCTCGGATTGCTCGATCATCTGCCGCAGCAGCACCACGTCGCCCAGGCCATAGCAGAGCCAGGCCTCGGCCGGGTCGCCGTCGCGGCCGGCGCGGCCGGTTTCCTGATAGTAGCCTTCGAGCGATTTCGGCAGGTCCAGGTGCGCCACGAAGCGCACGTCGGGTTTGTCGATGCCCATGCCGAAGGCGATGGTGGCCACCATCACCACGCCCTCCTCGCGCAGGAAGCGGCGCTGGTTTTCGGCGCGCACGCGGGCGTCCAGGCCGGCGTGGTAGGGCAGGGCATGCACGCCCTGCTCGCACAGCCATGCCGCCGTTTCCTCGACCTTGCGGCGGGAGAGGCAGTACACGATGCCGGCCTGGCCGCGCCGCGGCGCCAGGAAGTCGAGCAGCTGGCGCCGCGCGTTGTCCTTCAGCGCCACCCGGTAGCGGATGTTCGGCCGGTCGAAGGAGGTGACGAACCAGGGCGCGTCCTGCAGGCCCAGGCGTTCGGCGATCTCGCGGCGGGTGGGGTGGTCGGCGGTGGCGGTGAGTGCGATGCGCGGCACGTCCGGCCAGCGCTCGTGCAGCAGGTTCAGTTCGCGGTACTCGGGCCGGAAGTCGTGGCCCCACTGCGAGACGCAGTGCGCCTCGTCGATGGCGAACAGCGCGATGCGGCTGCGGCCGAGCAGGGACAGGAAGCGGTCGGTGAGCAGGCGCTCGGGGGCGACGTAGAGCAGGTCGAGGTCGCCGGCCAGCAGCCGGGCTTCCACGGCTGCGGCGGCTTCGCCGGTGAGCGAGGAGTTGAGGTAGGCCGCGCGCACGCCCAGCTGCTCCAGCGCCTCCACCTGGTCCTGCATCAGCGCGATCAGCGGCGACACCACGATGCCGGTGCCCTCGCGCAGCAGCGCCGGCACCTGGTAGCACAGCGACTTGCCGGCGCCGGTGGGCATCAGCACCAGGCAGTCGCCGCCGGCCACCAGCTGGTCGACCACGGCGGCCTGCTGGCCGCGGAAGCCGGCGAAGCCGAAGACGCGGCGCAGCAGTTCGAGGGCGGGGGTGCTCATGGCGCCATTTTACCGGCTGCGGATGCGAAGGCGGCGGCAGGTTTCCCCGCCGCCGCCCCGGAAATCCACCCGCCGGGGGTGGGGTGGGTCACTCGAGCAGCGAACGCAGCATCCAGGCGTTCTTCTCGTGCACCTGCAGGCGCTGGGTGGCCAGATCCACGGTCGGGTCGTCGCCGGCCTCGTCCGCGGTCTTGAGCACCTTGCGGGCGGTGCGGCAGACCGCCTCGTTGCCCGCCACCAGCTGGCGCACCATGTCCTGCCAGCCCAGGGCGCCGGCGGCCGATTCCTCGCGGATGCTCGAGAGCTTCACGAACTCGGCGTAGGAGCCCGGCGCGTTGAAGCCCAGCGCGCGGATGCGCTCGGCGATCTCGTCGAGCGCGGTCCATTCCTCGGTGTACTGGGTCATGAACATGCCGTGCAGGGTGTTGAACATCGGCCCGGTCACGTTCCAGTGGAAATTGTGGGTCTTGAGGTAGAGCGTGTAGCTGTCGGCCAGGAAATGCGACAGGCCGTCGGCGATCCTGCGGCGGTCCTTCTCGCCGATGCCGATGTCGATCTTCGGGGCGCCCTTTTCCGGGGCGGGAGCCTTCTTCGAAGCCATGGCTTTCCTCCTGCGTGGGGACGAAAGCATCCTACGACATCACGCGTCGAGCACGGCTGAACCGCGGCGCAGACGTTACAATCGCGTTATATGCCCGCTGCCCCGGCCCCCCTTCCCGCGTTTCCCGACGAGGCCGTGCTCAGCCGCGACCGCGGGCGCCTGCTGCGCCTGCTCGGCGCCGCGCGCAAGGCGCCCGGCGACGCCCGCAAGCGCGCCGACTACGAATCGGCCCTGGCCGCCTCCATGGCCGCCCGCGAGGCGCGCGATGCCAGGGCGCCCACGCCCACCCTCGACGACAGCCTGCCGGTGGCGCGCGAGGCGGAAACGCTGGTCGAGCTCATCCGCAAGCACCCCGTGGTGGTGGTGGCCGGCGAAACCGGCTCGGGCAAGACCACCCAGCTGCCCAAGCTGTGCCTGGCCGCCGGCCGGGGCCGTGCCGGCCTGATCGGCTGCACCCAGCCGCGCCGCATCGCCGCGCGCGCGGTGGCCCGGCGCGTGGCCGAGGAGCTGCAGTCGCCGCTCGGCGGCGCGGTGGGCTACCAGGTGCGCTTCACCGAAAACGTCGGCGACGACACCTTCATCAAGTTCATGACCGACGGCATCCTGCTGGCGGAAATCCAGTCCGACCGCTGGCTGTCGAAGTACGACACGATCATCGTCGACGAGGCGCACGAGCGCAGCCTCAACATCGACTTCCTGCTCGGTTACCTCAAGCAACTGGTCGCGCGCCGGCCCGACCTCAAGCTGGTCATCACCTCGGCCACCATCGACACGGAGCGCTTCGCCCGCCATTTCGGCGACGCGCCGGTGGTGAGCGTGGAAGGCCGCAGCTACCCTGTGGAAGTGCGCTACCGCGCCGGCGGCCACGAGGAAGGCGAGGGCGAGGCGCTGCCGCTGGCCGAGGCCATCGTCGGCGCCGCCGACGAGATCACCCGCACCGACCCGCAGGGCGACATCCTGGTGTTCCTGCCCGGCGAGCGCGAGATCCGCGACGCCCACGCCGCGCTCAACCGCCGCAAGTACCGCGCCACGGAAGTGATCCCGCTGTACGCCCGGCTGTCGGTGCGCGACCAGGACAAGGTGTTCAACCCCGGCCCGGGGCGGCGCATCGTGCTGGCCACCAACGTCGCGGAAACCTCGCTGACGGTGCCGCGCATCCGCTACGTCATCGATCCGGGCCTGGCGCGCGTGAAGCGCTACAGCCCGCGCGGCAAGCTCGACCGGCTGCACATCGAACCCATCAGCCAGGCCAGCGCCGACCAGCGCAAGGGCCGCTGCGGCCGCGTCGCCGCCGGCGTGTGCTACCGCCTGTACGCCGAGGACGATTTCGCCGCGCGCCCGCGCTACACCGACCCGGAAATCCTGCGCGCCTCGCTGGCCGGCGTCATCCTGCGAATGCTCTCGCTGGGCCTCGGACGCGTGGAGGATTTCCCCTTCATCGACCCGCCCGACCCGCGCGCCGTGGCCGACGGCTGGCAGACCCTGGCCGAGCTGGGCGCGGTGGACGGCGAACGCCAGCTCACCGCCACCGGCCGCGAGATGGCGCGCCTGCCGGTGGACCCGAAGCTGGCGCGCATGCTGGTGGCCGCGCGCGAACACCGCTGCCTGCCGGAGCTGCTGGTCATCGCCGCCTTCCTGGGCATCCAGGACCCGCGCGAACGCCCCGCCGACGCGCGCGAGAAGGCCGACAACGCCCACGCCGAATTCGCCGACCCGAACTCCGAGTTCGTCGGCATCCTCAGGCTCTGGGAGGCCTACCGCGCCGCCCACGAGGACCTGACGCAATCGAAGCTGCGTACCTGGTGCGAGAAGCGCTTCCTGGCCTTCCTGCGCATGCGCGAATGGCGCGAACTGCACCGCCAGCTCCTGCTGGCCTGCGAGGAGATGCGCTGGGAGGCGGGCGGGCACCCCGCGCTCGACGAACTGCTGGCGGCCGGCCAGCGCGACGGCGCACGCCCCGGCGGCCGCGGCCCGTCCACGGGGCTGGCGAAGAACCAGGCGCTGCACCGGGCGCTGATCGCCGGCCTGCCCAGCCAGGTGGGCCATCGCACCGAGAAGGGCGTGTACGACGCGCCGCGACAGCGCAAGTTCCAGCTGTTCCCGGGCAGCGCGCTGGCGAAGCAGCCGCCGGCCTGGGTGCTGGTGGCCACGCTGCTCGACACCCAGAAGGTGTGGGGCCTGATGGCGGCGAAGATCGAGCCCGACTGGGTCATCGCCGAACTGCCGCACCTGCTGGCGCGCAAGCACTTCGACCCGCACTGGTCGCGCAGCCAGGGCCGCGTGCTGGGCAGCGAACAGATCTCGCTGTTCGGCCTGGTGCTGGCGCCGAAGAAGCCGGTGCACTACGGCGGCCTGTACCCGGAGGAGGCGCGCGAAATCTTCGTGCGCCAGGGCCTGGTGCGCGGCGAGGTGGACTGCCGCGCGCCCTTCCTCAAGCGCAACCTGGCCACGCTGGAAAAGGCGCGCGAGGAGGAAGCCAAGCTGCGCCGCGCCGGCCTGGTGGCCGACGAAGGCTGGCAGGCGCGCTGGTACCTCGACCGCCTGCCGCCGGAACTCAATTCCGTCGCCGGCCTCGACAGCTGGTTCGGCAAGCTGCCGCCCGAGCAGAAGAAGGCGCTGGAATGGCCGCTGTCCGAGCTCCTGCCGGGCGAGGGCAGCGAGGCCGAGCGCTTCCCGAAATACCTCGCGCTCGGCGACGCCCGCCTGGCGCTGCACTACCGCTTCGAGCCGGGCCACGCCGAGGACGGCGTGACGCTCGACGTGCCGCTGCACCTGCTCAAGGCGCTGGACGCCGCGCGCCTGGGCTGGCTGGTGCCGGGCCTTGTCGAGGAAAAGGCCACCGCGCTCATCCGCGGCCTGCCCAAGGCCCTGCGCCGCAACTACGTGCCGGCGCCGGATTTCGCCCGCGCCTTCGCCGAGGCGCATCCGAAGCCGGCCGCCGACGCGCTGCCCGGCACGCTGGCGCGTTTCCTCACCAAGGCCACCGGCGCGCCGGTGGCCGCGCTCGACTTCGACGAGGCCGCGCTCGACCCGCACCTGCGCATGAACCTGCGCCTAGCCGAGCGCGACGGCCGCGTGCTGGCCACCTCGCGCGACCTGGATGCGCTCAAGGCGAAGTTCGGCGAGCGCGCCGAACGCGCCTTCGCCGAACGCGCCGGCGAGGCGCTGGCGCGCGAAGGCCTCACCCGTTTCCCCGAGGCGCCCATTCCCGTGCAGGTGCCCGGCGCCGCCGGCGTGCCCGCCTTCCCGGCGCTGGTGGACCAGGGCGAAAACGTGGCGCTGAGCGTCTTCGCCGACGCCGCCGAAGCCGCGCGCGAACACGCCGCCGGCGTGCGCCGCCTGCTGCGCCTCGCGCTGGCCGACAAGCTGCGCCAGGCGCGCAAGCAGCTGCCGGTGTCGCCGAAGCTGGCGCTGCTTTACGCCGCCATCGAAGGCTTCGCCCAGGCCAGCGGCCAGGCCCCTGCGCACGAACACCTGCGCGCCGACCTCGCCGACGCCGCGCTGCTGGCCGTCACCGACGGCGACCTGGGCCAGGTGCGCGACCCCGCCGCGTTCGC
This sequence comes from Arenimonas sp., assembly GCF_041913985.1. GTDB lineage: Bacteria > Pseudomonadota > Gammaproteobacteria > Xanthomonadales > Xanthomonadaceae > Arenimonas. The sequence continues at coordinate 11,439 of NZ_JAYSEG010000019.1, forward strand.
GCAGCGGCTCGACGACGCCTCGCGCCGCCTGTTCCCGGAAGCCATGGCACGCCTGCAGCTGGCCGAGCAGATCCTGGCGCTGGTGGCCGAGATCAAGCCGCGGCTGGAATCACCGCTGCTGGGCTGGGCCCGCGGTAACCTCGACGACCTGAAGGCGCAGCTGGCCGGCCTGGTGCCGCCCGGTTTCCTGCGCGAAACGCCGGCCGAGGCGCTGGCCGAATACCCGCGCTACCTCAAGGCCCTGTCGCTGCGCGCCGAACGCGCGCTGCGCGACCCGGTGCGCGACCAGGCCCGCATGCTCGAACTCAAGCCCTTCTCCGACGCGCTCGATGCCGCGCGCGCCAGCGGCCGGGCGAAGGACCCGGCCTGGCAGTCCCTGCGCTGGGACCTGGAGGAATTGCGCGTGTCGCTGTTCGCCCAGGAACTGGGCACCCGCCGCCAGGTGTCGGCCAAGCGGCTGGCCAGGCAGCTCGAAGCGCTTACTTGATGCGCTTGACGCGGGCGCGGGTGTTGTAGCCCACGACCTTCATGTACCACGCGCCCAGCGCGCCCGGCTCGATGACGATTTCCGGGTTAACCATGCTCACCTTCAGGCGGCTGGTGCTGTCGGTGATCTGCCAGACCTGGCCGTTGTCGAGGCGGAAGCGCTCGCCGTTCTTGCTCCAGCCCTTGAACTCGCCGGTGATCGAGCTGTAGATCGAGCCGTCGGCGCCGGTGCGCTGGTTGAAGCCGCGCAGGTCCTGGGCCGGGGTGGCGGCGGGCAGCGCGCTCGCGGCCTTGCCGGTTTCGCCGGCGATGAAGGCGTTCAGGCGGGACAGCTCCTCGGGGCTCAGCTTGTCCAGGCCCGCGGCCTTGAACTCGGCCTCGGTCATGCGCTCCTCGAGCGAGGAGAACGACTGGGCCAGGACGCTGCCGCTGAACAGGGCGGCGAGGGCGAAGGAAAGGACGAGCATTTTGCGCATGGTGGGAATCCGTACTGGTTACACTGCCAGCCAATGCGGGGCAGTCTACCTCCCCGTCCGACGCAGGCGCCACTTGAACACTCCGGTTCCCCACGGCAGCACACGGCTCTCCCACTGGCTGGCCCGCCACGACGCCGGCCAGCCCCTGCTGGCGGCGCTGGCCGCGGCGGCCGGGGGCCTGCCGGCCGAGCCCGCCGAGGCGCAGGCGCTGGCCGTGCTGGAAACCCTGCACCCGCTGCGCGCCGACGCCGAGGTGCTGGCCGCCGCCGCCCTGCACCTGTGGCCCGCGCTGCGCCAGGCGCTGCCGCCCGCCGTGCTGGCGCAGGCGCCGCGGGTGGGCCTGCTGCTCGACGGCCTGGCCGCCTCGGCCCAGGTCAGCGGCCTGCACCACCACCGCCACCGCCAGGGCGGCGCCGAAGGCCTGCGCCGCCTGCTGCTGGCCCTGGTGCGCGACCTGCGCGCGGTGCTGGTGCTGCTGGCCATCCAGCTGGTGCGCCTGCGCGACGCCGCGAAGCTCGAGCCTGCCGAGCGCCGCGCCCTGGCCGAGCTCACCTCCGACATCTACGCACCGCTGGCGAACCGGCTGGGCATCTGGCAGCTCAAGTGGGAGCTCGAGGACCTGGCCTTCCGCACCCTGCAGCCCGAGACCTACCAGCGCATCGCCCGCCTGCTCGACGAAAAGCGCGCCGACCGCGAGCGCTTCATCGAGGACGCCATGGCGCGCATCCGCGCCGCGCTGGCCGAGGCCGGCATCGCCGCCGACGTGGCCGGCCGCCCGAAGCACATCTACAGCATCTGGAAGAAGATGCAGCGCAAGGGCGTGCCCTTCAGCGAGCTCTACGACATCCGCGCCGTGCGCGTGCTGGTGGACGACATCCCCGACTGCTACGCCGTGCTCGGCGTGGTGCACCAGCTCTGGCCGTCGATCCCCAGCGAGTTCGACGACTACATCGCCCACCCCAAGGGCAACGACTACCGCTCGCTGCACACCGCGGTGATCGGCCCGGGCGGCCGCACGCTGGAAGTGCAGATACGCACCCACCAGATGCACGAACACGCCGAACTGGGCGTGGCCGCGCACTGGCGCTACAAGGAAGGCGGCGGCGCCGACGCCAGCTTCGAGCGCAAGGTGGCATGGATGCGCCAGCTGCTCGAGGCCCGCGACGAGGGCGAGGACGCGCTGATGGCGGGCTTTTCCACCGAACTGGTGGAAGACCGCGTCTACGCCATCACCCCGCGCGGCGAAGTGGTGGACCTGCCGCGCGGCGCCACCGTGCTCGACTTCGCCTACGCCGTGCACACGGAGGTGGGCCACCGCTGCCGCGGCGCCAAGGTGAACGGCCGCATCGTGCCGCTCGACCACCAGCCCGCCACCGGCGACCAGGTGGAGATCCTCACCGCCAAGGCCGCCGAACCGCGCCGCGACTGGCTGCAGGCCGGCAACGGCTTCCTCGCCACCGGCCGCGCCCGCGACAAGGTGCGCGCCTGGTTCCACAGGATCGACCGCGCCCGCAACCTGCAGGCCGGCAAGGAAATGCTGGAAAAGGAGCTGCGCCGCGTCGCCCTGATGCAGGCCGACCTGGCGCCGGTGCAGGCGAAGTTCCGGCTCGAAACGCTGGACGACCTGTACCTGGCGCTGGCGCTCGGCGACCTCGGCCCCAGCCAGGTCAGCCGCGCCCTGCACGAACACGCTCAGGCGCAGAAGGCGCCGGCCGAGGCGCCGGCGCTGGTGTCGCGCAAGCCGGCCGCCGCGCCTTCGCGCACGCCGTTCACGGTGGAGGGCGTGGGCAACCTGCTCAGCCAGATCGCGCGCTGCTGCCAGCCGGTGCCCGGCGACCCCATCGTGGGTTACCTCACGCGCGGCCGCGGCGTCAGCATCCATCGCGACAACTGCCCCTCGCTGCAGCGCCTGCGCCTTTCGCACCCCGACCGCTGCCTGCCGGTGGAGTGGGGCCGCGGCCAGGCCGCCAGCTACGAGGTGGACGTGCAGCTGCGCGCCTTCGACCGCAAGTACCTGCTCAAGGACCTCACCAACACCATCGCGCAGATGGGCGTGAACATCCTGGGCGTGCAGTCGCGGGTGGACGAGGCCCAGGGCGTGGCCGACCTGCGCCTGGCGGTGCGCGTGGCCGACTACGGCCAGCTCAGCGACCTGCTGGGCCGGCTCAGCGCCGTGCCCGGCGTGCAGGACGCGCGCCGGCTGGGCTGAACCCGCCGCGGAAGCGCCGGCGGCGGCTGTTATCCTGCCTGCCATGGGAAGCACGCAGGCATGAGCGGAACGCGCAAGGAACCCGGCTCCACGCCGTCGCTGGGCGAACTTTCGCAGCTCGACCTCGAGCGGCGGCCGCCGCGTGGCGCCGCGTCGCCGCCCGGCCCGCCGCCGCGGCGCGAACGGCCCTCGGCATGGTGGCTGCTCCTGCTGCTGCCGCCGCTGCTGCTGGCCGTGGGCCTGCTGCATTTCCGCGAGGCCATCAGCGAACGCCTGATCCCCGATTCCGAACTCAAGCGCGAGATCGCCGCGGCGCAGGACGCGCTCGCCCGCGGCGAACTCACCCGCGCCGACGGCCAGGGCGCGCGCGAACGCTTCCAGGCCGTGCTGGCCCGCGACCCCGACCACCTGGACGCGCGCCGCGGCCTGGCCGATGTGCGCGAGGCTGCGCTGCTGCAGGCCCGCGCCGCCCTGGCCGCGCGCGATTTCACCACCGCGCGCGAGCGCGTGGCGCTGGCCCGCGCCATGGCCGCGCCGGCCGCCGAGCTCGACGCCATCGAAGCCGAACTGGCCCTGCGCGAATCCGCCGACGCCGGCCTGGCCGACCTGCTGCAGCGCGCGCGCGACGCGCAGGCCCGCGGCTACGTCGAACCCCTGCCCGACGGCGCGCTGGCGCTGTACCAGGAAGCGCTGCGCCTGCAGCCCGACAACGCCATCGCGCTCGACGGCCGCCGCGCCATCCTGGCCGGACTGCTGCAGCAGGCCGAAACCGCGATGGCGGCGGGTGACTTCGACGCCGCGGTGGCGCTGGTGGCGCGCGTGGTGGAAAGCGACCCCAGCCACCTGGGCCTTCCGGAAGTGCAGGCACGGCTGGGCGAGGCCCGCGCCGCCATCGAGCGCGCGCGCGAACAGGCGCTGCAGGCCGCCACCGCCGACCTGCGCGCGGGCCGGCTGGAGGCCGCCGCGGAAGGCTTCGAGGCGATGCTGGCGCAGGACCCGGCCAGCGCCGAAGCGCGCCAGGGCCTGGAAGACGCCGCCGCGGCGATGGCGGCGCGCGCCGGGCGCCAGGCCGCCGATTTCGACTTCGAGGCCGCGGAAGACTCCCTGCGCCTGGCCAGCACCTGGTCGCCCGGCTCCGCCGCCGGGGCCGCGGCGGAGCGCCGGCTGGCGCAGGCCCGCCGCGCCAACGAGGAACTGCCGCAGGGCGGGCGCGACCCGGCGCTGCTGGCGAACGTGCTCGAGCAGGCGCGCGCGGCGATGCGCCGCGGCGAACTGATCGACCCGCCCGGCGACAGTGCCTGGGACCACCTGCGCCGCGCCGCCGCCCTGGCGCCCGGCGACGCCGGCGTGCGCGCCGCGATGCAGGAATACGACCGCCGCGCCCGCGCCTGCTTCGAGGACGAACTGGCCGGCAACCGCCTCGGCGCCGCCCAGGCCTGCCTCGACGCCCGCGCCGTGCGCGAGCGCGGCGGCGAAGGCCTGGCCGCGGACCGCCGCCGCCTCGCCGACCGCTGGCTGGCCTTCGCGGAAGAGCGCCTGGGCGCCGGGGAAATGGCCCTGGCGCGCCGCGCGCTCGACGCCGCGCGCGGGCTGGACCCGGCCAACCCCAACCTGGCGACGTTCGAAGAGCGGCTGCGCCGCGCCGGCGGCTAGCGCGGGCGCAGCGAATCGAGCAGCGCGCGCAGCGGGGCGCGCACCACCTCGGGCGAAAAGTGCCGGCGGGTGTTGTCCAGGCCGCCCTCCGACAGCCGCGCCCACAGCGCCGGGTCGTCGTAGGCGCGCAGCACCGCGTCGGCGAAACCGGCGGCGTCGTCGGCCACCAGCACGTCCTCGCCTTCGCGCAGGTGCATGCCTTCAACCGCGCAGGTGGTGGCCACCACCGGCAGGCCGTGCGCCAGCGCCTGGTTCACCTTGCCCTTCACGCCGGCGCCGTAGCGCAGCGGCGCCAGCGCCACGCGGGCACTGCGCAGCAGCGGGTCGAGGTCGGGCACGTAGCCATGGAATTGAATGCCTTCGCGCTCGCCCAGGGCCTCCACCTCGGGCGGTGCGTCGCCGCCCACCAGGTGCAGCGTCAGGCCGGGTTCGCGCTCGCGCAGGCGCGGCAGGATGTCCTCGGCCAGCCAGCGCGCCGCATCCACGTTCGGCGGGTGGCGGTAGCTGCCGACGAAGAGCAGGCCCTCGCGTGCGGCGTAGCCCGGGCCGGCGCCGCCGGTTTCGTGGATGTTCGACACCACCTCGACGCGCGCCGACGGCATCTCGGTGGCCAGCAGCGCCTGCTCGGCGTGGCTCACCACCCAGGTCAGGTCGCTCTGGGCGATCAGCTCCAGCTCCACCTTGCGGGTGCGGGCCGCGGCGCGCAGGCGCGCGGCGTCGCCGGAAAGCTCGGCCTCGCGCTGCTCGCGCAGGTGGTGCAGGTCCACCGTGTCGAACACCACGGTGGCGCGCGGCGCGTGCGAGCGCAGCAGCGGCAGCGCCGGCGCCAGCACGTAGTGCCGGCTGCCGATGACCAGGTCGAAGCGCGCGCCATGCTGGGCCAGCCACCTGGGCACGTCCGACACCCACGGGTGCCACCAGGCTTCCACGCCCAGCTGCTGCAGGTCCTGGGTGTAGCGGCCGTCGTGGGCGCGGTTCTCGGGGAAGAACACCACCGAGCAGCCTTCCTCGCGCAGCAGGCGCATCAGCGCCAGCATGCGCACCGAACCGGAGTCGCGGTCGGGCGTGGGCGTGCAGGCGTCGAGCACCAGCACGCGGTGGCGGCGGCCGCGTTCGCTGGCGGTTTCCGGGTCGGTGCCGGCGGGCAGGTGGTCGCGCTGCAGCACCTCGCGCCAGCGCGCCAGGAACTTCTTCTGGTTGGCCACCTGGTAGGCCTTCACGCCGCTGCCGAGGTCGGTGCCCGAGGTCGCGCCCTCGTGGTGCACCACCACCGAGGCCGGCTGGTAGCGCACCTTCAGGCCGTGCTGGCGCACGCGCATGGCCAGGTCGGTGTCTTCGTAGTAGGCCGGCGCGTACAGCGGGTCGAAGCCACCGAGCTGTTCGAACAGCCCGCGGCGGATGGCGATGGCGGCGCCGGAGCAGTAGTCCACCTCGCGCACGAAGTTGTAGCGCGGGTGCGCGGGGTCGTCGAAGCGGCCGTAGTTCCAGCCCGAGCCGTCGGCGAAGACGATGCCGCCGGCTTCCTGCAGGCGGCCGTCGGGGTAGACCAGCTTGCTGCCGGCCAGGCCGGTGTCGGGGTGGCGCCCGAAGGTGTCCAGCAGCGCGTCCAGCCAGCCCGGCTGCACGGTGGTGTCGTTGTTGAGGAAGACCAGGAATTCGCCCTGCGCCAGCGCCGCGCCGGCGTTGCAGGCGCCGATGAAGCCGAGGTTGCGCGGGTTGCGGTGGTAGCGCAGGCCCGACACCGAGGGCAGCAGGTTCGGCGTGTCGTCGCTGGAGCCGTCGTCAACGACGATGACCTCGAAGCCGGCGGCGTCGCCGCAGTCGGCCAGCGCGCGCAGGCAGGCCAGGCTCAGCGCCAGCTGGTTGTAGACCGGCACGATGATGCTGGCGCGCGGCGCCGCCGGGCGCGGCAGCCGCAGCGCGATGTCGCCCGGGGTGGGCACCGGCAGCGCCGGCACCACGCGCGCCTGCGCCAGGTGCGCGCGCCGCTCGCGCATGCGCCGGAGCGTGCCGGCCACGCCGCGGCTGCGCAGGCTGGCCAGGCCGCGTTCGGTGAGCGAGAGCAGGTGGCGCGCGTGGAAGGCCAGGGCCTGCCCGCGCAGGCGCAGGCTGCGCGCGAGCCGCCGCGGCACGCCGGTGAGCCGCCAGGCCAGGCTGGCGCGCAGGTGGTCGAGCAGCTGCTGGGCTTCGTCGCGCTGCGCCAGGGCGATGTCGCGCTGGCGCGCCAGGTCGGTGGTGTCGCGCTGGTAGTAGCCGTGCGATTCGGCCAGCTGGCGTTCGAGCTGGTGCAGGCGATTTTCGAGTGCGGCCATCTCGTCGGCCAGGCGCGTCTTCTCGGCTTGGGCTGCGCGGGCCGCTTCGGCGGCGGCGTCGCGGGCGCGCCGCAGCGCGGCCTCGGCCTGCTCGCGCTTTGCCTCGCCGCGGCGCAGGTCGGCCTGCAGCGAAAACGCCCAGTCGGCGCGGCGGTCGAGTTCGTCCTGCTGCGCCGCGATCTGGTGGTGCAGCGCCTGGGTGCGCGCCGTTTCCGCGGCCAGCGCCAGCGCCTGGTGCAGGCGCGTCGTTTCGTCGGGGCCGGCGGCCGGCAGCCGCAGCGCAGGCGCCGCGACGGGCAGCGCGGCGCGCCAGGCCCGCGCCATGGCGTCGAGGCCGGGCAGGGCGGCGGGCACGCGCGCGCGTTCGAAGGCGACCGCGGCCGGGTCGGCCGCGAGCTTCGACAGGGCGTCGGCGAAGGCCGCCGCGTCGGGCGCCACCCGCCAGCCGCCGCCGGCCGCGCGCAGGCGGTCGCCGGGCGCGCCCAGGTCGGCGCACAGCACCGGCAGGCCCAGCGCCCACAGCTCCGACAGCGCGTAGCTCCAGGTTTCCGGCACGGTCGAGGGCAGCATCGCCAGGTCGGGGCGCAACGCGGCCACCCAGCGCGGCAGCTCGTCGCGCGCGTAGTCCTTCAGCACGTGCACGCCGGAGCGGCCGAAATAGCGTTCGCCCTTCGGGCCGGTGCCCAGCAGCACCAGTTCGACGCCGGCGGGCAGGCGCGGCAGCAGCGCGTCCAGCAGTTGCTGGCCCTTGGCGCCGTGCACGCGGCCCGCCACCAGCACGCGCAGCGGGCGGCCGTGGCGCGGCGCGTCGTGTCCGGGCAGCGTCGGCACCGCCGGCAGCGGCGCGAGGCCGTGTTCGATCACCTGCCAGCGGCGTTCGGCCAGCGCCGGCGCCAGCGCGCACAGGCGGCGGCGGGCGAAGTCGCTGGGCGCCACCAGCAGGGTGTCGCGCGCGGCCAGTTCGGCCAGCAGCGCGTCGCGCAGTGCCCACCAGGCGCCGGCGTCGCGCCCGGCGAAGACGAAGTCGTGGCCGGCGGCGGCCAGCTGCGCGGCCAGCGCCTCGCGGTCGAAGGCGTCGCGCTCCGGGTCGCGCGCGTCGTGCAGCAGCGGCCACAGCGGGAAGGCGTCGTGGGTGCACAGGGCGGTGGGCAGGCCGGTGCGCAGCACGTCGAGGCTGTGCCCCACCAGCGAGGACACCAGCACCGCGCCCACGCCCCAGGCGTCTTTCAGCGTGGCCAGGACGGCGGCGACTTCCGGTGAATGCGCGGCGCAATCGACGACCGGCGCCGACAGTTCCCAGGTGTGCAGCGGCGGCGCGTCGAGGTCGGCGTGCAGGCAGAGGCGGCGGCCGAAGGGCGGTTTGTCCTCGTCGCCGCGCGCCACCAGCACCAGGTGCGTGCGTTCGCCGTCGGCGGCGGCGAGGTCGCGCACGAAGCGTTCGGCGCCGCCGCCCCAGCCGTGCAGCACGTGCAGCAGCGTGGGCTGGCCGGGGCGCGCGGCGCGGCCGCCGCGGCGCGCGCGTTCGCGCAGCGCCTGCACGGGCAGCGGCGCCTCGGCGTCGGCCGCCGGGGCGGCCTGGCCGACCTGCACGCAGGGCAGCAGCGCGCCGCGTTCGAAGGCCGCCGGCGTGGCGCCGTTGCGCCACAGCGAACATTCGGCCGACCAGCCCTGCCAGGCGAACGCGGCGTGTTCGCCGTGGCTCCAGGCCAGGGCGTCGCCCTCGCCGTCGCCCGGCGGCCAGCGGCCGTCCAGCGGTGAAAGCACGTCCCAGCCGGTGCCCTGCCAGGCCGCCAGCAGGCGCTGCAGGGCGGCATCGGTGAGCGTGACGCCTGTGCGCAGCAGCAGCACGTCGCGGCCGGGGTGCGTGGCCCGGGCGCGCGCCAGCGCGGCCTCGGGCGACGCCGCCACGCCGCCCACGCGCACCAGCCCGGCCGGCGCGCCCGACGGCGCCGTGGCGGCCGGGTCGGCGGTCCAGGTGCTCAGGACCGGAAGGGCGGGGGCATCCAT
>NZ_JAYSEG010000019.1:20591-51352 GCF_041913985.1 Arenimonas sp.
CGCGCCCGCGGGGCCGGGGGGGGCGGGGGCGGGGGCCCCGGTGCCCTGCCCGGATGGGGGGGGGGAGCCCGGGGGGGGGGCCCCCCCGGGGCGGGGGGGGGGGGGGGGCGGCCTGATAGACTCGCCGCACCTCCGGATTATCCATGTCCGTGCCTCGTAACGCTCCCCCCCAAAAATCCGGCTCTGCTTCCGCCCGCCCGCGCTGGCGCACCTGGCTGTGGCGCGCGGCGCTGCTGGCGCTCGGCCTGGCGCTGGGCATCGGCGTGCCCACCTTCTACGTGCTCGACAAGCAGGTGCGCGCCGAATTCGAGGCCCTGGTCTGGCAGGTGCCCACGCGCGTCTACGCCCGCCCGCTGGCGCTGGCGCCGGGTGCGCGGCTCGACGCCGACACGCTGCTGCTCGAACTCGACGCCGCGGGCTACCGCGCCGACGGCGGCGACCTGCCGGGCACCTGGTCGCGCGACGGCAACCGCTTCCACATCGGCACCCGCGCCTACACCGACCTCGACGGCCCGGTGCCGGCGATGCGCCTCGAAGTGCAGCTGGCGGGCGGCAAGGTCGCCCGCGTCGCCGACCGCCGCAGCGGCAAGGCGCTCGACGCGGCCCGCGTCGACCCCGCGCGCATCGCCACGCTCTACGGCGACGTGAGCGAGGAGCGCCGCCTGGTCCAGCTCAAGGAAGTGCCCTCGCTGCTGGTCACCGGCCTGCAGGCGGTGGAAGACCGCAACTTCAAGCACCACCACGGCATCGACCCCTGGGGCATGCTGCGCGCGGCCTGGGTGAACGCCCGCGAGGGCGAGCTCGAGCAGGGCGCCAGCACGCTCACCCAGCAGCTGGTGCGCAACCTGTTCCTGACCCGCGAGAAGCGCTGGAGCCGCAAGTTCAAGGAAATCGCCTACTCGCTGATCATCGAGGCGCGCTACGACAAGCAGCGCATCCTCGAGGCCTACTTCAACGAGGTCTACCTGGGCCAGCAGGGCAACCAGTCCATCCACGGCATCGCGGCCGCCTCGGAATTCTGGTTCGGGCGTGATCTTTCCACCCTGCGCGCGCAGGACATGGCCCTGCTGGTGGGCATGATCCAGGGCCCTTCGGTGTACGACCCGCGCCGCCACCCCGAAGCGGCGAAACAGCGCCGCGACCTGGTGCTGGCGGTGTGGCGCGACACCGGCCTGCTCACCGCCGAGGAAGCGAAGCGCGCCATGGCCGCCGGCCTCGGCGTCAGCCGGCGCCCGGGCGTGGCCAGCAACCGCAACCCGGCCTTCATGGACCTGGTGCGCCGCCAGCTGGCGCGCGACTACCCCGCCGACGCGCTGCGCGGCGCCGGCCTGAGCGTGCTCACCACGCTCTCGCCCTCGGCCCAGCTGCTGTCCGAGCGCGGCGTCGCCGCCACGCTCGACAAGGTGCAGCGCAAGGACGGCCCGCCGCTGCAGGCGGGCGTGGTGGTCACCGACACCCACGACGGCGAAGTGCTGGCCATGGTGGGCAACCGCGACCCCGACCAGCCCGGCTTCAACCGCGCGCTCGAGGCGCAGCGCCCGGTGGGTTCGCTGCTCAAGCCCATGGTGTACCTGCTGGCGCTGGCGCAGCCCGACACCTGGTCGCTGGCCACGCCGGTGGACGACGCGCCGGTGGACCTGGTGCTGCCCAACGGCAAGCGCTGGAACCCCGACAATTCCGACGGACGCAGCCACGGCCGCGTCAGCCTGGCCGACGCGCTGGCCTTCTCCTACAACCAGGCCACGGTGCGCGTGGGCATGGCGGTGGGGCCCGACCGCCTGGCCGAGCTGCTGAAGGTGCTGGCGGGCCTGCGCGCCCAGCCGAACCCCTCGCTCATCCTGGGCTCGGTCGACCTCAGCCCGTTCGCGATGGCGCAGGTCTACCAGTTCCTCGCCTCGGGCGGGCAGATCCAGCCGCTGCGCGCCGTGCGCGGCGTGATCGACCCCAAGGGCAAGGCGATCAACCGCTACGACTTCAGCCCCGCGCCGGCGCAGGAGGGCGACGCCATCGCCGCGCGCCTGGTCACGCTGGCGCTGCAGGACACGGTGCAGCGTGGCACCGCGAGCCAGCTGCTGCGCGACGGCCTGGGCCACCTGCGCCCGGCCGGCAAGACCGGCACCAGCAACGACAGCCGCGACAGCTGGTTCGCCGGCTACACCGGCGACCACCTGGCCGTGGTGTGGGTGGGCAACGACCGCAACGAACCCACCGGCCTGTACGGCTCCACGGGCGCCATGCGCGTGTGGTCGTCGCTGTTCGCCAAGCTGCCCAGCGCGCCGCTCGACGTGGGCATGCAGGGCCTGGAGTGGGGCTGGGTGGACGCCAGCGAATACGCCACCACCGAAGAAGACTGCGAGGGCGCGCGCCGCTACGCCTTCGTCGCCGGCTACCTTCCGCCCGAACACCTCAGCTGCCAGCGCCGCAGCTGGCTCGACTGGTTCCGCTTCGGCGGCGACGAGCGTGGCCGCGAACGGCGCGATGACGAAGAAACAAGGATCGATTGACGTGAACACCCGCACCCTCGCCGCCGCCGCCCTCGCGCTGCTGCTCTCCGCCTGCTCCACCAGCGCACCGGCGCCGCAGGCGCGCGCCGCCGTGAAGAAGGTGGACCCCGCCGCCGTGGTGGCCGACGTGCGCGCCAACGGCGAACATGGCCACGAGCTCGAAGTGCAGCCGCTGCGCGACCCGCAGGTGGAAGACCTGCGCATCCAGGCGCAGTCGCTGGAAGCCGCGGGCAAGCTCAAGCCCGCCGGCGCCGCGCTCGACCAGGCGCTGGCCATCACCCCCGAAGATCCCGACCTGCTGCAGTGGAAGGCCGAGCTGGCCCTGCTGCGCCGCGCCTGGCAGGAAGCCGAGACGCTGGCCAACCAGTCCTTCGAGCGCGGCCCGAAGCTGGGCGGCCTGTGCCGCCGCAACTGGGCCACGATTGCCCACGCCCGCGAACACCGCGGCGCCAGCGAGGCCGCCGAGGTCGCGCGCCGGCAGGTGTCCTCCTGCACGGTGGCGCCGCCGGTCCGCATGTAAGTGGGCGACCTCGCGCAGCGCACGCTCGCCGCGCTGGCCGACGACGGCCCGCTGGCGAACGAACTCGAAGGCTACTCGCCGCGCCCCGCCCAGCAGCAGCTGGCGCGCGCGGTGGCGGACGCCATGGACGAGCGCGCCACCCTCATCGCCGAAGCCGGCACCGGCACCGGCAAGACCTACGCCTACCTCGTGCCGGCGCTGCTCTCGGGGCAGCGCGTCATCATTTCCACCGGCACCCGCGCCCTGCAGGACCAGCTCTACCACCGCGACCTGCCGCGCGTGCGCCAGGCCCTGGGCGCGGGCGTGAAGACGGCCCTGCTCAAGGGCCGCGCCAACTACCTGTGCCTGTACCGGCTCGAACAGGCCAAGGGCGAGAAATTCCAGTCGCGCGAAGTGGTGGCGCAGTTCCAGCGCGTGGTGGCCTGGGCCGGCCGCACCATGCGCGGCGACCTGGCCGAGCTGGCCGACATCGCCGAGGATTCGCCGCTCTGGCCGCAGGTCACTTCCACCGCCGACAACTGCCTGGGCGGCGAGTGCCCGTTCTGGACCGAATGTTTCGTGGCCAAGGCGCGCCAGCAGGCGCAGGCCGCCGACGTGGTGGTGGTGAACCACCACCTGCTGCTGGCCGACCTGGCGATCAAGCAGGAAGGCTTCGGCGAAATCCTGCCCGGCGCCGCGGCCTTCGTGCTCGACGAGGCGCACCAGCTGCCGGAACTCGCCGCGCAGTTCTTCGGCGAAGGCCTGGGTGCGCGCCAGCTGCTCGACCTGGCGCGCGATTCGCTGGCCGAATGCAAGAACGTCACCGCCTCGCTGGCCACCGTGATGGGCCCGGCGCGCGGCCTCGAACAGGCCATGCGCGATTTGCGCCTGGCCATGGACAAGCTGCCCCAGCGCGGCCCACAGGCGCGTCTGCTCGCGCACCCCGGTGTGCCGGAAGCGCTCGACCAGCTGGCGCACGCGCTGTCGGAACTGCTGCGCGTGCTCGGCCCGCTGTCCGACGCTTCGCCCGGCTTCGCCGCCTGCGGCGACCGCGCCGCCGAACTCGTCCGCCGTCTCGCCGCCTGGCGCGAAGCCCCGGAGGGGAAAGAAAGGGGGTCAGGTTCACTTTCCCCCGACGATTTTCCGCCTGCCGAAGCGCCTTCGCCGGAAAGTGAACCTGACCCCCTTTCTTTGCCCGCTGGCGACACGATGGCGGTGCGCTGGTACGAACTCACGCAGCGCGGCTTCACCTTGCAGCGCACGCCGCTGGACGTGTCCGGCCCGCTGCGCCGCTACCGCGAGCAGAGCCGCGCCGCCTGGATCTTCACCTCGGCGACGATGGCCGTGGACGGCAACTTCCGCCACATCGGCCGGCGCCTCGGCCTGTGGGAACCGCGCGAGCTGCTGCAGCCCAGCCCCTTCGACTGGCCCTCGCAGGCGCTGTGCTACCTGCCGCGCGCCATGCCCGAGCCCAACAGCCGCGACTACGTGCTGGCCGTCATCGACGCCGTGTGGCCGGTGCTGGAAGCCTCGAAGGGCCGCGCCTTCCTGCTGTTCACCTCGCACCGCGCGCTGCGCGAGGCCGCCGAGGAACTGCGCGAAGGCCCCTGGCCGCTGTACGTGCAGGGCACCGCGCCGCGCAACACGCTGCTCGAACAGTTCCGCGCCAGCGGCAACGGCGTGCTGCTCGGCGCCGCCAGCTTCTGGGAAGGCGTGGACGTGGCCGGCGAGGCGCTGAGCGTGGTCTGCATCGACCGCCTGCCGTTCGCCGCGCCCGACGACCCGGTGCTCGAGGCCCGCCTGGAAGCGGTGCGCCGCCGTGGCGGCAACCCCTTCCGCGACGAACAGCTGCCGCAGGCCGTGATCGCGCTCAAGCAGGGCGTCGGCCGCCTGATCCGCAGCGACGCCGACCGCGGCGTGCTGGTGCTGTGCGACCCGCGCCTGCTCGGCAAGCCCTACGGCCGCCTGTTCCTCGACAGCCTGCCGCCGTTCCCGCGCACCCGCCAGGTCGAGGACGTGCAGCGCTTCTTTGCCGCACAATCGCCCGGTGCGGCGCCCGCCGCGAGTGACGAGGACTGGCCGTGAAGCTCCTGGCCATCGAAACCAGCACCGAAGCCTGCTCGGTGGCCGTGTACGTGGACGGCGCCGTGTTCGCGCGCCACGAACTGGCGCCGCGCCGCCACACCCAGCTGGCGCTGCCCTGGGCCGACGAACTGCTGGCCGAGGCCGGCCTGCGCAAGTCGCAGCTCGACGCGATTGCCGTGGGCCGCGGCCCCGGCGCCTTCACCGGCGTGCGCCTGGCCATCGCGCTGGTGCAGGGCCTGGCGCTGGCGCTGGACCGCCCGGTGCTGCCGATTTCCACGCTGGCCGTGCTGGCCATGCAGGGCAAAGGCGAGCGCATCCTCGCGGCCATCGACGCGCGCATGGGCGAGGTTTACCTCGGCGAATTCGTGCGCGATGCCGATGGCCTGGTGACGGCCACGTCCGAAGAATCCATCTGCCCGCCGGCGCAGGCGCCGGTGCCGGTGAACGCAGTCTCCGGCGTCGGCACCGGTTTCGGCGCCGAGCAGGGCGCCCTCGTCGCGCGCCTGGGCGGCACGCTGTCCGGCTTCGACGCTGGCACGCTGCCCCACGCCGCCGACCTGGCCAAGCTCGCGGCCCGCGCCTTCGCCCGCGGCGAAGCGGTGGACGCCGCCCGCATCGAGCCCGCCTACCTGCGCGACAAGGTGGCGCTCACGCTGGCCGAACAGGGCAAGCCGGTGCCGCGCTGAGGCTCAGTCGTCGGTCCGGTCGCCGCGCGTCGTCGGCTGCGAGACCACGAGGAAATGCACGTCCTCGTCGTAGGGATTCATGAACTGGTGCGGCAGTCCGGGTGGCACTTCCAGCCCCTGGCCGGCGGCCAGCGCCACGTCCTTTCCGGCCAGCTCGATGCAGGCCCGCCCCGACAGGATGTAGAAGAACTGCCGCGCCAGCGCGTGCCGGTGCCGACGCTCGCGCCCGCCCGGCGGCACGTGTTCGGCGATGACGGATAGCCCGGCGCGCTGCACCAGGTGCCAGCCGTCGTTGCCGCCGCCCCAGGCGTAGTGCCGCGCGGGGCCGCGCTCCACCGGCGACCAGAGCGCGGCCACGGCGGGCAGCAACTGCTGGCGCGACAGCGGCGCGATGATGCGTTCGCCCGGCGCGGCCGGGTCCACCCAGGCCAGTTCCTCGATCTCGGCGCGGGCCACGGGTTCGCCGTCCACCTCGGCCAGGTAGGCCTCGGCGCGCACGCGGGTGTCGGGCTCGTTCACCGCCACGTCCTCGAATTCACCCAGGCGCAGCGCACCCGGCCGCAGCGCCACGCCCAGCTCCTCGTGCAGTTCGCGCGCCAGCGTCGCCAGCGGCTCCTCGCCCGGCTCGCGCTTGCCGCCGGGCTGGATGAAGGTGGGCGTGCCGCGCTTGCGCACCAGCAGCACGCGGCCGGTTTCGTCGCGGATCACCGCGGCGACGGTGCGGACCACCCGGGCCTCGCTCACGGCGAATCCGCCGCGGCCTGCGTCGCCTCCTGCCGGCCGGCCGCGCAGTCGCGGTAGGCGCCGCGCAGCGAGCCGATGAGCGCGGCGTAGGGCAGGGCGGTCTTCTCCACCACGGCGCCGGCGAACACCACGCCGTGGGCCGGCGAGTGGAAGGCGAAGGTGTTCCAGAAGCCGCTGTGGCCGGTCAGTTTTTCGCCCTCGACCTCCAGTTCGAACAGGCCCGCGCCGTAATCGTTCCAGGCGCCGGCCACGCCGGGCGTGCGCATGGCCTGAAGCGAGGCGGCCTGTTCGAACAGCTCGCCCCGAAGCAGCAGGCGCAGGAAGGCAGCCATGTCGGCCGGCGTGGCCACGATGCCGCCGCCGCCGTAGAGGTCGAAGGACGGATGCCAGCCGCGCGTGTCGCGGCCCTGCCAGTACTGGTGCGCCTGCGGCGCCCGTTCCGGTTCCAGCGTTTCGAACCAGGTATGCGCCAGGCCGTTCGCGTCCCAGGCCTGCAGTTCCCGCAGCGCCGCCGGCAGCGGCTTCCCCGCATGGCGTTCGATGATCGAACCCAGCAGCACGTAGCCGGTGTCGGAGTAATGGAATCCGGCGCCGGGCGGCGACAGCGGCGCGCCTGCGGCCATGGCCAGCTCCAGCTGTTCCGGCACCGTCCATTCGCGCGCGTCGGGGCCGGCCTGGCGCAGCAGGAAATCTTCGCTGACGTGCTCGCGCAGGCCGGCGGTGTGGGTCAGCAGGTGGCGGATGCGGATGGCGCGCGGGTCGTAGCCGCCCTTTTCGAGCGCAGCGACGAAGGCGGCCGGCAGGTGCGCGGCGATGGGGTCGTCCAGCCCCAACTTGCCCTGTTCGGCCAGTCGCAGCACCGCGGCCGCGGTGTAGGTCTTGGTGTTGCTGGCGATGCGGAAGGCGTGGCCGGTCGTCAGCGCTTCGCCAGGTTCGCGGTCGGCCAGGCCGCGCGCGCCCTGCCAGGCTTCGCCGCCCTGCATCGGCAGCACCGCCACGCTCACGCCGAGCGCGTCGTCGAGGCCGAGGTCCATGGCCTCGAAGCGCGACTGCAGGCAGGCCTGCAGCGTCGCCGGTGGGGCGTCGGCGAAGGCCGGCGCGGCGGACAGGGAAAGGGCGAGGACCAGCAGTCGAAGCGCGGGCATGGCAGGGGCCGGAGGAGAGGCTGCCCGGAGCATAGCGGCGTCCCGGGGGCCGGGCACGCGAGCCGACGACACTTGCCCCGGCCGTGGCGGCATGCTTGCCGCGGACCGCTCAGGACAGGCGGTTGAACAGCGTGCCGATGTAGGCCGCGATCGCCACCAGTGCCGCCCAGGCCAACGCCCGCTGCACCCGTGGACCGGGTGTCGCCCAGCCACCCAGCGCCGCCAGCGCCGCCACGGCGTGGAAGGCCAGGTTGGCCGGCACGGGCAGCCGACCGCGCAGCACCAGGTCCTTGGCCAGGCTGGCCGCCACCAGCGCCAGCATCAGGCCGAAGAACCAGCGCCGGTGCGCGGCGAAGTTCGCGCCCAGGTCCAGCCTTGCGCCTGGCGGCGGCAGCACCAGCGCGGACAGCAGGAACAGCAGCGCGGGCTGCAGCAGCACGACCGCGAACTGCAGGAAGGTCCAGCTGGCGATGTCCCGCAGTTCAAACAGGGCCCACCAGGTCTGCACGTGCAGCAGCACCAGCATGGCCGCCCAGGCCAGCGGCGTGTCGTCGAGCCGGAGCAGGTGGCGGTCGCGCAGCACGCCGGCGAAGGACGCCAGCAGCTGGGTGATGCCCAGGCCCAGGATGATCGAGATGAAGACGCCGAGGTATTCGAACGCGGCCATGGCCTCAGCGCAGCAGCACCAGGGTGGCGAGCCCCAGGAAGGCGAAGAAACCCATCACGTCGGTGACGGTGGTGAGCACCACGCCGCCGCCCAGGGCCGGGTCGATGTTCATGCGCCGCAGCAGCAGCGGCACGCCCACGCCGGCCAGCGCGGCCGAGACCAGGTTGATCACCATGGCCGCGGCGATCACGCCGCCCAGGGCGAAGTCGCTGAACCACAGCGCCGACACCAGGCCCACCACGATGGCCCAGGCGATGCCGTTGATCAGGCCCACCAGCACTTCCTTGCTCAGCAGCGCACGCAGGTTGCCCGTGCCCACCTGGCCCAGGGCCATGCCGCGCACCATCAGCGTGAGCGTCTGGGTGCCGGCCACGCCGCCCATGCTGGCCACGATGGGCATCAGCACCGCCAGCGCCACCAGCTGCTCGAGCGTGTCGGCGAAACGCCCGATCACCCACGAGGCCAGGAAGGCCGTGGCCAGGTTGATGCCCAGCCAGATCGCGCGGCGGCGCGCGGCGCGCGGCACCGGGCTGAACAGGTCCTCGTCCTCGTCCAGGCCGGCGGCGCTCAGCGCCTGGTGCGCGGCGTGGTCGCGGATGATGTCCACGACGTCGTCGATGGTGATGCGGCCGAGCAGGATGTTGTTCGCGTCCACCACCGGCGCCGAGATCCAGTCGTGGTCGGAGAACTGGCTGGCCACCTCGTGCGCGGGCGTGTCCACCGGGATGGCCGGCTGTTCGTCGTCGAAGAGTTCGTTGATGGGCGTGCTGGCGTCGTGCGTGAGCAGCGCGGCGATGGCCACGCGGCCCAGGTACTGGTGCCGGCGGCTGACCACGAACAGGTGGTCGGTGTGTTCCGGGATCTCGCCGCGCAGGCGCAGGTAGCGCAGCACCACGTCCACGGTGACGTCGGTGCGCACCGTGATCACGTCCGGGTTCATCAGGCGGCCGGCGCTGTCCTCGGGGTAGGAAAGCACCTGCTCCAGGCGCTCCCGGTTCTCCCGGTCCATGGACTTGAGCACTTCGTCGATGACCTGGTCGGGCAGGTCGCCGGCCAGTTCGGCGAGGTCGTCGATGTCGAGGTCCTCGACCGCGGCGACGATCTCGTCGGTGTCCATCTCGGCCAGCAGGCTTTCGCGCACGTCGTCGCCGACGTGCACCAGCACCTCGCCGTCGTCCTCCGGGTCCACCAGGCCCCACACGATCTCGCGCTTGCCGGCGGGCAGGGACTCGAGCAGGTTGCCGATCTCGGCCGGCGACAGCGAGTTCACCAGGCGCCGCACCGGGCCCAGGCGGCCGGTGTCGAGCGCGTCCGACAGCAGCCGCAGCTGCCGAGCGGTCTTGTCGTGGCGGACGGCTTCGGCCATCAGGCGGCTCCCGGGAAGGCGCCGGTATTATGCGGGGCCGGCGGTTCCCCGCCTACCCGTGGTTTCAGCAGCGCTCGAGCCAGCGCTCGATGGCGGCGCGGTCGTGGCAGCGCAGCAGGGTGCCGGAGCGCCGGCGCAGGCTGCCGAGGTCGGCCTCGCGGATGGCCTTGCGCACTTCCAGCAGGGTGGACGGGTGCAGGCTGAAGTCGCGCAGGCCCAGGGCCAGCAGCAGCGGCACGTTCGCCGCCTCGCCGGCCATTTCGCCGCAGACCGCCACCGGGATGCCGTTGCGGCGGCCGAAGGCGAACACCTCGGCCAGCAGCCGCAGCACCGCCGGGTGCCGCGGCGTGTACAGCTCGGCCAGGGACTCGTGGTTGCGGTCGGTGGCCAGCAGGTACTGCACCAGGTCGTTGGTGCCCACCGAGACGAAATCCACCAGGTCGACGATGTCGCCCAGGCCCAGGGCCGCGGCCGGCACTTCGATCATGGCGCCCAGCTCGGCCAGCGGCCCGACCTGCCGGCCCTCGTCCGCCAGCTGCGCCCGCGCCTCGTCCAGCAGCGCGCACACCTGCTGCATTTCGCCGCGGCCGCTGACCATCGGCACCAGGATGCGCACCGGGCCGTAGGCGCTGGCGCGCAGGATGGCGCGCAGCTGGGTGAGGAACAGCGCCGGGTGCGCCAGCGACAACCGCACGCCGCGCAGGCCCAGGGCCGGGTTGGGTTCGCTGCGCAGGGCCAGGCCGGTGTGGTCGGCCTTGTCGGCGCCCAGGTCGAGGGTGCGGATGGTGGCCACGCGCCCGGCCATGCCCAGCACCAGGTCGCGGTAGGCCAGGAACTGCTCTTCCTCGGTGGGCAGCTCGCGCCGCTGCAGGAACAGGAACTCGGTGCGGTACAGGCCCACGCCGTCGGCGCCCTGGGCGTGCGCCTCGGCGACGTCCTCGCGTGATTCGGCGTTGGCGTACAGGCGGATGTCGACGCCGTCGCGGGTGCGCGTGGGCTGGCGCCGCAGCCGCGCCAGCTGGGCGCGCTCGCGGCCGATCTGGGCGTGGCGGGCGTGGTAGCGGGCCAGGTCGTCGGCGTTGGGTTCGAGCACCACTTCGCCGCTGCTGGCGTCCACCATCATGGCGTCGCCGTCGTTGGCGTGGGCCAGCAGGTCGCCCACGTTCACCAGCAGCGGCAGGTGCAGGCTGCGGGCCAGGATGGCGCTGTGCGACAGCGGGCTGCCGGTGGCGGTGACCACGGCCACCGCGCCGCGGGCCTGCCATTCGGCCAGCTCCGAGGGCGCCACCGAATCGCAGACCAGGATCTCGCCCGACAGGCCGCCGCCGTTGCCGCTCTCGCGGCGGTGCAGGGCGGCGTGCACGCGGCCGATGACGTGGTCGAGGTCTTCGCGGCGGCTGCGGAAGTAGTCGTCGTCCATGCCCTCGAAGACGGCGGCGAGGCGGTCGCGCTGCAGCTTGAGGGCGTAGTCGGCGCCGTAGCGGCCGGTGCGCACCAGGTCGTCGAGGCCCTGCAGCAGCTCGGGGTCGTCGAGGATCATGGCGTGCAGGTCGATGAACTCGCCGACCTCCTGCGCCAGCGCGCCGTGCAGGCGCTCGCGCAGGCCGCGCAGCTCGGCGCGGGCGACGTCGAGCGCGGCGTGCAGGCGCGCCAGTTCGCCGGCGACTTCGCCGGCTTCAATGCGGGTTTCCTTGACGACCAGGGCCTGGGGCTGGCAGACGCGGGCGCGCCCGAGCGCGATGCCGCGCGAAGCGCCCACGCCGCGCAGCGCGCGCCGCATCAGCCGTCCTCGTCGAAGCCGCGCTCGAACAGCGCGGCGGCGGCGGCCAGGGCCTCGGCTTCGTCGGCGCCGTCGGCGCGCATGACCAGGGTGGCGCCTGGCGCGGCGGCCAGCAGCAGCACGCCCATGATGGACTTGGCGTTCACTTCGCGGCCGCGGCCGAGCAGGGTGACCTGGGACTGGAAGCCGGACAGCAGCTGGACGAGTTTCGCCGCGGCGCGCGCGTGCAGGCCGAGTTTGTTGCTGACCTGCAGTTCGCGCTCAAGCATCGTCCACCACCACTCCATTGCGGGCGCCGGCGGCGGCCGTGCGCGCGAGTTCATCGAGGCCAAGCTCGGGGTAGTTCTGCACGCGCAGCAGCATGGGCAGCGACAGGCCACTGACGCGGCGCGCGGGCGTGCCCAGGTGCACGAGCTTCTCGGCCAGCCGGGCGGGGCTGGCGCCGTACAGGTCGCTCAGCACGAGCACGCCGTCGCCGGCGTCGACCTTGCGCAGCGCGGCGCTGGCGGCGGGCAGCAGGTTCTCCGGGGTGTCGTCGAACGGCACCTCGAAGGCTTCGGTCGCCAGTGCCAGCGAACCGAGCAGCCGTCGGACCGTGCCAAGCACGGCCGGGCCGACCCCGGGATGACTGATCAGGAGGATGCCTACGGACATGCCAAAACATTAGCAGAACCGGGGCATCGCGCGTGATTGTCCTTCGCTTTCCCCGCCATGCAAGCGCTCCGGACGGCCTTTGAATGTGCGGTTCATGGCAATTTTTCCGGTGGCCGGAAAAGTGTCCTGCAGGGCGAAAATTTGGCGTTTCGGGGAGCGACGTAGCTTTCCACAATGAGCAAGGAGTTCGCTGGTGAGTATTTTCCGCGGGATACGGTCATCCCTTGGCGCGCTGCTGGTGCTGGCCTCGTGTCAGGCCCTGGCGCAGCCCTATGCCTACGTGCCAAATTACGGCGGCACGGACGTGAGCGTCGTCGACGGCGCCACCCACACCGTCGTAGCCACCGTCGAGGTGGGCGTCAATCCGCTGGGCGTCGCCCCGACGCCGGACGGCCGCCTGGTGTTCATCACCAATTCCAACGACCGCAGCGTGTCGGTGATCGACACGGGCACGGCGGTCGTGGTCGAGACCCTCAGCTTCGGAGTGGATCCCCAGGGCGTGGTGGTCAGCCCCGACAGCAGCCGCGCCTACATCACCCTCGAGAACGGCGAGCTCATGGTCGTGGACACGACGACCCTGTCAGTGGAGGACTCGGCGGTGGTCGGCAGCAGCCTCTACCAGCCGGCCATTTCCCCGGATGGCTCCACGCTGTTCATCTCGTCCTACTATCAGGACAGCGTCTTCGTCGTCGACGCCAGCTCACTCACGGTGTTGGCGACCCTGGCCGGCATCAACGACCCGCGCATGGTGCTCGTCTCCAATGACGGCGCCTGGGTCTATGTCGCCTCCGACTTTGCCGGTGTGGTGGTCATCGATGCGGCCAGCCACACGGTCTCCCGTACGATCTCCGGCATCGGCCAGATCGTCGGCCTGGCCCTGTCCGGGGATGGTTCGCGCCTGTACGCAACGGACTTCGTGGGCCAGCGCCTGCAGGTGATCGACGCGGCGGCCGGCACGGTGGAGACCAGCGTCGCCATCGGCGGCCAGCCCTGGGGCGTGGACATCACCCCCGACGGCAGCGAGCTGTTCGTGGCGAACCGCAACACCAACGCGATCGACGTCATAAGCACCGCCAGCAACAGCGTCACCACCAGCACGCCCGTGGGAACCCTTCCGCTGGCCATGGGTCGGATGTTCGTGGCCGTTGGGCCGGCCGCGCCCGGCGTCGTGATCGGTTCGGGTGCGCCGAAGTCGTATGCCGAGGAGATCGCCGCGTCCCCGGCCGCGCCGGTGGCCCTGGTCAACGGCGGCGCGCTGAACCTGAGTGCGAACCTCGGCTACAGCTTCTCGGTTGGCGAGGTTCGCTATGCGCGCTTCGAATGCGATGGCGGCCTGCGCTTCGGCGCCGATGCCACGGCCAGCTACGTCGGCGCTGGTGACGCGGGCCTGGGTTCCATCAACGGCCTGGGCGGAAATGCGATCTACTTCTCGGTCACCGCGAACGACAACGCCGTCGTCGCCGCCGACCGCTTGGTTATCGACGGCGGCCGCAGCATCACCTCGACCAACGACGTTACCTGCACCTACAGCCTGTATGACTTCCCGTCGCAGGCCCAGGCCGGCGGCGCCGCCGGCCGTGTCGCCACCGTTTCCGGCCCCTACCTGTCCTTCGTGCCCAGCTATCTCCTGCGCGTGCGCCAGCGGGGCCGGCTGGTGGCCGACGTCGAGTCGGCGGATCCGTCCTACAGCGAGTTCGTGTCGGCGGCCCCGACCCACGACGTGCAGCTCGGCAGCCTCGGCATCCTTGACTACGGGACGGTCGCGGAACTCACCGGAGAACCCCAGCCGATGGCCCCTTCGGGCCTTCCGACGACGCTCTCCGACCTGATGCATGCCGACACGGCGCTGGTATTCGCCGGCGACTTCTCGGCGGCCGACGACGTGTACCTCAGCGGCACCCCGGACTGCTGGGACCGCACCCTCGCCGCAGACGACCTCTCTGCCCTCGAGGCGGTGTTCACCCTCGGCGACCGGTCCGTCGACTACCACACTCTGTGCTTCGTGACCGGCGGCGTCGCCATTCCGGTGAGCGAGTACACCGTGGCCCTGGACGCCGTGTCGGCTGACCCGGCCCTGTGGAACGTCACCGGCCGCGGTCCGCTGGACCTGGGCGTGATCACCCGTAACGGCACCGAGCTGCAGGCGCCGCTGGCGCAGGTGCCGGGCAACTACCTGAGCCGCATGGTGCTGACCAACACCGGTTCGCAGGATCGTCCGTACGAGATCGCGGTGCTGGGCGAAACCGGCAATGTCATCTCCACCGCCAACCTCACCGGCACCGTGCCGGCGGGCGGCACCCAGGTGGTCGACCTGACGACCGTGCTGACCGGCTTCACCGCCGCGCCGCGCGCCACGCTCAACGTGACCATCGCCGGCCCGAACGGCCAGATCCAGGGCCTGTACCAGATCGTGAACCCGGATTCGGGCACGATCAGCAACCACGTGATGGTGCGGCCGGAAGTGGGCGAGGAAGAGGAAGAGCCGCTGCCGGACGATGTCTGAGCCAATGGCGAACGCCAAGAGGGCCCGCATCCGCGGGCCCTCTTTCTTTCGGGCTTATTCCAGCTCGCGGTGGAACGTCAGCACGCCCTCGCGGCCCAGGCCGCGGCAGTGGGCGGCGAGGCGTTCGGCCAGGTAGACCGAGCGGTGGCGGCCGCCCGTGCAGCCGAAGGCGATGGTGAGGTAGCTGCGGGTTTCCGCTTCGAAGCGCGGCACCCAGGCGTCGAGGAAGGTTTGCACCTGGGCCACGAAGTCCTGCACCACCGGGTCCTGGTCGAGGTGCTCGCGCACGGCCGCATCGCGGCCCGAGAGCGGGCGCAGGCGCGCGTCCCAGTGCGGGTTGGGCAGGGCGCGGGCGTCGAACACGAAATCGGCGTCGGCCGGCAGGCCGCGCTTGTAGGCGAAGGATTCGAACAGCAGCGACATGCCACGGGTGGTGCCGGCACCCACCGCCGTCGTCACCTGCCGGCGCATCTGGTGCACGTTCATTTCCGAGGTGTCCATCACCAGGTCGGCGATGGCCTGCAGCGGCCGCAGGCGCAGGCGCTCGAGCTCGATCGCGTCGGCCAGCGCCAGGCCGCCGTGGCTCAGCGGGTGCTTGCGGCGGGTGTCGGAATAGCGCTTGAGCAGCACCTCGTCGCGGGTGTCGAAGAACACCAGCTTGTAGTCGAAGCCCAGCGAACCCACCGCCGACAGCCATTCCGGGATGCGCGCCAGGTCGGAGGCGTTGCGCACGTCGATGCCCACCGCCATGCGCGCCATGTTGCGGCCGTCGCCGGCCACCGACTTCACGAATTCGGGCAGCAGCTCCACCGGCAGGTTGTCGGTGCAGTAGACGTCGAGGTCCTCGAGCGTCTTGAGCGCCACCGACTTGCCGGAGCCGGAGAGGCCCGTGACGACGATGAGCAGCGGGCGGACGGGTTCGCTCACGGCGTTTCCCCCTGTTGCAGGAAGGCGGTATGCCGGGCCAGGAAGGCCGCGGCCGGGTCCATGCCCTTGCTGCGCAGCAGGTGCAGGCGCACCGCGGCCTCGGTGAGCACGGCCAGGTTGCGGCCCGCCGCCACCGGCAGTTGCACCACCGGCACGTCCAGGTCGAGCACCTTGCGGCTGCCCGATTCGCCTGTGATGCGCGCCATGGCTTCGTTGGAAAGCTCGTGCGCGCGCTCGAGGTGCACGATGAGCCGAAGGTACTTGTTCCGCTTCACGGCGGTGTCGCCGAACATCTCGCGGATGTTGAGTACGCCCAGGCCGCGCACTTCCAGCAGGTCCTGCAGCAGTTCGGGGCAGGTGCCGTCGAGCACGTCGGGCGCGATCTGGGTGAATTCGGGCGCGTCGTCGGCCACCAGGCGGTGGCCGCGGCTGATGAGCTCCAGCGCCAGTTCGCTCTTGCCGGCGCCGGAATCACCCGTCACCAGCACGCCGATCGAATAGATCTCCATGAACACGCCGTGCAGCGTCACCCGCGGCGCCAGCGCGCGCGCCAGGTGGTACTGCAGCAGGTTCAGCAGTTCGTAGCCGCGGCGGGGCGACACCCACAGCGGCGTGTCCGATTCCTCCACCGCGTCGCGCAGGTCGGCCGGGCAGGACTGGCCCTGGGTGATCACCATCGCCAGCGGGCGCGACTGCATGATCTTCTGCAGCACTTCCCAGCGCGTGCGCGCGTCCAGGCCGTCGAGCCAGGCCAGCTCGGCCGAACCGACGATCTGCACCTTGTTCGGGTGGATGACGTTGAGGTAGCCGGCCAGCGAAGGCCGGCGGGAAAGGTGCTCGCCGCGCTCGATCACCCGCTCGCCGCCGCGCTGGCCGGCGACCCAGCGCAGGTCGAGGCGTTCGCCCAGCTCCGAGAAGAGTTCGCGGGCGCGCAGGCGGTCGGCCATGGGCTCAGCCGCCGTCCGCGTGCGCGGCCTGCCAGTCGGACAGCAGCGCGTAGAGCGCGGCCGAATCCCTGGCGGTGCGCAGCTGGTCGCGGAAGGCTTGTTCGCCGAACATTTCCGCCAGCTGCGAGAGCAGCATCAGGTGCTGCGAAGCAAAGTGCTCGGGCACGACCAGCGCGAACACCAGGTCCACCGGCTGGCCGTCGGGGGCGCCGAAATCGACCGGTTCGCCCAGCCGCAGGAAGGCGCCCACCGCGGTGGACACCTTGCTGCTGCGGCCGTGCGGGATGGCCACGCCGTGCCCGAGGCCCGTGCTGCCGAGCCGTTCCCGGCCAACCAGGGCATCGAACACGGCGCGCTCGACCTCCGGGCTGTCACCCAGCAGCTTCGCCACCTGCTCGAGCAGGCGCTTCTTGCCGGTGACGGGGCCCAGGGCCTTCACGCGCCCCGGGCTCAGCAGGTCGAGCAGGTGCATGGCTCAGCCGAAGCTGTCCGAGCGCGCGGCCGACTCGCCGCGGTGGTGGTCGGTCATCTTTTCCTTCTGCTTGATCAGCAGGCGGTCGAGCTTGTCGGCCAGCAGGTCGATGGCGGCGTACATGTCCGGGGCCACGGCGTCGGCGTGCAGGGTCTTGCCGGGAGTGCCGATGGTGGCTTCGGCGCGCTGCTCGAGCTTGTCCACGGTGAGCAGGACGCGGGCCTCGGCGTGGTGGTCGTAATGGCGGGTGACGCGCGCGAACTTGTCGTTCACGTAGTCACGGAGGGCCTGGGTGACTTCGATCTGGTGGCCGTTGATGTCGATCCGCATGGTTACGATCCTCCTTCGTTGGGTGCAGCTAAAGGTAATCACGCCGGATGCTAAACCGGCGTGACCAGCGTCAAGTTTGGGAGAGGATGTTCGCTTGGCTGCGCTGGCGGGCGTCTGCCATGGTGTCGGGCCTCAGGCCAGCCGTTGCCGCTCGTTGGAAGCGGGGATGTTCATTGCTTCCCGGTATTTTGCCACGGTCCGGCGCGCCACGGGGATGCCTTCGCCCTTCAGGGTTTCGGCCAGGCGCTGGTCGGACAGCGGGTTGCGCGGGTTCTCGGCCTCGATGAGCTTGCGCAGCATGGCCTGGATGGCGGTGGCCGAGGCGGCGCCGCCGTGTTCGGTGGCGATGCCCGAACTGAAGAAGTGCTTGAACTCGAAAGTGCCGCGCGGGGTGCGCAGGTACTTGCGGGTGGTGGCGCGGGAAATGGTGGACTCGTGCAGGCCCAGTTCCTCGGCCACCTCGCGCAGGGTGAGCGGGCGCATGGCCTCGTGGCCGTGGTCGAGGAAGGCGCTCTGCTGGCGCACGATGGCCCGGGCCACGCGTACCAGGGTGTCGGCGCGGGTCTCGAGGCTCTTGATCAGCCAGCGGGCCTCCTGCAGCTGGCCGCGCAGGTAGCTGTCGTCCTCGCGGCTGGCCTTGCCGATCAGGCGCTCGTAGTGGCGGTTGATGGCCAGGCGCGGCTGGCTGCCGGGCGCCAGGCTGACCTTCCAGACGCCGCCGTGGCGGTAGGCGATGGCGTCGGGGGCGATGTATTCGGCCTCGCCGCCGCCGACCTGCGCGCCGGGCTTGGGGTCGAGGGTGCGCAGCAGGGCCACGGCCTGGTCCATGGCCGACGCCGGGCAGCCCAGCTGGCTGGCCAGGCGGGCGGCGCCCTGGCGCGCGAGGGCGTCCAGGTGGTCCCTGGCCAGGCGCCGGGCCAGGTCCAGGCCCGGGGTGTCGGGGCTGAGCAGGCTCAGTTGCACCCGCAGGCACTCCGACAGGCAGCGGGCGCCGGCGCCGACCGGGTCGAAATGCTGGATGATGTGGAGAACGGTCTCGATTTCCGCCTCATCGGCGGTTATCTCCGGCAAAAGCGCGGCCTGGATGTCGGCCAGCGGGCCTTCCAGGTAGCCATCGTCGTTGATCGCCTCGATCAGGGCCTGGCCGATGGCGAGGTCGCGCGGGCCCAGGTGGCTGAGCTGCAGCTGCCAGAGCAGGTGGGCGTGCAGGTCCACCGGGGCGGCGGCGGTGAGTTCCTCGGGTTCGTCGTCGCCGCCCCGGCGGTCGCCGGCGCTGGCTTCGTACCACTCGATGCTTTCGCCGGGGTCGAATTCGCTGCTGTCCGGGCTGTCGCCGGCCTCTTCGCCGGACGGGGCGTCGGCGGCCTTGTCGCCGGCGGGGGCGTCGCCGAAGCCCGCCTCGGGCTCGTCCTCGCGCTCGAGCAGGGGGTTCGATTCCAGGGCCTGGTTGAGCTCGGTCTCCAGTTCCACGGCCGACAGCTGCAGCAGCCGGATCGCCTGGCGCAGCTGGGGCGTCAGGGAGAGCTGCTGGCCTAGGCGGGTCTGGAGGGTCGGCTTCATGGCGCTCCGCGGGGGCGGCGGCGCCGGCGCTACAGGCGGAAGGATTCGCCCAGGTAGACGCGACGCACGTCGGGGTTGGCCAGCACCGCCTCGGGCGTGCCCTGGGCAAGTACCGTGCCAGCGTTGAGGATATACGCGTGGTCGCAGATACCCAAGGTCTCGCGCACGTTGTGGTCGGTGATGAGCACGCCGATGCCGCGGGCCTTGAGGTGGCGGACGATCTTCTGGATTTCGCCCACGGAAATGGGGTCGACGCCGGCGAAGGGTTCGTCGAGCAGCATGAAGCGCGGCTTGGCGGCCAGGGCGCGGGCGATTTCGACGCGGCGGCGCTCGCCGCCCGAGAGGCTGGCGCCGGCCTGGTCGGCCACGTGGCCCACCTGCAGTTCTTCCATCAGGGCCGAGAGCTCGTCGGCGCGGCCGGCGGCGTCGAGGTCGTCGCGCAGCTCCAGCACCGCCTCGATGTTCTCGGACACCGTGAGCTTGCGGAACACCGAGGCTTCCTGCGGCAGGTAGCCCACGCCGCGGCGGGCGCGCTCGTGCATGGGCAGGGCGGTGATGTCCTGGCCGTCGAGCAGGATGCGGCCGTGGTCGGCTCCCACCAGGCCCACGATCATGTAGAAGCAGGTGGTCTTGCCGGCGCCGTTCGGGCCCAGCAGGCCCACCACCTCGCCGGGGCGCACTTCCATGCCGAAGTCGCGCACGACCTGGCGCGACCGGTAGCTCTTGGCCAGGCCCGACGCGCTGAGCATCAGTTCGACGCTGCGGTCTTGGGCAGGATGCGCATGTTCACGCGCTGGCCGTCGCCGCCGCCGTTGAGCCGGCCGGTGCCGATGTCGTAGCGCACGGTTTCGCCGCTGAGGGTGCCGCGCGGCTGGCGCACTTCCACCGCGCCGGTGAGCAGCATGATGTCTTCGCTGAGCGTGTAGGTGACCTGGCGGGCCTGGGCTTCCATGGCCTCGCCGGCGTCGGACACCTGCTTCAGGCGCGCCGGCGCGCCGGTGAGCACGATGCGCTGGATGTCACCCGCCACGCGGTGCACTTCGGCGCGGTCGGCGTACACCTCGAGCGTGCCCTGGCGGATGCTGACGTTGCCCTGCAGCACCGACATGCCGTTGTCTTCCATCACCGCGTCGGTGTTGTCGGCGCTGATGTCCATGGGCTGCTGGCGGTCGCTGGACTTGGCCAGCGCCGGCGTGGCCGCGACCAGCGCGGCGAGGAGGAGCAGGTTAACGGCGGGGTGCATAGCGTCCTTTGACGTCGTTCAGCAGCTGGAAGCGCTTGGCCTGCATGTCCACGGCCAGGCCGGTCCCGGCGAGTATAGAGTCGCCATGGGTGACGGTCACCCGGCCGCCGGATTCGGCGGTCTGGGCGTCGGGGAAGACGAACAGGCGGTCGGTGGCGAACACGGTGCGGTCGCCGGTTTCGCCCGGCGGGCCGACCATTTCCACCCGCGCCAGCAGGCGCACCTCGTCGGCCTTGGCGCTGACCCAGGCGCTGTCCGAGCGCGCGTTCCAGCGGCCGCCGCCCCTGGCGGGGAAGGAAAAGCGCGGCTGGTCGAGCGTGAGGGTCTTGCCCTGCGGGTCGCGCTCGAGCTCGGGGCCGACCACGGTGAAGGCTTCCTGGCCGGCCTCGTTGAGCGTGATCAGCTCGTAGTCGCGCAGCACGTAGTCGGAGCGCTGCGGCGGCTCGGGCGGCGGCACCTGGCGCTGGCGCCACTGCCACACCGCGTAGCTGCCGAGCACGAAGGCCAGCACCAGCAGCAGCGGGTTGAGGACGCGGCGGTTCATGCCGCGCCGAAGCGCTCGAGCACGGCGGCGCGCAGGCCGCGGGCCTCCAGGATCAGGTCGCAGAGTTCGCGCGCGGCGCCGTGGCCGCCATTGGCGCGGGCACGCCAGTGCACGCGCTCGGCCACCCAGGGGTGGGCGTTGGCGGGCGCGGCCGACAGGCCGGCCAGCAGCAGCGCGGGGAGGTCGGGTAGGTCGTCGCCCATGTGCGCGGTTTCGCTGGCGGAAAGGCCCAGGCTGGCGCAGAGCATGCGCAGGGTGGCGGCCTTGTCCTTCACGCCGGTGTGCACGTGGCTCAGGCCCAGGTCGCGGGCGCGCGACTGCACGGCGGCGCTGCGGCGCGCGGTGATCAGGGCCACGGCGATGCCGTTGTCTTCCAGCAGGCGCAGGCCCTGGCCGTCGAGCACGTGGAAGGCCTTGGACTCGCGGCCCTCGGCGTCGTAGAACAGGCGGCCGTCGGTGAGCGTGCCGTCCACGTCGAAGCAGGCGAGGCGGACGCGCGCGGCGCGTTCGAGCAGGTCGGGGGTGGGCTGGGTCATGGCGTGATCACACCACCCGGGCGCGCAACAAGTCATGAATGTTCAGCGCGCCGACCACGCGGTTGGCGGCGTCCACCACCACCAGCGCGTTGACCTTGTGCGCCTCCATCAGGTGCGCGGCTTCCACCGCCAGCGCGTCGGCGCCGATGGTCTTGGGGCTCCGGCCCATCAGCTGCGACACCGGGGTGGCCTTGAGGTCGGTGTCCTCGTCGTCCAGGCAGCGGCGCAGGTCGCCGTCGGTGAACACGCCCTGCAGCACGCCGGCGGCGTCCACCACGGCGGTCATGCCCAGGCGCTTGCGGGTCATTTCCAGCAGCGCGGCCGAGGCGCTGGCCTCCACCGGCACCCGCGGGATGTCGTCGCCGGCGTGCATGATGTCGCGGATGCGCAGCAGCAGGCGGCGGCCGAGCGCACCGGCCGGGTGCGAACGGGCGAAGTCCTCGGCGGTGAAGCCGCGGGCCTCGAGCAGGGCCACGGCCAGGGCGTCGCCCAGGGCCAGCGCGGCGGTGGTGCTGGAGGTGGGCGCCAGGCCCAGCGGGCAGGCCTCGGCCGGCACGCTGGCGTCCAGGTGCACGTGGGCCAGGCGGGCCAGGCTGGAGCCCGGGCGGCCGGTCATGGCGATCATCACGTTGCCCTGGCGCTTGAGCGAGGGAATGATCGAGAGGATCTCGTCGCTTTCGCCGGAGTTCGACAGCGCCAGCACCACGTCGGCGTCGGTCACCATGCCCAGGTCGCCGTGGCTGGCCTCGCCCGGGTGCATGAAGAAGGCCGGCGTGCCGGTGGAGGCGAGGGTGGCGGCGATCTTGGTGGCGATGTGGCCCGACTTGCCCATGCCCGTGCACACCACCCGGCCGCGGCAGGCCAGGATGTGCCGGCAGGCGGCCGCGAAGTCGGCGCCCAGGCTGCCCTTGAGCGCCTCGAGCGCCTGCGCCTCGATGTCGATGACGGCGCGGCCGCTGGCGATCAGCGCCTCGTCCGGGACTGCCAGGGCGGAATTCGGGGCATTCATGCGGGGGGCTTAGGGAGTATGATGCGGGGCCGTATTGTAAGGCCTGCGCGGCCACCCCGCGCCCCGCCCGCCATGACCCCCGAAACCATCCAGAACCTCATCGAGGCCGGCCTGCCCGGCGCCCAGGTCCGCGTCCAGGGCGACGACGGCGTGCATTTCGAGGCCACCGTGGTCAGCGAAGCCTTCCGGGGCAAGCTGCCGCTGGCCCGCCACCGCATGGTCTACGCCACCCTGGGCGAGCTGATGGGCGGCGCGATCCACGCGCTGGCCCTGCGCACGCTGACCCCCGAAGAAGCCAACAAGGCCGCCCAGGCCTGAGACCGACGACGAATGGCAAAGATCGTAATCACCGGCGGCGAGCCGCTGAACGGCGAGGTGCAGATCTCCGGCGCCAAGAACGCCGTGCTGCCCATCCTGGCCGCCACCCTGCTGGCCGACGGCCCGATCTCGATCGGCAACGTGCCGCACCTGCACGACGTCACCACCACCATGGAACTGCTGGGCGCCATGGGCGTGCAGCTGATGGTGGATGAAAAGCTCACCATCACCGCCGACCCGCGCTTCATCACCTCCACCGTGGCGCCGTACGAGCTGGTGAAGACCATGCGCGCCTCGATCCTGGTGCTGGGCCCGCTGGTGGCGCGCTTCGGCCACGCCGAGGTGTCGCTGCCCGGCGGCTGCGCCATCGGTTCGCGCCCGGTCGAGCAGCACATCCGCGGCCTGCAGGCGCTGGGCGCCGAGGTCGTGGTGGAGAACGGCTTCATCAAGGCCCGCGCCGAGCGCCTGCGCGGCGGCCGCTACGTGTTCGACATGATCACCGTCACCGGCACCGAGAACGTGCTGATGGCCGCCGTGCTGGCCAAGGGCACCACCGTGCTCGAGAACTGCGCGATGGAGCCCGAGGTGGTCGACCTGGCCAACTGCCTGATCGCCATGGGCGCGCAGATCGAAGGCGCCGGCACCAACCGCATCGTCGTGCACGGCGTCGACCGCCTGGCCGGCATCCACTACGACGTGCTGCCCGACCGCATCGAAACCGGCACCTTCCTGGTGGCCGGCGCCATGACCGGCGGCCGCGTGGTGGCCCGCAAGACCCGCGCCGACATCATGGACGCGGTGCTGGTGAAGCTCGAGGAAGCCGGCGCGCAGGTGACCACCCGCGACGACACCATCGAAGTGGACATGCGCGGCAAGCGCCCGAAGGCGGTGAACCTCACCACCGCGCCTTACCCGGCCTTCCCGACCGACATGCAGGCGCAGTTCGCGGCGCTCAACACCATCGCCGACGGCGTGGGCGTGATCACCGAAACCATCTTCGAAAACCGCTTCATGCACCTCAACGAGCTGCAGCGGCTGGGCGCGGACATCCGCATCGAAGGCAACACCGCCATCATCCGCGGCGTGCCGCAGATGACCGGCGCGCCGATCATGGCCACCGACCTGCGCGCCTCGGCCTCCCTGGTGCTGGCCGGCCTGGTGGCCAAGGGCGAGACCATCGTCGACCGCATCTACCACATCGACCGCGGCTACGAGAACATCGAAGAGAAGCTCGGCACCCTGGGCGCGAAGATCCGGCGCCTGCCGGGCTGATCAGCGGATGGCGGTGATGCGCAGGTCGATGCGCGCGCCGTCCTCTTCCACCTGCAGGATGCGCAGCGGCAGCCAGCCGTGGTTGCGGGCCAGCCAGATCTTGGTCTGGCGGCCGCCGGGGGTGTCGCGCCGGCGCTCCAGCCGCAGCGCCCGCTCCACGCCGATGGCCGTGCGCAGGCGCACCGCCGCCGTCACTTCGTAGCGCTGTTCCTCCACGCCCTTGCGCTCGGCGATGGGGAAACGCAGCAGGCCGCGCTGGCCGTCGGCCACCGCCACCATCATCGCGGCGGTCACCGCCTGCTTGTCGAGCAGGCCGGGCCGGCCGGCGTAACGCGTGGTTTCGCCCTTGTAGGTGCTGGTGACCGCGTGGCTGCGCGGGTCCACCGTGGTGTGCTGCTCGCGGGTGTTCCAGGCGGCCTTCTGGCGCATGCGGTAGTCGTTGGACTCCAGGCCGTCGCCGGTCCAGCGCAGGCGCGAGGTTTCCTCGCGCTTCACGCCGGCCATGGCGGCCAGGCCGGCGGTGCCTTCGCTGCGGGTGCTCATTTCGAAGCCGCCCTCGGGCAGGGCGCGAAGGCGGATGTGGCCCACGCCGATCACCTCGCCGTTGCGGCGCACTTCGTAGTCGGCCTCGAAGGGCTTGGGTGGCGCGGCGGCCGCGGCGAGCAAGGGCAGCGCCAGCAGGGCGGCCAACAGGAACTTACGCATGGCCGGGCTCCGGGTGCAGGTGGTCGTCGGCGCCGAGCTGCAGCGGCGCGCGCAGCGGTCGGCCCTCGTATTCGAAGCCGGCGGCGCCCAGGCGCGCGCGGCCGCTGGCCAGCAGCGCCACCGAGGCCACCAGCAGCGCGTGTTCGCGCGGCAGCAGGCGTTCGGCCAGCGCTTCGGGCGTGTCGCCGGCCAGCACCGGGATGCGCGCCTGCGCCAGCACCGGGCCGGCGTCGAGCGCGGGGATGACGGCGTGCACGGTGGCGCCGTGCTCGGTTTCGCCGGCGGCCAGCACCTTGGCATGCGTGTCCAGGCCGGGGTGGCGGGGCAGCAGGGAGGGGTGGATGTTGACCATGCGGGACTCGAACCTTCGCACCGTGCGCTCGGAAATGATGCGCAGGTATCCCGCACAGACGATGAGGTCGGGCTGAACCGCCGCGACGTCGCTGAACAGCGCCTCGTCGTGGGCGTCGCGGTCGGCGTAGTCGCGCGGGCGCCGGGCCACGGCGTGCAGGCCGGCCGCACGGGCGATGGCCAGCGCGTTGCAGGCAGGCTTGTCGGAGAACACGCCGGCGATGCGCGCCGGCAGGCGGCCGTCGGCGATGGCGTCGAGCAGCGCCTGCAGGTTCGTGCCGCGGCCCGAGGCCAGGACCGCCAGCGAGAGCGCGGACATCAGCCGATGCGCACGCGCTCTTCGCCGGTGGCCTTCACCACCTGGCCGATGGCGCGGTGGGCCAGGCCGCGGCGGGCCAGGTCGGCCGACACGGCCGCCACGTCGCCCGGGGCCAGCACCAGCACGAAGCCGACGCCGCAGTTGAAGGTGCGCCACATTTCCGGCGCCGGCACCGCGCCTTCGCGCTGCAGCCACTCGAACACCGGCGGCAGCACGATGGCCGAAGCCTCGATGTCCAGGCCCAGGCCCTCGGGGATGACGCGGATGATGTTCTCGGTCAGGCCGCCGCCGGTGATGTGCGCCATGGCGTGCAGGTCGTGCGCGCGCAGCAGCTCGAGCACCGGCTTGACGTAGATTTCGGTGGGCGCCATCAGCGCGTCCACCAGCTTCACGCCGCCGACCTCCAGGTCGGCCGGGCGGCCGGCGCGGTCGTAGATGCGGCGCACCAGCGAATAGCCGTTCGAGTGCGGGCCGGAGGAGGCGATGCCCAGCAGCAAGTCGCCCTCGCGCACCTTGGCGCCGTCGAGCAGCATCGACTTCTCCACCGCGCCGACGGTGAAGCCGGCCAGGTCGTATTCGCCCGGCGGGTACATGTCGGGCATCTCGGCGGTTTCGCCGCCGATGAGCGCGCAGCCGGCCAGCTCGCAGCCCTTGGCGATGCCGGAGACCACCGACACCGTGGTGTCCACGTGCAGCTTGCCGGTGGCGAAATAGTCCAGGAAGAACAGCGGCTCGGCGCCCTGCACCAGCACGTCGTTCACGCACATGGCCACCAGGTCGATGCCGATGGTGTCGTGGCGGTTGAGCTGCTGGGCCAGCTTGAGCTTGGTGCCCACGCCGTCGGTGCCGCTCACCAGCACCGGCTCGCGGTACTTGCCCGACAGGTTGAACAGGGCGCCGAAGCCGCCCAGGCCGCCCATCACTTCCGGCCGGAAGGTGCGCTTGACCAGGGGCTTGATGCGCTCGACGACTTCGTTGCCGGCATCGATGTCGACGCCCGCATCGCGGTAGGTGAGGGGGGTAGGCGTGGTCACGGGCGGGTCCGGGCGCGGGAAAGACCGCCATTCTACCAAGCGAGTCGGGGGGGGGGGGGGGGCCCCCCCCCCCGCGCCCCCCCGGGGGGGGGGGGGGGGGGGCGCCCCCCCCCCCCCCCCTCTCCCCGGGCCCTGTGGGGGGCGGGCTCCCCCCCCCGACCAGCGCCGCCGCCGTTGGACGCTCCGCCCCCCATGCGGCACCATTCACGCTCACCCGAGCCCCGCCCGAGCCCATGCGCCCAGCCCTGTCCGTCCTCGTTTCCGCCGCCCTGCTGGCCCTGGCCCTGCCGGCCGCCGCCCAGTTCGAGCCGGTGGACGTGCCCGCGCCGGCCGCCGTGGCCGAGGCCCCGGCGCGCGACCTGTCCCTGTACGTGGGCGAGACCGAGCTGATGTCGCAGGGCGCCGGCGAACGCCGCGCCGCCACCGCCCGGGCCCTGGCCCAGGTGCTGGTGAAGCTCACCGGCAACCCGCTGGCCGCCGCCAACCCGGTGGTGCGCCGCGCCTTGGGCAACGCCGCCGGCTTCGCCACCGCCGAGCAGACCAGCGAAGGCGAAACGTCCGACCAGCAGGGCAACACCGCCATCGGCGGCGTGCCCGTGTACAAGACCCGCCTGCGGGTGGAATTCGACCCGGGCAAGGTGGACGCGCTGATCGCCGGCGCCGGCCTGGCCTACTGGGGCCCGGACCGCCCGCGCCCGATCCTGTGGCTGGCCATCGACGACGGCCGCGGCGCGCGCCTGGTGAACAGCCAGCAGCTCAACGTGGTCAAGCCGCTGGCCACCCGCGGCACCGAGCGCGGCCTAAGCTTCGGCCTGCCTTCGGGCAGCGCGGTGGAGCAGGCCGCGGTAGAAACCATCTGGGCCCAGAACCCGGTTCCCATGCAGGCGCTCACTGAGCGCTACGGCAACCAGACCCAGCTGCTGGGCCGGCTCTACCGCGCCGAGGGTGGCGCCGGCTGGACCGCCGACTGGGTGCTCAGCCGCGCCGGCAACGAACTTTCGCGCTGGTCCTTCACCGACCCCAGCCCGCAGCGCGCCATCGCCTCGGGCGCCGACGGCGCCGCCGATGCCATCGCCCGCCGCGACGCGGTGGCGGCGAACGTGGGCGAACCCACCCGCCAGGTGGTGCGCATCGCCGGCCTCGGCGGCAGTGACGACTACCTGCGCGCCATGGGCTACCTGCAGACCCTGCCGGTGGTGCGCGAACTGGCCGTGCTCGAGGCCACGCCCGACAGCCTGCGCCTGCAGCTCGACCTGGCGGTCGGCGCCGAGGCCTTCGCCAGCTTCATCGCCGCCGGCGACACGCTCTCGGCCGACCCGGCCAGCCCGGGCGACGCCACGCCCACGTTCCGCCTGCGATGAGCCTTCGCCACCTGCCCAACGCCATCACCGGGCTCCGCCTGGCGATGGCGCCGGTGCTGTTCTGGCTGCTCTGGGCGGGCCATTACCGCGAAGCCCTGTGGGTGGCGGCCGTGGCCGGCGCCAGCGACGCGGTGGACGGGGTGATCGCCAAGCGCTTCGGCTGGCAGTCGCGGCTGGGCAGCCTGCTCGACCCGGTGGCCGACAAGCTGCTGCTGGGCGCCGCCATGGCCGGGCTGTGGCTGGCGCAGGCGCTGCCGGCCTGGCTGGTGGGGCTGGTGCTGGCGCGCGACCTGGTCATCGTGGCCGGCGCCGCCGCCTGGTGGCGCCTGGCCGGGCCCTTCAGCGGCCAGCCCAGCGTGCTCAGCAAGCTCACCACCGGCGCGCAGATCGCGCTGGTGCTGGTGTGCCTGGTGGACCTGGCCGGCTGGGACATCCCGCTGCGCTGGCGCATCGAAGGCCTGCTGGCCGTGGCGCTGCTGACCTTCCTCAGTGGCGTGGATTACGTAGTTCGCTATGGTGTGCGTGCCTGGCGCCACCCGAGGACCCCCGCCGAATGAACGCCACCGTCGATCCCTTCAGCGACCGCCGCCGCTGGCAGTGGCTGGCCCTGGCCGTGGGCCTGGGCGTGCTGGTGTGGCTGCTCGGGCCGGTGCTCACGCCCTTCGTCATTTCGGCGCTGCTGGCCTGGCTGGGCGACCCGCTGGTGCGCCGCATCGAGCGCAGCGGCCGTTCGCGCGGCACCGGCGTGGTGCTGGTGTTCGGGCTGATGAGCCTGGTGCTGGTGCTGGGCGTGCTGCTGCTGGTGCCGCTGATCGAAAGCCAGGTGTCGAAGTTCATCGACTGGCTGCCGCGCTTCGGCCTGTGGATCACCGGCACCGCGGTGCCCTGGGCCGAGCACCGCTTCAAGGTGGATCTGGCCGGTTACGTGGATCCGAGCCAGCTGATCGAATTGCTCAAGCAGCACTGGCAGCAGGCCGGCGGCGTGGCCGCCACGGTGTTCGGCGGCGTGTCGAAGTCGGGCCTGGCCATCCTGGGCTGGCTGGCGAACCTGGCGCTGATCCCGGTGGTCACCTTCTACTTCATGCGCGACGGCTGGGGCATGCTCGAGAAGGTGCGCGTGATGCTGCCGCGCCCGATCGAACCCGTGGTGAGCCGGCTCACGCGCGAATCCGACCAGGTGCTGGGCGGCTTCATCCGCGGCCAGCTGAGCGTGATGATTTCGCTGGGCGCCATCTACGCCGTGGGCCTGACGGCGGTGGGCGTGGACCTGGGCATCCTGATCGGCCTGGTGGCCGGGCTGGTGAGCTTCGTGCCTTACTTGGGCGCCATCGTCGGCCTGGGCGCGGCGGTGATCGCCACGATGGTGCAGCACGGCGACCTGATGCACCTGGCGCTGGTGCTGGGCGTGTTCGGCCTGGGCCAGCTGCTGGAAAGCTTCTGGCTGACGCCGTGGCTGGTGGGCGACAAGATCGGCCTGCACCCGGTGGCGGTGATCTTCGCCATCATGGCCGGCGGCCAGCTGTTCGGTTTCCTGGGCGTGCTGCTGGCGCTGCCGGTGGCGGCGGTGGCGGTGGTGGTGGGGCGTTACGCCTACGACCGCTACACCCACAGCCGCCTGTACGGCGCCGACGACGAAGTGGTGCCGGCCGACGTGGCCGCGGCCGTGGCCAAGGTGCCGGTGGGCAGCGAGGGCGACGAATACGCCGCGCCGCCGCCGGGTGATGCCGGGCAGGGGCCGACGCCGAACCCGTGAGCACGCCGCAGCTGCCGCTGTCCCTGCGCGCGCCGCCGGACCAGCGACTCGACGCCTTCCACGGCCAGCCCGTCGTGCGCGACGCGGTGCGCGCCGCCGCGCGCGGTGAGTCGCGCGACTGGCTGTTCCTGGCCGGCCCCGCGGGAAGCGGCAAGAGCCACCTGCTGCTGGCCGCCTGCGCCGAAGCCGCGGCGGCCGGCCGGCGCGCGGCCTACCTGCCGCTGCCGGCCTTCGCGGGCCGGCTGGCCGACGCGCTGGCGCAGCAGGAAGGGTTCGACCTGGTGTGCCTGGACGGCCTGGACGCCATTGCCGGGAATGCGGCGGACGAAGAGGCGCTGTTCCACTTCCACAATCGCGCCCGCGCCGGCGGCGGCGTGGTGCTGTACGCAGCGCGCGGCAACCCGGCGGCGTTGGGCATCGCGCTGCCCGACCTGGTGACGCGCCTGGGCCAGTGCGTGCGTCTCACGCTGGAACCGCTGGACGAAGCCGGCCGCCGCGCCGTGCTGCGCGAACGCGCCGCCCGCCGCGGGCTGGAACTCGACGACGCGGTGCTCGACTACCTGCTGCGCCGCGTCGACCGCGACCTGGCCAGCCTCACCCGCCTGCTCGATACGCTGGACCGCGCCAGCCTCGCCGCCCAGCGCCGCATCACCATCCCCTTCCTCCGCCAGCACCTCTGACCGCTGCTGGGGCTGGATCAATTGCCTTCGGGGCTGCCACGCATTCCTTCCGCGCTGACGCGAATTCTTTGTAGGAGCGGCTTCAGCCGCGAAGCTTCTCGCGAGGAGCTTCGCGGCTGAAGCCGTTTCCACATACCCGCGGCAACCCGGTGCGTTGCCAGAGCAAATCACACGGGGGTGTCGTCGACTAGCCAGGCGGCATCCCAGAACGGGTAGTCGCCGATGCGTGCGACCAGCCCCGCGCGAATTGGATTGGCGACGAGGTAGCGCGCCGTCCGCCGCAAATCCGCATCGCGCCGCAAGGCGTGGTCGAAGCAACCTCGCGCCCACACCGGGCCGGTGCGCTGCATGGCCAGGTTGAAGTCATGCGAACTGCGGCCCTTCGCCATGCGAAGCACTTCGCCCAAGGCGTCGTTGCCCTCAAGGCGCAGCAGGCCATGCCAGTGATCGGGCATGAGGACCCACGCGAGCAGACTAGCGCGACGCCAGTTCGCCGGGCCTGAAAGGAAGCGACACATAGCCGAAGCAGCGTCCCAGCCGGCGAAGAGCCGCTGTCGGCCTGCGGTGGTGAACGTAAGGAAGTACGCCTCGCCCGCGAGCGAATGGCGGCCTTTGCGCAATGCGGCGTGTCCGGGCGTGGGCAACAGGTAGGCCATGGGCCAGCCTGCGCTGGCCCAGCCGCCCCTGGCATCATCCGTTCCATCAAGTCCTTGTAGGAGCGGCTTCAGCCGCGAAGCTCCTCGCGAAAAGCTTCGCGGCTGAAGCCG
>NZ_JAYSEG010000019.1:51362-61753 GCF_041913985.1 Arenimonas sp.
CGCCGGGCGCGCCCCCCCCCCCCCGGCGCCCCCCCGCTACCAACCAGGCGTTGTGGGGGGCGCGTCCCCCCCCGCCCCCCCCCCCTCAAGGGGGCGCGGCTGAAGCCGCTCCTACAGAAATCGCCAGAAGCCGTCCGATGCCGTCAGAAGACGTCAGAGGACGGGCGGGGGCGGGGCGGGGTGGTCGTGGGCCAGGACGACCTGGTCGCGGCCGCGGTGCTTGGCTTCGTAGAGTGCGGCGTCGGCGCGGGCGAGCAGGTCGTTGAGGACGTCGCCATCCTGGTGCACGGCGATTCCGATGCTGAGCGTGGAGCCCATGGCCTTGGCGTGCAGGCGGTAGTCGGCCGCCAGGCGCAGGGCGAAGCGCTCGGCGTGCTGCGGCGAGGAATCGGGCAGCAGGCAGGCGAACTCCTCGCCGCCCAGGCGCGCGCAGTATTCGCCCGGGCCCATGCGCGCGTCGATGATGCGGCCCAGCGCGCGCAGCAGCTCGTCGCCGGCCAGGTGGCCGTGCTTGTCGTTGGTGCGCTTGAAGAAGTCCACGTCGATGAACAGCACTGCCGGCGTGCGGCCCGCGTCCAGCGCGTCGGCCATGGCGGTGCCCGCCAGGTTCATCCAGCCCTGGCGGTTGAGCAGGCCGGTGAGCGGGTCGCTCACGGCGCGCTGCCACAGCGTTTCCACCTGCTTGTCCAGGCGCGTGGCCAGGTTGCTGCGGGCGCGCCGCAGCAGCAGGCCCGCGCCCACGCTCACCGCGTAATACAGCGCGAACAGCTGGCATTCGCCCGCCGGCGCCTCGCAGCGCCACAGCAGCGCGGCCACCACCGCCGTCACCAGCGCCAGGCCGCCGAAGGTCATGTGCGGCTTCACCAGCAGCGGCAGCCAGGTGACCGGCAGCAGCAGGAACACCGCCAGCGGCACCACCGAACTGCCCGCCCATTCCAGCGCCGGCACCGACAGGCAGGCCAGCAGCACGGCCAGGAAGGCCAGGCCCAGCAGGCGCCGGCGCCGCAGCGACACCACGTGGCGGTAGCGCAGCGCCATCACGCCCAGCAGCGCCACGCCGCCCGACTGCCAGGCCAGGCGCAGCGGCAGGCCGGCCAGCAGCACCCCTTCGACCACCAGGTGCAGGGCCGCCAGCACGGCCATGGCCACCAGCAGGTTCGACATGGGCTTGTGCAGCAGCTGGATCTGGCGCCGGTACTGTTCGCGGCGCTCGTGCGGCGCCATGCCCGCCACCTCGCCCTCGAGGGCGTGGCAGAGCATCTGGCGGGGGCTGCGGGCGGCGATTCGCTTCATGGACCGCGCATTAGCGGCCAATACGCCGCCGCACGCAAGGACGAAAGTCACGACTTGTGACGCAGGAATGAGCGCAGGGTGAACCCGGGCCCGCGCCGCCGGAGAACTGTGAACTGCGGCACGGTTTGCCGCTCGGCGGCTCAGCCCAGCGCGGCCAGCCGCTCCGGCGTGCCCACGTCGGTCCATTCGCCGCGGAAGTGTTCGCCGGTGACCCGCCCGGCGCGCATGGCCGCGCGCAGCAGGGGCGCCAGTCGGAAACGCGGCGGGTCGAGCTCCGCGCCGGCGGCGGCGCCGATGGTGGAGCGCCAGCCGTCGAACAGCGTGGGCCGGTACACGCCGATGCCGGCGAAGGTGAGCCGCGCCTCACCGGCGGCCTGCACCTGGCCACCTGGCAACAGGGCGAAGTCGCCCTCGGGGTGGTGCACCGGGTTGTCCACCAGCACCAGGTGCGCCTCGCCGGCGGGCTCGCGCGGCAGCCGGGCGAAGTCGTAGCCGCAGAAGATGTCGCCGTTCACCGCGATGAAGGGCGCGTCGCCCAGCAGCGGCAGCGCGTGCAGCATGCCGCCGCCGGTTTCCAGCGGCTCGGGGCCTTCGCAGGAATAGTGCAGGCGCAGGCCCCAGCGCGCGCCGTCGCCCAGCGCGGGCGGGAAGGCGCCGGCCAGCCAGGAGGTGTTGATGACCACTTCGTCCACGCCCAGCGCGGCCAGCTTTTCCAGGTGCCATTCCACCAGCGGCTTGCCGCGCACCGGCAGCAGCGGCTTGGGCGTGGTCTCGGTGAGCGGGCGCATGCGCTCGCCCTTGCCGGCGGCGAAGATCAGCGCCTTCATCGCGCGGGCAGGGTGATGTCGCGGTCGCCGATGGCCTGCTCGAGCAGGGCCACCAGGGGCGCGGTCTCCTCGTAGCGGCGGCCCACGTCGCGGGTGTACTTCCACACCAGCGGCAGGTCGAGCAGGTAGGCGGCCTTGCCGTCGCGGTACCAGAGCCGGCAGAAGATGCCCAGCACCTTGATGTGGCGCTGCAGGCCCATCAGGTCGAAGGCGCGCAGGAAGGCGGCCGGGCCCAGCGTGCACAGGCCGGCGTCCACCAGCTTGAGGCGGTAGTCCTCGACCCAGGCGTTGACGCGCGCCTCGGGCCATTCGATGTAGCAGTCGCGCAGCAGCGAGACCAGGTCGTAGGTGATGGGCCCGCGCACCGCGTCCTGGAAATCGATGATGCCGGGGCTGTCGCGTTCGGTCACCAGCAGGTTGCGTGAGTGGAAGTCGCGGTGCACGAACACCTGCGGCTGCAGCCGCGCGCTGTTGAGCAGGGCGCGGAAGGCGGACTCGATGACGTCCCACTGCTCGCATTCCGGCGTGAAGCCCAGGTGGCGCTCCAGGAACCACTTCGGCATCAGCTCCATCTCTGCCACCAGCCGCGCCTCGTCGTAGGCGGGCAGGTCGCTGGCGTCGGCGCGAAGCTGCATGGCCAGCAGGGCATCGAGCGCGCTGCCGTACAGGCGGTCCACGGTGGCTTCGGAAAGTTCGGGCAGCAGGGTGCGGTCGCCCAGGTCTTCCATCAGCACGAAGCCGCGCTCGGGGTCGGCGGCCTGGATCTCGGGCGCGTGCAGGCCGGCGCGCGAGAGGCGGGCGGCCACGTCGAGCCAGGGGCGGATGTCTTCCTTGTCCGGCGGCGCGTCCATCACGATCCAGCTGCGGTCGGCCGAACGGGTGCGCCAGTAGCTGCGGAAGCTGGCGTCGTTGGAGGCGCGTTCGATGGGCGCGTCCGGGTCGGCCAGGGCCTGGCGGGTCCATTCCAGGCGCAGGGCGTCGCGGGTGGGCAGGGCGTTGTGCATGTTCATCAAGGTGATTATTA
Source organism: Arenimonas sp. (assembly GCF_041913985.1). GTDB lineage: Bacteria > Pseudomonadota > Gammaproteobacteria > Xanthomonadales > Xanthomonadaceae > Arenimonas. The sequence continues at coordinate 54,507 of NZ_JAYSEG010000019.1, forward strand.
CCGAATCGCGCGCCCGGCCACCGCCTCCCGCCGGCCCGTTGGGCCCGCCCTTCGGGCTGCGTGGCATCATGGCGGGGACTTTCCCTCGCTTTCGAAACCATGACCGACCTCGTCCCCGTCCTGCTTTCCGGTGGTTCCGGCACCCGGCTCTGGCCGCTGTCGCGCGAAACGCACCCCAAGCAGTTCCAGCCGCTGGTGGGCGAGCAGTCGCTGCTGCAGGCCACCTGGCAGCGCCTGGCGGGGCTGCCGGGCATGGCCGCGCCCATCGTGGTGGCGAACGAGGAGCACCGCTTCATGGTGGCCGAGCAGCTGCGCCAGGTGGGCGCGGGGCCGTCGGCCATCGTGCTCGAGCCGGTGGGGCGAAACACCGCGCCGGCCATTGCCGTGGCGGCGCTGCAGGCCATGGAGGGCGGGCGCGACCCGCTGCTGCTGGTGCTGCCGTCGGACCATGTCATCGGCGACGCCGCCGGCTTCCGCGCCGCCGTGCAGGAAGCGCGCCGCGGCGCGGCGGAGCAGGGGAGCCTGGTTACGTTCGGCATCGTGCCGACGGGGCCGGAGACGGGATACGGGTACATCAAGGCGGTCGCGGCTGAAGCCGCTCCTACCGGGGAAGGCGGGGTGCGGGCGGTCGAGCGGTTTGTCGAGAAGCCGGACCTGGCCACGGCGCAGGCCTACGTCGCCAGCGGCGACTACTTCTGGAACTCGGGCATGTTCCTGTTCCGCGCCTCGGCCTACCTGGCCGAGCTGTCGAAGTTCGCCCCGGCCATGGCGGCGGCGGCCGAGGCGGCCCTGGCCGGCGGCAAGCGCGACGTGGACTTCCTGCGCCTCGACCGCGCCGCCTTCGAAGCCTGCCCGGCCGATTCCATCGACTACGCCGTGATGGAGAAAACCGAAGCCGCCGCCGTGCTGCCCATCAACGTGGGCTGGAACGACGTGGGCTCGTGGTCGGCCCTGTGGGAAATCGCCGACCAGGACCCCGACGGCAACGCCCACCACGGCGACGTGCTGGCCCTGGGCTGCAGGAACACCCTGGCCTGGGGCGGCCGCCGCCTGGTCAGCCTGCTGGGCCTGCAGGACGTGATCGTGGTGGACACCGACGACGCCCTGCTGGTGGCCTCCCGCGACCAGGTGCAGCAGGTGAAGGACATCGTGGCCCGCCTGAAGGCCGAAGGCCGCCCGCAGGCCGCCGTGCACCGCAAGGTGTACCGCCCCTGGGGCAGCTACGACGGCATCGACAGTGGCGAGCGCTTCCAGGTCAAGCGCATCGTGGTCAAGCCCGGCGCCGCGCTCAGCCTGCAGATGCACCACCACCGCGCCGAGCACTGGATCGTGGTGAGCGGCTCGGCCCGCGTCACCTGCGAAGACAAGGTGTTCCTGCTGGCCGAGAACCAGAGCACCTACATCCCGCTGGGCAGCAAGCACCGGCTGGAAAACCCCGGCAAGGTGCCGCTGGAGCTGATCGAGGTGCAGTCGGGCAGCTACCTGGGCGAAGACGACATCGTGCGCTTCGAGGACGTCTACGGCCGCTGAGCCGGCCGGAACCGCCGACGCCGTCACATTCAGCCGGTAAATGTTTCACGCCGGGGCGGGAAGCAAGAGAATTTTTCCCTTCCCAAACCCGGGCCCGGCTGGTCATTGTGATGGCCTGGGACTAGTCTGCCGTGGACTGTCCGGAACGACGCCCAGGTGCGTTTACCCCCCCAAGATGGACTTTCTCCAACTCCTCGACCAACTGGGCCCCTCGAGCTGGCTGCGCGCCGCGCTGGCCTTCGCCATCGTGGCCACGCTCATCCCGCTGGGCGTGCCGCTGGCGCGCCGCTGGGGCTGGGTGGACCACCCGGGGGGCCGCAAGCAGCATGAATGCGCGATCCCGGTCATCGGCGGCATCGCCATCCTGGTCGCGGCCATCGTCACCTTCCTGCTGTTCGAGCCGCAGCTGAACCTGCGCGTGTTCACCTTCTTCGCCGGCGCCATCCTGCTGGTGGCCGTGGGCCAGCTCGACGACCTGCGCGACCTGAGCGCCCGCTGGCGCATCGGCGCCCAGGCGGTGGCGGCGCTGTCCATGGTGTACCTGGCCGGCTGGCAGGCCAGCAACCTGCAGGACGTGTTCGGCTTCATGGGCTCGAACATCGGCCTGCTGGCGGTGCCGTTCACGGTGTTCATCGTGGTGGGCGTCATCAACGCCCTGAACATGGCCGACGGCGTGGACGGCCTGGCCGGCTCGCTGGCGCTGGTGTCGCTGGCGCTGTTCACCGCCTTCGCCCTGTACGCCGGCGACGTGGTGCTGGCCGAGCGCCTGCTGGGCCTGGGCGCCGCGGTGCTGGGCTTCCTGCTGTGGAACCACCGCTTCCCCTGGCAGCCGCGGGCGAAGGTGTTCCTGGGCAACGGCGGCAGCATGCTGCTGGGTTTCATCATCGCCTGGTCGTCGGTGCGGCTCACCCAGAACCCCACCCACCCGGTGTCGCCGGTGCTGGGGCCGTGGACGCTGGCGCTGCCGCTCATTGATTGCGTGGTGCTCATGCTGCGCCGCTGGCGCCACGGCGTCTCGCCGTTCAAGGCCGACCGCAACCACATGCACCACCTGCTGCTCGACGCCGGCTACACCCCCACCCTGGTGGTGCTGCTGATGGCGGGCGGTTCGCTGCTGCTGGGCCTGGGCGCGGCGCTGGCGGTGAAGCTGGGCGTGTACCGGCCGCTGCTGGTGCTCGTGTTCCTGGTGCTGCTGATGGCCTGGTACGTGTTCAGCCGCAAGCGCGAGCTGGCCGTGGCGCGCCTGCGCTGGCTGCGCGGCGGCCGGCCGTCTTCGCCGGAAGCGGTGCGCGCCGCCGAGGAAGCCACCGAAACCCGATGATCGACCTGCATTGCCACCTGCTGCCGGGCATCGACGACGGCCCGCTCAGCCTGGAGGTGTCGCTGGCGATGGCGCGCCAGGCCGTGGAAGACGGCATCGTCTTCACCGCCTGCACCCCGCACATCTACCCGGGCCTGTACGAGAACACCCGCGCCGGCATCGAGGCCGCGGTGGTGGAGTTCCGGCGCGAGCTGGCCGCCGCCGGCATCCCGCTGCAGCTGGGCGTGGGCGCCGACGTGCACCTGGCGCCCGACCTCGCCGGCGCCGTGCGCGCGGGCCGCGTGCCCACGCTGTGCGGCAGCCGCTACCTGCTGCTCGAGCCGCCGCACCACGTGGCGCCGCCGCGTTTCGCCGAGTCGGTGTTCGGCCTGATGGCGGCCGGCCTGGTGCCGGTCATCACGCACCCCGAGCGGCTCACCTGGATCGAAAACCACTACGCCGTGTTCGGCGACCTGGTGAAGCAGGGCGCCTGGATGCAGCTCACCGCCGGCAGCCTCACCGGGCGCTTCGGCAAGCGCCCGCAGTACTGGGCCGAGCGTTTGCTCGACGAGGGCCTGGTGCACATCCTGGCCACCGATTCGCACCACTGCGACAAGCGCCCGCCGCTGCTGGCCGAAGGCCGCGAGGCCGCCGCGCGCCGGCTGGGCGCCGTCGAGGCCCATCACCTGGTGGAAACGCGCCCCCAGGCCATCCTCGACGACCTGCCGCCCGCCGCCGTGCCGCCGCTGCCCGACGCGGGCGCCCCGAAAAAAGCCGGCCGGCCGGGGTTTTGGCATAGGCTGTTTGGCAATCCATAATCCCAGCCCCCCGGCGGAAACGGACGAAACATGAAAACCACGGTACTCCGGACGCTTGCGTTCCTTCTTCTCTGCCCGCTGCTGGCGGCCTGCGCCACCAACAACACCACCGCCATCCGCAGCGGTACGGCGACGGCGGTTACCGCCACCAGCGAACTGGGGGTTCCCGACAGCACCAGCGCCACGGGTGCCTACACCGGCGCGTCGGAGTACCGCGTCGGCGCCCAGGACCTGCTCGAGATCAGCGTGTTCCAGGTGGCCGAGCTCAACCGAACCGTGCGCGTGAACAGCAATGGCCAGATCTCGCTGCCGCTGGTGGGCGTGGTCGTGGCCGGCGGCAAGACCGTGCAGGAGCTGGAGGCCGACATTGCCGCCAAGCTCGACGAGAGCTACCTGCAGGACCCGCAGGTAAGCGTGTTCGTTAAGGAGTTCACCAGCCAGCGCGTGACCCTTGAGGGCGCCGTGCGCAAACCGGGCATCTACCCGCTCACGGGCCGCATCAGCCTGCTGCAGGCCATCGCCCAGGCCGAGGGCGTCACCGACCTGGCCAACCTGGACGGTGTGGTCGTGTTCCGGCAGATCGAAGGCCAGAAGATGGCCGCCGTGTTCAGCCTCAACCAGATCCGCTCCGGCCAGGCGGCCGACCCGCAGATCTACGGCGACGACATCATCGTCGTCGACCAGTCGGGCGCGAAGACCGGCTTGCAGCGCGTGCTGCAGGCGGTGCCCTTCTTCAATCTCTTCGCCGTTTACTGACCGGCCCAAGGACGAGCACGCATGTCTGACAACAAGGATCCCGGCGCTTCGGGCGAGGGCGGCCAGCTTCCCACCACGCAGTCTGCCAACGAGCGGCAGCAGGCGCTGGCCATCGCGCGCCAGCAGGCGCTCAGCCTCGACGTGCGCACGCAGGACGGTGCCGACAGCGACGAGATCGACCTGCTCAGCTACTGGCGCATCCTGGTCAAGCGCCGCTGGACGGTGCTGGGCGCCGCCGGCATCGTGCTGGTGACGGCGCTGGTGGGCACGCTGCTGATGACGCCGATCTACCGCGCCAGCACCTCGCTTCAGATCGACCGCGACAGCATCAAGGTGGTGGACGTGGAAGGCGTCACGCCGGTGGAAGGCGCAGGCGGCAACGATTTCTTCCAGACCCAATACGAACTGCTCAAGAGCCGTGCGCTGGCCGAGCGCGTGGCGTCTCAGCTGGGTCTCGCCGACGGCGACCAGCTTGAGCGTCTCGCGCCGCGTTCGCCCTGGGGCGCGCTGGCGGGGCTGTTCAGTGGCGGTGGTGAAGAAGAGGTGCCGACCGAGGCCGAGGTGAGCGCCCGGCAGTCCGCCGCCACGGGCTTCATCATGAACGGCCTAACCGTCGAGCCCGTGCGCAACTCGCGCCTGGTGCGCGTGCACTTCGACAGCCCCGACCCGGAGCTCTCGGAGCGCGCGGCCAATGCCATCGCCGAGGCCTTCATTGCAAGCAACCTCGAGCGCCGCTTTGATTCCTCGTCCTACGCCAAGACCTACCTGGAAGACCGCCTGCAGGAGCTCAAGCTCAAGCTTGAAGATTCCGAGCGCAAGCTGGTGGAGTTCGCGCAGCAGGAGCAGATCGTCTCCAGCGGCGAGGGCAGCGCCAGCCTGAGCGAGCAGAACCTCGGCACGCTCAACGCCGCGCTGGCCGAGGCCCGTCGCGACCGCATCCGCGCCGAGGCGCGCTGGCGCCAGGCACAGGCGTCGAAGGGAACCGTGCTGCTGGGCGAGATTGGCGAGAACTCCATCATCCAGTCGTTGCAGGAGCGCCGCGCCGAGCTCAATGCCGAATACCAGGACAAGCTGCGGCTGTACAAGCCTGCATTTCCGGCGATGGTGCAGCTGAAAGGCCAGATCGACGAAGTCGAGCGGCAGATCAGCGAGGAAGTGGCCAACATCAAATCGGCCATCCAGGCCGAATTCCTGGCCGCGCAGGAGCAGGAGCGCCTTCTGGGCGAGCAGATGGCCGGCCTGAAGACCGAGGTGCTCGACCTGCAGAGCCGCTCGATCCAGTACAACATCTTCAAGCGCGAGGTTGACACCAACCGCGAGCTCTACGACGGCCTGCTGCAGCGCTACAAGGAAATCGGCGTGGCCGGCGGCGTTTCCAGCAACAACATCGCCGTGGTGGACCGCGCCCAGCGTGGCTTCAAGTACAAGCCAAGCCTGACGCGCAACCTCGCGCTTGGCCTGCTGGCCGGCCTGATGCTGGGCGTGCTGCTGGCGCTGGCATTCGAGTACCTGGACGACACGCTGAAATCGCCCGAGGACGTCGAGAAGCAGACCGGCCTGTCGGTGCTGGGCGTGATCCCGCTGCTGAAGGCACCGATGACGCCCGCCAAGGCCCTGGACGACCCGCGCTCGGCGTTCTCGGAAGCCTACCGCTCGGTGCGAACCGCGCTGCAGTTCTCCACCGACAGCGGCGTGCCGCGCTGCCTGCTGGTCACCAGCGCCGCGCCGGCCGAGGGCAAGAGCACCACGGCGCTCACGCTGGCGAAGAACTTCGCCCAGCTGGGCAAGCGCGTGCTGATCATCGACGCCGACCTGCGCAACCCGTCACTGCACCGCGCGCTGGAAAAGCCCAACGACATCGGCCTGAGCAACTACCTGGCCGGCGCCTCGAAGGCCACGGAAGTGATCCACGCCACCGATTCGCCGCACCTGATGTTCATGCCCACCGGCCCGCTGCCGCCGAACCCGGCCGAGCTGCTGATGGGCCCGAAGATGCTGAGCCTGATTTCCATCGCCAGCGAGAAGTTCGACCAGGTCATCATCGACGGCCCGCCGGTGATGGGCCTGGCCGACGCGCCCATCCTGGCCAACATGGCCAGCGGCACGCTGCTGGTGGTGGAGGCGGGTGAAACCCGCATCACGCTCGCCCGCAACGCGCTCAAGCGCCTGTACTCGGCGCGCGCGCACGTGATCGGCGCGCTGCTCACCAAGTTCAGCGCCAAGCACGCCGGCTACGGTTACGGCTACGGCGGCTACAACTACTACAGCTACGGCGCGCAGCCCGAGCCGAAGAAGCTGGCGCGGCGCTGATGTCGGCGGCGGGGCAAGCGCTGGACCTGGCCCTGGCCTGCTACCGGGCGCCGCCCCGGCTGGCCCAGGCCGCCCAGCGCCCGCTGCCCGACGACATGCTGGTGCTGCTGCGCCTGGCCGCGGGCGACGAGGCGCTGGCGCGCGAATGCGCCGATGCTGCCCACGAATCCGCCGGCACGGTGGTGGAAGCGGCGGTGTTCTTCATCCAGCAGGTGTTGTTCGCCCCCGGCACCGACAGCTACCGCGCCCTGGGCGTGAACCCCGACGCGCCCGACGCGCGCATCAAGGAACATTACCGCTGGCTGGTGCGCTGGCTGCACCCCGACCGCAACCCCGACGAGTGGGACGCCATCTACGCCGACCGCGTGAACCGCGCCTGGCAGGACCTGCGCCACCCCGACCGCCGCGCCGCCTACGACCTGTCGTTAGCCGATGGTTCCCACCGTGCCCCTGTAGGAGCGGCTTCAGCCGCGAAGCCTTTCGCGAAGAGCTTCGCGGCTGAAGCCGCTCCTACAAGGTGCGGGTTATTCGGC
>NZ_JAYSEG010000020.1:0-53975 GCF_041913985.1 Arenimonas sp.
AAAGGCTTCACCGAGCAGGAAGCGACCCTCGCCTTCGCGGTGGGGCCGGCGCCAGATCGGTGGTCAGCGAAGAGCCGACCAAACCATCGCGGACTTGGGTGAAGACCCATTTTTTGGGGCGCGCGGCGCCACGGCGGTAGAATCCCGCTCCCCCATGAGGAGCACGCGATGCCTTCCCGCCTCCCGCCCCTGGTCGCCGCCCTGCTGCTGACCCTCGCCGCCGCGCCCGCCGCGGCCCAGCGCGCGCCGGCCGCCCCCGCCGCCTGCGCCGACTTCTATGGCCACGCCAATGCCGCCTGGCTGGCGCAGAACCCGCTGCCGGCCAACGCCGAACGCCTGAGCCGGTGGGACCAGCTGGCCGCGCTCGGCCAGTCGCAGCGCGACCAGGTGCTGGCCTCCACCACGGCCCCGGCCGGTGCCACCGTCTCGCTGCACCTGGCTGAACTGCTGGCCAGCGCCGAAGACGAAGCCGCCATCGAGGCCGCCGGCCTGAAGACCATCGAGCCCCTGCTTCGCACCATCAACGGCATCCGCCGCTCCCGCGACGTGATGCCCGCCATCGTCGCCCTGCACGCCGCCGGCATGCCGGTGGTGGTGGACGTGAAGGTGCTGCGCGACGCCCAGGGCAATCCCTACGCCCAGCTGGGCCCGGGCGGCTTCGGCCTGCCCGACGCCGGCTTCTATACCTCGGCCGAGCCGGAAGTGCAGGCCCTGGCGCCCCGCTACCAGGCCGCCGTGGCGGCCTGGCTCCACGGCAGCGGCAGCAAGGCCGACAAGGCCGCCGCCGAGGCCGCCCAGGTCTGGCAGATGGAGTCGGCGCTGGCCCGCGCCACCGTCGCCGGCACGCCGTTCCAGGTGATGGCGATGAAGGACGCCGAAAAGGTCGCCGGCAGCCTCGACCTGACCGCGCTGCTCGCCGCGCACGGCCTCAAGGCGAGCCAGGTGGCCCTGACCGGCCCGGCCTTCTTCCGCGCCGTCGACCAGCTGCTGGCGAAGTCCAAGCCCGAGCAGTGGAAGACCTACCTGCGCGCGCAGGTGCTGCGCGAGGCCGCGCCCACCCTGGGCCAGGCCTTCCACGGCCCCTGGGCCCAGCTCTACGAAGTCACGCTGGCCGGCCAGGCCGCGCCGACGCCGCGCGCCGAGCGCGCCCGCCGGATGCTGCTCGAGCGCCTGCCCGAGTTCCTGGACGCCGCCTACACCGAGCGTTTCCTGCCGGTGCCGCGCCAGCGCCGCGCCCAGGCCATCGCCGAAGAGGTCCGCGCCAGCGCGCTGCGTTCGCTCGACCGCGCCACCTGGCTCAGCGCCGACGGCAAGGCCAGGGCGCGTGCGCAGCTCGAGGCCATGCACGTGCAGGTGGGCCTGGACGTGCCCTCGAACGTGTTCGACGACCTGGTGTTCAAGCGCGGCGACCTCCCGGGCAACGCCATGGCGCTGCGCCGCTGGCTGATGAAGTACGCGCTGGTGCGCGCCCGCTTCGCCTGGCCGGCCGAGCAGTGGCAGCCGCTGGTGGCCTGGATGCCGAAGGAAAACCGCCTGGTCGTCACTTCCGCCACCCTGCAGCCGCCGGTGATCGGCGACGGCAACGACGCGGCCGACTACGGCGGCTTCGGCGCCCTGCTCGGCCAGCAACTGGCGCTGTCGCTGCAGGCCTGGGACGGTGCCGACGCCACCGCCTGGCGCCAGCGCGCCACGCCGCTCATCGCCCAGTACAACGCCTACTCCGCCACCGGCGGCGCCACCCGCGTGAACGGCACCCGCAGCTTCGCCCAGAACCAGGCCGACCTCGCCGGCCTCGAGTTCGCCTGGGACGCGCTGAACGCGCAGGGCGCGCCGGACGCCAAGGCCGCGCAGGCCTTCTTCACCGGCTGGGCCGGGATGTGGGCGCGCCAGGACAAGGCCACCGCGCTCGCCGCGGCCCAGGCCACGGCCAACCACGCGCCGGCGAAGTGGCGCGTCAACGGCCCGCTGGCGAATTTCCCCGCCTTCGGCCAGGCCTTCGCCTGCAAGGGCCGCGTGGCGATGCAAAAACCGGCCAAGGAGCAGGTTTCCCTGTGGCGCTGACGTGAATCCTTTTTTCCCCGGACAGCGCTGGTTTTCCAGCGCCGAACCCGAGCTCGGGCTCGGCACCGTGCTGCGCCTGGCCGGACGCCAGGTGCAGATCGTCTTCACCGGCTCGGGCGTGGTGCGCATGTACGCGCTGGGCTCGGCGCCGCTGCTGCGGGCGGTGTTCCGCCCGGGCGAGCGCATCCGCGTGGGCGGCCAGGACAAGCTGGTCGAGCGCGCCGAGCTGCGCGAGCAGCTGATCCACTACATCTGCGGCAACGACTGCCACGCCGAGGGCGAGCTCGACGCCGAGCAGCCGGTGTCGCAGGCCGATTCGCGCCTGCTTTCGGGCCGGGTGGACCGCAACGACCAGTTCGAATTCCGCCGCGAATGCCTGCAGCGCCGCGCCGAGGCGCGCGCGCACCCGGGCTGGGGCGTGCTGGGCGCGCGCATCGACCTGGTGCCGCACCAGCTGCGCGTGGCCGAGGCCGCCGCCGCGCGCCGCCCGCCGCGCCTGCTGCTGGCCGACGAAGTGGGCCTGGGCAAGACCATCGAGGCCTGCCTCATCGCCGCCCAGCAGCTGGCCAGCGGCCGCGCCCGCCGCGTGCTGGTGCTGGTGCCGGAAAGCCTGGTGAACCAGTGGTTCGTCGAGCTGCTGCGCCGCTTCAACCTGGCCTTCTCGATCTACGACGAGGAGCGCTGCGAATCGCTGGAGATGACCGAGCCCAAGGCCAACCCCTTCGAGGACGAGCAGTGCGTGATCGCTTCGGTGGACTGGCTGGCCAGCCATGAAAAGCGCGCGCGCCAGGTGCTGGCCGCCGGCTGGGACCTGCTGCTGGTGGACGAGGCGCACCACCTGGTGTGGACGCCGGAGTTCGCCAGCCCGGGGTATGCGCTGGTGGAAGCGCTGTCGGCGCGCACGCCGGGCCTGCTGCTGCTCACCGCCACGCCGGAGCAGCTGGGCCTGGGCGGCCACTTCGCCCGCCTGCGCCTGCTCGACCCGGCGCGCTACACCGACCTCGAGGCCTTCCGCGCCGAATCGCGCGGCTACGTGGCGCTGTCGGCGCTGGCCGAGCGCCTGCTGGAACGCGAGGCGCTCACCGCCGATGACGTGCAGTCGCTGGCGAAACTCTTCCCCGGCGAGGACGACCACCTCGCCCGCCGCCTAGGCCGCATCGCCGAAGGCGACGACGGCGAACGCGACGCCCTGCTGGCGGACCTTGTGGACCGCCACGGCACCGGCCGCGTGATGGTGCGCAACCGCCGCGCCGCCGTGGGCGGCTTCCCCACCCGCATCCCGCACGTGGAAACGCTCGAGGCGCCGGAAGACCCCACCCTGCTCGGCCGCCTGCGCGCCGAGTTCGCGCACGACGTGGGCGACACCGACGACGAGCCCGAACACGACTACGCCAGGGACCCGCGCCTGGACTGGCTGCTGCGCGTGCTCGACGAGGTGGCGCCCGGCAAGGTGCTGCTGCTGTGCCGCTCGCGCGCCAAGGTGCAGGCGCTCGAGGAAGCCCTGCGCCTGCGCAGCGGCATCGCCGTGGCGCGTTTCCACGAAGACATGAACCTGCTGCAGCGCGACCGCAACGCCGCCTACTTCGCCGACCCGGAAGGCGCGCGCCTGCTGGTGGCCAGCGAGATCGGCGCCGAGGGCCGCAACTTCCAGTTCGCCCAGCACCTGGTGCTGTGGGACCTGCCGCTACACCCGGACATGCTCGAACAGCGCATCGGCCGCCTGGACCGCATCGGCCAGCGCGGCGACGTGCACCTGCACGCCGCCGCCGTGGCCGGCAGCGCCCAGGAAGTGCTCCAGCGCTGGCTGCACGAGGGCCTCGACGCCTTCCGCGGCGTGCTGGCCGACGGCCGCGAGCTGCTGCGCGCCTTCGGCGCCGAGCTGCTGCAGCTGGCCACGCAGGACGCCGACGCGCGCGAGCCGGCGCTGGGCGAACTGATCGCCCGCAGTCGCGACAAGCACGCCGAACTGGCCCGCATCATCGCCGAGGGCCGCGACCGCCTGCTCGAGCTCGGCAGCCGCGGCCACGGCGACCACGACGGCCTGCGCCGCGCGCTGGCCGAGGACGACGCCCACGCGGCCATGGACGACTTTCCGCTGCGCCTGCTGGAAAGCTTCGGCGTGCACAACGAGCCGCTGTCGGCCAACACCTGGCTGCTCGACCCGGAACACCTCACCGTGGACGGCTTCGAGGAACTGCGCCAGGGTCCGCGCGCCTGCACCACCGACCGCGCCACGGCGCTGTCGCGCGACGACCTGCTCTACCTGCGCCCCGACCACCCGCTGGTGCTGTCGGCGCTCGACCTGCTGGTGTCGGGCGAAAGCGGCAACGCCGCCTTCCTGGTGGACGACAGCCTGCCGCCGCGCACCGTGGTGATGGAGGCCGTGAACGTGCTCGAGTGCGTGGCCGAACGCGGCCTGGACATCGAACGCTGGCTGCCGCCGGCGCCGCTGTCGGTGGCGGTGGACACGCGCCTGCAGCTGCGGCCGGACTTCGCCCCGGGCGAACGCGCGCGCCTGCGCGCCGGCGACCGCGTGTTCGACCTGGGCCCGCAGCGCAAGGTGCTGGCGGCGCTGGTGCCGCCCATGCTCGAGCGCGCGCGCGACGCGGCCAACGACGCCGCGCGGGCGCGCATCGACGAGGCCATCGCGAAAGCGGACGCCTGGCTGGGCGCGGAAATCACCCGCCAGCGCGCGCTGGCGCGGGTGAACCCGGCGGTGCGCCCGGCGGAAATCGCCGCGCTGGAAGCCGAACGCGAAGCCGTGCTCGCCGCCCTGCCCACCGCGCGCCCGCGCCTGGACAGCCTGCGGCTCGTGGCCAGCACCGACTTCCTGCAGCTGCGCCGCTAGCGCACCAGGCGCGGCCCGCGCGGCTTGAACGGCGGCTGGCCGCGCCAGTAGCGGATCATCAGCCAGCCGAACAGCATGCCGCCCAGGTGCGCGAAGTGGGCGATGCCCGAGTTGCTGCCGAACACGCCCATCAGCAGTTCGATGGCGCCGAACACGATGACGAAGGTGCGCGCCTTCATCGGGATGGGCGGGATCAGCAGCATCACGCGCTGGTTCGGGAACAGCATGCCGTAGGCCAGCAGCAGGCCGAACACGCCGCCCGAGGCGCCGATGGTCGGGTAGATGCCCTGGCCGGTGACGCCGCTGGTGGCCACCAGCAGCTGGATCAGGCCGGCGCCGGCCACGCACACCAGGAAATAGGTGAGGAAGCGCTGGCGGCCCCAGGTCATCTCCAGCGGCGCGCCGAACATGTACAGCGCCAGGCCGTTGAAGAACAGGTGGCCGAAGCCGCCGTGCAGGAAGGCGTAGCTGAGCACCTGCCAGGGCAGGAAGCCGACGGTGATGATGTCGCCCTCGGCCGACACGCCGGCGGTGTACTGGCCCAGCGGCCACAGCGCGAAGAAGCGCACCATCGCGTCGCCGCCGAACTGCTGCAGCAGGAAACCGATGCCGAGGGCCCAGAGCAGGGCGGTGGTGGTCGGGGGAAGGCGCATGCGGGGCGAGGCTCCGTGGGGTTGCCGGGCATCATACCCGGCCGCGCCGGAAGGCTTCGTGCAGGCGCTTCAGCGCGGCGGCGGCGCCCAGAGCATCTCGTCGAGCGTGGCCGCGGCGCGCTGGCCGCGCACCCGCCCGCCCTCCACCACCACGCCCTCGGCGCGCAGGCGCTGCACCTGTTCGTCGAAGCCTTCCGAGCCGGGCGGGAAGGCCACCCGCCCGTCCGAGCGCAGCACGCGGTGCCAGGGCAGCCCGGGTTCGTCGCCGGCCGACAGGATGCGCGCCACCAGCCGCGCCCGCCCGGGCAGGCCGGCGCGGCGGGCGATTTCCCCGTAGCCCGCCACCTGCCCGCGCGGCACCGCGCGCACTGCCGCCAGGATCAGGCGGCGCTGCGTTTCGGCCGGGGTTTTGGTGGGTTTTCCGGGCATGGGGGTTTAGGATAACGCTCCCCCCGCAAGAACCGTCCAGCCATGCAGAATTTCGAACAGATCCGCGGCCACCTCCAGGGCAAGTACAAGCTCACCGCCAGCGAGCCCTACCTGGCCTGCGTGCAACTGTCGCTGGACAAGGGCAAGCGCCACCAGAGCATCTTCCTGTCGGAAATGGTGGGCGAGGACGAGCGGCCCTACCTGCGCGTGAGCACCGTGATCGCACCCATGACCGGCATCGACGCCCGCCGCATGCTCGCCTTCAACTGGCAGAGCCGCGTGGGCTACCTGGCCCTGGGCGAACTGGACTCGGTACCCTACCTGCAGCTGTGCGAGAACCGCCCCTACGACACCCTCAACGCGGCCGAGATCGACCGCCTGGTGCTCGAGATCGGCGGCCTGGGCGACCAGATGGAGCGCATGCTCTCCGCCGGCGGCGACCTGCTCTGACCCCTATTTCCTAGCCCGCCAGCGTGCGGCGACGTCACGCTCCTGCATGAGGTCGCGCGCGCCGGAATGCCTTGGCAGGCTCCACAGCCTTGCCTCGCCAAACGCGGCCACCTGGCGTGCACCGAGCCGTGCCAGCGCCGCCAGCAAGGCCGGATCCGCGCCTTCGCGCAGGCTGGCATGGGTGAACCCCTGCTCCAGGAGCAGGTGCCTCCAGGCCTCCGGCGAACCTGCAGCGGTCGCTGCCGCTTGCTCCAGCGCGGGGTCGTAACGCGACGGGGAAAAAGCCCGGCCGCCGAATTCCGCCACCGCCGGCAGCGGCGACACCACCAGCAGCCGCACGTCGGCCTGCCCGCGCAGCACCGGCCCCCAGGCGCGCTCCGGCGCATATTCGAGCCACAGGGCCTGCCATGCCGCCTCGCGTGGCTGGAACATCCTCAGCGGCGCGCCCGTGCGCCAGATCCATGACCCATTCGCGAAGAACACCAGGTTCGCGCCCCAGGCCACGGCCAGCAGCGCCGTGCCTGCGCGGACGCCCCCCAGGCTCCGGCTGGTGGCCACCAGCGCGGGCAGGCCGAGCAGCATCGCCGGCAGCACGTAACGCGCGTACTGGACGAAGAACAGCGGCAGCAGGCCGGCGACCAGCGACACCCACGCCAACGGCCGCGCCGGCCCGGGGCGCAGCAGGGCAAGCAGCCACGGCCCCGCCAGCACGACCAGCAGGAAACCCGCGCTGCCGGCATGGCCCTCGTCGTAGCGGGACGACTCGAAGGCCATGCGCCAGGGGATGTCCCAGGACAGGCCCGCGAGCCAGCGCGGGTCGATCATCCGGCCGGCGGCGTAGTCGTTCGGGAACCAGTCGTTGAACAGGGGCAGGAGCGGATTGCCGGCAATCGCCACGGCATAGGCGTAACTCGAGCCGCCCGCCAGCAGGGCCAGCAGCGCGCCGCCCGGAAGCGCACGCCAGGGCAGGCGCGACCGCGACTGCCATAGCCACCAGAGCCCCAGCGGAAAGAGCATCAGCACGAGGCTGGCCTTGGTGGCCACCAGGCCGCCCGCGAGCACGGCCAGGGCCGGCAGGTCGCGCGACGCGACCGGCTTGCCGCCGGCGGCCTCGGCGGCACGGGTGGCGAGCAGCGCGACCGCCACCAGGCCGAGCGCCGCTGCCGGCAGCTCCACCTGCATGCCGCCCACCAGCCAGGCCATCATCGGGACCGAAGCGGCCAGCGCCACGGTGGCGAAGGCGGCCACGCGGTCGCCGCCAATCGCCCGCGTGGCCTGGAAGCCACCGGCGGCCAGCAGCAGGACCCAGGCCATGTTGAGCGCGCCACGGCCTTCGGCGCCGGCCATCACCTGCACGATCGCGTGCAGCACGTCCGGGGACCAGGGCGCGAGCGCCCACGACTGGGAGCGAAGGTCGAGGCGGTAGTAGCCCAGCTGTTCAAGCTGCGCCGGCAGGGCGAGATGGTAGGCCAGGTCGTCGTAGGCCAGCGTGGGCAGCCATGCGGCGGTGCTCAGCAGGCCAATGCCGGCCACCGCCCACGCCGCCGCCCGGGGGGCGGCGTCGACGGCCTCGCGCCAGCCGGCGTGCATCTGCTGCAACGACGCCAGGACCGGCCGCCAGCGCCAGGCCAGCAAGGCCAGCAGCGCGGGCCAGTAGGTCGCCGCATGGTGGATCGGCAGTGGCAACAACCAGCCCGCCACGCCGGCGAGAAGGGCCAGGCCGAGCGCCAGTTGCAGCGGCGCCGGGCGCGCCGGGGCGATCCTGCCGCCCAGCGCAATCGCCGCGAGGCACAGCACCAGCGTCGCCATCGCCGGGGCGATGCCGGTGAATGCAGGCAGCAGGACTGCCCACAGCAAGGCGAGGACGTTGGCCAGGCGCCAGCGCAGCGGCTTGGCGGCGAGCGCGGACAGCAGGACCGGCAGCAGCAGGAGCACCAGCGTCTGGCGCAGCGGCCGACCCCGGAGATCGTCGAGCGCGGGCGTCAGCAGCAGGCCCAGCGCGAAAAGCACCGGGCCGACCGGCAGCAGGAAGCGTTGCAGGTTGAAAGGCATCCACGCGAAAACGTGCATGCCCCCGGACTCAGGACAGGCTTCAGGCCCAGCCGAGGACCTCGAGTCCCTTGAACATCAGCCAGGCCAGGCCGCCCGAGGCCGGGATGGTGAGGATCCAGGCCCAGACGATGCGCTGGATCACCGTCCACTTCAGCGCGCGCGGGTTCTTGGCCACGCCCACGCCCATGATGGCGGTGGAGATGCTGTGGGTGGTGGACACCGGCATGCCGAAGTGCGCGGCCAGGGTGAGGATGGTGGCCGAGCTGGTTTCCGCCGCGAAGCCGTGGATGGGGTGCAGCTTCACCATCTTGTGGCCCAGGGTCTTGATGATGCGCCAGCCGCCGGCGGCCGTGCCCGCGGCCATGACCAGGGCGCAGGTGACCACGATCCAGGTCTCGATGCCCTCGCTGTCGCCGGGGTGCATGAAGGCCAGCCAGGACGGCAGGTTGTCGAGCGTGCCGGCCGACTCGGCGCCGATCAGCGCCAGGGCGATGATGCCCATGGTCTTCTGCGCGTCGTTGGTGCCGTGGGCGAAGCCCATGTAGCCGGCCGAGAAGATCTGCGCCTTGCCGAACAGCGCGTTCACCCACCGCGGGCGCGAGATGCGGGCGATCCAGCCGCCGGCGCCGTTCATGGCGCTGATCACGGCCATCAGCGTGCCCATCATCACCAGGCCCAGCACGAAGCCCGCCACCGGCGAGCTGATCATGGGCACGATGACCTTCCAGAAGATGCCCTGGCTCTTGGTCCAGTCCTCGGCCACGCGCGACCAGATCAGCACGTCGAGGTTGTTGCCGGCCGCGGCCAGCGCGGCGCCGATCAGGCCGCCGATCAGGGCGTGGCTGGACGACGACGGCAGGCCGAACCACCAGGTGATCAGGTTCCAGACGATGCCGCCGGACAGCGCGCAGATGATCAGCTGCGAGGTCACGTCCACCACCTCGGCGTCGATCAGGCCCGAGGAGATGGTCTTGGCGACCGCGGTGCCGGCCAGGGCGCCGATCAGGTTCATCGACGCCGCCAGGGCCACGGCCTGGGTCGGGTTGAGCACCTTGGTGGCCACCACGGTGGCGATGGAATTGGCGGTGTCGTGGAACCCGTTGATGTACTCGAAGACGAGTGCCACCAGCACGACCACCAGCACCAGCAGGAGGGCGGTGGACATGGATCAGGCGTTCTTGAGGACGATGCCGTAGATCACGTTGCCGGCGTCGCGGCAGCGGTCGATCGCCTTTTCCAGGATCTCGTAGAGGTCCTTGAGGATCAGGTAGCGCATCGGGTCGGTTTCGTTGAGGTAGGTGTCGCGGTAGAGCTCGAGGATCAGGCGGTCGGCCTCGGCCTCGATGGCCTGCAGCTTGTCGTTGAGCTGCTTGGTGGTTTCCAGGGCCATGCCCTTGCGCAGCAGGCCCACCATTTCCTCGAGCACCGTGCAGGCGCGCTCGAGCATGGCGGCGCGCGGGATGAAGTCGACGTCGGCCACGCGCTCGGAGGCCATGCCGTAGCGCTCGGCGAACTTCTCGACCACCTTGGGGATCTTGTACAGGGCGTTCGACAGCGCCTCGATGTCCTCGCGCTCGAGCGCGGTGACGAAGGTGTTCACCAGCTCCTGGCTGATCTCGGCGGCCAGGTCCTTCTCGCGCTGGCGGGCCAGCTTGAACTTCTCCAGGCTGCGCTGGGCCGGCGGGGTGGCCAGCAGCTCGCCCAGGGCGCGGGCGCTCTCACGGGCGGCGGAGGCGCTGGACTCGAGCAGGCCGTAGAACTTGTCGCCCTTGCCGAAGATGGTCTGGAGGGAAAACATCGGGAGATCCTCTGGCTGGCCGGGCTGCCCGGCCTTCAATGGGCGCCTATGTTACACCGGCGTGACAGCCGGCACCCCGGGGGGAAGGGGGCGGTATGGCATAGTTGCGGGCGTCCCCCACCCCCGTTTCCGGAGCTCCACGCCGGCCCCGTCCGGTAGCCCATGACCCTCGAACTCGCCCTCGTCCTGTTCCTCATCCTCTGCAATGGCTTCTTCGCGCTGTCGGAGATGTCCGTGGTGACCTCCCGCAAGGCCCGCCTGAAGCAGCAGGCCGCCGGGAGCCGCCGCGCCAAGGCCGCCCTGGAGCTGGCCGAGCACCCGGAGCGCTTCCTGTCCACGGTGCAGGTGGGCATCACCTCGATCGGCATCCTCACCGGCGTGTTCGGCGGCGAGAGCATCGGCAACCAGGTGGCCGAGGCCATCGCGCCGCTGGGCCTGGACCCGGAGCTCACCCAGGGCATCGGCACCGGCGTCGCGGTCACCCTGATCACCTACTTCTCCATCATCATCGGCGAGCTGGTGCCCAAGCGCATCGCCCTGCTGGCGCCGGAAAAGATCGCCGCGGCCGTGGCCCTGCCGATGAAGTGGATCTCGCTGGTGGCCACGCCCTTCGTCTGGCTGCTGTCGCTGAGCACCCGCACGCTGATGCGCGTGATGCGGCTGGACCGCGGCCAGGCCGACCAGGTGACGGAAGAGGAAATCCGCATGCTGGTGGCCGAGAGCCACGAGCAGGGCGTGATCGACGCCGACGAGCGCAACATGATCAACCGCGTCCTGCGCCTGGGCGACCGCAGCAGCGCCGGGCTGATGACGCCGCGCACGCGCATCGTCTGGCTCGACGCCGCCGCCTCGGTCGAGGAAAACCTGGCCGTGATGCGCGAGACGCCCTACGCCCGCTACCCGGTCTACCGCGGTTCCGACGCCGAGGTGCTGGGCATCCTGGAAGTGAAGTCGCTCACCGGCCTGATCGGCCGCGACGGCGCCCGCGCCGACCTGTTCCGCGACCTGCGCCCGGCCCTGTTCGTGTCCGAGTCCACCCAGGCCATGAAGCTGCTGGAGATTTTCCGCGAGGAGCAGCAGACCCTGGCCCTGGTGGTGGACGAATACGGCGACGTGCAGGGCATGGTCTCGGCCAACGACCTGCTGCACGCCGTGCTGGGCCGGGTGCAGACCACCGAGACGCCGGAGGCCGAGGCCCTGGTGGTCACCCGCACCGACGGCTCCTACCTGGTGGACGGCCGCCTTTCCACCGAGGAACTGCGCGAGCTGCTCTCGCTCACCAGCCTGCCCGACGAGGAAGACAGCGACTACCACACCGCCGCCGGCATGGTGATCGCCCGCTTCGGCCGCATCCCGCACGCGGGCGAGCACTTCGACTGGGGCGGCTGGCGCATCGAGGTGGTCGACCTCGACGGCGCGCGCATCGACAAGCTGCTGGTGGCGCGCCTGCCCGAGCCCGAGCGCGAAGATGGGATTTAGACCGGATAAAGCCGCCGCGCCCCATAGTCCCGGGCCATGACCCCCGCTGAAATCAGCACCCGCGCCCTGCTCGACGCGCTCGCCGAGGGCAACGGCGACGCGGGCCCGCTCACGCTCGGCGGCGTGCTCGACCAGTTCCGCGCCCGCGCCTTCGGCATCTTCCTGCTGCTGGGCGTGCTGCCGGCCTTCGTGCCGCTGCCGGTGGGCGCCGGCGCGGTCAGCGGCCCGCTGGTGATGCTGGCCGGGCTGCAGATGCTGGTGCTGATGGCGCATCCCTGGGTGCCGGGTTTCCTGTCGCGCCGGCCGCTCTCGCGCGAGAGCATGGCGAAGTTCCGCGACCGCACCTCGGGCCTGCTGCGCCGGCTCGAGAAGCTCAGCCGGCCGCGCGCCGAGGGTGTCATCGACCACCCGGCGTCGCGCCTGTTCACGGGCCTGCTGCTGGTGCTGCTGGGCGGGCTGCTGGCCCTGCCCATCCCGGCCACCAACTACCCCTTCGGCCTGATCCTGCTGGCCTTCGCCATCGCCCTGATCGAGCGCGACGGCCGGCTGATGCTGGTCGCCTGGGCGCTGGGCATCGCCGAGATCGTGGTGATGGGGGTGTTCTCCGGCCAGGTGGCCGGGTGGATCGCCGGCCTACTGGCCTGAGGCGTCGCGGAAGGCCCGGCGCATGTCGTTGGCCGGCATGGGCCGGCCCAGCCAGAAGCCCTGCCCCTGGTCGCAGCCGCGTTCGCGCAGCACCGCGTACTGGCCTTCGGTCTCGATGCCCTCGGCCACCACGGTGATGCCCAGCGAATGCGCCATGGCGATGATGGCCGAGGTGAGCGCCAGGTCGTCCGGGTCACGCAGCACGTCGGCGACGAAGCTGCGGTCGATCTTCACGCCGTCCACCGGCACGCGGCGCAGGTGGCTCAGGCCCGAGAAGCCGGTGCCGAAGTCGTCCAGCCACACCTTCACGCCGGTGGCGCGCAGGCGCGAGAGCAGCGCGCTGGCCTGGGCCTCGTCGCCCAGCACGGCGGTTTCGGTGAGCTCGAGGTGCAGCTGCTGCGGCGCCACGCCGGTGGCCTGCAGCGCGCTGGCCACCACGTCGGGCAGGTCGCCGGTGCGCAGCTGGCGCGGCGAGATGTTCACCGACACGAACGGTGGCTCCTGGCCGGGCAGCTGCCAGGTGGCGGCGTCGCGGCAGGCCTGCACCAGCACGTGCCGGCCGAGCGCCTCGATCAGGCCGCTCTGCTCGGCCACTTCGATGAACACCGACGGCGGCACCACGCCCAGGCGCGGGTGCTCCCAGCGGCACAGCGCCTCGGCGCCCATCGGGCGGCCGTCGGCGAGGCGGTAGATGGGCTGGTAGTGCAGGCTCAGCTCGCCGCGCTCCCAGGCGCCGCGCAGTTCTTCCTCGAGCTGCACGCGGCGCTCGACGGCCTGGTCCATGGCCTTGGAATAAAAGCGGTAGCAGCCCTTGCCCGCCACCTTCGCCTGGTACATGGCGATGTCGGCGTTCTTGAGCAGCTGGCCGGCGCTGGCCGCGTCGAAGGGGAACAGGGTGATGCCCACCGAGGCGCCCAGGAACACCTGGCGCCCGTGCAGGATCAGCGGCCGCTGGATTTCCTCGATCAGCGCCTCGGCCAGGCGGCCGGAACTGGCGCGGATGTCGTCAGCCAGGAACAGCACGATGAACTCGTCGCCGCCGAAGCGGGCGATCTCGGCGCCCTGCCCGCCCAGGCGCTCCACCGCCAGGCGGATGCGCACCGAGAGCTGGCCCAGCACCTCGTCGCCGGCCTCGTGGCCGAGGGTGTCGTTGACGCGCTTGAAGTCGTCGAGGTCGACGAACAGCAGCGCCAGCTCGCCGCTGCTGGCCTGCAGGGTAAGCAGGCGGTCGTCGAGCGCCTCGCGGAAGGCCAGCCGGTTGGACAGGCCGGTGAGCGAGTCGGTGTAGGCCATGCGTCGGATGTCGCGGTCGTGCCGCGCCACCGCCTCGCTCATGCGGGTGAAGCCGCGCACCAGCTCGCCGATCTCGTCCTGGCGCTCGGAGTGCAGGGTCACTTCGGTGTAGCGGCCCTGCTCGATGCGGCCGGCGGCCTCGGCCAGCTCCGTGATCGGCTGCACGATGCGCCGCTGCAGCAGCCACAGGGCGATGCCGGCGATGCCGAACATGGCCGCCAGCAGGGTGAGGATCCAGGCCAGGTGTTCGCTGCTGGCGGCCTGCAGGCGCGCCTGCAGCGGGCCCAGCACTTCCACCTCGCGGCGGGTGGCGTTCTCGCGCGACAGGCCCACGCGCACGCCGCCGATGCGCTCGCCGCCGATGCGGATGGGGCTGGCCACGTCGAGCAGCTTCTCGCTCCACTGGCCATGCGGGCCCTCGGCCTGCAGCGCCTCGTAGGCCATCGGGTCGGACATGGGCTGGCCGAAGGCCGGGATGTCGCCGGAGCCGTCGTGCAGCACCTGGCCCTGGGCGTCGTGGATGATCACGTACACCACGTCGGGCTGGCGCAGGGTGGCGCGGGCCAGTTCGCCCAGCTTGGCCAGGTCGAGGTAATAAAGCGGGTTGGTGGCGGCGTCGGCCAGCTGGCTCGACAGGGTGTGGCCACGGCTGAGCAGGCCTTCGCGGGCCAGTTCGCGCACGGCGCCGGCGCTGAGCTGGCGGGCGTCCTCGTTGCTGCGGCGGGTGTGCAGCCACAGGGCCGAGAACAGGCCCACCACGACCAGCATCACGCCGGCCACCAGCCAGAGCAGTTCGCCGCGCAGGCCCAGGCGGAAGGGCAGCCTCATTCCAGGGCCTCGCGCACGTCGCGGGCGCCGCGGCGCAGCTGTTCAAGCGAGGCCTGGGTCTGCGGGTCGGCCTCGTAGAAGCCGGTGGTGCGGAAGAACTGGCGCAGGGCCTCGCGGGCCTGCGGGTCCTGGCTGGCGCCCAGCAGCACCTCCTTCAGGCGCGCGGCTATTTCCGGCGGCATGCCGGCGCTGACCAGCTCCATCGCGCGCGGCACCGGGCCGGTGGTGTGGATGACCACCAGGTCGCGCCGCGCCGCCTCGGAAACGCGCTGCAGCGACTCCCAGTCCTGGTCGCTGAAGCCGCCGGCGTCCACCAGGCGCTTGTGCACCCAGGCGCCGAGGTTGGCGTCGGTGTTGGCGAAGACGTAGCCCACGCTGTCCGGGTCGGCCTCGTCGAGCGGCGACACCATCAGGCTCATGGGCAGGCCCTGCTCGCGCAGCACCATGGCCGGCACCAGGTAGGCGCTGGTGGAGGACGGCGACTGGAAGGCGATGGTGCGGCCGCGCAGCTGGGGCAGTTCGGTGATGCCGCTGTCGCGGTGGGTGAAGATGACGCTGCGGTACTCGCGCGAGCCACTGCGCTCGGTCAGCAGCAGCGGGCGGGCGCCGGCCTTGTCGGCCAGCAGCAGGCCGGTGCCGGGGGTCTCGGTGACCCAGTCGACCTTGCCGCGGCGCAGGTAGCTCATCATCTGCTGCGGGTCGCGCGCCATCAGCACGCGGCCCTCGGTGATGCCCACGTCCTTCATGCGCGGCACCACGTAGTCGATCAGCGGCTTGAGCTGCTCGTAGTGGCGGCGCGGGTCGTCGCTGATGCGGCCGAGCACGAGCACGCCGTCCGCGGCCCGGGCCAGGCCGGCCAGCCCCAGCAGGAGCAGGAACGCCAGACGCACGAGGCCGCCGGAGAGGGCACTGGGGGACGGGGGCGTCACGGAGGGGGCGGTCCAGGGCGTGTGAAGAATGCCGGCCTACTGTATTCGGCCGGAGGGGGGTGGCGCTAGGCTCCCGGGCCGCGCGCCAGCCGGGCCATGCGCTGGGCCTCGGACAGGATGCCGCGCAGTATCTTCACCTCGCGGGTGTCCATGGCCGCCCGCAGGAACAGGCGGCGCAGCCGGGCCATCACCATTTCGGGCGCCCTGCCCTTGTGGAAGTCGATCTCGTCCAGGGTCTGGCCCAGGTGGCCGAAGAAGCGCTCGAGTTCGTCGGCGGTGGCCGGGGGCTCGGCGTCCGCCCCCGGGCCGGGCACCGGGCGGCCGCTGGGCAACTCGCCGCCGGCGGCCTCGAGCACGGCCAGGCGCAGCTCGTAGGCCAGCACCTGCACGGCCGCGGCGATGTTGAGCGAACTGAAGCCGGGGTGGGTCGGGATGCATACCGAGGCGTGGCAGCGCTGCAGTTCCTCGTTCTCGAGGCCCGTGCGCTCGCGGCCGAACAGCAGGGCCACGGGGCCCTCGGCGGCGGCGGCGACCAGCTGGCGGGCCGCCTCGCGCGGGCTCAGTTCCGGCAGCGGCACCGTGCGGCGGCGGGCGCTGGTGCCCACGACCAGGCGGCAGCCGGCCAGGGCGGCGTCGAGGTCGGGCTGCACCGGGGCGGCGGCCAGCAGGTCGTCGGCGCCGGCGGCCAGGGCCACGGCCTCCGGGTCGGGGAAACGCTCGGGCGCGACCAGGTGCAGGGCCGACAGCCCCATGGTCTTCATGGCCCGCGCGGCGGAGCCGATATTGCCCGGATGCTGGGTGCCCACCAGCACGATGCGGATATTTTCGTTTTCCAACCTGTTATCCTTGCGCGGCGCCGGCAACGACCGGCCCCTTGTTCTTCACACAATCCAGCGGTCAATCGGACGGGAATATGCAGAAACCTGTCGTCAACGTCATGGTCAAGGCGGCCCGTTCGGCCGGCAACCTGATCTTGCGCCACATGGGCAAGCTCGACGCCCTCAACGTCTTCGAGAAATCGAAGCAGGACTACGCCAGCGAGGTCGATTCCCAGGCCGAGGCGGAGATCATACGCGAGCTGCGCCGGGCCTTCCCCGACTACGCCATCCTGGGCGAAGAGTCGGGCGCCATGGGCAAGGGCCGCTACACCTTCGTGATCGACCCGCTGGACGGCACCTCGAACTACCTCCGGGGCTGGCCGCACTTCTGCGTGTCCATCGCCCTGGTCGAGAACGGCGAACCCGTGCACGGCGTCATCTTCGACCCGCTGCGCAACGAGCTGTTCACGGCGTCCAAGGGCGCCGGCGCCCTGCTCAACGACAAGAAGATCCGCATCGGCGAGCGCAAGGACCTGGGCGGCGCCCTGCTCATCACCGGCTTCCCGCCGCGCGAGCGCGCCCGCCTGGCCCCGCACCTCGACGCCCTGCGCGCCACCCTGGCCGAGGCCGAGGACATCCGCCGCACCGGTTCGGCCGCGCTGGACCTGGCCTACGTGGCCTGCGGCCGCGCCGACGCCTACTTCGAGGCGGGCGTGAAGCCCTGGGACATCGCCGCCGGCCTGCTGCTGGTGCGCGAGGCCGGTGGCCGCGTCTGCGACTTCCGCGGCGGCGCCGACAAGCTGCTGATGTCCGGCCAGATCATCGCCGGCAACCTCAAGATCAGCGACGTCCTGCAGCGCGCCGTCGTCTCCTCGAACTACGCGGCGGCCTTCTCGGTCTGAGTCGCGGGCCCGCGGCAAAAAGAAAGGCCCGCACAAGTGCGGGCCTTCTTTTTTGTCGGGGCAACCCCTGACGAAGCAGGAGTTACGGCCTCCGGGCAAGTTCGGCTTCGACGTCGGCGCGGGCCTTGGGCATCAGGTCCTGCTTGGTCACGCCCAGCAGCAGCAGCAGCGGGCAGGCCACCAGGATCGAGGAGATGGTGCCGATGACGATGCCGACCATCTGCGACTCGGCCATGCCCTTGAGCGACTGGCCGCCGTAGAGGTACAGCGCCAGCACGGTCAGGAAGGCCACGAACGAGGTGATGATGGTGCGCGAGAGGGTCTGGTTGACCGAGCGGTTGAGCACTTCCTTCGGCTCGAGCTTGGCCAGCAGGCGGAAGTTCTCGCGCACGCGGTCGAACACCACGATGGTGTCGTTGATCGAGAAGCCCATCACCGACAGGATGCCCGCCAGCACGGTCAGGTCGAACTCGTGCTGGTTGAAGGCGAACCAGCCGCAGACCAGCAGCACGTCGCCCAGCGTGGCCACCACGGCCGCCACGGCGAACTTGAACTCGAAGCGGATGGCGATGTAGGCCAGGAAGCCCAGCGCCACGAAGATGGCCGCGTACATGCCGTTGAGCGCCAGCTCGTTGCCGATCTGCGGGCCGACGAAGTCGCTGCGGATCACCCGGCCCGGGTTGTCCGGGGTTTCGGCCACGCGCAGGATGGCGGTGCCGGTCTGCTCGCTCGGCGTGGCCGCCTGCGGGCCCTCGCCCTCTTCCATCTCGGGCGGCTGCAGGCGGATGACGATGTCATTGCCGGAGCCGAAGGTCTGCACGATGGGGCTGTCGTAGCCGGCGGCGTCCAGGCGCTGGCGCACGCCCTCGACGTCCATCGGCTTCTCGAACTTGACTTCCACCACGGTGCCGCCGGTGAAGTCGAGCGCGTAGTTGAAGCCCTTGGTCGCCAGCGCGACGACCGAGGCCAGCATCAGCGCGACCAGAATGGCCAGCGAGACGTGCCGCGCCCGCATGAAATTGATGTTGCTGTTGGACGGGAAGAGTTCCACGCCGTCTCTCCTGGGAAACGTTTAGATCGAGACCTTGGCGAGCTTCTTGCGCTTGCCGTAGATCAGGGTGGCGATGCCGCGGGACACCGAGACCGCGGTGTACATCGAGGTCAGGATGCCGATGATGAGCGTGATGCCGAAGCCGCGGATCGGGCCGGAGCCGAACACCGCCATGGCCACGCCCGCCAGCAGCGCGGTGACGTTGGCGTCGGCGATGGTGCCCGAGGCCTTGTCGTAGCCGTTGGCGATGCTGGCCAGCGGCGTGTTGCCGTTGCGCAGCTCCTCGCGGATGCGTTCGTTGATCAGCACGTTGGCGTCCACCGACATGCCCACCGTGAGCGCGATGCCGGCCAGGCCGGGCAGCGTCAGGGTGGCGCCGATCATGGACATCACCGCGATCACCAGCAGCAGGTTCAGCAGCAGCGCCAGGTTGGTGACGATGCCGAACATCTTGTAGTACACGAGGAAGAAGATCAGCACGAAGCCGAAGGACCAGAACACGGCGGACAGGCCGCGCTCGATGTTCTCGGCGCCCAGGCTCGGGCCGATGATGCGTTCCTCGATGATCACCATCGGCGCCGCCAGCGAACCGGCGCGCAGCAGGCGGGCCAGGTCGGCCGCTTCCTGCTGGCTGTCGAGGCCGGTGGTCTGGAAGTTCTTGCCGAACACGCCCTGCAGCGTGGCGGCGTTGATCACCTCCTCGCTGACGCGCGAGGTGCGAACTTCCTTGCCGTCCACCATGCGCACTTCGGGGATGGTCTCGATGTAGACCGCCGCCATCAGCTGGCCGACGTTCTCGCGGGTATGCGCCAGCATGCGGTTGCCGCCGGCGCTGTTGAGCTCGATCTGCACCGCCGGCGTGCCCGACTGCGGGTCCGGGTTGGAGGTGGCGTTGACCAACTGGTCGCCGGAGACGATCACGCGGCGCGAGAGCAGGATCGGGCGCGGCTTGCCGTCCGGGCCGCGCTCGCGGCTGTAGTACAGGCGGGCGTTGGCCGGCACGACGCCGGTGGCCGCGGCCTGCTGGGCGTTGGCGCCGTAGTCGATGACGTGGCGGTATTCGAGGGTGGCGGTGGCGCCGATCAGCTTGCGGGCCTCGGCGGTGTCCTGCACGCCAGGCAGCTGCACCACGATGCGGCTCTCGCCCTGGCGCTGGATCACCTGCTCGCCCACGCCCAGGCTGTTGATGCGGTTGTCGAGCGTGGTGCGGTTCTGCTCGATGGCGCCGTCCATGATCGCCTTGACCAGGGTCGGGGTGACGCGGGCCAGCAGGCGCTCGGGCTGGGCCGGGTCCCACTCGAGCAGCAGCTCGGGCGCCTCGCGGCCGATCGCCGCGCGCACCGCCGCCATGTCGTCGGCGTTCTTGAGCAGCACCTGGATGCCTTCGTTGGTGCGCGAGACGCTGGTGTAGGCGAACTTGCCCTCGCGCAGCACGCCCGAGATCTCGTCGGCGAAGGCATTGCTGCGCTTCTCGATGGCCGCCTGCTGGTCCACCTCGAGCAGGAAGTGCACGCCGCCCTGCAGGTCCAGGCCCATGGACATGGGCCGGGCGCCGGCGGAGGTGAGCCAGCCCGGCACGGTGGAGGCCAGGTTCAGCGCCACCGTGTACTGGCTGCCGAGCTCGGCGCGCAGCAGGTCGGCGGCGCGGGTCTGCTCGTCGGGGCTGCCGGTGCGGACCACCAGGCGCTCGCCCTCGATGGCGACCGACTTGGCCGCCACCTTGGCTTCGTCCAGCTCGCCCTTGACCCGGAGCACGAGGGCGTCGTCGATGACGGCGCCGCGGTTGGCCGCCACCTGCACCGCCGGGTCCTGCGGGTACAGGTTGGGCAGCGAGTAGAAGGCGGAAACCGCGATCACGATCGCGGCGACGAGGTACTTCCAGGTCGAATACTGAAGCATGGGCGACAACCGTTGGCGGCCCGGTCAGGGCCGTGGGTGATTCGGATGGGGACGGCTCAGGCCGACTTCAACGTGCCCTTGGGCAGGACCGCGGTGATGGCGCCGCGCTGGACCTTGATGGCCACCTTGTCGGCGACCTCGACGGTCACGAAGCTCTCGCCCAGGTCCTCGATGCGGCCGGCGATGCCGCCGTTGGTGAGGACCTCGTCGCCCTTCTGCAGCTTGGCGACCAGCTCGCGGTGCTCCTTGGCCTTCTTCATCTGCGGGCGCAGCAGCAGGAACCAGAACACCACGAACAGGATGATCAGCGGCAGCAGGCTCATCAGCGGGCTGGCCGGGGCCGGGCCACCGGCGGCCTGGGCGGCGGCGGGGGAAACAAGAATATCGAGCAGGGACATGGACTTAGCGTCTCTCGGTGGAATCAAGCGTTCAAGTATGCCACAGCATCCGCCCGGCCCGGCCGGTGGCCGGGGCCGGGGCGGCCCTACTCCCCGGCGGCCCGGGCGGCGTGGAAGGCGGCCCTGAATTCCTGGAAGCGGCCGGCGTCGATGGCGGCGCGGATGTCGCGCATCAGCTGCTGGTAGTGGTGCAGGTTGTGGATGGTGCCCAGCATCGAGGCCAGGATCTCGTTGCAGCGGTCGAGGTGGCGCAGGTAGCTGCGGCTGTAGCCGCTGGCGCAGGTGTAGCAGGTGCAGCCGGGCTCGATCGGGCGCAGGTCCTTCTCGTATTTCGCGTTGCGGATGCGCACCTGGCCGCCGCGCACGAAGTAGTGGCCGTTGCGGGCGTTGCGGGTGGGCATGACGCAGTCGAACATGTCGATGCCGCGCGCCACCGCCTCCACGATGTCCTCGGGTTTGCCCACGCCCATCAGGTAGCGCGGCTGGTCTTCGGGCAGCAGCGGGCACAGCGCCTCGAGGGTGGCGTCGCGCTCCTCGGGCGGCTCGCCCACGGCCAGGCCGCCCACGGCGTAGCCGTCGAAGCCGATGGCCTTCAGGCCTTCCGCCGAGCGCGCCCGCAGCTCGTTCCGGGTGCCGCCCTGGACGATGCCGAACAGCGCCGCGTCGTTGCCCTCGTGCGCGCGCTTGCTGCGCTCGGCCCAGCGCAGGCTCAGTTCCATGGACTTGCGCGCCACCGGCTCGGTGGCCGGGTAAGGCGTGCACTCGTCGAAGATCATGACGATGTCGGAATCGAGCGAGCGCTGCACCTGCATGCTCACCTCGGGCGACAGGAACACCTTGGCGCCGTCGGTGGGAGAGGCGAAGGTGACGCCCTCCTCGGTGATCTTGCGGCGCTTGGCCAGCGACCACACCTGGAAGCCGCCGCTGTCCGTGAGGATGGGGCCGCTCCACCTGCAGAAGCCATGCAGGCCGCCGTGCGCCTCGATGACTTCCATGCCCGGCCGCAGCCACAGGTGGAAGGTGTTGCCCAGGATGATCTCGGCGCCGATGGCGCGCAGCGATTCCGGCAGCATGGCCTTCACGGTGCCGTAGGTGCCCACCGGCATGAAGGCCGGGGTTTCCACCGTGCCGCGCGGGAAATGCAGGCGGCCGCGGCGGGCCACGCCGTCCTGACCCAGCTTCTCGAAGCGCATGCGGCTCACGCGGCGGCCTCCGGGAACAGCAGCATGGCGTCGCCGTAGCTGAAGAAGCGGTATTTCTCGCGCACCGCGTGGGCGTAGGCGGCCAGCACGCGCTCGCGCCCGGCGAAGGCGGAGACCAGCATCATCAGCGTGCTTTCCGGCAGGTGGAAGTTGGTGACCAGCGCGTCCACGGTGCGGACGGGGCGGCCGGGGTAGATGAAGATGTTGGTGTCGCCGGCGTAGGGCTTGAGCTCGCCGCCGCGGGCGGCGGTTTCCAGCGCGCGCACCACCGTGGTGCCCACGGCCACCACGCGGCCGCTGGCGGCGCGGGTGCGCGCCACCTGCTGGCACAGCTCGGCGCCGACGTTGAGCCATTCGCTGTGCATCACGTGCTCGTGCACCGACTCCACGCGCATCGGCTGGAAGGTGCCCGCGCCCACGTGCAATGTCACGTGGCCGAACTGGACCCCCTTGGCCTCGAGCGCCGCCAGCAGCGGCTGGTCGAAGTGCAGCCCGGCGGTGGGCGCGGCCACGGCGCCGGTGTGGCGGGCGAACAGGGTCTGGTAGCGCTCGAGGTCGGCCTGGCCGGCCTCGCGCTGGATGTAGGGCGGCAGCGGCATGCGGCCGGCGCGCAGCAGCAGCTTTTCCAGCGGTTCTTCGGTGAGGAAGCGCAAGCGGTAGAACTCGCCCTCGCGCCCCAGCACCTCGATGGCCGTGCCCTCGTCGAGCGTGATGCGGCCGCCGGCCTTGGGCGACTTGCTGGCGCCCACCTGGGCCAGCACCTCGTGCCCGCCCACCAGGCGCTCGAGCAGGATCTCCACCCGGCCGCCGGTGTCCTTGGTGCCGTGCAGGCGCGCCGGGATCACCCGCGTGTCGTTGAACACCAGCAGGTCGCCGGGGCGCAGGTACTCGGGCAGGTCGCGCACCTGGCGGTCGGCGTAGGGCGGCGCGCCGGGCGGCACCACCAGCAGGCGGCGGGCCGAGCGCTCGGCCAGGGGCTCCTGGGCGATCAGCTCGGGCGGCAGGTCGAAATGGAAGTCGGACTTCTTCAAGGCGGGCACGGCAGGCGGCGGCCGGCCATTATCGGCAAGAACGGGGTCAGGTTCACTTTCTGGCCGCCGGCACGCCGGCTGGAAGTGAACCTGACCCCGTTCTTACAGCCAGCCCTTGGCGCGGGCGGTGCGCCAGGCTTCGATGCGGTTTTCGGCGCCGAGCTTGCCGATGGCTTCGGACAGGTAGTTGCGCACGGTGCCGTGCGAAAGGTGCAGGCGCTCGGCGATGTCGGCGGTCTTCACGCCCTCGCCCGCCAGCCGCAGCACCTGGCGCTCGCGCTCGGTCAGCGGGTCCTGTTCGCCCCAGGCCGCCACCGCCAGCTGCGGGTCGATGACACGGCCGCCGGCGTGCACCTGGCGCAGCGCGGCGGCCAGCTGGGCCGAGGGCGCGTCCTTGAGCAGGTAGCCGCGTACGCCGGCGTCGAGCGCGCGGCGCAGGTAACCGGCGCGGGCGAAGGTGGTGATGATGACCACGCGCGTGGCCAGGCCGGCGTCGCGCACCCTCAACGCCAGGTCCAGGCCGGTCAGGTGCGGCATCTCGATGTCGGTCACCAGCAGGTCGGGCTGGTGTTGCTGCACGGCCTGCCAGGCAGCCTCGCCGTCGCCCGCCTCGGCCACCACGGCCAGGTCGGTTTCCAGCCCCAGCAGCGCCGCGAGCGCGCCGCGCACCAGGGCCTGGTCCTCGGCCAGCACCAGGCGGATCACGGGGCGGGCCCTTCGAGCGCGGACGCCGGCAGCCAGGCCAGCAGGCGCGTGCCGCCGCCGGCCGGGCTGTCGAGTTCGAGCCGGCCGCCGACTTCGGCCAGGCGCTCGCGCATGCCGGCCAGGCCGTTGCCCGGGCGGGACGCGCCACCGCGGCCGTCGTCGCTGATGGCCAGGCGCACCTCGCCGTCCGCGACCGAAAGTTCGACCTCCACGCGGCTCGCCTGGGCGTGGCGGAGCACGTTGGTGACGGCCTCGCGGATGGCCATCGCCAGCGCCGATTCGGCCGCCGGTGCCAGCGCCACCGGCGCCAGGCGCTGGTCCAGGCGGACCTCGGCCGACAGCAGCGCCAGGCGCGCCGCCGCCAGTTCGGCCTGCAGCCCGGCGGCGCGGATGCCGACCACGGCCTCGCGCACCTGGGCCAGGGCCTGGCGGGCCACGGCTTCGACGTCGGCGATCTCCTTGCGCGCGGCGGCCGCGTCGCGGTCGACCAGCCGGCCGGCCAGTTCGCTCTTGAGCGCGATCACCGACAGCGTGTGGCCCAGCAGGTCGTGCAGGTCGCGACCGATGCGCTCGCGCTCGGCCAGGGCGGCAAGGCGCCCGACTTCGTCCTGCGTGAGTCGCAGCTCGGCATCACGTCGCGCCCGGCTGCGCGCCACCAGGTTGCCGGCCAGCACCAGCGAGGCGACCAGCGCGGCCATCAGCGACCAGCCCAACGCAAAGCGCGCCGGCATCACCAGGAAATACCCCAGCGCCAGCCCGGCCAGCAGCAGCGCCGCCACCGCCACCGCGCGCCGCGGCGCGAACACCCAGGCGCACATCGCGCAGGCGTAGATGAGGAAGGTGTTGCCACCGGGGTTGAACGGCAGCAGCGCATACCCCACCCCCGCCACCGCCAGCGGCAGCCAGGCGCGCCCACGGCTTTCGGGGCGGTAGAAGCGGAAGTGCAGCGGCAGGAACACGGCCACCGCCGCCAGGCTCGCCAGTACCGCGCGCGGCCCAGCCTCCGCCGCGAAGAACAGCGGCACGAACACGAACACCAGGTAGGCCAGCGTGACCCAGGGATTCTCGTGCACGTCGCCGCGCCCGGAGCTTCCGGGCGGGGTGTGGCGGGCACGCGCGGTCAGGTCGTCCATCGGCGCGAACCTTAGCGGATTTCCCGGCCGTCCATGGCCTATTCCCGCTGCAGCCGCAGCGCGGCGGGCACGAGGAAGATCACCGTGGCCACGCCCAGCGCCGCGGCATGCAGGCCGAAGCGCACGCCCTCCGCCTGCCCCACCGCGCCCAGCGCCATCTGGCCCAGGTGCCAGGATGGCAGCAGCACCGCCAGCGACTGCATGGCCGCCGGGAACACCTTCAGCGGCAGCCACAGCCCGCCCAGCAGCGACAGCGGCAGGTAGACCAGGTTGACGATGGCCACCGCCGCCTCGCCCTTCGCGAGCGTGCCGATGAACAGCCCGATCGCGCAGAAGGGCAGCGTGCCCAGCAGCAGCACCGCCAGCAGCTTCAGCCACGCCACCGCCGGCAGCGACACGCCGCCCAGGCCCGTGCCGGCGGCGGCCAGCAGCCCCACCACCGCCAGCGCGAACGCGAGGCTCATGGCGATCTTGGCCAGGAAGTAGGCCGACGCCGGCATCGGCGACACGCGCCTGAGTTCGAGCAGGCCCTGCTTGCGCTCCAGCGCCAGTCCCACGCCGAAGCCGAACAGCGCCGGCCCCATCACGCCGAACGCGCCGTAGGTGGCCAGCAGGTAGGACGCCTTGTGCACGCTGCCCCAGTCGCCCGGCACCAGCACGGCGAACACCAGGTAGAACACCACCGGGAAACACAGCGTGGGCAGGGCGAAGGCGGGCGTGCGCAGCACGCGCAGGAATTCGTACCAGGCTTCCAGCGCATGCAGGCGCAGCCAGGAGGGCGCGCCGCGGGCCGGGAACATCGGCAGGGTGTTCATGCGCAGGTCTCCTCCGGATTGGTCAGCATCAGGAAGGCGTCCTCGAGGCTCATCGGCCGCACTTCCAGTTCGCACAGGCCGGCGTCGGCGGCCAGCCAGCGGCGCAGCAGGGCCTCGACGTCGTGGCTGGCGACATCGACCCGGCCGTCGCGGTCCTGCACGCGGCGCACTTCCGGCCAGGCCGCGATGGCGGCGGCCGGCAAGCCGGTGCGCGCCAGCACGCGGCGGCCGGCGGCGCGCGCCTTCAGGCCGGCGGGCGTGTCTTCGGCCAGCACGCGTCCTGCGGCCATCAGCACCACGCGGTCGGCCAGCGCATCGGCTTCCTCCAGGTAATGCGTGGTGAGCACGATGGCCGTGCCCTCGTCGCGCAGCCGGCGCAGCACCTGCCAGAAGGCGCGGCGCGCCTCCACGTCCAGGCCCACGGTGGGCTCGTCGACGAACAGCAGCGGCGGCCGGCCGCAGAGGGCCAGCGCGAACTGCACGCGGCGCTGCTGGCCACCCGACAGCGCGCCGTAGGGACGGAGCGCCAGGTCGGTCAGGCCGGCCAGGGCCAGGGTTTCGTCCAGCGGCCGCGGCGCGGGGTAGTAGCTCGAGAACAGCCGCACGTGCTCGGCCACGCGCACGGTGTCGTGCAGGCCCGCGGACTGCAGCATCACGCCGATGCCGCGGCGCACGGCCGGCTCGCGCGGGTCGGCGCCGAACAGGCGGGCCTCGCCCGCGTCGGGGCCCAGCCGCCCGGTCAGCAGTCCCAGCGCGGTGGTCTTGCCGGCGCCGTTGGCGCCCAGCACCGCCAGCACCTCGCCGGCGCGGACCTCCAGGTCCACGGCGTCGAGCGCGGTGAGCGCGCCGTAGCGCTTGCTGGCGCCGCGCAGCGCGGCCAGGGGGGAAGGACGGGATGGAACGGGTTTCATGGGCACCTCCTCGGGTGCCGCCACTGTCCGGCGCGGCCGCCCCGGCCGGGCAGTGGGCCTCGTCACCCGGCGGCCATGACGGCTGTCACCCGCGGCACACCCGATTCAAACGCCCGGGGGTTACGCCGCCCCGGGCGGGGTGGTACCATCGGCCACAAGTCTTTGATTTTCAACGCAAGACCCGACGCGCGAGGGCTCTCCTCGCGTTTTGTTTTGGGCCCGGAGAACCGCATGAACGTGATCGAGATCCTCAAGCCGCTGCGCAGCCATGCCGGCACCGTCCGCACCCGTGGCCTCGACGACGCCACGCTCACGCGCCTCGCCGCCCGCTTCCCCGAGCTGGTCGCCGCCGCGCAGGCCGCCGCCGAGCAGTACGCCGCCATCCGCACCGAATTCGCCGACCTGCTCGACCTGGACGAACAGGCCCAGATGGACGCCGTGCAGGCCGGCTTCGTGAACTTCTACGCTGGCGACAACGTGAACCCGTACGTGGCGCTCGCCGCGCGCGGCCCCTGGGTGGTCACGCTCAAGGGCGCCGTGCTGCACGATTCGGGCGGCTACGGCATGCTCGGCTTCGGCCACACGCCCGACGCCGTGCTGGCCGCCATGGCCAGGCCGCAGGTGATGGCCAACATCATGACCCCGAGCCTGTCGCAGCTGCGCGTCACGCGCGCGCTGCGCGCCGAGATCGGCCACAGCCGCGGCGGCTGCCCCTACACCAAATTCCTGTGCCTGAACTCGGGCTCGGAATCGGTGTCGCTGGCCGGCCGCATCGCCGACGTGAACACCAAGCTGCACACCGACGCCGGCGGCCGCCATGCCGGCAAGCGCGTTAAGCGCATCGCGGTGAAGGGCGCCTTCCACGGCCGCACCGAGCTGCCGGCGCTGTATTCCGACTCCTCGCGCAAGACCTACCTGCAGCACCTGGCCAGCTACCGCCACCACAACGACCAGCTGATCACCATCGAACCGTATTCGATCGAGGGCCTGAAGCAGGCCTTCGCCGACGCCGATGCCAACGGCTGGTACATCGAGGCCATGTTCCTCGAGCCGGTGATGGGCGAAGGCGACCCGGGCCGCGCCGTGCCGCCGGAGTTCTACGCCGCCGCGCGCGAGCTCACCAAGGCCCACGGCACCCTGCTGCTGGTCGACTCCATCCAGGCCGGCCTGCGCGCCCACGGCACGCTGTCGGTGGTCGACTATCCGGGCTTCGAAGGCCTGGAGGCGCCGGACATGGAAACCTATTCCAAGGCGCTCAACGGCGGCCAGTACCCGCTCAGCGTGCTGGCGGTGAACGCCCGCGCCGAGGGCCTGTACCGCAAGGGCACCTACGGCAACACCATGACCGCCAACCCGCGCGCGCTCGACATCGCCGCCACCGTGCTCGGCCAGCTCACCCCGGCCCTGCGCGCCAACATCCGCGAGCGCGGCCGCGAGTTCATCGCCAAGCTCGAGCAGCTCAAGGGCGAGCTCGGCGGCCTGATCACCAAGGTCCAGGGCACCGGCCTGCTGTTCTCCTGCGAACTCTCCGACGACTTCAAGTGCTACGGCACCGGTTCGACCGAAGAGTTCATGCGCGAGCGCGGCCTGGGCGTGATCCACGGCGGCGCCAACTCGCTGCGCTTCACCCCGCACTTCGCCGTCACCAGCGAGGAAGTGGACCTGGTGATCGAGCACATCCGCCACGCCCTGCTGCACGGCCCGCGCAAGAGCCAGGCCGAAGCCGCCTGAGGCAGGCACGGACACCCCGCGCTTCCGCCTGTTCTTCGCGCTGTGGCCCGACGCGGCCACGCGCGAGGCCATCGCCGCCGCCACCGCCAGCCTGGAAGCCGGGCTGGGGGGCGGCCGGCGCATCCCGCCGCACCGCTACCACCTGACCCTGCCCTTCCTGGGCGAACACCCGGCCGACTGCGGTGCCGTGGTCGCCGCGTCGTGTCGTGCCGCCGCGCGCGTGCACGCGTCCGCCTTCACGCTGGTGCTCGACCGCGCCGCCGGTTTCCCCATCGCCACCGCGCCCTGTTTCCTGGGCTGCACCACCGTGCCGCCGGGGCTGCACGCGCTTTGGGATGCGCTGGAGCGCGAACTGGCCGTGGAAGCGGTGCCGGTGCGCGCCGCGCGCGAACGCGTGCCGCATGTCACCTTGCAGCGCGGCGCGAAACCGCCCTGGCCGGACACGCCGCTGCCGGCGCCCGTGCGCTGGGACGTGCGTGACTTCCACCTGCTGCGCAGCGACCTGCGCGGCGGTTTCGCCTATGACCTCCTGGCGAGCTGGCCGCTGGCCGCGGCCCGCTGAAAACCTAGGCCCCGGCCGCGCGCTTCCACAGCAGGCGCGCCACCGGCGGCAGCCTGCCGGCCAGGCCCAGCACGTGCCCGCGCAGCAGCGTGGGCAGCAGCGCGTCGTTGCTGAAGGCGCGGTTGATGGCTTCGAAGGAATACGCCGCCACGGTGTTGTCGCTGCGGCGGCCGCGCGCCCAGCGCGCCAGCCGGTGCGGGCTGGCGATGTCGGCGCCGTGGGCGGTGGCGCGGCGCCATTCGGCGCGCAGCGCGGACACGTCGCGCAAACCGAGGTTCACGCCCTGCCCCGCCAGCGGGTGCACCACGTGCGCGGCGTCGCCGGCCAGCACGATGCGGCCGGCCACGTAATCCTTGGCCAGCTGGCGGCGCAGCGGGAACGCGGCGCGCGCCGACACCGAGCGCACTTCGCCCAGCCGCGCGTCGAAGGCGCGGGTGAGTTCGCGCAGGAACGTCGCTTCGTCGGCGGCGAGCAGGCGCTGGGCCTCGGCTTCGGGAAGGCTCCAGACGATGGAACAGCGGCCGTCGGCGAACGGCAGGAAGGCCAGCGGGCCGGTGGGCAGGAAACGCTGCCAGGCGGTGTCCTGGTGCGGCACTTCGGTTTCGACGAAGGCCACCAGGCCGCGCTGGCCGTAGTCGTGGGCCTCGGCGTTGAGGCCGGCGAGCTGGCGCACCTTCGAGGCCGCGCCGTCGGCGCCGAGCACCAGCTTCGCGCGCAGCTCCTGGTCGCCGGCCAGCACGAGCGTCGCGTGCTGTGCGTCCTGGCGAATGGCTTCCACCTTGTCGGGGCAGAACACCGACAGGCCGGCCTCGCGGCCGCAGGCGGCCCAGAGCCGGTCCACCAGCAGGCCGTTTTCGACGATGTGGCCGAGTTCGGTGCGCCCCAGCGCGTCGGCGTCGAAGCACAGTTCGCCGCCGCCGGCCGCGTCCCACACGCACATGCGCCGGTATGGCCAGGCGCGCGCCTCGCGCACGGCGTTCCACGCGCCCAGGTCGGCGAGCAGCGCGGCGTTGTCGGGCGCGAAGGCGTAGACGCGCAGGTCGGGTTCGTCGGCCCGCCAAGGTTTCGGCGCATGTGCTTCCACCAGCGCCACCTGCAGGCCGTCGCGCGCGGCGGCCAGCGCGGCGGCCGCGCCGACCACGCCGGCGCCCACCACCACCAGGTCATAAGCGTGGCGGCGGCTCATGCGCGCCCCCGCGACAGCGCCGGCACCTGGCCACGGAAGCCCATGGCGCCGGCGGCCAGCGGCGCGGCCAGGCCGGGCAGCTGGCCCAGCGCGAGCAGGCCGAAGGAACGAAGCACGTGCATGGGGAAGCCCTCGTTGGCGGTGGCGCGCGCCAGGCCGTCGCTGAAGGCCAGGGTGCGCTCGCGGTCTTCGCGCCTTGCTTCGGCATAGGCGGCCAGCAGCGCGGGCGCGCCCGGGTCGCCGCCGTGCAGCTGTTCGGCCAGCGTCAGCGCGTCGCGCAGGCCCAGGTTGAAACCCTGCGCACCGATCGGATGGATCGACTGCGCGGCGTTGCCCATCAGCACGAAGCGCGGCGCCACCAGTCGCCCGGCCACCACGCGCACCAGTGGATACGCGCTGCGCTTGCCCACCCGGCGCACGCGCCCGGCGCGCCAGCCGAAGCGCTGCTGGAAATAATCGGCATAGGCCGCGTCGGACAGCCCCAGCACGGCGTCGGCCTCGGCGCGCGCCACGCCGCAGATCGCGCCGTAGTGGCCGCCGGCCATCGGCAGCAGCGCCACCGGGCCGGTCGCGGTGAAGCGCTCGTAGGCGGTGCCGTCGGGCGCGCGGTCGGTGCCGAGGCTGCACACGACCAGCGTCTGGCCGTAGTCATGTTCGTCGGCGCCGATGCCGAAGGCGGCGCGCGCCAGCGAACGGGTGCCGTCGGCGGCCACCAGCAGGCGCGCGCGCAATTCGCGCACACCCGAAGCCTCCTCGATGCGCACGCGCGGCCCGTCGACGTCCGGCTGCACCGCCACCACCTTCGCGGGGCGGTGGCGCACCAAGCCGGCCACGTCGTCCACGCGCGATTCCAGCGCCTGGCCGAGTTCGCGCGCCAGCACCACGCCGCCGAAGGCCTCGCGGCCGTGCTCGCTGGCTTCCAGGCGCACGGCGCCGAAATCGCCGGCGCGGCTGACGTGGATGCGGCGGATGGGCGCCGGCGGCGTGGCCAGGCGCGGCAGCACGCCGAGCGCGCCCAGGGCATTGAGGCTGGCGGCGGCGAGCGCGAGCTTGCGCTCGTCGAAACCGGGCGCGCCGGCCTGCGGCGCGCTGGCCTCGACCAGGCCCAGCCGCAGCCCGCGGCCATCGAGCGCACAGGCCAGCGAATTGCCGACCAGGCCGCCGCCGAGGATCAGGATGTCGTAATCGAAGCCGTCTTCACTGGCCATGTGCCCATGATACGCGCCGTGCCCACCGGCCGGCGCAGCCGGGGTACAGTTCCGCTAAAATGTCCGCCTGCCTTCCGGAAGCCTGCCCATGACCCTGACCCGCCGCCCGCGCCTGGCCCTGTTCGCCGCCCTCGCCGTCCTGATGGCCGCGACCCGCCTGAATCATTTCGGCGCCGTGCCCGATGCGTCCTGGGCGGTGTTCCTGATCGCCGGCTTCTACCTGGCCGGCAGCGTGCGCTGGGCCTTCCCGGCGCTGATGGTGCTGGCGGTGGCGGTCGATTACGTCGTCATCACCGGTTCGGGCCTGAGCTTCTGGAGCCACTACTGCGTGTCGCCGGGCTACTGGTTCCTGCTGCCGGCGCACTTCGCGCTGTGGGCTGCCGGCGCCGGCCTCGCCCGCTTCGGCCAGGGCCAGCCGCTGCGCCAGCTCGCCGGCCTCGCGCCGGCGGTGCTCGGCGGCGTGGCGGCGTGCCACCTGTTCGCGCAGGGCGGCTTCTACTGGCTCAGCAGCAGCGTGGCCGCGCCCACCGTGGCCGGCTGGGCGAAGAACTACGCCGACTGGTTCCTGCCCTACCTCGGCACCACCGCGCTCTACGTCGGCCTCGCCGCCGTGGTGCATGCGCTGGTGCTGCTGATGCAGCGCGCCGCCCCGGCCGCCGCCCGCGACGCCGGGCGCTGATTCCATGGGCAACCGCCTGTCGAAGATCTACACGCGCACCGGCGACGACGGCAGCACGGGTCTCGGCGACGGTTCGCGCGTCGCCAAGGACTCCGCCCGCGTCACCGCCTACGGCACGGTGGACGAGGCCAACTCGGCCATCGGCCTGGTGCTGGCCTGCGACATCCCCGACGAAGTCCGCCGCGTGCTGGTGTCGGTGCAGCACCAGATGTTCGACCTCGGCGGCGAGCTGTGCATCCCCGGCCACGCCGCCATCGGCGACGCCGACATCCAGCGGCTCGAGGACCAGCTCGACCACTTCAACGCCGACCTGCCGCCGCTCAAGGACTTCATCCTGCCCGGCGGCGGCGTGGCCGCGGCGCACTGCCACCTGGCGCGCACCATCTGCCGGCGCGCCGAGCGCGAGGTGGTGACGCTCTCGCACCACGACGCGGTGCGCCCGGAAGCCATCCGCTTCCTCAACCGCCTCTCCGACCTGCTGTTCGTGGTTGCCCGCGTGCTGGCGCGCGCCAGCGGCCACGGCGAGGTGCTCTGGAACCACGAGCGCCGCAAAGGCTGAGCGTGCTGCTCTACACGCACCCGGCCTGCCTCGCCCACGACCCCGGCCCCGGCCACCCGGAAAGCCCGGCGCGGCTCGAGGCCGTGCTGCACGCCGTGCGCGCGGCCTTCCCGCAGCTGGCCTGGCGCGAGGCGCCGGCCGCCAGCCGCGAGGCGCTGCTGCGCGTGCACGGCAAGGCGCTGGTGTCGTCCGTGCTCGACATCGAAACCGACGGACTGCGCCGGCTCGACGACGACACCGCCATGTCGCCCGGCTCGGCCGAGGCCGCCCTGCGCGCCGCCGGCGCCGGCATCGCCGCCGTGGACGCGCTGATGGCCGGCGAAGCCCGCCAGGCCTTCTGCGCGGTGCGCCCGCCCGGCCACCACGCCACCGCCGGCACGGCCATGGGCTTCTGCCTGTTCAATTCCGTCGCGGTGGCCGCGGCGCACGCCGTGCACGCGCACGGGCTGCACCGCGTGGCCATCGCCGACTTCGACGTGCACCACGGCAACGGCAGCCAGGACATCTTCGCCGGCGACCCGCGCGTGATGTACGTCAGCTCGCACCAGGCGCCGCTGTACCCGCACACCGGCCTGCCCAGCGAACGCGGCGTCGGCAACCTGGCCAACGCCACGCTGGCGCCGGGTTCGGGCGGCGAGGCCTTCCGCGCCGCCTGGCGCGACACCCTGCTGCCCGAGCTCGAGGCCTTCAAGCCGCAGTTGCTGCTGGTCTCGGCCGGCTTCGACGGCCACCGCCTCGACCCGCTCGCCGACCTGGCGCTCGAGCCCGAGGACTTCCGCTGGATCAGCCACGAGCTGGCCGCGCTGGCCGGCCGCCACGGCCAGGGCCGGGTGGTGTCCATGCTCGAGGGCGGCTACAGCCTGTCGGCGCTGCGCGCCTGCAGCGTGGCCCACCTGCACGGCCTGCGCGACGCCGCCTGAGTCCGCCAGCCCCGCCCCGGGCGGGCCGTGTTGCCCCGCCCCGCCTGCATGGGCCAAGCTATCCCGTCTTTTTCCCGGATGTCGCCGTGCGCCGCCCAGCCCTTCGCCTGCTTCCGCTCTGCCTGGCCATGGCCTGCGCCGCCCGCGCCGAGGACACCGCCGCACTTCCCGGCTGGGAACGCTGCCCCGCGGCCAGCACCCTGCCGCTGTACCGACCGCTCGACGCGGCCGCGCCGAAGCGCGAGGGCGCCAGCACCGACATCAGCGCCGAACACCTGGACGTCTCCAAGCAGGACGTGACGGTGCTCACCGGCAAGGTCGAGCTGCAGCGCGCCGACCAGTGGCTGGGCACCGACAAGCTCACCTTCGAGCACGACACCGAGCGCTTCGCCACCGAAGGCCCGGTCACCTACCAGGACCGCAGCCTGCGCCTGCTGGCGGAAAAGGCCGAGGGCGACCAGAAGGCCGACGAACTGCGCCTGCGCGGCGTGCAGTACCAGTTCAACGGCGAAGCCGGCAACGGCCGCGCGGACGACGTGCTGCTGCGCGGCCAGGAAGGCACGCTCTCGGGCGGCACCTATTCCACCTGCCCGCCGGACCAGCGCCAGTGGGAGTTCGCCGCCTCGCGCATCGTGGTGGACCAGGAAACCGGCATGGGCACGGCGCGCAACGCCACCCTGCGGGTTGGCGGCGTGCCGCTGCTGTGGCTGCCGTGGATCGCCTTCCCCACCGACGACCGCCGCCGCACCGGCCTGCTGGCCCCGACCCTGGGCTACGACGACCGCAACGGCTTCGAGTACGAACAGCCCATCTACCTGAACCTGGCGCCGAACTACGACGCCACCCTGCAGCCGCGCTGGCTGGCCGAACGCGGCCTGATGCTGGGCGGCGAGTTCCGCTACCTGGGCCGCAGGCGCGCCGGCACGCTGGAAGCCACCTGGCTGCCCAGCGACGACCTGGCCAACCGCGACCGCGGCCTGGCGCGCTGGCGCCACTTCGAAACCTTCTCGCCGCACTGGTACTTCTCCGCCGACCTCAACCACGTCAGCGACGACCAGTACTTCGCCGACTTCGGCGACTCGCTGGCCACGGCCTCCATTTCACTGGTGGAAAGCGCCATGGGCCTTTACGGCCGTGGCCTGGGGTGGAGCGCCAGCCTCACGGCGCAGGACTGGCAGATCGCCAGCCCGCTGCTGCTCCCGGGCAGCGAGCCCTACCGCCGCCTGCCGACGGCGCGCGCGCAGTGGACGCGGCCGTTCGCGGACTGGCTGGAGCTGGGCATCGACGCCGAGGCCGTGCGCTTCCAGAGCGCCGAGCGCGACGGCGGCAACCGCGTCGACTTGCGCCCGTACGTGCGCCTGCCCTTCGGCGGCGCCGCCTGGTTCGCCACGCCGCAGCTGGCCTGGCGCTACACCGCCTATTCGCTCGACGACAGCCTGGTGCCGCCGGGCGGCGACGACGCCCCCAGCCGCAGTCTGCCGGTGATGAGCCTGGACATGGGCGCCTTCTTCGAGCGCGGCTTCGAGCTCGGCGGCGGCCGCTACCTGCAGACGCTGGAACCGCGCCTGTACTACCTGAACGTGCCCTACCGCGACCAGGACGACCTGCCGCTGTTCGACACCCAGCCGCTCACCTTCTCCTGGCCCGGCCTGTTCCGCGACAACCGTTTCGGCGGCGCCGACCGCCAGGGCGACGCCGACCAGGTGACGCTGGCCCTGACCAGCCGCGTGCTCGACGCCGGCGACGGCCGCGAACTGCTCACCGTGGGCCTGGGCCGCATCCATTATTTCGAGGCCCCGCGCGTCACCGTGCCGGGCGCGCCGCCGCTGTCGGACGACGGCTCGGCCTGGGTGGCCGAGGCCAGCCTGTCGCTGAGCCCGCGCTGGAGCCTGGGCCTGGCCCAGCAGTGGGACCCGGACAGCGAGCGCACCACGCTATCGGCCATCCGCAGCCAGTGGCGCTTCGGCGAAGGCGGCGTGGTGAACGCCGCCTACCGCTACCGCGCCGGCCTGCTCGAGCAGACCGACGTGTCCTTCGCCCTGCCCATCCACCGCAGCTGGCGCCTGCTGGGCCGCTGGAACTACTCGCTGCGCGACAACCAGAGCCTCGAGGCCCTGGCCGGCGTGGAGTGGAAGAGCTGCTGCGTGGCGGTCCGCGTGCTGGGCCGCCGCTACGTCCGCGAGTTCAGCGGCGAGCAGAACACGGGCATCTATCTTGAGCTGGAATTGAACGGCGTCGGCAGCTTCGGCCGCAGCACGGCCCGCCTGCTCGATGATGCTATTCTTGATTATTCCCGCTGAAAAACGTGGCGCCGGAGCCGCAAACCGCATGAAGAACGCCTTCACCCCCGTCCTGGCCGCCCTGCTGGCCCTGTCTTCCGCCCTGGCCCCCGGCCATGCGCTGGCCCAGGCCACCACCGCGGTGGACGGCATCGTCGCCGTCGTGGACGAGGACGTGATCCTGCGCAGCGAGCTCGACCGCGCCGTGAACAACATCACCGCGCAGTACGCCAACACCCCCGAGCAGCTGCCGCCGCGCGACGTGCTCGAGCGCCAGGTGCTCGACCGCCTGGTGCTGGCCCGCATCCAGCTCACCCGCGCCCGCGATTCCGGCATCCGCGTCAGCGACGGCGAACTGGCCCAGGCCATCGAAACCGTCGCCTCGCGCAACCGCATGACCCAGGACCAGCTGCGCCAGCGCCTGGCCGCCGACGGCCTGAGCTACGAGGAGTTCCGCGCCAGCCTGCGCGACGAGCTGCTGATCGAGCGCCTGCGCCAGCGTTACGTGCAGAGCCGCGTGCAGGTGAGCGAGGCCGAGATCGACCAGCTGCTGGCCGTGCGCGAGATCGGCGGCCCGGAAGTGCGCCTGGCCAACATCGTGGTCGCCCTGCCCGAGGGCGCCTCGCCCGACGAAGTGGCGCTGGCCCAGAAGAAGGCGCGCGACATCAAGTCGGTCATCGAACGCGGCGAGCTCGACTTCCGCGCCGCCGCCATCCGCTACTCCGACGCGCAGAACGCGCTCGAGGGCGGCGAGATCGGCTGGCGCGCGCTCGACGCCATCCCGCCGGCCTTCGTCGGCCTGATCCAGCAGATGCAGCCGGGCCAGATCAGCGAACCCGTGCGCGGCCCCAGCGGCTACCAGCTGATCCAGCTGGTGGAAACCCGCGAGCAGGGCCGCCAGACCCTGACCGAGTACAACGCCCAGGGCATCATGATCCGCGTCACCCCGACCCTGCCGGCCGAAGCGGCCCGCCAGAAGGCCGAAGATCTGTACGCCCGCATCCAGGCCGGCGAAGACTTTGGCAAGCTCGCCCGCGAGAATTCCGACGACACCCTTAGCCGCAACGACGGCGGCGACATGGGCTGGTTCCAGGTCAACGCCTGGGGCACCGCGGTGGGCTCGCAGCTCAGCGCGCTGCAGGACGGCCAGGTCTCGCGTCCGTTCCAGAGCGACGCCGGCTGGCACATCATCAAGCGCCTGGGCGTTCGCGAGCAGGACGTGACCGAGCAGAACCGCCGCAACCAGGCCCGCGAGATCATCGCCCAGCGCAAGGCCGAGGAAGAGTTCGAGCGCTTCCTGCGCCAGCTGCGCTCGGAAGCCTACGTCGAGAGCCGCCTCCCGGCCCCCTGAGCCGATGCGACCGCGGCTGGCCCTCGTCCCGGGTGAGCCGGCCGGCATCGGGCCCGAGCTGTGCGTGCGCCTGGCGCAGCGCGAGCGCCAGGCCGAGCTGATCGCCTACGCCGACCCCGGCACCCTGCAGGCCGCCGCGCACGCGCTCGGCCTGCCGCTGGCCCTGCGCGAACCCGGCCAGCCCACCGGCCCCGGCGAGCTCGCGCTCCACCCGGTGCCGCAGGCGCGGCCCGTGCGCTTCGGCCAGCCCGACCCCGCGAATGCCCCGTCCGTCATCGCCGCGCTGGAACAGGCCGCGGCCGCCTGCCTGTCCGGCGACTGCCAGGGCCTGGTCACCGGCCCGGTGCACAAGGCCGTGGTCAACGAAGCCGGCATCGCCTACACCGGCACCACCGAGCTGCTGGCCCGCCAGGCCGGCGCCGACGTAGTGATGATGCTGGCCAACCCCACGCTGCGGGTCGCCCTGGCCACCACCCACCTGCCCCTGCGCGCCGTGCCCGACGCCATCACCGGCGAAGGC
The DNA here is from genome assembly GCF_041913985.1 of Arenimonas sp. Classification (GTDB taxonomy): domain Bacteria; phylum Pseudomonadota; class Gammaproteobacteria; order Xanthomonadales; family Xanthomonadaceae; genus Arenimonas. Next base: position 37,326 of record NZ_JAYSEG010000020.1, read on the forward strand.
CTGGCGCGCGTGCTGCGCATCACCCACGCGGCGCTGCGGCGCGACTTCGGCATCGCCACCCCGCGCATCGCCGTGCTGGGCCTGAACCCGCACGCGGGCGAGGACGGCCACCTGGGCCGCGAGGAACTCGACGTCATCATTCCCTGCCTGCAGGCGCTGCGCGCCGAGGGCCTCGACCTCGTGGGCCCGCTGCCCGCCGACACCGCCTTCCTGCCCGCGAAGCTGGCCGGCTTCGACGCGGTACTGGCCATGTACCACGACCAGGGCCTGCCGGTGCTCAAGCACGCGGGCTTCGAGCAGGCAGTGAACATCACGCTCGGCCTGCCCTACCCGCGGGTCGCGGTGGACCACGGCACGGCGCTGGAACTGGCCGGCCGCGGCACCGCCGACCCGTCCAGCCTTTACGCCGCGGTGGCGCTGTGCACCACGCTGGCCGCCCGGAGGATCCCCACGTGAGCCATTTCAAGGCGCCGCCAAAGAAGAACCTCGGCCAGCATTTCCTGGCCGACCGCCGCTACATCGACATGATCGTGCTGGCGGTGGACCCGAAGCCCGGCGACCGCCTGGTCGAGATCGGCCCGGGCCAGGGCGCCATCACCTTCCCGCTGCTGCGCAGGCACGGCGAGCTCACGGTGATCGAGTTCGACCGCGACCTGATCACGCCGCTGATGGAAGCCAGCGAGGGCCTGGGCCGCCTGACGGTGATCCACAAGGACGTGCTGCAGGTGGACTTCAGCAAGCTGGCGGCCGACGACGGCCAGCACGCCGGCCGGCAGATTCGCCTGGTGGGCAACCTGCCCTACAACATCTCCTCGCCCATCCTCTTCCACGCGCTCGAGCACGCCGCCGCCGTGCAGGACATGCACTTCATGCTGCAGAAGGAAGTGGTGGACCGCATGGCCGCCGGCCCGGGCAGCAAGGTGTTCGGCCGCCTGAGCGTGATGCTGCAGGCCTACTGCACCGTCACCTCGCTGTTCGACGTGCCGCCCGGCGCGTTCCGGCCGCCGCCGAAGGTGGACTCGGCGGTGGTGCGGCTGGTGCCGCTGCCGGCGGACCAGGTGGGCATCACCGACCCGGCGCTGTTCGAGCGCGTGGTGCGCGACGCCTTCGGCCAGCGCCGCAAGACCCTGCGCAACGCGCTGCAGCTGGTGTGCTCGGGCGCCGACATCGAGGCCGCCGGCCTGCGCCCCGACGCCCGCGCCGAACAGCTGGAAGTGGCTGAATTCAAGCACCTGGCGAACCACCTCGCGGCGCTGCCCCCGGCCGCCTGACCTGCGTAGAATGGGGGCATGGACACGCCCCTGCACGCCATCCAGGTCGTGGTCGCCACCCGGTTCCTCGATGACCAGTCGATCCCCGAGGACGACCGCTACGTCTTCGCCTACACCATCCAGATCCGGAACACGGGCGAGGTGCCCGCGCGCCTGATCAGCCGCCACTGGATCATCACCGACGCCAACGGCAAGGTGCAGGAAGTGCGCGGCGAGGGCGTGGTGGGCGAACAGCCGTGGCTGCGCCCGGGCGAAAGCTTCGAATACACCTCCGGCGCCGTGCTGGAGACGCCGCTGGGCACCATGCACGGCAGCTACCAGATGCTGGCCGACGACGGCACCCGCTTCGACGCCATGATCGACCCCTTCACCCTTTCCATCCCGCGGACCCTGCACTGATGGCCACCTACGCCATCGGCGACGTCCAGGGCTGCTACGACGCGCTGCAACGGCTGCTCGACAAGATCCGCTTCGACCCGGCGGTGGACCGCCTGTGGTTCTGCGGCGACCTGGTGAACCGCGGCGGCCAGTCGCTGGAAACCCTGCGCCTGATCCACTCGCTGGCCATCCACAGCACCATCGTGCTGGGCAACCACGACCTGTCGCTGCTGGCCATCTCCACCCGCCGCGAGGCCGACCAGCGCAAGGTCAACCCCGACCTGCAGCGCGTGCTGTTCGCCGAGGACTCGGCCCAGCTCATCGGCTGGCTGCGCCAGCAGAAGCTCTTCCACGTCGACCGCACGCTCGGCTTCGCCATGGTGCACGCCGGCCTGGCGCCGAAGTGGACCATCACGCTGGCCGAGGCCCGCGCCCGCGAGGTCGAGGAAAAGCTGCGCGGCGACGGCTTCTTCAAGCTGGTGAAGAACATGTACGGCGACAAGCCGGCCTGGTCGCCCAAGCTCACCGGCGTCGACCGCCACCGCGCCATCATCAACGTCTTCACGCGCCTGCGTTACTGCACGCCCGGCGGCCGCATCGGCTTCGACGACAAGGGCCGCCCCGGCACCCAGAAGCCCGGCATGTACCCTTGGTACGAAGTGCCCGGGCACGCGCCGCGGGAGATGCCGGTGGTGTTCGGCCACTGGTCCACGCTGGGCCTGTTCATGGGCCTGGGCGTGTACGCCATCGACACCGGCGCGGTCTGGGGCGGCAAGCTCACCGCGATGGAACTCGGGCCGGAACTGCGCCTGCACCAGGTGCCCGGCCGCGACCCGCCCGACAACGCGCCCCGGGGCGACGACTGATGACCAGGAGGACCACCATGACCCGATCCCTCACCTCGCTGGCCCTGGCCGCCGCGCTGGCCCTCGCCGGCACCGCCCAGGCCCAGGACGCCGCCGCCGACCAGCGCGCGGTGGCTCGCGCGCAGGCGCTGCAGCAAGCCGTGGCCCCGGGCAAGCAGATCTTCATCTCCCGCCAGCTGGCGCTCACGCCGGAGGAAGCGGCCACCTTCTGGCCGCTCTACGACGCGCACCAGTCCGCGCTGGCCGACCTGCTCGAGCGTCGCGCCGAGCTGCTGCGCGAACGCGCCGAGAAGATGGCGGCGAACGACTTCGACGACGGCGACCGCGCCGACCTGGCCGAAGACCTGCTGGCGCTCGACACCGACGAGGCCGAGCTGATCGAGGCCACCTTCGGCCGGCTCAATCGCGCCGGCATGCCGGTGGAAAAGGCCGCGCGCTACGCCCAGCTCGAGAATGACCTGCGCGCCCTGCGCCACCTCGGCCTCGAGGGCGCGACGGACTACGTCAGCCAGTAAACCCGCGGCGGCGGTAGTCCACGAACTCGAAGGCGAAGGCGTGGCGCGCGCCGGCGGGCCGCGGCTCGCGCGCCGTCACCTCGAATTCCGTCGCATCGAAGGCCGGGAAGAACGCATCCGCGTCGGCCACCACGGTGTCCACGTGGGTCAGGTGCAGGTGGCTGGCGCGCGGCAGCGCCAGCGCGTACACCTCGCCGCCGCCGATCACCATCAGCTCGCTCCCGCCGGCCAGGTCCAGCGCCTCGTCCAGCGAGGCCACGGCTTCCATGCCGGCGAACGGCACCTGGTTCGAGCGCGTCAGCACCAGGTTGCGCCGGCCCGGCAGGGCGCGGCCCAGCGACTCGGCGGTGCGCCGCCCCATCAGCAGCGGCTTGCCCAGCGTGAGCGCCTTGAAGCGCTGCAGGTCGTCGGGCAGGCGCCAGGGCAGCTCGTTGCCGCGGCCGATGCCACGCGCGCGGTCGAGCGCCGCCACCAGGCGCAGGGCCGGCGCCGCGCTCACACCGCCACCGGCGCCTTGATGGCCGGGTGCGGGTCGTAGCCTTCGATGGCGATGTCTTCGTAGCGCATCGCGAACAGGTCGCGCGCTTCCGGCGCCAGCACCAGCTTCGGCAGCGGCCGCGGCGAACGCGAGAGCTGTTCGCGCGCCTGCTCGACGTGGTTGCTGTACAGGTGCGCGTCGCCCAGCGTGTGCACGAAGTCGCCCACGCCCAGGCCGCAGTGGCGCGCCACCATGTGGGTGAGCAGCGCGTAGCTGGCGATGTTGAAGGGCACGCCCAGGAAGATGTCGGCCGAGCGCTGGTAGAGCTGGCAGCTGAGCTTGCCGTCGGCCACGTAGAACTGGAACAGCGTGTGGCAGGGCATCAGCGCCATCTGCGGCAGCTCGGCCACGTTCCAGGCGCTGACGATGAGCCGGCGCGAATCCGGGTTGCGCTGGATTTCGTCCACCACCCAGCGCAGCTGGTCCACCTCGCGGCCGTCGGAGCCGGTCCAGCGCCGCCATTGCTTGCCGTACACCGGGCCGAGCTCGCCGTTCTCGTCGGCCCACTCGTCCCAGATGCTGACCTTGTTCTCGCGCAGGTAGCCGATGTTGGTTTCGCCGCGGATGAACCACAGCAGCTCGTGGATGATCGAGCGCAGGTGCAGCTTCTTGGTGGTGACCAGCGGGAAGCCTTCCGCCAGGTCGAAGCGCATCTGCCAGCCGAACACCGAGCGGGTGCCGGTGCCGGTGCGGTCGGCCTTCAGCGTGCCGTGTTCGAGCACGTGGCCCAGCAGGTCGAGGTACTGGCGCATCAGGCCTTCTCCGGGGTGGCGGCGGGCGGCGCGGGCGCCAGCGTGGGCGAGCGCCGCGACAGCCACAGCAGGAACAGGCCCAGCGCCACCAGCGGCAGCGACAGCAGCTGGCCCATGGTGAGCCAGCCGAAGGCCAGGTAGCCCAGGTGCGCGTCGGGTTCGCGCACGAACTCCACCGCGAACCGGAACAGGCCGTAGAGCAGCGCGAACAGCCCCGACACCGCGTAGCGCGGCCGCGGCTTGCGCGAGAACCACAGCAGCGCGACGAGCATCACCAGCCCCTCCAGGAAGGCCTGGTAGAGCTGCGAAGGATGCCGCGCGAAGCCGTCGAGCGCGCCGCTGGCGTGCAGCGCGCGCAGCTGCTCGGCCGGCAGCGCGGCGTATTCCGCCGGCAGGCTGGACGGGAACACCACGCCCCAGCTGCCGTCGGTGGGCTTGCCCCACAACTCGCCGCCGATGAAATTGCCCAGCCGCCCGAAGCCCAGGCCCGCCGGCACCAGCGGCGCGACGAAGTCCATGGTGTCGAAGTAGTGCAGGCGGTGCTTGCGCGTCCACCAGGCCGCCGCGGCCATCACGCCAAGCAGGCCGCCGTGGAAGCTCATGCCGCCTTCGTTGACCCGCAGCAGCATCAGCGGGTCGGCCAGGAAGGCGTCGAAGGCGTAGAACAGCACGTAGCCGATGCGCCCGCCCAGCACCACGCCGAGCATGCCGTAGAACAGCAGGTCGTCGAAGCCCTCGTCGTTCACGCCCGGCAGGCGCCCGGCGCGCGCGCGGCCGCGGCCCAGCCGCCAGGCGACGAAGAAGGCCAGGGCGTACATCAGCCCGTACCAGTGGATGCCATGCGGCCAGACCGGGAGGGACACGGCCAGCGGATCGATGTCGTGCAGGAAGGTCATGCCGCTAGTTTGCCGCCCCCGCCCCGCCCCGGCTAGGCCGGCAGCACGCGGGCGATGACGCCCTTGAGGTAGTCGGTTTCGGGGATGGCCGGGTGCACCGGGTGGTCGGGCGACTGCGACAGCGGCTCGAGCAGCTGCACCTGGCGGTCCAGGTGCCGGGCGCCGGCCTGCAGGCCGTCCACCAGGGCCTCGCGCGGCATGTGGTGGCTGCACGAGCAGGTGACCAGGATGCCGTCGCGCTCGAGCACCTGCATGCCCAGCTCGTTGAGCCGGCGGTAGGCCAGGCTGCCTTCCTTGAAGTCCTTCTTGCGCTTCACGAAGGCCGGCGGGTCGAGGATGACCACGTCCCACTTGCGGCGCTCGGCGCGGGCGCTGCGCAGGAACTCGAAGGCGTCGGCGGCGTGCGCGCGGGCGCGGTCGCCGAAGCCGTTGCGGGCGATGTTGGCGCGGATGCCGTCCACGGCGCGGGCCGAGACGTCCACGCAGTCCACCTCGGCGGCGCCGAAACCGGCGGCGCGCAGGCCCCAGCCGCCCAGGTAGCTGAACACGTCGAGCACGCGCGCGCCCTTCACGTAGGGCGCCAGGCGGTCGCGGTTGGCGCGCTGGTCGTAGAACCAGCCGGTCTTCTGGCCTTCGCGCAGGTCGCACAGGAAGTCCAGGCCGCCCTCGCGCGCCACGGTGGGGCCGTCGAGCCGGCCGTGCACCAGCTCCACCGATTCACCCAGGCCCTCGATGGCGCGGGCGCCGCTGTCGTTCTTCCACATCAGGGCGGCAGGCGACAGCACCTTCAGGATCGCGGCGGTGACCTCGTCGCGCAGGCGGTCCATGCCGGCGGTGGTGGCCTGGGCCACGACCACGTCGCCGAAGCGCTCGACGGTGAGGCCGGGCAGGCCGTCGCTCTCGCCGAACACCAGGCGGTACCAGGGTTCGGGGTACAGGCGCTCGCGCAGCGCCAGCGCCACCTTGAGCCGGTGCACCACCAGCGAGCGGTCGAGCGCGTGGCCGGCGCGGTCCACCAGGCGGGCGGCGATCAGCGTGGACGGGTTCACGTAGCCGGTGCCCAGCGGCTTGCCGGCGGCGTCGACGATCCAGACGGGCTGGCCCGGCGCGAAAGCGGTGAGCGGCGTGCGCGCCACGTCCACTTCGTTGCTGAAGACCCACAGGTGGCCGGCGCGCAGGCGGCGCTCTTCGCCGCGGCGCAGCACCAGGGCCGGGTAGTCGGGCGTGTCCGCCATGGCGCGTTCGGCCGGGCTCAGCCCGGCCGCTTCTGTTTCCGTTTCGACAGGATGTTCAGCGTCTCCACGCCGGCCGAGAAGGCCATCGCGAAGTACAGGAACTTGCGGTCGATGTGGAAATCGAAGCCGTCGGCGATCAGCGCCACGCCCACCAGGATGATGAAGCTCAGGGCCAGCATCTTCACGGTCGGGTGGCGGTCGATGAAGTCGCCGATGGGGTTGGCCGCGAACAGCATCACCGCCACCGCCATCAGGATGGCGCCCACCATCACCCAGCGGTTGTCCACCATGCCCACCGCGGTGATCACCGAGTCGAGCGAGAACACGATGTCGATGATGGCGATCTGGGCGATGACGTAGCCGAACACGGCCGAGGGCTTGGTGCCGATGTCCTCTTCCTCGCCGCGGCCCTCGACCGAGTCGTGGATTTCCATGGTGCCCTTCACCAGCAGGAACAGGCCGCCGGCGATCAGCACCAGGTCGCGCACGGAGAAGTCCATGCCGAACAGCGAGAACAGGTTGTTCTGCATGCTGGCCAGGAACGCCAGCGACAGCAGCAGCAGGATGCGGGTGACGCAGGCCAGGGCCAGGCCGAACTTGCGGGCGCGCGGGCGCTGCTCGGGCGGCAGCCGGCTGACGGCGATCGAGATGAAGACCAGGTTGTCGATGCCCAGCACGATCTCGAGCGTGGCCAGGGTCAGCAGCGCGACCCAGATTTCAGTGCTGAACAACCATTCCATCGAAGAAGTTCCAGGTCAGAGATAGCGGGGGCCGAGGACCAGGCCCCAGCAGAGCAACACGTTCATGTCGGCCAGGAACACCGCGGCCGAGCCCATGTCCTTGGCGCGGCCGGCCAGCTCGTGGTGCTCGGGGCCCCAGCGGTCCACGACCGCCTCGACCGCCGAGTTGAGCACCTCGACCACCAGCACGCCCAGCAGCGGCGCCACCAGCAGCACCCGCTCGACGCCGTCGGCGCCCAGCCACAGGCCCAGCGGCGCCAGCACCAGGAACAGGTAGACCTCGAGGCGGAAGGCCGACTCGACTTCCCAGGTCGCGCGCAGCCCCTGCATGGACCACAGGAAGGCCTGCCAGACACGGAACGGACTGCGCGGTGCGTGGGTGCCGGAGCTGTCGGCCATGGAGGGCGCGTGAAACCTTGGAAGGCCGCCATTCTGCCACATCCCATACTCCCGCCCGGTATGGCGGGCCCCTGACCTTGTGCACTGGGGCCGTCCACCCCACCATTCCCACAATCGGGGCACACACCAGGGAGACACGCATGTTCAACGCCGAACGCCTGCTGGGACAGCTGATGGGCCAGGCCCTCGGCGGCCAGCTGGGAGGCCACAAGCGCAAGCGCGGCAAGTCGTCGGGCCTGGGCGGGATGATGGGCAGCATGTCCACCGGCACCAAGGCCCAGCTGGGCCTGGGCCTGCTGGGCGTGGCCATGGCGGCCTTCGAGCACTACCAGAACAAGCCCGGCGCCGCGCCGCAGCCGATGGCCGGCCCCGGGGCGGCCATGCCCCCGCCGCCGCCTGCCGGCGCCGCGATGCCGCCGCCCCCGCCGATGGCGGCGGCCCAGGTGGCGGTGCGCACCGAGCAGGCCATGCACCTGCTGCGCGCCATGATCACCGCCGCCCACGCCGACGGCCTGATGGACGCGCAGGAGCGCGAAGCCATCCTGGGCCGCGCCCGCGAGGCTGGCCTGGACGCCGAGGAGATCGAGGCGCTCGACGCCGAGATCCGCGCGCCCTTCACGCTCGAACAGCTGGTGGTGCGCACGCCCGCGCACCTGCGCCCGGAAACCTACGCCGCCGCGCTGATCGCCATCACCGCCGACACCGCCGAGGAGCGCGCCTTCCTCGACCGCCTGGCCGGCCAGCTGCAGCTCGACGACGCCGCCCGCCGCGACATCCACGCCCAGCTGGGCGTGGACGCGGCCTGACCCTTCCCCGACCCCCACGGAGAACGCCATGCACCAGTGGTACCTCAGCTACAACGGCCAGCAGATGGGCCCGCTCGACCATGCCGCCGCCGTCGCCCAGGCGGCCGCCAACCCGGGCGGCCACTGCTGGCGCCAGGGCTTCGCGGAGTGGATTCCCATCAGCGCCTGCGCCGAGCTGCGCGCGGAATCGGCGCCGGGCGGCATGCCCGTGCCGGTGCCGCCGCCGGTCGCGATGGGCGGGGGGCAGCGCAGCGACGTGATCGACTACAAGATCTACGGCGAGGACATGCAGTTCGTCGAGATCGAGCTCGACCCGGGCGAAAGCGCCGTCGCCGAGGCTGGTTCGATGATGTACAAGGATTCGGTCGTGAACATGGAAACCGTGTTCGGCGACGGCGCGGCCTCGTCGGGCGGCGGCTTCATGGACAAGCTGGTCGGCGCGGGCAAGCGCCTGGTCACCGGCGAGAGCCTGTTCACGACGGTGTTCTCGCACGCCGGCGGCAGCGGCAAGGCCAAGGTGGCGTTCGCGGCGCCCTACCCCGGCACCATCGTGCCGATGACGCTGTCGAACTACGGCGGCACCATCATCGCCCAGAAGGACAGCTTCCTGTGCGCCGCGCGCGGCGTGCAGATCGGGCTGTTCTTCCAGAAGAAGGTGATGACGGCGCTGTTCGGCGGCGAGGGCTTCATCATGCAGAAGCTCACCGGCGACGGCCTGGTGTTCGTGCACGCCGGTGGCACCATCGTCGAGCGCGAGCTGCGCCCGGGCGAGCGCCTGGACGTGGACACCGGCTGCGTGGTGGCCATGACAAGCACGGTGAACTTCGACATCAAGCCGGTCGGCGGCGTGAAGTCGATGCTGTTCGGCGGCGAAGGCGTGTTCCTGGCCACGCTGACCGGCCCGGGCAAGGTGTGGATCCAGTCGCTGCCGTTCTCGCGCCTGGCCGGCCGCATGCTCAGCGCCGCCTACCAGAAGGGCGGCAGCCGCGACGAAGGCTCCGTGCTCGGCGGCCTCGGCGGCATCCTCTCCGGCGACCGCGGCTTCTGAACCAAACGAACCAGGTTCAATAAAATGAACCTGGTTCGATTTATTTGAAGATGGCGGTGCCGCGGGTGCCGTCGGGCTTCACCCAGCCCCGGTACATGCCCGACGTGTTGAAGGGCATGGCGATGTTGCCGTGGCGGTCGAGGGCGATGGCGCCGCCGTCGCCGCCCAGTTTCGGCACGATGCCGTTGATCACTTCCTCGGCGGCCGCCGACAGCGCGTCGCCGCGGTAGGAAACGCGCGCGCAGATGTCATGCGCGGCGGCGGAGCGGATGTAGAACTCGCCCCAGCCGGTGCCCGACACGCCGCAGTTCTCGTCGGCCCAGGTGCCGGCGCCGATGATCGGCGCGTCGCCGATGCGGCCCCAGCGCTTGTTGGTCATGCCGCCGGTGGAGGTGGCGGCGGCGATGCGCCCCTGCTTGTCCAGCGCCACCGCGCCGACCGTGCCGAAATAGGTGCCGGGCGCGGCGGCGTGGCCGGCCCGCTCGTGCTGCTGCGCCTGTTCCAGCTGCTTGCGGCGATGCGGCGTGTCGAACCAGTCCGGCGCCACGCGCTCGATCTCGGGGCGGCTGTCGGCGAACTTCTCGGCCCCGCCGGCCGCCAGCATCACGTGCGGCGAGTGCTCCATCACCGCGCGCGCCAGCTTGATGGGGTTGCGCACGGTGCGCACGCCAGCCACGGCGCCGGCGCGGCGGGTGTGGCCTTCCATGATGGCCGCATCGAGCTCATGGCCGCCGTCGGCGTTGAACACCGCGCCCTTGCCGGCGTTGAACCAGGGCGATTCTTCCAGCACATGCACCGCGGCGCTGACCGCGTCGAGCGCACTGCCACCCTCGCGCAGCACGGCGTGGCCGGCGTCGAGGGCGCGGTCGAGCTCGGCGCGCACGGTCTTCTCGTCTTCCGGCGACAGCGAGGCGCGTTCGATCACGCCGGCGCCGCCGTGGATGACCAGCGCGGTAGGCGGTTCGGCGGCGACGACGGGCATGGCGGCGATTCCAAGGGCCAGCAGGAGCGGACGGATCATGGCGTGGGCGACCTCGTTGGGAAACCAGGCCCCCAGTCTACCCCTGGTGGCGCAGCGCCTCGATCGGGTCGAGCCGCGCGGCCTTGCGGGCCGGGTAGTAGCCGAAGAACAGGCCCGTGGCCACCGAGAAGCCGGTGGCCATGCCCACCACCTGCAGGTCGAGCTGCACCGGCAACGCGCCGAACTTGCTGGCCAGCAGCGCGCCGGCCACGCCCAGCGCGATGCCGATGGCGCCGCCGCCCAGCGAGATCAGCATGGCCTCGGCCAGGAACTGCTGCTGGATCTCGCGCGGGCCCGCGCCCACGGCCATGCGCAGGCCGATCTCGCGGATGCGCTCGGTGACCGACACCAGCATGATGTTCATGATGCCGATGCCGCCGACGATGAGCGAAATGCTCGCCACCGCGCCCAGCAGCAGCGACATCAGCCGCGTGGTCTGCGTGCGGGTGCTGACGATCTCGGCGATGTTGCGCACGGCGAAGTCGTCCTCGGCCCCGGGCGCGATGCGGTGGCGCTGGCGCAGCAGGGCGTTGAGCTCTTCCTCGACGAAGGCCAGGTCCTCGGCGCGGCCCACGCCCACCGAGATGCGCTGCACCACGTCGGCCTGGCGCGGCGCCAGCGCGGCCCCGGACACATTCGCGGCCACCGCGGCGGTGGCCGCGGCCAGCCGGCGCCGGCCGGTTTCCAGCGGCACCAGCATGATGTCGTCGCTGTCCTGGCCCCAGCTGCCCTGGCCCTTGGCCTCGAGCACGCCCACCACGCGCAGCGGCACCCGGCCCATGCGGATGGTGGCGCCGATGGGGTCGGCGTCGCCGAACAGCTCGCGCCGCACGGTTTCGCCCAGGATGACCACCTTGTTGGCGGCGCTGTAGTCGCGCGGCGTGAACTCCTCGCCCAGCGCCAGCTGCCAGTCGTTGACCGGGAAGTAGTCGGCGTTCACGCCTTCCCAGCGGGTGGACCAGTTGCTCTCGGCGTACACCACCTGGCCGCCGCCGGACACCGAGGTGGCCACGTACTGCACCTCGGCGATCTCGTCGCGGATGGCGCGGGCGTCGCCGTCGGTCAGGCTGGCCTGGCTGCCGGCGCCGCCGCGCGCCGGCCCGCGCGCGGAGCCGCCGAACACCTCGAGCCGGTTCGAACCGAGCTTGGAGATCATGTTGTCCAGCTCGGCCTGGGTGCCCTGCCCCACCGACACCATCACGATCACCGCGGCGATGCCGATGATCACGCCGAGCGCGGTGAGGATGCTGCGCAGCCAGTTGCCGCGCAGCGAGAACACCGCCGAACGCATCACGTCGGAGAGCGTCATTTTCCCTTCCCCGGGGCGTGCCAGCCCTGTTCGTGCAGTTCACCGTCGTGCATCACCACGATGCGGTCGGCGTGGTCGGCCACCGGCTGCTCGTGGGTGATGATGATGATGGTGCGGCCGCCGGCCTGCAGGCGCTCGAACAGCGCCATGATCTCCTCGCTGGTGCGCGAATCGAGCGCGCCCGTGGGTTCGTCGGCGAGCAGCAGCGGCGGCTGGTTGATCAGCGCGCGGGCGATGGCCACGCGCTGCTGCTGGCCGCCGGAAAGTTCGCTCGGCTTGTGCCCGGCGCGGTCGGCCAGGCCCACCTGGGCCAGGGCCTCGCGGGCGCGCGGCTCGCGCTCGGCCACCGGCACGCCGGCGTACACCAGCGGCATCATCACGTTCTCCAGCGCGGTCTGGCGCGCCAGCAGGTTGAAGCCCTGGAACACGAAGCCGATCTTCTCCAGCCGCAGGCGAGCGCGGCCGGCGGCGTCGAGGCTGGCCACGTCCACGCCGTCGCACAGGTAGGTGCCCGAAGTCGGGGTATCGAGGCAGCCGATGAGGTTCATCATCGTGGACTTGCCCGAGCCGGAGGCGCCCATGATGGCCAGGAACTCGCCGTGCTCGACGCGCAGGTCGACGCCGCGCAGCGCCACCACCTCGGCGGCGGTGCCCGCGGCGTAAACCTTGCCCAGGCCGCGGGTTTCGATGAGCGGGGGACGCGGGCTCATTGCGCCGGGCGTTCCTGCCCGGTCACCACGACCTGGCCTTCCTCCACGCCCGACACCTCGGTGACGGTGCCGTCGGAAACGCCCAGGCGCACCGGCACGGCCTGCGGCTGGCCGTCGCGCAGCACCCACAGCTGGCCGCGGCGCGCGGTGGCGAGCGTGCGCAGGCCGGCGTCCCAGCGCTCGCGCTGGCCGGCGTCCAGGCCGTCGCGGAATTCGGCGAAGCTGCGCGCCAGGGCCTCGGCCATGCGCGCACGCATCGCCTCGGCCGAAGGCGCGCCGGCCGTGGCGCCACCGGCGTTGCCTCCCATGGGCGGGCCGCCCTGCGTGCCACCCGCGCGTGCGGCGCTGGCGCGCGCCGCGGCGCGTTCGCGCACCTGGGCCAGGGCCTGGTCGAAGGCGGCCTGCTGCGCCGGCGTGAGCGACAGCTCCGCGGCCAGCGCCGGCAGGTCGTTCACCAGCCCGCCGCGGCCACCGCCGGCGGCCGGCGCCGCGCCCCCGCCGTCCTGCGGCGAATAACGCAGGGCCGCGTTCGGCACCCGCAGCACGCCGTCGCGGCGGCTCACCACGATCTCGGCGCTGGCGGTCATGCCCGGCAGCAGGCTCAGGTCGGCGTTCTGCACCTGCACCACCACCGGGTAGCTGATCACGTTGGAAATGGCGGTCGCGGCCAGGCGCACCTGCTTCACCTCGCCGGTGAACTGGCGGTCGGGGAAGGCGTCGACGGTGAAGGACACGCCCAGACCCTCGTGGATCTGGCCCACGTCGGCCTCGTCCACGCTCAGGTCGATCTGCATCTGCGACAGGTCTTCGGCGATCTGGAACAGCACCGGCGTCTGGAAGCTGGCCGCCACGGTCTGGCCGGGTTCGATGTCGCGCAGCAGCACCACGCCGTCCACCGGCGAGCGGATCTCGGTGTACTCCACGTCCAGGCGCGCGTTGTCCACCGCGGCCTGGCGCTGCAGCACGGCGGCTTCGGCCGAGACCACGCGGGCGCGGGCCTGGTCGCGCGCGGCCAGGGCCAGGTCGGCCTCGCTGCGGGCGATCAGCTGGCGCGAGACCAGGTCGGCCTTGCGGGCGTGGTCGGCCTCGGCGTTCTTCAGCGTGGCGCGGGCTTCGTTCACCGAGGCGCGGGCGCTGGCCAGGTCGGCCTCGGCCTGCTGCAGACGGGTCTGGAACGGCGCCGGGTCGAGCCGCGCGATCGGCTGGCCGCGGGTGACGCGGTCGTTGAAGTCCACCAGCACTTCCAGCACCTGGCCCGACACCTGCGAACCCACGTCCACCGTGGTGGTGGCGCGCAGCGTGCCGGTGGCCGAGATCACCACGCGCACGTCGCCGCGCTCGACCGTGGCGGTGCGGTAACCCGCCTGCGGCGCCTCGCGGCCCAGCCACCACCAGCCGGCCAGCACGAGGGCGGCCACGCCGGCGTAGATCGCGGCGAGTCGGATCCAGGAACGGGGGCGGGCGGCAGGCATTCGGACTCCGGATTTTCTTGGCTCAAAGCGGCACGAACGCCGCGGGGCGCGATCGGTTGACCGCGCCGCCGCCGCTCAGGCCGCGGGTCTGTGGTTGGGGAAGCTGACGGTGGCGGTGGTGCCGTGGCCCGGCTCGCTCTCGAGCCGCACGGGCCAGCCGTAGCGCTGGCTCAGGCGCTGCACGATGGACAGGCCGATGCCCTGCCCGTCCTTCTTGCGGTCGCCGCCGCGGAAGAAGGGCTCGAACACGCGCGCCAGTTCCTCCGCGGTCATGCCCACGCCGGTGTCGGCCACCGAGATCGAACCGCGCCGCACCGTGACCGTGATGCTGCCGGCGTCGGTGTAGTGGCAGGCGTTGCGCAGCAGGTTGCCCAGCAGCACCGACAGCACCCGCGCCGGCGCGTGCAGGTGGAAGGCCTGCTCCTGCACGCAGCGGATCTCGACCGGCTTGCCGGCCAGCAGCAGGCGGGCCTTGTCCACCTCGTCGCGCACCACGTCGCAAACGTCGAAGTCGTCGTCGGGCAGGCCGGTGTCGCCTTCGCGGGCCAGGATCAGGAAGGCCTCGATCAGCGCCTCCATGTCGCGACCGGCGCCCTGGATGCGGCCCAGGGCCTTGCGCGCCATCGGCGAGAGGCTGTCGTCGCCGGCCATCATGTCGCCGGCGACGCGGATCACGGTGAGCGGCGTGCGCAGTTCGTGCGAGGCGTCGCGGGTGAAGTCGCGCTCGCGCTCGACGAAGCTTTCGATACGGCTGGCGAAATCGTGCAGCGACGAGGCCAGCACCAGGGTCTCGCCCTCGACGTCGGTGGGCAGGTTTTCCGGGCGCAGGATCGCCGACTCGGGCCGCTTCGGGTCCCAGCGCTGCACCTGCGATGCCAGCCAGATCACCGGCGACACCGCGCGCTTGGAGGCGCGGTAGGTGGACCAGGCGATCACGTAGATCACCACCAGCACGATCGCCAGCGGCGCCATGCCGAACCAGAAGGCCAGGCTGTCCACCTGCTCCTGCTTGAACAGCAGGAACAGGCGGTGGCCGCGGCTGTCCTGCTCCACCAGCACCAGCGAACCGCCCTGCGCGCGCGAGAGGCTGTGGAAGCCCAGCGGCAGTTCGCGGATGTTGGCGGGCACCTTGGACGTGTCGCCACCGGCCGGCACCAGGTAGCCGGTCATGTTGTAGGTGTCGGGCACGTCCGCGCCCGGGTTGGCCTGCAGCCGCTGCCAGTAGTGCGCGGCCTCCTGCTGCAGCGCCTGCTGGATCAGCACGTGCTTGAGCACGGCCGAGGCGCCGTACACACCCAGCACGGCGGCGAAGCTGATCGCCGCCGCCTGCAGGATGAAGGCGACCCAGATCTTCCGGCGCAGTCCGTTGCGGGAGGTGGGCATCCTGGCGGTCCGGGTCAGCCGGCGGGCGGCGCGTCGAGGTCGGCGATGCGGTAACCGGCGGTCTGCACGGTGTGCAGCAGCGGTCGGTCGAAGGGCCGGTCGATGGCCTTGCGCAGGTTGTACAGGTGGCTGCGCAGGGTGTCGGAATCGGGCAGGCCGTCGCCCCAGATCTCGCGCTCGATGTCGCGGCGGGTGACCACGCGCGGCGACTCGCGCATCAGGATGGTGAGCAGGCGCAGGCCGATCGGCGAGAGCTGGATCTCCTGGCCGGCGCGGGTGACGCGCAGGCTGGCGGTGTCGAGCACCAGGTCGGCCACCTTCAGCACCTCGGCGCTGACCTGGCGGCGGTCGCGGCGGATGAGCGCGCGCACGCGGGCCTCGAGCTCCTGGATGGCGAAGGGCTTGACGAGGTAGTCGTCGGCGCCGGCCTCGAGGCCCACGACCTTGTCGTTGAGGGTGTCGCGGGCGGTGAGCATGAGCACCGGCGTGGACTTCTTGGCCTCGTTGCGCAGGCGGCGGCACACTTCCAGGCCGTCCAGGCGCGGCAGCATCAGGTCCAGCACGATCACGTCGTAGCTGTTGTCGGCGGCGAGGCGGTAGCCGTCCATGCCGTCGCCGGCATAGTCCACCCCGAAGCCCTTGGACTCGAGGTACTCGCCCACCATCTCGGACAGGTTTCGGTTGTCCTCGACCACGAGGATCAGGCCGGCCGGGTCATCGCGTCGCATGGGTCTCTCCTTGGGATGTGAAGAACATGTCTTCAGCTTTGTGAAGAGTAGACCTCCCGACCGGTGAGCCGGGTGTGAAGCCGCCGCCAAGGCCGCGTCAAGGCTAGGCTATACGGCCTCCGGCCCCGCCGCCCAGCCCCCTTCCCCACCCCCATCCGGCCCCTCGCCCATGCCCAACCTTGGCGCCTACCTGACCCCGGTCCTGCTGCTCCTGGCCTCGAACGTCTTCATGACCTTCGCCTGGTACGGGCACCTGAAGTTCAAGACCAGCCCGATCTGGATCGTGATCTTCGCCAGCTGGGGCATCGCCTTCTTCGAGTACTGCCTGCAGGTGCCGGCGAACCGGCTCGGCCACGCGGTCTACACCGCGCCGCAGCTCAAGGGCATGCAGGAGATCATCACCCTGCTCGTCTTCGCCGGCTTTTCGGTCTGGTACCTGGGCGAGCAGATCAAGTGGAACCACGTGGCGGGCTTCGCGCTGATCGTGGTCGCGGCCTTCCTGATCTTCCTGGAGTGAGGCCCATGCCATTGTAGGAGCAACTGTCTTGTTCAGATCGGTACGGTTCTCCACTCGGAGCCGTCC
>NZ_JAYSEG010000021.1:0-32176 GCF_041913985.1 Arenimonas sp.
GACGATGGAGTCGACCGGGCAGCTCTCTTCGCAGAAGCCGCAGAAGATGCACTTGAACAGGTCGATGTCGTAGCGCGTGGTGCGGCGCGAACCGTCGGCGCGCGGCTCCGAATCGATGGTGATGGCCAGCGCCGGGCAGACCGCCTCGCACAGCTTGCAGGCGATGCAGCGCTCCTCGCCGTTCGGGTAGCGGCGAAGCGCGTGCAGGCCGCGGAAGCGCGGCGACTGCGGGGTCTTCTCGAACGGGTAGTTGAGCGTGTACTTGGGCTTGAACATGTAGCCCAGGGTCAGCTTCATGCCGGCGAGCAACTCCAGCAGCATGAGGCTCTTGAGGTAGTTGGCGATGCGGTTCATGGCTTCCTCAGGCGCCCAGCGTGAACCATTCGTTGTAGGCCGCGATGGCCGTCACGAAGATCCAGAAGATCGTGATGGGGATGAACACCTTCCAGCCCAGGCGCATGATCTGGTCGTAGCGGTAGCGCGGGAAGGTGGCGCGGAACCACAGGAAGCTGAAGGCGAAGAACAGGAACTTCAGCGCCAGCCACCACCAGCCCGGCTCGCCCAGGAAGCCCCACGAGGCCGGGAACGGCGACAGCCAGCCGCCCAGGAACAGCACGGCGGTGAGGAAGCTCACCAGCATCATGTTGGCGTATTCGGCCAGGAAGAAGATGGCGAAGGCCGAGCCCGAGTACTCCACGTGGAAGCCGGCCACGATCTCCGACTCGCCCTCGGCGACGTCGAAGGGCGCGCGGTTGGTCTCTGCCACGCCGGAGATGAAGTAGATGACGAACAGCGGGAACAGCGGGATGAAGAACCACTCGAGCAGGCCGCCGTTGCCCGCCTGGGCCATGACGATCTCGCTCAGGTTCATGGTGCCCGCGGCCACCAGCACGCCCACCAGGGCGAAACCCATGGCGATTTCGTAGCTGATCACCTGCGCCGCCGAGCGCAGCGCGCCCAGCACCGCGTACTTGGAGTTCGACGCCCAGCCGCCGACGATGATGCCGTACACACCCATCGAGGTCAGGGCCAGCAGCACCAGCAGGCCGGCGTTGACGTCGGCCAGCACCACGCCGTCGTCGAACGGAATCACCGCCCACGCGGCCAGCGCCGGCGCCAGCGCCAGCAGCGGCGCCAGGCGGTACAGCAGCGGGCTGGCGTTGGTCGGGACCACCAGCTCCTTGAACAGCATCTTGAACACGTCGGCGAAGGCCTGGATGAAGCCGATGCCCAGGAAGCCGCCGATGAACTGCGGTCCGTGGCGCACGTGCATCCAGCCGATCACCTTGCGCTCGGCCAGCGTGTAGAAGGCCACGCCCACGACCACCGGCAGGGTGATCACGAGGATCTTGACCAAGGTCCAGACGACCAGGCCGATGTCGCCGAAGGCGAGGAAGAATTCGCGGATCGGGTCGATCATCGTCAGGCTCCCACCACCGCGAGGCGCGCCGACGGCGCGATCGGCGCCGTGGCCTCGTAGCTGTTCTCGATCCAGGCGGCGCCCTTGGCGACGCGGGCGCTGATGGCGACCGGCAGCACGGCGTTGCCGTGGCCGTCGCCGAGCTTGGCCATGGCGCCCTCGGACAGGCCGCGCGCCAGCGCGTCTTCCGGGTGCAGCACCAGGCGCGCGCCGAGCGTGAGTGGGTGTGCGTTCAGCGCCGTCGAACGGCGCAGCACGGCGTCGCCGCGGTAGATCGGCGTGCTGTCGATGCGCTCCAGGCCCGGCTCGGCCTTGGGCGCGGCCGCCATGCCGGTGCCGGCGACGGGCGCCTGCGGCTGCAGCCCGGCGCGCAGGCCGGCCAGGTCGGTGAAGCTGAAGCCCGGCAGGCCGAGCTGGCCGCCGAGGGCGCGCAGCACGCGCCAGCCGGCGCGGGCCTCGCCCGGCAGCTTGGCGCCGGCCTGGGTGGACTGGTCGACACCGTCGAGGTTGGTCAGCGTGGCTTCCACCTCGGGCAGCAGGCCGATCGGCAGGATCACTTGGGCGAGTTTCTTGAGTTCCTCGCTGGCGTAGGCCGCGAAGGCCACGACCTTGGCGCCGGCCAGCGCCTTGAGCGCCTGGGCGCCGTGGGCGAAGTCGTACTGCGGCTCGATGCCGTACAGCAGGTAGGCCGGCAGCGGCTGGGCCAGCATGGCGCCGGCGTCCTTGCCCTGCCCCTGCGGCCGCACGCCGTGGCGCGCCAGGCCCACGGCATTGGCGCCCTGCGGCAGGCGGTTGAGGCGGGCACCGGTGGCGGCGGCCAGCGCACGCGCGGTGGCGCGCAGCCAGGAAGCCTGCGGGTGGTTCTCGGCCATCTCGCCCAGCACGATGACGGCCTGGCCGCCCTTCTGCAGCGCTTCGGCCATGGCCTTGGCGGCGTCGAAGGCCTCGGCCGGCACGCCGGCCGGCAGCGTGGCGCCGGCGGCCTGGGCCACCGCGGCCAGCGAGCCCGGCAGCAGCGACGGCGCGACCACGCGCTTGCCGGCCACCGGGAAGGTGAAGTCGAAGTCCACCGGATTGATGGCGAACACCTTGGCGCCGCGCTTGCCGGCCTTGTGCAGGCGCTGGTGCAGCAGCGGCACTTCGTGGCGCAGGTTGCAGCCGACCAGCAGCACGGCGTCGGCGTTCTCGAGCCCGGCGGCCGGCAGTTCGAACGGCGCCGCGAACGCGGCATCGGCGAAGTCGGTGGCCTTCAGGCGGTGGTCGACGTGGCCGGTGCCCAGGCCCTTGGCCAGGGCGGCGAGCAGCGCGCCTTCCTCGTTCGACGTGGCCGGGTGGGCCAGCACGCCGAGCGATTCGCCGGCGTCCTTGAGCAGCTTGCCGGCCAGCGCCAGCGCCTCGTCCCAGGAAGCCTCGCGCCAGGCGTCGCCCTCGCGCACCAGCGGGCGGCTGGCGCGGTCGGCGGCCTGCAGGCCCTGGTGCGAATAGCGGTCGCGGTCCGACAGCCAGCATTCGTTCACGGCTTCGTTGTCACGCGGCACGGTGCGCAGCACTTCGCCGCGGCGGGCGTGCAGGAACAGGTTGGAACCGAGCGCATCGTGGTAGCCGATGGACTCGCGCGCCACCAGCTCCCAGGCGCGGGCGCGGAAGCGGAACACCTTGTTGGTGAGCGCGCCCACCGGGCACACGTCGATGACGTTGCCCGAGAGCTCGGTCATCAGCGGCTTGCCGTCGTAGGTGCCGATCTGCAGGCGCTCGCCGCGATTCATGCCGCCCAGCTCGAAGGTGCCGGCCACGTCCGCGGTGAAGCGGATGCAGCGCGTGCACTGGATGCAGCGGGTCATGTCGGTGGCGACCAGCGAACCGAGGTCTTCGTCGGGCACCACGCGCTTGCGGTCGACGTAGCGCGACACCGAGCGGCCGTAGCCCATGGACACGTCCTGCAGCTCGCACTCGCCGCCCTGGTCGCAGATCGGGCAATCCAGCGGGTGGTTGATCAGCAGGAACTCCATGACGTTGCGCTGCGCGTCGAGCGCGCGCTTGGTCTGGGTGGTGACCTTCATGCCTTCCATCACCGGCGTGGCGCAGGCCGGCGCGGGCTTGGGCATCTTCTCCACGTCCACCAGGCACATGCGGCAGTTGGCCGCGATGGGCAGCTTCTCGTGGTAGCAGAAGCGCGGGATGGCGATGCCGGCCTTGTCGGCGGCCTGGATGATCATCGAACCCTTCGGGGCCTGCAGGGCCTTGCCGTCGATCTCGATGTTCACCACGTCCGGCGCAGTGGTGTTGGTGGGCTGGGCGCTCATGCAGCCTGCTCCGTGGTGGCGACCTGGCCCTTGGCGAGGTCGTCGACGTAGAAACGCTTGTGGACGATGGCGTACTCGAATTCCGACCAGAAGTGGCGCAGGAAGCCCTGCACCGGCCAGGCGGCGGCTTCGCCGAACGCGCAGATGGTGTGGCCTTCGATCTGGCCGGCGGCGCCCTTGAGCATGTGCAGGTCGTCGAGCGTGGCCTTGCCTTCGACGATGCGGGTCAGCATGCGGTACATCCAGCCCGTGCCCTCGCGGCAGGGCGTGCACTGGCCGCAGGACTCGGCGTAGTAGAAGCGGGCGATGCGCTGGCAGGCGCGCACCATGCAGGTGGTTTCGTCCATCACGATGACCGCGCCCGAACCCAGGCCCGAACCGGCCTTCTGGATCGAGTCGTAGTCCATGGTGCAGGCCATCATCGTCTCGGCCGGCAGCACCGGCATGGACGAGCCGCCCGGGATCACGGCCTTGAGCTTGCGGCCGCCCTTCACGCCGCCGGCCATGGCCAGCAGCTCGCTGAACGGAGTGCCCAGGCGGATCTCGAAGTTGCCGGGCTTGTTCACGTGGCCCGACACCGAGAACACCTTCGGGCCGCCGTTGTTGGGCTTGCCGAGGTTGAGGAACCATTCGGCGCCGTTGCGCATGATGGCCGGCACCGAGGCATAGGTCTCGGTGTTGTTGATGGTGGTGGGCTTGCCGAACAGGCCGTAGTTGGCCGGGAACGGCGGCTTGAAGCGCGGCTGGCCCTTCTTGCCTTCCAGCGATTCCATCATCGCGGTCTCTTCGCCGCAGATGTAGGCGCCGGCGCCCAGCGCGGCGTGGATGTCCACGTCGACGCCCGAGCCCAGGATGTCCTTGCCGAGCCAGCCGTTGGCGTAGGCTTCCTTCAGCGCTTCCTCGAAGTGCTCGAACGGCTCGTGGTGGAACTCGCCGCGCAGGTAGTTGTAGCCCACGGTGCAGCCGGTGGCGTAGCAGGCGATGGCCATGCCCTCGATCACCGCGTGCGGGTTGTAGCGCAGGATGTCGCGGTCCTTGCAGGTACCCGGCTCGGATTCGTCCGAGTTGCACAGGATGTACTTCTGGCCGGGCGCGCTGCGCGGCATGAAGCTCCACTTCAGGCCGGTCGGGAAGCCCGCGCCGCCGCGGCCGCGCAGGCCCGACTGCTTGACCATGTCGACGACCGCGGCCGGGTCCATCTTCTCGGTCAGGATCTTGCGCCAGGCGGCGTAGCCGCCGGTCTTGAGGTAGTTCTCGTACGACCAGGGCTTGTCGAAGTGCAGCGTCGTGTAGACGACGTTGTGCTCCTGCGGGGCCGGGCCGACCGGGCCGTAGCCCTCGGAATAGTGGGAATGGTGCGCCATGGCCTCGATCACTCCAGTCCGTCGAGCAGCTTGTCCACCTGCTCGGTGGTCAGCTTCTCGTGGTAATGCCCGTCGATCAGCATCACGGGCGCGGCGGCGCAGGCGGCCACGCACTCTTCCTCGACCTTGAGGAAAATGCGGCCGTCCGGGGTGCTCTCGCCGTGCTTGATGCCGAGCTTGCGCTCGCAGTGGCGCACCATGTCCTCGGCGCCATTGAGCCAGCAGCTGATGTTGGTACAGATGGCGACCTTGTGCCGGCCGACCGGCTGCAGGTCGAACATCGAATAGAAGGTGGCGACCTCGTAGGCCCACACCGGCGGGATGCCGAGGTACTTGGCGGTGGCGGCGATGATCTCGTCGCTCAGCCAGCCGCCGTTCTGCTCCTGCGCGGCCATCAGGCCCTGGATCACGGCCGAACGCTTGCGGTCGGGCGGGAACTTGGCGACCCAGTGGTCGATGTGGGCGCGGGTGTCGTCGGTCAGCGCGACCAGGGGGTCGACGTTCTGGCAGGCGGCGAAGTTTCCGGTGGCTTTCATCGGTCAGGCAATCCTTAGCGATCGATTTCGCCGAAGACGACGTCGTAGGTGCCGATCATGGCGACCACGTCGGGAAGCATGTGGCCGCGCACGATCGCGTCCATGGACGAGAGGTGGGCGAAGCCCGGCGCGCGCAGCTTGAGGCGGAAGGGCTTGTTGGCGCCGTCGGAGACGATGTACGCGCCGAACTCGCCCTTCGGGGCCTCGACCGCGGCATAGGCCTCGCCGGCCGGCACGCTGTAGCCCTCGGTGAAGAGCTTGAAGTGGTGGATCAGCGCTTCCATGTCGTCCTTCATCTCGGCGCGGCGCGGCGGCGCGACCTTGAAGTTGCGGACCATGACCGGGCCGGGGTTGGCGCGCAGCCACTGGACGCACTGCTTGATGATGCGGTTCGACTGGCGCATCTCCTCGACGCGCACCAGGTAGCGGTCGTAGCAGTCACCCTGCACGCCCACCGGGATGTCGAAGTCGACCTTGTCGTAGGCGGCGTAGGGCTGCTTCTTGCGCAGGTCCCAGGCCAGGCCGGAGCCGCGCAGCATCGGGCCGGTCATGCCCCAGGCCAGGGCCATCTCGGTGGGCACCACGCCGATGCCGACGGTGCGCTGCTTCCAGATGCGGTTGTCGGTGAGCAGGGTTTCGTATTCGTCGACGCGGCGCGGGAAGTCGTCGCAGAAGGCGTCGAGGAAGTCGAGCATCGAGCCTTCGCGCCATTCGTTCACGCGCTTGAGCTCGGCGCCCTTGCGCCACGGGGATTCGCGGTACTTGGGCATGGCGTCCGGCAGGTCGCGCGCGACGCCGCCCGGGCGGTAGTAGGTGGCGTGCATGCGCGCGCCCGAGACCGCCTCGTAGCAGTCCATCAGCTCCTCGCGCTCGCGGAAGGCGTACAGGAACACCGCCATCGCGCCCAGGTCGAGGCCGTTCGAGCCGATCCACATCAGGTGGTTCAGGATGCGGGTGATCTCGTCGAACATCGTGCGGATGTACTGCGCGCGCTCCGGGGCCTCGATGCCCATGAGCTTCTCGATGGCGCGCACGTAGGCGTGCTCGTTGCACATCATCGAGACGTAGTCCAGGCGGTCCATGTAACCGATGGACTGGTTGTAGGGCTTGGACTCGGCCAGCTTCTCGGTGCCGCGGTGCAGCAGGCCCACGTGCGGGTCGGCGCGCTGGACGACTTCGCCGTCCATTTCAAGCACCAGGCGCAGCACGCCGTGCGCGGCCGGGTGCTGCGGGCCGAAGTTGAGGGTGTAGTTGCGGATTTCCTGGGTCATGGCCGGTCAGTCCTTGCGCGGCTGCTCGGAGGCGGCCTGCTGCCAGCGGGAGTCCTCGCGCACCACGCGCGGCACGCCGACGCGCGGCTCGATCGAAACGGGCTCGTAAACCACGCGCTTGCGCTCGGCGTCGTAGCGCACCTCGACGTTGCCCACCAGCGGGAAGTCCTTGCGGAACGGGTGGCCGACGAAGCCGTAGTCGGTGAGGATGCGGCGCAGGTCCGGGTGGCCTTCGAAGACGATGCCGAACAGGTCGAAGCATTCGCGCTCGAACCAATTCGCCACGGGATACACCTCGACCAGCGAGGGCACCACCGGCAGGCTGTTGTCGGCGGCGAAGCAGCGGATGCGCAGGCGGCGGTTGTGCCGCACCGACATCAGGTGCACCACCACGGCGAAACGGCGCTCGGGGCCGTTGCCGCGCGGGCGGTTTTCCCAGTCGAAGCGGCCCGGCCCGGCGCCCTCGACGCCGCGCGAGAAGCCCTCGGAGGAGACGTCGGTGGTGTCCCACTCGACCTCGCCGTAGCCCAGGTAGTCCACGCCGCACAGGTCGATGAGCTGCTCGAAGCCCAGCTCGGCGTCGTCGCGCAGGATGCGCGCGGCCTCGGCCCAGGCCTCGGGCGCGATCTCGACGGTGGTTTCGCCCAGCGCCTCGTGCACGGACACCAGCTTGCCCTGCAGGCGCGCCTTCAGGCGCTCGGTGAAGCTCGTCGTCGGTTCGACCATGGCGTCGGCTGGGTCCTTAGCGGGCGATGGTGTTGGTGCGGCGGATCTTCTTCTGCAGCTGCAGGATGCCGTACACGAGGGCTTCCGCCGTCGGCGGGCAACCCGGAACGTACACGTCCACCGGCACCACGCGGTCGCAGCCGCGCACCACCGAATACGAATAGTGGTAGTAGCCGCCGCCGTTGGCGCAGCTGCCCATGGAGATGACCCACTTCGGGTCCGGCATCTGGTCGTAGACCTTGCGCAGCGCCGGGGCCATCTTGTTGACCAGGGTGCCGGCGACGATCATCACGTCGGCCTGGCGCGGCGACGGGCGGAAGATGACGCCGTAGCGGTCGAGGTCGAGGCGCGAGGCGCCGGCGTGCATCATCTCGACCGCGCAGCAGGCCAGGCCGAAGGTGACCGGCCACATGGAACCCGTGCGGGCCCAGTTCACCAGCGCGTCCACCGAGGTGGTCACGAAGCCGCGCTCGAGCAGCGGGTTGTCGCCTTCCGGACGCAGGATGTCGTCGACCCGCCCTTCCGGGATCGGGTTGTGCATCACGTTCGAGACGGACTGGATCACTCCCATTCGAGCGCTCCCTTCTTCCAGACGTAGATGAAGCCCAGCACGAGCAGGCCGATGAAGATGCCCATCTCGGTGAGGCCGATGATGCCGAGGTTGCGGAAGTTCACCGCCCACGGGAAAACGAAGGCGATTTCCAGGTCGAAGATGATGAACTGGATGGCGATGAGGTAGTAGCGCACGTCGAACTGCATGCGCGCGTCCTCGAAGGCCTCGAAGCCGCACTCGTAGGGCGAGAGCTTCTCCGAATCGGGGCGCTTGGGGCCCAGGGCCCAGCCGGCGATCAGGAGCACGATGCCCAGGCCGGTGGAGACGAAGAGGAACAACAGGATCGGCAGATATTCGCCCAACACGCGCGCATCCTCACCTTGCGCCCGTGGGCGCGTCCGTGCCGCCGCTCCAGTCCGTTGCCGGGCGGCAGCCCGTTGATCGATTTGGTGCCCAAGGGGGGACTCGAACCCCCACGACTTTCGTCGCTACCACCTCAAGGTAGTGCGTCTACCAATTCCGCCACCTGGGCAGGTGTGCCTTCGAACCGTCGCGCGGTGCGAAGGCCGAAGATTGTACCAGCGGTTCAGCCCGCTTGGTTGTTTTCTGCGCCGTTTTCTTCGGTTTTTTCACCGGCTTCGACCGGCGCCGGAGTTTCGGCGGGAGCCGCCGGGACGTCGGCCGGGGCCGGCGCCGCTTCGTTGGCCGCCGGAGCCGCCGGGATGACCGGGACTTCCGAGGCCGGCACTTCGCCCGCCGCCGGGGCCGGGGCCGCCGGGACGTCCGACATCGCGCCGATGTCCTCGAGTTCCGCCGCCGCCGGCTTGCCGCCGTGGGTGGCGTACCAGGCCATGCCCAGGCTCATCGCGAAGAACACGACGGCGAGCCACTTGGTGGCCGTGGACAGGAAGTTGGCCGAGCCGCGCGCGCCGAAGACGGTGGCGGAAGCGCCCGCGCCGAAACCGGAGCCGGCGGCCGCGCCCGCGCCGCGCTGCATGAGGATGAGCACGATCATGGCGACCGCGACCAGCACGTAGATGACACTGACGATGGTGAGCAGCATGTTCTGTTTTACCTCGCCGCCGCGGCGGCGATTGCCAGGAAATCCTGGGCCACGAGGGACGCGCCCCCGATCAGGCCACCATCGACGTCCGGCTGCGAGAACAGCTCGGCCGCGTTGGCGGGCTTAACGCTGCCGCCGTAAAGGAGCGGCAGCGAGCCGGCGATTCTAGCATCGTGCGCGGCCAGTTCGCCACGGATGAAGGCGTGGACCTCCTGGGCCTGCTCCGGGCTGGCCGTGCGGCCCGTGCCGATGGCCCAGACCGGCTCGTAGGCCAGCACGGCGCCTTCGAAGGCGGCGATGCCGGCCAGCTCGACCACCGGGGCCAGCTGCTTCTCCAGCGCCCACTCGGTCTGCCCGGCCTCGCGCTGGTGCAGGGTTTCGCCCACGCACAGCACCGGCACCAGGCCGGCCTTGCGGGCCGCCACGAACTTTTCGGCCACCAGCTGCGGGCTTTCACCGTGGTACTGGCGGCGCTCGGAGTGGCCCACCAGCACGTAGCGGCCGCCCACGTCCTTGAGCATCCGGCCCGACACCTCGCCGGTGTAGGCGCCCTGCTCGTTCACGCCCAGGTCCTGGGCGCCGAAGGCCAGGCCGCGCGGGCCGTAGCGGTCGGCCAGCTCGCCCAGGTAGGGCACCGGCGGCAGGATGACCAGCTCCACGCCGGCGGCGCGGGGCGCGGCCACGATGGCGTCGAGCAGGTCGCGGGCGAAGGCGCGGTCCCCGTGCAACTTCCAGTTGCCGGCGACGATCTTCTGGCGCATGCGTGCACTCCTTGCGGTCGGGGCGGCAAGGATACCGCGCCCGTCAGGGACTGACGATGTCCGGGTGCATCGGCGCCAGCCTCGCCAGCAGCCGGTTCTGGGCCCGGCGCGGGATGCCGCGGGCCTCCATGGCGTCCACCAGGTCCTCGACCAGGGCATTGAAGTCGGCCTCGGTGATGGCCAGGCCCTCGTGCGACTCGGCCATCGTGCGCCCGGTGTACTCGCAGGGCCCGCCGACCTCGACGCAGATCTGCTCGGCCAGCCGGTCGCCCAGGTTCACCAGGTCCACGTCGGCGAACTGCTCGTTGATGCGCTCGTCCTCGAGCACGCGCACCAGCAGTTCCTCCACCAGCGCTTCGATGCCCGGCCGGCCTCCGAACTGCTCGTACAGGCTGGCGCGCGGGGCGCCGGCGCCGGCACAGGCAGACAGCGCGATCGCGAGGCCCAGCGGAAACAGCGGTCTCAAGCTCGGCATGGCACGCCCTCAGTAGGCCAGTTGAACGGAGAGGTAGGCGCCGCGCTGGCCGTCCAGCGTGGCGACCGAGCCCAGGTCGGCCCAGGCCGCCACCACCGAAACCCGCTTGGACGGAAACCAGGCCACGAAGGCGTCCACCCAGTCGTCCTCGCCCGCGAAGCCCAGGTTGTCGGGCTTCTGGCGGTATTCCAGGCCCACCGCCCAGCCGGGGTCGAACAGCACCGCCGCCGAGCCTTCGAACACCAGCGAACGGCCGCCGCGGCGGTCGCCGCCGTGGCCCAGCAGGCCCATCTGGTTGGCTCGGGTCGAGCGCAGGGTGGCGTTGAGCAGCAGCGGGTAGCCGCCGGCCGCGTCGAGCCAGAGCTTGCTGGCCGCGAGGTAGACGTCGGTGCCGTGGTCGGCGCGCGCCCCCACGGCCAGCGGCAGGGTCGCGTCGCGCAGGCGCTTGTGCTGCACGCCCAGGCTCAGCTGGGGCATGCGCGTGTAGACCAGGTCGCCGCCCAGGCGCAGCTTGGCGCCGAACACGTCCTGCTCCAGGGCGTCCCAGGGCAGCGCCAGCCGCCGCTGCAGCTCGCCAAGGTCGAAGCGCTGCCGGGCGAGCGACAGCTCGAGCCGGTTGCGGAAGGTGTAGGCCACACCAAAGGCGTGGAGCGCGTAGTCGCCGGTGTCCACCCGCGTGTAGAAGGCCGTGCCGCCGCCCTCGTCGCGGGTGCCGTAGCCGGCCAGCACAGCCCAGGGCACGAGGCCGCCGCCAGCTGCACCCTCGGCCTGGGTGGCGCCGCCGGTGGCCAGCAGCCTGCCCTCGCCCGCCGCGGCGACCGCGGGCGCCAGCAGCGCCAGTCCCAGCAGCGCGGCGCGAACGGCGGCGCTCACGCCTCGGCCTCCGTGAAGCGGCGGCACCAGCCCACCAGCGCCTCGGGCGCCAGCGGCGGGCTGAACAGGTAGCCCTGCACCATGTCGCAGCGGTACTGGCGCAGCAGGTCCAGGCTGGCGTCGTTCTCCACGCCCTCGGCGATCACCGACAGGCCCATGTTGTGGCCCAGCTCGATGGTCGAGCGCACGATCACCGCGTCGTCGCTGCCTTCGGTCATCTGCATCACGAAGCTCTTGTCGATCTTGAGTTCGTCCACCGGCATGCGCTTGAGCTGCGCCAGCGAGGAATAGCCGGTGCCGAAGTCGTCGATGGACAGGCGCACGCCGCCGGCGCGCAGCCGGTGCAGCATGCGCACGGCGTAGTCCACGTCGCGCATCAGCGCGCCTTCGGTCACTTCCAGGATCAGGCGCTGCGGCGGCACCCGGTGCTGGCGCAGGCAGGCCTGCACGAAGTCCGGCAGGTCGGCGTCCATCAGGTCCATGGCCGACAGGTTCACGGCCACGCCCAGGTCCAGGCCGTCGGCACGCCAGCGGGCGTTCTGCGCCAGCGCCGAGTCGAGCACGAAGCGGGTGATCTCGTGCACGAAGCCCGAGCGTTCGGCCAGCGGGATGAACTCATCGGGCGGAACGGGCCCCAGGCTGCCGTGGGTCCAGCGCAGCAGCGCCTCGACGTGGCGCACCTGCCGGCTGGCCAGGTCGACCTTGGGCTGGAAACGCAGCGAGAGTTCCTCGCGGGCGATGGACTGGCGCAGGTCGCCGATCAGCGCCAGCTGGCGCAGGTGCACCTCGTCGCGCCCGTGCCGGTAGACCACCAGGCCGGCGCGTGCCTCCTTGGCGTCGTAGAGCGCGATGTCGGCGCGCCGCAGCAGGGTCTGGGCGTCCTGGCCGTGTTCCGGGTGCAGCACCAGGCCCAGGCTGGCGTCGAGGTTGATGCGGGTGGTCGGCAGGTCCAGCGGCAGCCGCAGTTGCTCGAGCAGCGCGCGCGCCCGGCGCTCGGCGAAGTCGGGCCCCACGTCGCACATCAGCACCATGAACTCGTCGCCGCCCAGCCGCGCCACCAGGTCTTCCGCGCGCACGGCCTGGCGCAGGCGCTTGGCCACTTCCTCGAGCACCTGGTCGCCGAAACCGTGGCCGAGCGTGTCGTTGATTTCCTTGAAGCGGTCGAGGTCGAGCATGACCACGGCGCAGGCGCGGCCCTCGCCCTGCGAGAGCGCCTGCTCCAGCCGCCCGTGCGCCAGGCTGCGGTTGGGCAGGCCGGTGAGCCCGTCGTGGTGGGCCTGGTGCAGGATGCGGTCCTCGCGCGCGGCGATGCCCGCCTGCATGTGCCCGAAGGCCGAGGCCAGGCGGGCGATCTCGTCGCGGCCGCGCACCGGGATCGGCCGCGAATAATCGCCCTGCTGCACGCGCTGGGCCGCCTCCGCCAGTTCCACCACCGGCCGGCTGATGCCGCGGCCCAGGAAACCCGCCACCGCCAGCGCCAGTGCCGCCGCCAGGCCCGACAGCACCAGCACGCGGGTCTTGAGTGCGGCGTAGGGTGCCATGGCCTGGTCCAGCGAACCCTGCAGCAGCACGCCCAGCGGCGGCGCGCCGGGTGCGCCCGGCAGCGGCGCCGACAGCGCGAAATAATGGTCCTCGCCCAGCGTCAGTTCGTCGCTCGCCTGGCCGGGGGCGCCGGGCACCGCGCCCGGCGCCGAAAGCGCCGCCACGGCCGGCGCCGGCAGGCTGCTGCCGAGCACCTCGAGCCGCCCCCCGGCCTCGCGCACGAAGCTGGCGTCGAGCCGGGTAAGCGCCTTGAAATCGCGGGCATAGCCGTCGCCGATCGCCGAGCCGATGCCCACCCAGGCGATCTGGTTCGGCGCCAGCACGGGGATCAGGGCCATGGTGTACAGGCGCCCGTCCACCGCCACGACCGCCAGCGAATAGCCCTCGTCGGCCGCCTTGGCGACCAGGCCGTCGAGCGCACCCTGCCGCCACGCCCCGGATTCGCCCTCCAGCCCCGCCAGCCACTCGCCCTGCGGCGACAGCAGCACGCCGGCCTCGGCGCCGATGCGGCTGGCGTGGTTGCGCAGCGCGGACGCCATCGTGGCCGGGTCGCCGCTGGCCACCGCGGCCTTGAAGCCGAAGTCGTCGGCCAGCACCAGCGCGGTTTCCAGCAACTGCTCGCTGCGGTTGCCGTAGAAGCGCTGCCACACGCGCTCGCCAACCCGCAGCTCTTCCGCCAGCTGCTGGCGCACGCTGCGTTCGGTGGCCACGTGCACCACGGCGAAGGTCGCCAGCTGGGCGGCCAGCACCAGGCCGATCAGCAGCGCGACGATCTTGCCGTGCAGGCGCGAGCGCATCATTCGTCCTGCTTGAGCTTGCGCAGGCGGTCCTGCAGCGCCCGCAGCCGGTCGGAGCCGCGGCGTTCGGGCGGCGGCGGGCCGAGGGCCAGGCTGGCCTTCACTTCCGGCGTCCCCTCGCCCAGCGTGACCGCCTGCTCCCAGGGCCCGCCCGCCAGCCGTGGGTGCCAGGCCCGCAGCGTGTATTCGCCGGCCGGCGCCGACAGCGCCACGCGCCCGTCGGCCCCGCTCTTGCCGAAGTACGGGGTGTCTAGCACCACGATGTGGCCGATCATCCAGTCGTGGATGTTGCAGCCCACCACCACCACGCCCGGCTTGTCGAACACCACGGGCTCGGGTGGCGTGCCCGAATACAGCGGCAGTTCGAACGGCCGCGGCGCCGAGAACGAATAGACCTGGTGGCGCACGCTGTCGCTGTTCGGGAAGCTCACCGCGGTGCCGGCCTGGATGGGCAGCACGCCCGGCAGGAACGCGGTATTGCGCTGGTCCATCACCGCCTTGCCCCGGGCCGAGGACGGCGACGGCCCATGCAGGCTGACGACGGCATCGGCCAGCGGCGCCTGGCCGTCGTCCACCCGCACCACCAGCCCGGCGGCCAACGCCGGGGTGGAGATGGCGAAGATGAAGAGCGCCAGCGCCCGGGCAAGAACCCGCCCATTCGGTACACACCGCACCATTCGCCCACCCTGCCCCGTCGTCTTGACGAGGATTAACGACCGGCGGGGGTGATAATGGCGCGAACGCCACCTTTCCTACCGGAGCCCGCCTGCATGCCCACGCCCCCGTCCCCCGGCTACGCCCTGGTCACCGGCGCCTCCAGCGGCATCGGTGCCGACATCGCCCGGGAATACGCGCGCCGCGGCAAGCCGCTGGTGCTCACGGCACGGCGCGTCGAGCGGCTCGAGGCACTGGCGGCGGAACTCTCGGCCCGGGTGCCCTGCGTGGTGGTCGCCGCCGACCTGGCCGACCCGGCCGCCCCGGAAAAGCTGTTCGCCGAAACCCAGGCCCGCGGCCTGTTCGTGGACACGCTGGTGAACAACGCCGGCTTCGGCGTGCCCGGGCGTTACCTGAGCGCCGACTGGAGAACCCACGCCGAGTCGCTGCAGGTGCTGCTCACCTCGGTGGCACACCTGACCCACCTCTACCTGCCGGCGATGGAAGCCGCGGGCCGCGGCCGCATCCTCAACGTGGCCTCGCTGGCGGGCCTGGTGCCGCCCACCGCCGGGCACACGCTCTACGGCCCCACCAAGGCCTGGCTCATCCGCTTCTCGGAGACGCTGGACCAGGAAACCCGCCCGCGCGGCGTGTACGTGACGGCGCTCTGCCCCGGCATGACCTACACCGAATTCCACGACGTGAACGGCATGCGCGAGAAGGTGAGCAAGCTGCCCAAGGGCATCTGGCTGACCAGCGCCGAAGTGGCCCGCCTGGGCGTGGACGCCGTCGAATCCGGCCGCGCCCGCCTGGTCACCGGCCGCGCGAACAAGCTGATCGCCGGCCTGTCGAAATACCTCCCCGATCGTCTGGCCCGCGCCCTGCTCGCTTCCAAGTCCAAGGACTTCCGCGACGCGGATTGAAGGCTTGGGCTTGCCCTTGGGCAAGCAGGTCACGAGCTCGTGGGCGCTTGCGTGCGGCAGGCGTCATCGCGCACACACCTCTATGGCTGCCCGCGCCTCGACGCGGCGTCCTGCCCATCGAGGCGCGGCCGCTACGGCATCCTGCCTTCGCTTCATCCATAGAGGTGTGTGCACGCTGCCGCAGTCGTGACGCCGTGGCCAGCCGATTGGCGAGCTCGTGCGCAAAGCGCACGCGCGTGTCCCAGTGGAACGCCGATGCGCCGCGATTGCGGCAGCGTACGCAGAGGGGGGATGTCTGAAGCGTAGGGCAGGATGCCCGGAGCGGCCGGCGTTTGCTGCCAGGGATGGCGCTAGCAAGACGCCGGGCAGACATCCCCCCTCTGCGTGCGATGACGCCCGCCGCCAACCAGCGAACGCGAGCAAGTGACCTGCTTGGCAGAGCCAAGCCCAAAAACGAAAGCCCCGCGACGCACGGGGCATCGCGGGGCCTGCAAGCCGCGTTGGCTCAGACCAGCTTGATCTCGCGCAGGCGCTCGAGCAGGTACTCGTGGCCGGTGATGGGCGTCGGGTAGCGGTCCGGGTTGTCCGGGGTGATGCAGGACGGCAGCGTCTTGATCAGGAAGTCCGGGTTCGGGTGCAGGAAGAACGGGGTGGAATAGCGCGGCTTGCGCGCCGCCTCGCCCGGCGGGTTCACCACGCGGTGGGTGGTGGACGGGTACACGTGGTTGGTCAGGCGCTGCAGCATGTCGCCGATGTTCACCACGATGGTGTCCTCGGACGCCGTGAACGACACCCACTCGCCCTTGCGGGAAAGCACTTCCAGGCCCGCCGCGCTCGCGCCCACCAGCAGCGTGATGAAGTTGATGTCCTCGTGGGCGCCGGCGCGCACGTTCGGGATGTCGTCGGCCGTGATCGGCGGGTAGTGGATCGGTCGCAGGATGGAGTTGCCGAAGTTGGTCTTGTCGGCGAACCAGTCCACCGGCAGGCCGATGTGCAGCGCCAGCGCGCCCAGCACACGCGAGCCCAGCTGGTCGAGCGCGGTGTACAGGCCGTAGGCCACCTCCTTGAACTCCGGCACTTCCTCCGGCCACAGGTTCGGCGGCATCACGTCGGCGTACTTCGAGTCACGCGGGATCTCGCGGCCCACGTGCCAGAATTCCTTGAGGTCGAAGTGCTTGGCGCCCTTCGCCGTCTCGATGCCGAACGGCGTGTAGCCGCGGGCACCGCCGCCGCCGGGCACGTGGTACTTCTTCTTGGTTTCCTCGGGCAGCGCGAAGAAGCGCTGGAACACGTCGTAGGCGCGGTCGATCTGCGCCTGCGGGATGCCGTGGTTGCGGATGCCCGCGAAGCCCCATTCGCGGTAGGCGGCGCCGAGTTCGGCCACGAAGGCCTCGCGGTCGGTGTCGAAGCGCTGGATGTCGAGGGTCGGGATGGTGGCGGTCACGGTCTTGTCCGGTTCGGTGTTCTGGGAGGGGGAGTCTAGGCCAGCCCGCGTGCAGGCGGCCTTGACGAGGCTCAAGCGGCGGCGCGCACCACGTCGGCCAGGCGGTCGAGCACCTGCTGCATCAGCGCGGCGTCGTCGGCCTCGACGGTCACGCGCACCACCGGCTCGGTGCCGGAGGGGCGCAGCACCAGGCGGCCGCGGCCGGCCAGGGCCGCCTCGGCCTCGGCGCGGGCGGCCTGCACGGCCGGCTGCTCCAGCGGCTTCACGCCCGGGGCGATGCGCACGTTGACGGTTCGCTGCGGCAGCGGCTGGTAGGCCGACAGCGCCTGCTCCAGCGACTGACCGCGGCGGCGCAGCACTTCCAGCACCTGCAGCGCCGCCACGATGGCGTCGCCGGTGCTGGCGCGGTCCAGGCACAGCAGGTGGCCCGAGGCCTCGCCGCCGAGCACGCCGTCGCGCTCGACCAGGGCCTGGTGCACGTAACGGTCGCCGACCTTGGCGCGCACGAATTCGATGCCCAGCGCGCCCAGCGCCTGTTCCATGGCGTAGTTGGTCATCAGCGTGCCCACCACCGGGCCGTGCAGGCGGCCGCTGGCCTGCCAGTCGCGGGCCAGCAGGAAGATCAGGCCGTCGCCGTCCACCAGCTGGCCGCGGCCGTCCACCATCAGCACGCGGTCGCCGTCGCCGTCGAAGGCGATGCCCAGGTCGGCGCCGGCCTCGCGCACCCGGGCGATGAGCGCCTCGGGGTGGGTGGAGCCGACGCCGCGGTTGATGTTCAGGCCGTCGGGCTCGGCGCCGATGGCGTCCACCCGCGCGCCCAGCTCGGAGAACACCCGCGGGGCGACCTGGTAGGTGGCGCCGTGGGCGCAGTCCACCACCAGGCGCAGGCCGCTGAGCACGAAGTCGTCGGGCACGGTGGACTTGCAGAACTCGGCGTAGCGCGACAGTGCGTCGCCCACCCGCTGGGCCTTGCCCAGGCGCTCGGAGGGCACGGTGCGGAAGGGCTGCTCGAGTTCGGCCTCGATGGCCGCCTCGACCGCGTCGGCCAGCTTTTCGCCGTGCGCCGAGAAGAACTTGATGCCGTTGTCCTGGTGCGGGTTGTGCGAGGCGCTGATGACGATGCCGGCGTCGGCGCGCAGCGAGCGCGTCAGGTAGGCCACCGCGGGCGTGGGCATGGGGCCGAGCATGCGCACGTCGGCGCCGGCGGCCACCAGGCCCGCTTCCAGCGCCGCCTCGAACATGTAGCCCGAGATGCGGGTGTCCTTGCCGATGACCACCGTGGCGTGCTCGCGGCCCTCGCCGGCCAGCACGCGGCCGGCGGCGGCGCCCAGGCGCAGCATGAAGTCGGCCGAGATGGGCTGCTCGCCCACCCGGCCGCGGATGCCGTCGGTGCCGAAGTACTTGCGGGTCGCCATGGCCGGATCAGGCCGCAGCGGGGGCCGGGTCGGCGGCCGGCGCGGGCTGGCGCATCATCAGCGCCAGCAGCGCGGACAGCTTCTCGCGCATCTGCCGGCGGTCGACGATCAGGTCCACGGCGCCGTGCTCTACCAGGAACTCCGAGCGCTGGAAGCCCTCGGGCAGCGTTTCGCGCACGGTCTGCTCGATCACGCGCGGGCCGGCGAAGCCGATCAGCGCGTGCGGCTCGGCCACGTTGATGTCACCCAGCATGCCCAGCGAGGCCGAGACGCCGCCGGTGGTCGGGTGGGTCAGCACCGACACGAAAGGCAGGCCCGCGGCGCGCAGGCGGCCGAGCGCGGCCGAGGTCTTGGCCATCTGCATCAGCGAGAACAGGCCTTCCTGCATGCGCGCGCCGCCGGTGGCCGAGAAGCACACCAGCGGGCAACCCAGCTCCAGCGCACGCTCGGCGGCCAGGGCGAAGCGCTCGCCCACCACCGAGCCCATGGAGCCGCCCATGAAGCGGAATTCGAACGCCGCCACGCACACCGGCCGGCCCTTGAGCTGGCCCTGCACGGCGACCAGCGCGTCGCGCTCGCCCACCAGCTTCTGGGCCGCCTTGATGCGGTCGGCGTACTTCTTCTGGTCCTTGAAGTGCAACGCGTCCACCGGGCCGAGCGTGGCGCCGATCTCCTCGCCGCTGTCGTCGTCCAGGAAGGCCACCAGGCGCTCGCGGGCGCCGATGGCCATGTGGTGCGAACACTTCGGGCAGACGCGCAGGTTCTTTTCCAGCTCGGGGCCGTACAGGGCGGCGCCGCACTTGTCGCACTTCTCCCACAGGCCTTCGGGCACGCCGCGCTTGCCGTTGCCCTGGGTACGGATGCGGGAGGGCATGAGTTTGGTGAGCCAGCTCATTCAGGCACCGGTGTCGTTCTGGGTCGGGAAGTTTATCCCGAAAGCCGGTTTGCGGGCCCCCTGCCCCGGCCGGCCGGGGCGGGGCCGCGGGGGCTCAGGCCGCGGCGTCGAGCGCGGCCCGCAGCGGGGCCAGGAAGTCGGCCGCGCGGGCGGCGGCGTCTTCGGCCGAGGTGGCGCCGGCCAGCGCGTCCACCAGGGCGCTGCCCACCACCACGCCGTCGGCGGCCGGGGCCAGGGCGGCGGCCGAGGCCGCGTCGCGGATGCCGAAGCCCACCAGCACCGGCACGGTGGCGCGGGCGCGCAGGTCGCCGGCGCGGCGCAGCACGTCGGCCACGTCCAGCTGGGCGCCGCCGGTGACGCCGGCGAAGGACACGTAATACAGGTAACCCTGCGATTCGCTGGCCAGGCGCGCCAGGCGGTTTTCGGCGGTGGTCGGCGCGGCCAGCGAGATCAGGTCGAGGCCGGCGGCGTTGAACGCGGCGCGGGTGGGGCCCGCTTCCTCGGGCGGCAAATCGACCAGCAGCACGCCGTCCACGCCGGCTTCCGCGGCGGCCTGGGCGAAGGCGGCGGCGCCGCGCATCTCGACCGGGTTGAGGTAGCCCATCAGCACCACCGGCGTGTCGGCGTCGGCCTTGCGGAACTCGGCCACGGCGCCCAGCACGTAGCGCAGCCCGGCCCCACGCTCGATGGCGCGCTCCGAACTGCGCTGGATGGACGGCCCGTCGGCCATCGGGTCGGAAAACGGCACGCCCAGCTCAAGCACGTCGGCTCCCGCGCGCACCAGCGCATGCATCACCGGCACCGTGGCCTCCAGCGACGGGTCGCCCGCCGTGATGAAAGGCACCAGCGCCTTGCGCTTGGCGTCGGCGAGGAGCTGGAACTTCTTGGCGATTCGGGACATGGGTTATTCAACACGGATAAGAGCGGATTGATACGGATAAACACGGATAAAGCGAAATCAAATGGGTTTCACGGCGAGCTGCCAGCACATCGAGGGTCCAACCCCTGATCGCTCTTGCCCTATCCGTGTTTATCCGTATCAATCCGCTTTGATCCGTGTTCAAGATGAGACCCACCCCGAAGCTAGAGCTCGATGCCCTCGCGCTTGGCGATGGTGAAGATGTCCTTGTCGCCGCGGCCGGAGAGGTTGCACAGCACCAGCGCGTCCTTTGGCAGCGACTTCGCCAGCTTCATGGCCTGGGCCACGGCGTGGCTGGATTCGAGCGCCGCCAGGATGCCCTCGGTGCGCGCCAGCAGGTGGAAGGCTTCCATGGCCTCGTCGTCGGTGACGCCCACGTACTCGGCGCGGCCGCTGTCCTTCAGGAAGGCGTGCTCGGGGCCGACGCCCGGGTAGTCCAGGCCCGCCGAGATCGAGTGCGTCTCGGTGATCTGGCCGTCGTCGTCGCAGATCACGTAGGTGCGGTTGCCGTGCAGCACGCCCGGCCGGCCCGCCACCAGCGACGCCGCGTGGCGGCCGGTTTCGACGCCGTCGCCCGCCGCCTCGGCGCCCACCAGCCGCACCGCCTTGTCGTTGAGGAAGGCGTGGAACATGCCGATGGCGTTGCTGCCGCCGCCCACGCAGGCGGTGACGGCATCGGGCAGGCGGCCGTATTCGGCCAGCATCTGCGCGCGCGATTCCTTGCCCACCACGGCGTTGAAGTCGCGCACCAGCTTCGGGTACGGGTGTGGGCCCGCCACGGTGCCGATGATGTAGAAGGTGTCGCGCACGTTGGTCACCCAGTCGCGCATGGCTTCGTTGAGCGCGTCCTTGAGCGTCTTGCTGCCCGAATGCACCGGCACCACCTTCGCGCCCAGCAGCTTCATGCGGAACACGTTCGGCGCCTGGCGCTCGACGTCGGTGGCGCCCATGTACACCACGCACTCCAGGCCCAGGCGCGCGGCCACGGTGGCGCTGGCCACGCCGTGCTGGCCGGCGCCGGTCTCGGCGATGATGCGGGTCTTGCCCATGCGCCTGGCCAGCATGGCCTGGCCGATGGTGTTGTTGATCTTGTGCGCGCCGGTGTGGTTCAGGTCTTCGCGCTTGAGCAGGATGCGCGCGCCGCCCACCTTCTCTGACAGCCGCTTCGCTTCGTAGATCGGGCTGGGCCGGCCGACGTAATGCTTGTAGTCGTGCTCGAGCTCGGCGATGAACTCGGGGTCCTGGCGGTAGCGCTCGTAGGCCGCCTCGAGCTCGCGCAGCGGCTCGATCAGGGTTTCCGAGACGAACACGCCGCCGTAGCGGCCGAAGTGGCCCGCGGCATCGGGCCAGGCGCCGAAATCGGCGATCTCCGACGCCGGCGGGATCTCACTCTGGGGCACTGCGGTCTGCACGTCTCACCTCGTCAACGAAAGATTGCATGCGCCCGCCGTCCTTGAGGCCGGGGGCGCTCTCGATGCCACTGGAAACATCCACGGCATAGGGGCGCACGGTGCGCACCGCCTCGACCACGTTGGCCGGCGCCAGCCCGCCGGCCAGGAACAGCGGCCGGCCGAGCGAAGGCACCAGGGTCCAGTCGAAACGCTCGCCGCGCCCGCCGGGCTGGCCGGGAGCGTTTCCGTCGAGCAGGAAGGCACTGGCCGAAGGGTAGCGCTTCCGCGCCATCGCTGCATCGCCGGCACCGCCGCCCATCGCCACGGTCTTGATGAAGGGAAGGCCGAAGCTGCGGCAGAAGGCCTCGCTTTCGCTGCCGTGGAACTGCAGCAGGTCGGGCTTGAGCCGGCGCACCACCGCTTCCACCTCGCTGCCGGGGTTGTCCATGAACAGGGCCACCGCGTCCACCAGCGGCGGCACGGCCTGGCGCAGGCTGGCGCCCTGGTCGGGCGTGAGGCAGCGCGGGCTGCCGGCGGCGAAGACCAGTCCGATGGCGTCGACGCCGAGCTCGACGGCCAGGCGGACGTCGCCGGGACGGGTCAGCCCGCAGAATTTGATCCGGGTGCGCATGGGGGGATTGTAGGCGCGATGCGTGTCGGCGCCGTGCACGCCGGGTCAAGCCTCAGAGACAGACCTCGTCGGGCAGGCCCCACTCGCGCGGGTAACGCGGGCCCACGAACACCAGCCCGTTCGAGGGCGCGGTCGGGCCGGCCACCGTGCGGTCGCGGCCCGCCAGCAGTTCGCTGATCCAGGCCTCCGGGTGTTCGCCCCGCCCCACCAGCATCAGGCTGCCGACGAAGTTGCGCACCATGTGGTGCAGGAAGGCGTTCGCCTGCACCTCGATGACGACGTGCTCGCCCTCGCGGCGCACCGAGATTTCGTGCACGTTGCGGCGCGGGTGCTTGGCCTGGCAGTGCACGGTGCGGAATGCGCTGAAGTCGTGCTCGCCCACCAGCACCTGGGCGGCGCGGTGCATGGCGCCGGCGTCGAGCGGGTGGCGCTCCCAGGTGAGGTATTCACGCTGGATGGCCGGGCGCACGCGGCGGTTGAGCACGGTGTAGCAGTAGCGGCGCGCGCGGGCCGAGTAGCGGGCATGGAACTCGTCGGCCACCGGCTGACACCACAGGATGGCCACGCCCTTGGGCAGGCGGCTGTTGCCGCCCTGCTGCAGCGCGAACGGGGTGCGCACCGCGTCGGTGTCGAAGTGCGCCACCTGGCAGCGCGCGTGCACGCCGCTGTCGGTGCGGCCGGCGCAGACCACCTCGAGCGGGTGGTCCACCACGAAGCCCAGCGCCTGCTCCACCGCGCCCTGCACGGTCGCGCCCTCGGCCAGGCGCTGCCAGCCGAGGAAACCGCTGCCGTCGTATTCGATGCCGATCGCGTACCGCAAGGGGATCAGCCGATCTCCCGCAGCAGGCGCTCGGCCTCGGCGCGGCCGGCCGGGCCGGCTTCGGCGACGACTTCCTCGAGCATGCCGCGGGCGCCGTCGACGTCGCCGATCTCGAGGTAGGCCTTGGCCAGCTCGATCTTGGTGGCGCTGGCGTCGTCGTCCAGCGGCGCCACATCAGCCGGGGTCTCGAACGCCAGCGGGGCTTCGCCGCCGAGGTCCTCGAGGCTGAGCTCGCCGGTGGGCGTGGCATCGGCGTCGGCGTCGGCGACGAAGTCGAAGCCGGCTTCCATTTCGGGCTCGGGCTGCGGCGCCGGCGCCGGCGCCGGAGCGGCCGGCGCGACGGCCACGCCGCGGGCCAGGCGGTCCCAGTCCTCGTCGTGTTCGTCGTGCGCGGCGGGCGGCGCGATGTCGATATTGGCCAGGTCGTCGAGCTCGTCGGCGGGCGGCGGCACCACGGCAGCAGGCGCGGCGGGCACGGGCGTCGGCGCGGCCGGCATCACGCCGGTGTCGCCGAAACGCGGCGCGTTCCAGCCGGCCTGGCTGAACAGCGGGTTGCCCGGCGAAAGGGCGACGCCCATCACCACCGCCTCGCGCCAGCGCGGGTCGAGCGTGCTGCGAACGCGGGCGCGCATCTCCTGCGCCGCGGCGTCGAAGGACGGCTGGTCGTCGAGCTTGTGCAGGTGGCGCAGCAGGCTGATGTGGGCCTCGAGGTCGTCGGGCTTGGCCTTCACCGCGGACTGCAGGCGGGCCAGCTCGCCGTCGGCGGGCGACGATTCGGCCACGGGCTCCGGGCCCGGCGCCACGGCCGGCTCGATGCGCGCGCCGGGCAGGCTGGCCTTGAGCGCGTCGTCGTCGGAGATGCGACGGCCCGGCACCGGCGACGGCGCCGCCGGGCGACGGCCGCGCAGGGCCAACACCAGGCCGCCCAGCAGCACCAGGCCACCACCGCCCAGCACCAGCGGGTTGGCGTACCAGGGCTCGGCGACGGGCGTGGGCCCGGCCTCGGCCACCGGGGCCTCGGCGGCGGGAGCCGGCTCGGCGGCCGGCGCGGCCGGGGTCGCCGGGGCGTCGGCCGCCTGCGCGGCGGCCAGGCGTTCCTGCAGGGCCTTGAGCTGGCTGCTCTGCAGCTCGATCAGGCGCTGGCTGTCGGACTGCTGGGCCTCGAGTTCGGCGATCTGCGAGCGCAGTTCCTGCACCTCGCTCTCGCGCGAGGCCAGGTCTTCCTTGGCCTGGGTGAGCTCGGCGCGCAATTCGGCGCCGGTGCCGGTGCCGCTGGCGCCGGACTGCGAACCGCGGGCGGCGTCGGTGTCGCCGGCGGGCGGCACGATTTCCAGGCGGCCGGCCGGCGGCGCGGCCGCGGGACGCGCGGCCTCGCGCGGGGCCGGCTGGCTGGCGACGGCCTCGGCCGGCTGCGGCACCGGGGCGCGGCGGCCCTGCCAGGCCTCGGCCTGCGCACGCACCAGCGCGGCGGCCTCGGCGGCGCCGAGTTCGGCCACTTCCTCGCGCGCGGGGATGCGCAGCACGGCGCCCCGCTTGAGCTGGTTGATGTTGTCGCCGATGAAGGCCTCGGGGTTGGCCCGCTGCAGCGCCAGCATCATCTGGTTGACCGTCACCGCCGGATCCGGGCGCGTGCGCTCGGCGATGCTCCACAGGGTCTGGCCGTCGGCGACCGGGCCGAAGCTGTCTTCGGCGACCGGGGCCGGCGCGGCGGCCGGCGGCGGCGGCGGCGGAGCCGGGGCAGGCTCGGGCGCAGGCTCCGGCGCGGCGGCGACCGGTTCGGGCTCAGGCTCGGGCTCGGGAAGCGGTTCGGGTTCCGGCTCCGGCGCGGGGGCTTCGGCCACGGGCTCCGGCTCGGGCTCCGGCGCCGCGGGGGCCGGCTCGGGCTCGGGCAGCGGTTCCACCGGCGCGGCCTCGGCCACCGGCTCCGGGGCCGGCGGCGGCGCCGCCGGGGGTTCGGGTTCCGGCACCACGTCCGCGACGGCGGTCACCGGCTCGGGTTCGGGCAGCGGCACGGTTTCGGCCGCGGGCTCCGGCTCCGGCTGGGCCGCCACGGGCGGCGCCACCGGGGGGGCGGACACCACCGGGGTTTCCATCGGGCGGATCACCGCCGGGGCGATGTAGGGCGGGTCCACCAGGGCGCTGAATTCGCGCACCACGCTGCCGCGGCCCCAGTTGGCCTCGACCAGGAAGGTGAGGAAGGGCTCGGTGAAGCGGTTGGGCGTGGTCACGCGGATCACCGGCTGGCCGGCGGCGTTGCGCGCCACTTCCATCTGCAGGTTCGCGGTGAGCCCGACCGGGCGCTCGAGCCCGACCCGGGCGAAGGCCTCGGGCGAGGCCAGGCGCACTTCCAGTTCCTCCAGCTCGCCGGGGCCGGCGGAGAGGATGGGGATTTCGGCCACCAGCGGCTGGTTCAGCCCGGACTTGACCTCGATGGCGCCCAGGCCGAGGGCGTGGGCGCTGGAGGCGCCCAAGGCCAGGGCGAGGGCCAGCGGTAGCTGCAGATGCCTGATGTTCACGCTTTCAATCTCCCCGGGAAAGGCGGCGCGACCACTCCCCTGCAAGCGGCCCCGTCCTTGGTGTCGGCCCGAATATACCGGTCAGGAACGCTCTTTGACCACGAGTTCCGCCAGCTGCACGGCGTTGAGCGCCGCGCCCTTGCGGATGTTGTCGGAAACGATCCACAGGTCGAGCCCGCGCGGGTGCGACAGGTCCTCGCGGATGCGGCCCACGTACACCGGGTCGGTGCCGGCGGCGTGCGTCACCGGGGTCGGGTAGCCGCCCGGCTCGCGTTCGTCCACCACTTCCACGCCGGGGGCGTCCTCGAGCAGCGCGCGCGCCTCGTCGGCGGTGAGCTTGCGGCGGGTTTCCAGGTGCACCGCCTCGGAATGGCCGAAGAACACCGGCACGCGCACCGCCGTCGGGTTCACCTGGATGCTGTCGTCGCCCAGGATCTTGCGCGTCTCCCACACCATCTTCATCTCTTCCTTGGTGTAGCCGTTGTCCAGGAACTCGTCGATGTGCGGGATCAGGTTGAAGGCGATCTGCACCGGGAACTTCGCCGGCTCGTGCGGCTGGAAGTTGAGCATGGCGGCGGTCTGGCGGCCGAGCTCCTCCATGGCCGTGCGGCCGGCGCCGGACACCGACTGGTAGGTGGCCACGTTGATGCGCTCGATGCCGGCGGCGCGGTGCAGCGGCGCCAGCGCCACCAGCATCTGCATGGTGGAGCAGTTCGGGTTGGCGATGATGCCGCGCGGGCGGTTCGCGGCCGCCCCGGGGTTCACTTCGGCCACCACCAGCGGCACGTCGTCGTCGTAGCGGAAGGCCGAGCTGTTGTCGATCACCACCGCGCCGGCGGCGGCGAACTTCGGCGCGTACTGCTTCGACACCGAGCCACCGGCCGAGAACAGCGCGATGTCGACGCCGGCCGGGTCGAACGTGGCCAGGTCCTCAACGGTGAGCTTCTGCGCGCCGAACGCGATCTTCTCGCCGGCCGAGCGCTCGCTGGCCAGCAGGTGCAGCTTGCCCACGGGGAACTGGCGCTCGGCCAGGATCGACAACATCGCCTCGCCCACCGCACCGGTGGCGCCCACAACTGCAACGGTATACGTCTTGCTCATGGTTTCCTGGGTTACCTGGAACTTGTTTTCAACGCGGATCGGAGCGAATTGAGGCGGATAGAAGCGGATTCAATTCGAATAAAGAGCGCTCTATCCGCCCTTATCCGCATCAATCCGCCCTGATCCGCGTTCAATCCCTCGCGCCTGGGATGCGCGGGAACACCGGCTCCACGTCGCCGCACTGGGCGCGGTGGCGCAGGGCCTGGTCCATCAGCACCAGGGCCAGCATGGCTTCGCAGATGGGCGGCGCGCGCAAGCCCACGCAGGGGTCGTGGCGGCCGGTGGTGATCACCTCCACCGGCTGGCCCGCGGTATCCACCGTGGCGCCGGGCAGGCGCAGGCTGGAGGTGGGCTTGAAGGCCACCGAGACCTCGATGTCCTGGCCGCTGCTGATGCCGCCCAGCACGCCGCCGGCGTGGTTGCTGGCGAAGCCGGCCGGCGACATCAGGTCGCGGTGCTCGCTGCCCTTCTGGGTGACCGAGGCGAAGCCGGCGCCGATCTCCACGCCCTTCACCGCGTTGATGGACATCATGGCCGCGGCGATCTCGGCGTCGAGCTTGCCGTACACCGGCTCGCCCCAGCCCGGCGGCACGCCAAGGGCCTGCACGCGCACGCGCGCGCCGGCGGAATCACCGGACTTGCGCAGCGCGTCCATGAAGGCCTCGAGTCCGGCCACCATCGAGGCGTCGGGCCAGAAGAACGGGTTGGCTTCCACCGCGCCCCAGTCGAAGGCGCCCGGCACCAGGTGGGCCACCTGCGAAACGCAGGCGCGCACGACGATGCCGTGCCGCTCGGCCAGCCACTTCTTGGCCACCACGCCCGCGGCGACGCGCATGGTGGTTTCGCGGGCCGAGCTGCGGCCGCCGCCGCGCGGGTCGCGGTGGCCGTACTTCTGCAGGTAGGTGTAGTCGGCGTGGCCCGGGCGGAACTGCGCGGCGATGCTGGCGTAGTCCTTGCTGCGGGCGTCGGTGTTGCGCACCAGCAGGCCGATGGGCGTGCCGGTGGTGCGGCCTTCGAACACGCCGCTCAGGATTTCCACCTCGTCGGCTTCGTGGCGCTGCGAGGTGTGGCGGGTCTTGCCGGTGGCGCGGCGGTCGAGGTCGGCGCGGAAGTCTTCCGGCGCCAGCGCCAGGCCCGGCGGGCAGCCGTCGATGACGCAGCCGATGGCCGGGCCGTGGCTTTCGCCGAAGGTGGTGACGCGCAGCAGCCGGCCGAAGCTGTTGTCGCTCATCGGGCGTCAGGCCCGGCGCGCGTCGGCGAGCGCCTTGATGCGCGCGTGGTGCGCCACCAGGTCCTCGCGTTCGACCACGAAGATGCCCATCTGCCCCACCTTGAACTCGACCCAGGCGAAGGGCACCTCCGGCAGCAGCTCCACCAGCGCGCGTTCGCTTTCGCCGACCTCGCAGATCAGCAGGCCGTGTTCGGACAGGTGCGCCGGGGCGTCGC
Source organism: Arenimonas sp. (assembly GCF_041913985.1). Classification (GTDB taxonomy): domain Bacteria; phylum Pseudomonadota; class Gammaproteobacteria; order Xanthomonadales; family Xanthomonadaceae; genus Arenimonas. The sequence continues at coordinate 27,840 of NZ_JAYSEG010000021.1, forward strand.
GCAGGATTTCCAGCGCCAGGTCCAGGCCGTCCTCGCCCGCGCGCAGGCCCAGCTCGGGCTCGTGCGAATACTCCGGCGGCAACGCGTCGGTTTCGGCGTGGGTGACATAGGGCGGATTGGTGACGATGAGGTCGTAGACCTCGCCCTTGAGGTTGTGGAACAGGTCGGACTCGACCAGGCGCACGTTGGTGGCGTGCAGGCGCTCGACGTTCTCGCGCGCCAGTGACAGCGCCTCGGGGCTCACGTCCACCGCGTCCACCTGCCAGTGCGGGTGGTAGTGCGCGGTGGCGATGCCGATGCAGCCCGAGCCGGTGCACATGTCGAGCGCGCGGTGCACTTCACGGCCGCCCAGCCAGGGCTCGAAGCCGGCTTCGATCAGCTCGGCGATCGGCGAGCGCGGCACCAGGGCGCGCGGGTCGGTCTTGAAGCTCAGGCCGGCGAACCAGGCCTCGCCGGTGAGGTAGCAGGCCGGGATGCGCTCGTTGATGCGGCGCTCGAACAGGGCCAGCACGGCCTTCTTCTCGTCGTGCGTGAGTTTCGCCTGGCCATAGGCCGGGCCGAGGTCGGGCGGCAGGTGCAGCGTGTGCAGCACCAGCTGGGTGGCCTCGTCCAGGGCGTTGTCGTGGCTGTGGCCGAAGGTCAGGCCGGCGGCGCCGAAGCGGCTGGCGCCGTAGCGTATGAAGTCGATGATCGTGGCAAGTTCCGCCGGCATGTTCTTGAAATCCCTTGCAATGGCGGGAGTATAGCCGCGCCGCGGCTATAATTGCCGGCCTGACAGCCCTCCGGGAACCGCCGTGTTCAATCGCAACACCCTGCTCATCCTGGTCGCCGCGCTGGCGGCCGGCCTCGGCCTCTGGGCCGCGCAGCTGGCCTATTCGCCTGCCGGCGCGCCGGCGGCGGCCCCGGCCCTCGACCAGGCCCGGCTCAAGGCCGTGCGGCTGTTCCCGGCCCCGCGCGCCCTGCCCGCCTTCTCGCTGCAGCAGTCCGACGGCACGCCGCTGACGCCGGACGAGCTGCGCGGTCGCTGGACCGTGGTGTTCCTGGGCTTCACCCACTGCCCCGACGTCTGCCCGACCACGCTCACCGAACTTTCGCAGGCACAGAAGGCCTGGGACGCGCTGCCGGCCGAACGCCGCCCGCGCCTGCTGTTCGTCTCGGTGGACCCGGACCGCGACACCCCGGAGAAGACCGGCGAGTACGCCGCCTACTTCCACCCCGACACCTTGGCCGCCACTTCGCCCGAGCCGGCGCTGCAGGAGTTCGCCACCGCGCTGGGCATGGTCTACATGAAGGTGCCACTGGACGACGGCGACTACACCATGGACCACTCCAGCGCCCTGGTGCTGGTGGATCCGCAGGGCCGCCAGGCCGGCCTGATCCGGCCGCCGCTGGTGCCGGCCGACATTGCCGCCGACCTGGCCCTGCTGGCCACGGAGGCCCCGTGAGCCCGAAGGTCTTCCTACAGTACGTGCTGCCGCACCGGCTGCTGTCGCGGCTGGCCTACGGCGTGGCGCGCTCGCGCGCCGGCTGGTTCAAGGACTGGCTGATCGCGCTGGTGGTGCGCAAGTTCAACGTGGACATGGCCGAGGCCGCCGACCCGGAGCCGCGCAACTACGAGCACTTCAACGCCTTCTTCACCCGCGAACTGAAGCCGGGCGCGCGCGTGGCCGACCCGGACCCGCGCAGCCTGCTGATGCCGGCCGACGGCAAGATCAGCCAGGCCGGCCGCATCGAGGCCGGGCGCATCTTCCAGGCCAAGGGCCAGTCCTTCACCGCCGCCGAGCTGCTGGGCAGCGAGGCCATGGCCGCGCCCTACGCCGACGGCTGGTTCGCCAACATCTACCTTTCGCCGCGCGACTACCACCGCGTGCACATGCCGTGGTCGGGCACGCTGGTGGAAACGCTGCACGTGCCGGGCCGGCTGTTCACCGTCGCGCCCTGGGGCGTGAAGGCCATCCCGCGGCTGTTCGCGCGCAACGAGCGCCTGGTCTGCCACTTCGAAACCGAATTCGGGCCGATGTGCTCGGTGATGGTGGGCGCGCTGCTGGTGTCGGGCGTGGAAACGGTGTGGAACGGCGAGGAGATCCCGCCGTACGCGCATGCGCCCCACCGCCGCGACTGGCGCGGCCAGGGCATCACCCTCGCCCGCTTCGCCGAGATGGCGCGCTTCAACTACGGCTCCACGGTGATCCTGCTGTTCCCGCGCGACGCCGTCGCCCTCGACGCCTTCGCCACCGAAACCCCCACCCGCGTCGGCCAGCGCCTCGGCAAGGTGCTCTGACCCCCGTTTTTCGCCGGTGTAGACTGGCGGCATGGGCAACAGCGGCCAGCATGCGATCCGGTTGTTCCAGAGCCTCGAGCATCCTTGCGGCTACTGGAAGGAGCGGCTGGCGCGCGACCTGATCATCGACCCGACCGACCCGCACCTCTCGGCGGTGTACCCGCAGGCCCTGGCCATGGGGTTCCGCCGTTCCGGCGGGCATGTCTACCGGCCCTACTGCGCCGGCTGCCGCGCCTGCGTGTCGGTGCGCATCCCGGCCGAACGCTTCGTACCCAACCGCGCCCAGAAGCGCTGCCTGGCCCGCAACGCCGACCTCGAGCTGCGCCACGCCCCGCCGCTGCGCACCGAGGAGAACTTCGCGCTCTACCGGCGCTACCTCGACACCCGCCACGCCGGCGGCGGCATGGACGACCCCGCCCCCGAGAACTTCGACGCCTTCCTGGCCTGCCGCTGGAGCCCGACCGAGTTCATGGAATTCCGCCTCGGCGGCGAGCTGGTGGCGCTGGCGGTCACCGACGTGGTGCCCGACGGCCTGTCGGCGGTCTACACCTTCTTCGAGCCGGAACTGGCCGCGCGCAGCCTGGGCACCTACGCCATCCTGCAGCAGGTCGAGCGCGCGCGGCGCGAACGGCGCGGCTACGTGTACCTCGGCTTCTGGCTCGAAGGCCACCCGAAGATGGCCTACAAGCGCGCCTACCAGCCGCTGGAGTTCCTGGACGGCGCGCTCTGGCGCCCCATGCCGGCCTGAGCCCCGTGCAGGACGCCGTCATGCGGCTCGGGCACAATCGGCGACCATGCGAATCCCCAGCCTGCTTGCCTTCCTCGCCTTCGGCCTCGCCGCCTGCCACGCCACCGCGCCGGTCGCGCCGGAGCCCGCCGCGGTGAGCCTGCGTGTCGCCACCTTCAACACCTCGCTGTATTCGGAGGAAGCCGGCGGCCTGGTCGCGCGGCTCGGGGCCGGCGACGAGCGGGCGCGCAAGATCGCGGCCATCGTCCAGCGCCAGCGGCCCGACATCGTGCTGCTCAACGAATTCGACTACGACCCCGAGGGCCGCGCCGCCGACCTGTTCCAGCGCGACTACCTGGGCGTGGGCCAGCACGGCGAAGCCGCCATCACCTACCCCTACCGCTACCTCGCGCCGGTGAACACCGGCGTGCCCAGCGGCCTGGACCTGGACCGCAACGGCGTGGTGGCCACCGAAGGCCGCGCGCGCGGCAACGACGCCTGGGGCTACGGCCTGCACCCGGGCCAGTACGGAATGCTGGTGCTGTCGCAGTACCCCATCGACGCCGACGCGGCGCGCACGTTCCAGCTCCTGCGCTGGAGCACGATGCCCGGCGCGATGGCGCCCACCGACCCGGCCACCCGCCAGCCCTGGTACCCGGCGCAGATCTGGGCCCAGCTGCGCCTGAGCTCGAAGTCGCACTGGGACCTGCCCATCGCCACGCCGCTGGGCACCGTGCACCTGCTGGCCGCGCACCCCACGCCGCCGGTGTTCGACGGCCCCGAGCGCCGCAACGCCGCCCGCAACCACGACGAGATAAGGCTCTGGGCCGAATTCCTGACGCCCGGCGACAAGCCCTGGCTGTGCGACGACCAGGGCCGCTGCGGCGGCCTGCCCGAGGGCGAGCGTTTCGTCATCGTCGGCGACTACAACGCCGACCCCGGCGACGGCGGCAGCCTGCCCGGCACCATCCAGCAACTGCTCGAACACCCGCGCGTGCTGCGCTACCCCACGCCGCGCAGCGAAGGCGCGCTGGCCGCGGCCGCGGCCAACCCGGCCAATGCCAGCCACCGCTCCAGCCCCGCGCACGACACCGCGCGGTTCGGTCCGCGCAACGGCAACTTCCGGGTGGACTACGTGCTGCCCTCGGTGGGCCTGGCCGTGGCCGGCAGCGGCGTGTTCTGGCCCGCGCCCGGCGAGCCTGGCGCCGACTGGATCGACGCCACCGACCACCGCATGGTGTGGGTCGACCTCGAAAAGCCGCAGTGACGCTGTAGGAGCGGGGGGGGGGCGCGCGGACGAGTGGGCGGGCGGGGGGGGGGGTGCGGGCG
>NZ_JAYSEG010000021.1:32186-48652 GCF_041913985.1 Arenimonas sp.
TTCAGCCGCGAAGCCTTTCGCGAAGAGCTTCGCGGCTGAAGCCGCTCCTACAAATGCTGTTACAGCGGGTCGAGGCTGACCTGCAGGGCCTCCGCGGCGCGCCGCGCCTTGGCGCGCGCGGCGTCCACGTCCACGTCGCGCGCCAGGGTGACGGCCACGCGGCGGTGGCCCTCCACGCGCGGCTTGCCGAACAGGCGCAGCTGCGTGTCGGGCTCGGCCAGCGCGGCCTCCACGTGCGAGAACACCGGCACGCCGTGGCCGGTGGCCAGCACCGCGCACGAGGCCGAAGGCCCCAGCGCGCGGATGTTCGGGATCGGCAGGCCCAGGATGGCGCGCGCGTGCAGCGCGAACTCGCTCAGCTCCTGCGAGACCAGCGTGACCAAGCCGGTGTCGTGCGGGCGCGGCGAGACTTCGCTGAACCACACCTGGTCGCCCTTCACGAAAAGCTCCACGCCGAACAGGCCCCAGCCGCCGAGGTTTTCGGTGACGGCGCGGGCAATGCGCTGCGATTCGCGCAGCGCGGCGTCCGACATCGGCTGCGGCATCCAGCTTTCGCGGTAGTCGCCATCCACCTGCAGGTGGCCCACGGGGTCGCAGAAGGAGGTCCCGTCGCGGTGGCGCACGGTGAGCAGGGTGATCTCGTAGTCGAAGGCCACGAAGCCCTCGACGATGCAGCGGCCCTGGCCCGCGCGGCCACCCGACTGCGCGTAGTCCCAGGCACGGTCGATATCGGCCTCGCTGCGCACCGTGCTCTGGCCCTTGCCCGAGGACGACATCACCGGCTTGACCACGCAGGGCAGGCCGATGGCGGCCACCGCCGCGCGGTACTCCTCGACGGTGTCGACGAAGCGGTAGGGCGAGGTCGGCAGGCACAGGGTTTCGGCGGCGAGGCGGCGGATGCCCTCGCGGTCCATGGTCAGGCGCGCGGCGCGCGCGGTGGGCACCACGCGCTGGCCCTTGCCCTCCTCCAGCTCCACCAGGGTCTGGGTGTGGATGGCTTCGATCTCGGGCACCACCAGGTCGGGCTTCTCGTGCGCCACCAGGTCGCGCAGCGCGGCCGGGTCGAGCATGTTGAGCGTGTGGCAGCGGTGCGCCACCTGCATGGCCGGGGCGTCGTCGTAGCGGTCGGCGGCGATCACTTCCACGCCCAGGCGCTGCAGCTCGATCGCCACTTCCTTGCCCAGTTCGCCCGAGCCGAGCATCAGCACGCGCCGCGCGGACGGCGACAGCGGGGTTCCGAGGGTGACGTGGCGCGGGTCGGTCATGGCGGCGGCGGCGTGGGCGGGAAGGCGCGATTGTAGCCGCTGGCGCGGCGCTGCCGGGCCGCCGGGCTTTCTGTCATGCTCAGGTTTCGCCGAACCGAACCGCCATGCACCGCCTCCTCACCGCCCTCCTGCTCCTGCTGCCCGCGTTCGCCCACGGCGCCCGCTGGAGCGACCCCGACATCAGCGGCCTGGTCACCGACCGCGCCATCGCCGAGATCAGCGGCCTCGCCGCCTCGCGCACGCATCCTGGGCTTTATTGGGCCATCAACGACAGCGGCAGCTCGGCCGAACTGCACCTGGTGGACGGCCGCGGCCGCCACCGCGGCAGCGTGCCCGTGCAGGGCGTGCCGAACGTGGACTGGGAAGACCTGTCGAGCTTCGAGCTCGACGGCCGGCGCTACCTGCTCATCGCCGACACCGGCGACAACGGCGGCCTGCGCCAGGAACTGCAGCTCTACGTCGTCGAGGAACCCGCCAGCCTGGACCAGCCCGCCCGCCTGGCCTGGACCCGCCGCTTCCGCTGGCCCGACGGCCCGCGCGACTGCGAGGCCGCCACGGTCGACCCGGTGGCCGGCGAAGTGCTGCTGGTGTCGAAGAAACGCGTGCCGCCGGAACTGTTCCGCGTGCCCCTGCGCGGCGGCAAGGCCGTGGTGGACGCCGAATTCCTGGGCACCCTGCGCGGCATCGCCCAGCCCTCCTCCGGCGACCTGCTCAGGAACCCGGTGTACGGCCGCTACCGCGCCCAGGTGACCGGCGCCAGCCTCAGCCCGAATGGCCGCGTGCTGGCGGTGCTGAACTACCGGGCCCTGCATTTCCTGGTGCGCGAGCCGGGCGAGGCCTGGTCCCTGGCCATCGAGCGCCCGGTGTCCGAACTGGCCCTGCCTTGGCTGCCCCAGGCCGAGGCCGTGGCCTTCGACGCCGACGGCACGGGCCTGGCCATCGGCAGCGAACAGCTGCCCTCGCCCTTCCTGCGCTACCGGGTGAAGCCCGCGCCGCCCTAGGCCGGGAGCATGACCTCGGGCCTGTTGACACCTGATGTCACTTAGATATCATTCTCTCAACACTCAGGAGAGCCCCCATGAAAGAACAGTCCAAGCAGTCCCTCCCCGGCATCCCGACCCTGCTGGCCATCATCGTGCTGGCGGCCCTGGCGGTTTGGCTGCTGGTCGGCGGCATCAACGCGCAGGACACCGTGCGCATCGCCTCCGCCATCGTGCTGGGCGTGCTGCTGTCGGTGGGCCTGGGCGGCTTCTTCATGGTCGAGCCCAACCAGGCCGCGGTGCTGAGCCTGTTCGGCAAGTACGTGGGCACCGTGAAGGAACAGGGCCTGCGCTGGAACAACCCCTTCCTCGCGGCCAAGAAGGTCAGCCTGCGCGTGCGCAACTTCGAGAGCGGCAAGCTCAAGGTCAACGACCTCGACGGCAGCCCGATCGAGATCGGCGCCGTGGTGGTGTGGCAGGTGGTCGATTCGGCCGAGGCCGTCTACAACGTGGACGACTACGAGAGCTTCGTGCACATCCAGTCGGAGGCCGCGCTGCGCGCCATGGCCACCAGCTACCCCTACGACCAGCACGAGGATGGCAAGATCTCGCTGCGCAGCCACGCCGCGGAGATCGCCAAGCACCTGACCGAGGAAATCCAGGAGCGCCTGGCCCAGGCCGGCGTGCACGTGATCGAGGCGCGCATCAGCCACCTGGCCTACGCCCCGGAAATCGCCCAGGCCATGCTGCAGCGCCAGCAGGCCAGCGCGATCATCGCCGCCCGCACCCGCATCGTCGAAGGCGCGGTGAGCATGGTGGAAATGGCGCTCGAGCAGCTTTCCGCCCGCAAGGTGGTGGAGCTCGACCCCGAGCGCCGCGCGCACATGGTGTCGAACCTGCTGGTGGTGCTCTGCGGCGAGCGCGGCACCCAGCCCATCGTCAACGCCGGCAGCATCTACTGAGGCCCGGCCATGGATGAGATGATGCTGGCCGGCATCGTGGTGATCGCCAGCGCCCTGCCGGGCCTGGTGATCGGGTTGATGCTGCTGACGGGCAAGTGGGACCCGGTCTCGATCAAGGCGGCGCGCGACCCGGCGCGGGCGCGCGCCGCCACGGCGCGCATGCTGCTGGTCATCGACGCCCTGCTGTTGCTGCTGGGCGTGGCGCTGTTCTTCTTCCCGCGCGAACACGCCACGGCGCTCGCCGTCGGCAGCGTGGGCGTGATCACCCTGGCGGCCACGGTGCTGGCCATCGCCGCCGTGAAGGCGAACAAGGCCTGACCGGTGGCGGAGAAGAAGGCCTACCCGCTGCGCATCAACGCCGACGTGCTCGACGCCGTGCAGCGCTGGGCCGACGACGAGCTGCGTTCGGTCAACGCCCAGATCGAGTACGTGCTGCGTGACGCCCTGCGCAAGGCCGGCCGCCTGAAGAAGCCCGACGAGGACAAGGACGCATGAGTTTCCGCAATTTCGCCATCGGCCCGGTCGGCAAGGGCGCGATCTGGTTCGCCATCGGCTTCGGCACCCTGGTGCCGCTGGCGGTGGCGGGCCTGGGCATCGCCGGCGCACGCCAGTCCGGCGCCGACCCGGTCGCGCTGCTGGCCATGCAGGCGCTGGTGGCGGTGGCCATCCTGGCCGTGCTGCTGCCCATGTGGCGGCGCCAGGTGGCCTTCGACGGCAAGCAGCTGCGGGTGAAGGCCACCTACTACTCGCGGCAGTCGCCGCTGTCGGACTTCCGGCTCGACCAGGCCCGCGTCGTCGACACCCGCGAGCACACCGGATTCAAGCCGATGCTCAAGACCAACGGCTTCGCCCTGCCCGGCTACTGGGCCGGGCATTTCCGCCTGCGCGACCGCCGCAAGGCCTTCTGCCTGGTGACCGACCCGTCGAAGGTGCTGGCCCTGCCGCATGCCGACGGCCGGGTCTGGCTGCTGAGCTTCGAACACCCCCAGGCCGTGCTCGACATCCTGCGCCGCGCCGCCGCCTGACCCGCTAAGCTGCGCGCATGCCCCGCGCGCTCGCCCTGCTGCTGGTCCTGGCCCTGTCGCTGCTCAGCCTGCCCGGCGGCGCCGTGGACCGGCGCGAGGCCGCGCTGCTGGCCAACGCCGAACGTTTCCTCGACGCCCTCGACGCCGGCGACTACGCCGGTGCCCACGCCCTGCTGGCGCCGCGCACCGCCGGGGCGCTGCCGGTGGAAAAGCTGCAGGCCACCTGGGAAGGCCTGCCCAAGCGCCTCGGCCCGCTGCGCCTGCGCCGCCCCGCGCGTCTGGAAACCCTGGGCGGCCGCCCCGCCGCCGTGGTGCGGCTGGAGTTCGACAAGCAGGCGGTGGAGGCCCGCCTGGCCGCCGACCGCAATGGCCGCATCGACGGCTTCTGGCTGGTGCCGGCCGACCTGCGCGCGCCAACCGTGCCGCCGCCGGAGGACGAGCCGCCGCCCCCCGCCTACGCCGCGCCCTTCAGCGAACGCGAGTTCCCGGTCGGCGACCTCGGCGGCACGCTCACCCTGCCCCGCGGCCGCGGCCCCTTCCCGGCCATCGTGCTCGTGCACGGCTCCGGCCGCGCCGACCGCGACGAAACCCTGGGCCCGAACAAACCCTTCCTCGACCTTGCCTACGGCCTCGCCGAACGCGGCGTGGCGGTGCTGCGCTACGACAAGCGCACCTGGCTGCGCAGCGGCGCGCTCGCGCCCGACGCCACCGCCGAGGAAGTAACCATCGCCGACGCGGTGAAGGCGGTGGCGCTGCTGCGCGCCCTGCCGCAGGTGGACGACGGCCGCGTTTTCGTGCTCGGCCACAGCCTCGGTGGCTTCCTCGCCCCGCGCATCGGCGAACGCGCGCCGGAAGTGCGCGGGCTGGTGCTGATGGCGGCGCTGTCGCGCCCGCTCTACGACGCCGTGCCCGACCAGATCCGCTACCTGGCCGAACGCGACGGGCTGATCACCGAACTCGAACGCGTCACCGTGGAAGCCGCCGAACAGCAGCGCGACGAACTGCGCGCCATGGTCGCCGGCGGCCCGGCGCCGCGGCAGCCGATGATGGGCATCCCGCCGGCCTACTGGCGCGACCACGCCGCCAGTCGCCCCGTGGAACGGGCGCTGGCGCTGGGCAAGCCGATGCTGCTGCTGCAGGGCGAACGCGACTACCAGGTCACCGTCGAGGGCGATTTCCAGCGCTGGCGCGACGGCCTGGCCACCCACCCCGACGCCCGCTTCATCACCTACCCCGGCCTCAACCACCTGTTCCTGCGCGGCCACGGGCCGCCGAGCCCCGAGGAGTACCGGCGCGAAGGCCGCGTGGACCCGCAGGTGGTCGCCGACATCGCCGACTGGATTGGGCAACACTGAGCCGCCGGGCTAAGCTGCGCGCATGCACGCCCTGGACTGGCACCTGGTGAACAGCGCGGAAGTCGAGGCCTGGCCGGCCCGGCTGCTGCGCCCGCGCGCCAACGCCGACGCCCGCGCCCTGGCCCGCGCCCGCTGGTGCCTGCGGCGCAAGCGCGACGGCCGCTTCCTGGCCGCGCTCGACGACGCCGGCCGCCTGCACGCGCTGCAACCCGGCCTGGCCCGCGAACCCGGCGTCGGCGAGGCCCTGGCCGCGATCCACGCGCTGCACGAGCGCGCCGGCGAAGCGCACTACCTGCCGCTCGACGGCCTGCTCGGCCACCTGGCCGCGCTGGGCCTGGACGAAAGCTACGGCGAACGCAGCGGCCTGCCGCTGGTGGCCGAACCGGCGCGGCTGGAGTTCGCCGGCTTCGACCGCTACCGCCGCCCGCTGTGGCTGCTGGCGCCGGCCGCGCGCGCCTGGCGGCGCATGCTGGCCGCCGCGGGCGCCGACGGCGTGGCGCTCGAAGCCATTTCCGGCTACCGCAGCCACGCCTACCAGCTGGGCATCTTCGAGCGGAAACTGGCGCGCGGGCTCACGGTGGACGAGATCCTGGCGGTGAACGCCGCGCCCGGCTACAGCGAACACCACGGCGGCCGCGCGCTCGACATCGGCTGCCCGGGCGAACCGCCGGCCGAGGAAAGCTTCGAGGCCACGCCCGCCTTCGCCTGGCTGCGCAAGCGTGCCGGCGAATTCGGCTTCAAGCTGAGCTACCCGCGCGGCAACCCGCACGGCATCGTCTACGAACCCTGGCACTGGTGCTGGCACCCGGCCGGGTGAGCGGGCTCAGTCCTGCGAGCGCTTAACCGGCGCCTTTTGCGGCGCGGTGAAATCGGCGATGCGCCAGAGGTAGAGGCCGGCCAGCGTGCGGTACGGGCCCCAGGCCTCGCCGCGTTCGGCCAGTTCGCGCGGCTTGGGCATGTCCTCGCGCTTGTCGAGCAGCTGGGCGCCCTTGCGCACGCCCAGGTCGTCCACCGGCAGCACGTCGGGACGGCCGAGCTGGAACATCAGCATCATCTCCACCGTCCAGCGGCCGATGCCGCGCACGGCGGTGAGGCGTTCGATGATCTCGTGGTCGTGCAGGCGCGCCATCTCGGCGGTGGACGGCACCTCGCCGGCGGCGGCGCGGGCGGCCAGGTCGCGCAGGGCCAGGGTCTTGTTGCCGGACACGCCGCAAGCGCGCAGGCCGGCGTCATCGATGCGCGAGAGCGTGTCGGCGTGCAGCTTGTCGGCGCCGATGGCGGCCTCGACGCGGCCGACGATGGTGGCCGCGGCCTTGCCCGAAAGCTGCTGGTAGAGGATGGCGCGCGCCAGTGCGTCGGTGGGGTCGAAGCGCTTGCGCCAGCGCTCGCCGACCTCGAGCGGGCCGATGCGGTCCATCCAGCGGCCCAGCTTGCGGTCGCGCTTGCGCAGGTGCGCGGCGGCTGCGTCGAGGTCGAAACCGCGGGAATAACGGGGCATGGCGGGCCTCAGCGGCGAAGGGTGTCGGCGGCCACGAGCAGCCAGCCGAGCATGAGCAGGCTGCCACCCGCCGGCGCCAGCGCCGTGGGCCAGCCGAAGAACACCGCGCCGCACAGGCTGCCGGCGAACAGCAGCAGGCCGGCCAGCAGGGCCGCGCCCGCCAGCAGGCGCAGGCGCCCCGCCTCGCCGCGCAGCAGGAACTGCAATGCCAGGCCGTGGCCGAAGGCGAACAGCGCGGCCAGGCCGGCGCGTTTGGCGTTTTCGCCGTCCAGGCCGTGGTTGGCGTAGGCGCCCAGCGCCACCGACAGCCCGCAGGCCAGCGCGCCGGCGGCGGCCAGCCAGCGCGCGGCGGCCATCAGGGCGACCCCAGGTAGTCGTCGCGCGACTTCACCAGGTTCGCGGCCTTGTGCGGCGGGAGCAGGAAGCGCCGGCCCTCGAAGGCCTCGCGCCACTGCGCCACCTGCGCCTCCAGCGCGGCGAGGCGCTGCTGCGGCGGATCGGCGGTTTCATCGGCCTTGGCGAACCAGGCCAGGGCCGTGTCGGCATCCAGCGCGACGGACAGGCGGGCCCACAGGCCGCGCTCGTCCTGCCAGCTGGCCACCGTGAGCTTCACGCCGTCCACGCTTTCGAACACGGCCGTCTGCGCGGCGGCCGGGGTGCCGTCGTCGGCCGCGAAATCGTCCAGCGCCAGCTGCTCGACCACGCCGGCGGTGGCGGTCGCGGCGTCGGAGGTTTGCGTCGTGCCCTCGGGCGCGAAGCCCTCGTCGCGGCGGACGAGCAGGAAGCCGCGGCCGCTGGCCGGCGACAGCCGCACGCGTTCGATGCGCGCCAGCGGCAGGTCCACCAGGCGGCGGTCGAGCCAGGCGGCGGGGTCGCGCGCGGGCGCGAGGTCTTCGTCCAGCAGCCAGGCCTGCGGGTCGCCGGCCACGCGGGCGTAGCTGCCGCCCAGCACCGGGTGGTTGCTGCCCACCACCAGCGCCATCGGCTCGCCGCCGCCGGCAAAACGCAGCTCGGCGCCCTTGGCGTCGGGCTTGGCGATGTCTTCCACGCCCAGGCGCGCGTGAAGTGCCGGGTTGTCGGTCTTGGCCTCGACGCGTTTCGCCTCGCCCAGGCGGAACAGCGCGCGGCTGATCTCGCGCTCGTTGGCGGGCCAGCCGGCGCGCTCGAGCACCTGCCAGCGGCCACCCTCGCGCTGCAACGTCACCAGCGCCACGTCGCCGGCGCCGCGCACCTCGATGCGCTCGAGCTTATCGATGCGCGCCGCGAAGCCCGGCAGCGCCTCGCCCGACACCGCCTCGTCGGACGGGGCCTGCCGGTCCAGCGCCCACCAGGCCAGGCCGGCCAGCGCCAGCACCGCCAGGCCCCAGGGCAGCAGCTGCCGCGCCCGCATGGCTCAGGCCTCCGCCGCGCGCCGGCGCGACCAGCGGCGCCAGGCCACCAGCAGCGCCACCAGCACCACCAGCGCCGGCATGCCCAGGATGTTCACCAGCTTGAGCCGGTCGCCCAGCGCCTCGATGTCGGCGTTGAGGCGGTGCTGCACGTCGCGCAGCTCCTTGCGCATGCGCAGGCGCTCGTCCTGGAAGCGCAGGATCTCGGCCTGCTGCTCGGGGCTGATCGCCTGCGCCTGGCCCTCGGCGCCCGGCTGCTGCAGCGCGGTGAGCTGCTGCTCGAGCGCGTCGAGCTGCTGCTGCAGGCGCTGCTCGGTGCTGCGGTAGCGCTCCTCGGCGCCGCGGCGGATTTCCTCGACGCGCTTGAACGGCCGCGCCGACGGCGCCCGCGTGCGCACGGCGATCAGGTCGGCGTTGCCGACCAGGTTGTCCACCGCGTTGAAGACGAAGTCGCCGTTGTTGGCGAAGGCGTTGTAGACGGGTTCGCCGATGAAGTCCTGCACCTGCACCCAGAGGCGGTCGGTGAGCACGTCGGTGTCGGCCACCACGATCAGGTTCACCGGGCCCTGGCTCCTGGCCAGGTGGCCCTCGGACTTGTCGTCGGGGAAGGCCGAGGCCAGCTCGCCGGTGAAGCGCGCGGCCATCACCAGCGGCTCGTCGCCGGGCTTGAAGCCTTCGCGCAGTTGGTCGGGGTCGGAAACCGCCGCGCGCACCGCCGCCACGTCGGCCAGGGCCGCGCTGCGCGCGCTCTGCGCCAGCGGCTCCATGCGCAGGGTGGACTCGCGCGTGAGGCCCACGGCGCCCACGGTGGAGAAATGCACCTTGCCCAGCTCGGCCGAGACCACGTCGTCCTGGTTGAGCGCGTCCTTCTCCAGGCCGATCACGGCCAGGTGGCGCACCGGCGGGCCGTTCGGGTCGGGCTGCACCTGCAGGGCATGGCGGTCGTCGAGCACCACGCGGGTGGGGTCGTAGCTGATGCCCCAGCGCTCGAACAGCAGGCCCAGGTCGGAGGCCTGCGGCTCGGAGGCCGAGAGCGGGTCGAGCGGGTTGATGCCGCGCTGGTCGGCTTCCGCGTCGGGGTCGACGAAGGCCAACAGGCGGCCGCCGCGCATCACGAACTGGTCGATGGCGCGCAGGGTGGCCTCGGGCACGTCGCGCGGGTGCACCACCATCAGCAGGTCGGCGTCGTCGGCGATCGAAGTGGGCATGCCCTGCAGGCGGCGCAGCTCGAACAGCTCGCTCAGCTGCCGGTCCACCACCCAGCCCGGGTTCTGGCGGCCGCTGGGGTCCATGCTCGGGCCCATGGGCAGGCCGCTGAGCAAGGCCACCACGGGGCGCTCGGCCGCGCCCAGCGTGGAAATGAGCTTGGCCACGTCGTACTCGAGGAAGGCTTCCTTGTCCGGCTGGATGAAGGGCATCAGCGATTCGCCGTCGGTGCTGTTGGCGCCGACCAGGCCGAAGTAGAGCTTGTCGCCGGTGGTGTTGAGCGGGATGGCCTGCAGGCCGTAGGCCGCGGCCTGGTCCTCGGCCTCGGAGAAGGGCTCGGGGTCGATCACTTCCAGCGACACCTTGCCGCCGGAGCGCGCGGCCATTTCCTCCAGCAGCTCGCGCACGCGGGTGGCGAACACGCGGAACTGCTGCAGGTCGCGGGTGGCGTGCTCGGAGTAGTAGAGCTTGAGCGTGACCGGGTCCTCGACCTTTTCGAGGATGCGCAGGGTGCCGTCGGACAGCGTGTACAGGCCCTGCCCGGTGAGGTCGAGGCGGGCGCCGCGCAGCGCCACCGAGGACAGCGCCACCGCGGCGACGAAGGCCAGCGCCAGCAGCGCCAGGGCGACCAGGGGAACGGAACGTCGGGACATCGTCTTCATGGCGTTCAGTCGGCTTTCTTCAGGTCGATCACCAGCACCGTGGCCAGCAGCCAGGCGCCGATGCACAGCAGGAAGAACACCACATCGCGCAGGTCGAGCACGCCGCGGGTGATGGCCTGGAAGTGGGTGAGGAAGCTCAGCCCCGCCACCGCGTCCACCAGCGGCAGCGGCGCCCAGCCGCGCACCACGTCCAGCGCCAGCGGGAAGCCGGCCAGGAGCAGCAGCAGGCAGACCACCACGCTCAGGATGAAGGCCACCACCTGGCTGCGGGTGGCCGCCGACAGCGCGCCACCGATGGCCAGGAAGGCGCCGGCCATCAGCCAGCTGCCGAGGTAGCTGGCCAGGATGACGCCGTGGTCGGGGTCGCCCAGCCAGGCCACGGTGATCCACATCGGGAAGGTGAGCGCCAGCGCCAGGCCCAGGAAGGCCCAGGCGGCCAGGAACTTGCCCAGCACCGCCTGCCAGGCTGTGAGCGGCAGCGTGAGCAGCAGTTCCAGCGTGCCCGATTTGCGCTCTTCGGCCCACAGCCGCATGGCCACCGCGGGCGCCAGCAGCAGGTAGAGCCAGGGATGGAAGCTGAAGAACGGCTGCAGGTCGGCCTGCCCGGACTCGTAGAAATTGCCCAGGTAGAAGGTGAAGGCGCCGGCCAGCACCAGGAAGATGACCAGGAACACCACCGCCAGCGGCGTGGCGAAGTACGCGGCGAACTCGCGCCGGAACACCGAAAGCACGGCGCTCATGCCTGCGCCTCCCCGGTGGTGATGCGGCGGAAGACTTCGTCCAGGCGGCCGCGTTCGGGCTGCAGGCCGCGGTAGTCGACGCCGCGCTGGCGCAGGCGCTCGGCCACCGCCTCGGCCGACACCGGCTTGCCCTGCGGGAACACGTACAGGCGGCCGTCGCCACCCTCCTGGTGGAAACCGCTGACGCCCGGCATGCCGTCGAGCGCGGCGCGGGCGGCGATGGAATCGGCGGCCAGCAGCGACACCGCGCCCTGGTAGCGCGAGCGCGCCAGCAGTTCCGACGGCGTGGCGTCGGCCAGCACCTTGCCCCTGGCCACGATCATGGCGCGGCTGCACACCGCCTCCACTTCCTCGAGGATGTGGGTGGACAGCAGCACGGTGCGGTCGCGCGCGAGCTCGCGGATCAGGCCGCGCACCTCGTGCTTCTGGTTCGGGTCGAGGCCGTCGGTGGGCTCGTCGAGCACCAGCGCGGGCGGGTCGTGCAGGATGGCGGCGGCCAGGCCGACGCGGCGCTTGAAGCCCTTGGACAGCGTGTCGATGGGCTGGTGCAGCACGCCCTGCAGCGAGAGGCGGCCGATGACGGCGTCGAGGCGGGCGCGGCGGTGTTCGCCCTTGAGTCCACGCACGTCGGCGATGAAGCCGAGGAAGGCCTTGGGACCCATCTCGCCGTAACCCGGCGCGCCCTCGGGCAGGTAGCCCAGCGCGCGGCGCGCGGCCATGGGTTCGGCCTGCACGTCGTGGCCGCAGACCTTCGCGGTGCCGGAGCTCGGCGCCAGGAAGCCCGCGATCATCTTCATCGTGGTGGATTTGCCGGCCCCGTTGGGGCCCAGGAACCCCAGCACTTCGCCGGGTTCGACCTTGAAACTGATGCCATCCACGGCCAGCAGGCGGCCGTAGCGCTTGTGCAGGGCGTGTGCCTCGATCATCGCGGTGGTTTTCTTCCGGGGGTCGGGGGGATTGCGGCTCCAGAAACGACAGGGCGGGCACTAGGCCCGCCCTGCTTCACTCGTTACTCGGCGGACTCGGTTTCCGCTTCGGCCGGGGCTTCCGCCGCGGCCTCGCCTTCGGTGGCCGGCGGCGGGGTGCCCGCCTCTTCTTCCACCGGAGCCGGGACCAGCTGCACCGGCTCGGCCAGGGGCTGGCCACCGATCTTCACCGGCCAGTAGACCTGGAACTCGGCGTCTTCGGCCAGCATGTCCTTGATGGCGACGCGGTAGTCCTCGTACGGACGGTCGGCGGTCTCGGCGCCACGCACCATCGCCCAGGCGCGGACCAGGTCGCGCACGCGCGGCAGGCCCGGCGACGGGCCGGTGTAGGTGGTGACGGCGGCGCGCATGTGCGGGACCTGCAGGTACACCACCGGGTTCTTGTCGCCCTCGATGGTGATGTCCAGCGTTTCCAGCGGCTCGGCGGTGGGCACCGGGGCGCCCAGGGCGACGGCTTCCTGCGCGATCTTGGCGACCGGGGCTTCCTCGCCTTCGGCGGCGGCCTCGCCCTCGGCGGCCACGGCGTCGGCGGCCGGGGCTTCGTCGGTGGCGGCAGTGGCGTCGGCGGCCTCGTCGGCCGGGCCGGTGCCCTGCTTGCGGACCGGCATCACCACGTCGAAGCCGTAGGCGTCGGAGCCGAACTCATTGGTGATGATGCGCAGCGGGCCGGCGGGCTCGAGCTTGTTCTTCTCCATGACCTGCTCGATCCACTTGAGCTGGTTGGTCATGGCCAGCGCGATCTCGTCGTTCGAGCGCTTCGCGGTGGCGGTGGCCGACAGCACGTTGGCGGCGGGCACGTCCACGAAGGCGAACTCGGCCGGGTGCTGGCTGTAGTCGAAGCGCGGGATGGTGGCCATCAGGTTGCTGAACTTGCCCAGGCCGCGCTTGATGTCGTCGCCGATGCTGTCGGTGACGTACAGGCCGGCGAAGCGGCCCAGCAGGTCCCAGCCGTAGTCGACGGTGTAGCGCTGGGTGATCTTCACGTTCTGGTTGCGCTGGCCGGTGCGCTCCAGGGTGAAGGTCATCTTCTTGTTCTCGCCGCGGCCCGGGACGTCCAGGGCATACACCAGGCGCTCGCCCGGGATGGCCTCGACCAGCTCCCAGCTGCCCGAGCCGACCACGCGGTCGTTCGAGGCGTACTGCAGCTTGGCGCCGACGCCCTTCTCGGGGCCGGAGATGGTGAGCTGCATGCGCGGGTCATGGTTGATCAGCGCATTCCAGTCCTTGAAGCGGGTGAAGCTGGCCAGCACGTCGTCCACGGTGGACATCGGGCGGTTGGTCTCGACCGAATGCGAGACCGAGCGCGAGGCCGGCAGGAACAAGCCGATCACGACGAACAGCGCGACGACGATCAGCAGGGAAATAAGCCACTCAATAACTCGGGTCATTCGGGAGATCTCCAGGAACGGCCCCCAGCCGGGTGACGTGCCCGGCCGCAGGAACGGGAGAGGATATCAGGTCAGGACGGCCCCCGGCAGGGGGATTTCGTTACGGTTTTGGAAAGACCCGCCCCGGCCTCAGACCAGCTTGAGTTCGAAGGCCTTGAGCACGGCCCGGGTGCGGTCGCGCACGCCCAGCTTGGACAGGATGTTGGAGACGTGGTTCTTCACCGTGCCCTCGGCCACGCCCAGGGAATTGGCGATCTCCTTGTTGGAGAAGCCGCCGGCCATCAGGCGCAGGATCTCGGTCTCGCGGTCGGTCAGCGGGTCGGGCTGGTCGAGGCTGACGAATTCGTTCTGCAGGCCTTCCAGGCCCGACAGCAGGCGCTGGGTGACCGCCGGCTGCACCAGCGAACCGCCGTCGGCCACGGTCTGGATGGCCGAGACCAGCTGGTCGAGCGAGACGTCCTTGAGCAGGTAGCCCCGGGCGCCGGCGCGGATGCCGGCCAGCACCAGCTGGTCGTCGTCGAAGGTGGTCAGGATGATGGTGGGCGGCAGCAGGCCCTTGCCGCCCAGCGCCTGCAGGGCCTCCAGGCCCGACATGACCGGCATGCGCATGTCCATCAGCACCACGTCCGGCTTGACCTGGGGGATCAGCTCGACCGCCTGGCGGCCATCGCCGGCCTCGGCCACCACCTCGATGCCGTCGGCCAGCTCGAGCAGCGATTTGACGCCCTGGCGCACCAGGGTCTGGTCGTCGACGAGGCAGACGCGGATCATGCGGGTTTCTCCAGTGGCATTCGGATGTCGAGCGCGAACCCCTTGCCGCGCCCGGTGATGATATCCATGCGGCCGCCGCAGTGGGCCAGGCGCTCGCGCATGCCGCCCAGGCCGTTGCCGGGCGAGACGGTGTCGGTGCCGGCGCCGTCGTCGCGGGCCTGGATGCGCAGCTGGCCGGCCTCGCGCGAGACCGACAGCCACAGGGTCGAGGCGCCGGCGTGGCGCACCGCGTTGGTGATGATCTCCTGGGCGCAGCGCAGGGCCACGTGCGCGCACTCCGGGTCCTCGACGTTCAGCGGTTCGGGCACGTCCAGGCGGATGTCCAGCGCCGGCACGCCGTCGGCCAGGGTGCGGATGGCGCCGGAAAGGTCCACCGAGCCCTCCTGGCGCATCTCGCTCACCGCCTCGCGCACGTCGGTGAGCAGCAGCTTGGCCAGGGTGTGGCTCTGGCGCACGTGCTCCTGGGCCTTGCCCTCGGTGAGGTGGCCGGCGACCTCGAGGTTCAGGCTCAGCGCGGTCAGGTGGTGGCCCAGCAGGTCGTGCAGTTCGCGGGAAATGCGCACGCGTTCGCTCATGCGGGAACTCTCGGCCAGAAGGGCGCGGGTGGCGCGCAGCTCGGCGTTGAGCCGGCGCTGCTCCTCCCGGGCCTGGGCCTGCTGCTTGGCGACCAGGCCGATCACCATGGCGAAGCTCGAATAACCCACGTAAAGCAGGGCCTGCATGATGGCCAGCTCCAGGGTGAAGCCCTCGAGCCGGGTGAACACCGGCACCAGGGCCACGTGCTGCAGCACCAGCCACATCACGCCCACCTTCAGCGGCACCAGCCAGGGGATGACGCCGGCGATGGTCATCATCAGCACGGCGGCGATGCCGGTGCCGGTGAGGTAGCTGACGGCGATGGCCGACAGGGTCAGCAGGCCCAGCAGCACGATGTCGGTGGGGCGCGGCTTGCGCATGCCCAGCGAACGGGTGACCAGCCAGTAGATGACGCCGAAAGCCAGGTAGGAAAGCGCCAGCACCGGCCCCGGCGCGGGGCCGTCGGCCTCGCCCTCGGCCTGGAAGTTCCAGGCCAGGATGATCAGCGGGATGCCCACCACGGCCCAGGTGAACAGGCCGGCGTAACGCAGCAGCTGGGTATGGGAAAGGCGGTTGAGCATGCCCGCATCATAGGCCGGCCGGGGCCCCTCGGACGCCCCCGGAAGTCATGGCACCGGGCCCCGCCCCCTCGCCAGCCGCCCGTGCGATAATCCGGCCCCGATCGCCCGCCCCTGGCGGCCCCCACGCCATCGGAGTCATGTAGTCCAATGCCGATCACCATCCGCGACGTGCGCGAGCACGAGCTGGATTCCGTCGTTGCCCTGAACAACGCCGCCGGTCCTTCCATCCTGCCGATGGACCTGGCCAAGGCGCGGTTCTTCTGGGAACACGCCGAATACTTCCGGGTCGCCGAGCAGGACGGCCTGATCAGCGGCTTCCTGGTGGCCCTGTCCCAGGACGCGCCGCACGACAGCCCCAACTTCCTGTGGTTCCGGGAGCGCTACCCGGAATTCCTGTACATCGACCGCATCGTCATCGCCCGGCCCCGCCGCGGCGGCGGCCGCGGCCGGGCCTTCTACGCCGACGTGCAGAGCTTCGCCGAGGTGCGCTGGCCGCAGCTGGCCTGCGAGGTCTTCCTGCAGACGGGCAACGACCCGGCCCTGCTCTTCCACGGCAGCTTCGGCTTCCGCGAGGTCGGCCAGAACGTCATGCCGGCCAGCGGCATCCGCGCCTCCATGCTGCTCAAGGAAATGTGCAGCTACCCCTTCGTGGCCGAAACCTACGGCGGCAAGCTGCCCGACCTTCCCTGGCTGCGCACCCGTCCCCTGCCCGGCCGCCAGGCGGCCCTGGCCACGGGGACCTGAGCGATGGCGGCGAACCTCGATTACGAACAGGCGGGCGAGCTGAAGTTCGGCCAGGTGGGCATCGCCAACCTGCGCGTGCGCACGCTCGACCCGGCCCGGCTGGCCGCCGAGATGGCCGAACGCGTTCAGCGCGCGCCGAAGCTGTTCGAACGCGCCGCCGTGGTGGTGGACTTCGGCGGCCTGAGCCAGTGCCCGGGCCCGGCCGAAACCCGCGCCCTGCTCGAGGCCCTGCGCGGCGCCGGCGTGCTGCCGGTGGCCCTGGCCTACGGCACCAGCGCCATCGAGGCCCTCTCGCGCGAGGTGGGCCTGCCGCTGCTGGCGAAGTTCCGCGCCTCCTAC
>NZ_JAYSEG010000022.1:0-48391 GCF_041913985.1 Arenimonas sp.
TCGCCCCCACAGTCCAAAACAGACTAGCGTTGCGATGACCGGTTGAGACCGCCGCCTTTATTTCGCGGGAATCGACCCTCGCCTTCACGGCGCGTCCGGACCGGGGCACCCGGTTGGCTGGACGAAAGGCCCGTGGCTGTCCGCTCCGATGCTTGCGCGTCCCGCTCGGGGCCGGAGCGAGGCATTTTTCTTGCGGATCAGGCTGGGCTAAGTCGGTCCGGGCACGAAACAGGGCATGACCTGTCGTTCGCGTCCCGCCGGACGCGGGGTGTGGCTGCCTCGCCAGCATGGAAGACGGCCAGTACGAACCGGCTCGCCGCCCGGCGGCGGGTGTGGGTTCGCGGCGGGCACACCGAAGCCTCCGGCATCTGAGCAGACTATCCGGGTTGGCGACGAGCCCTTCGCCTCAGCCCCGCACCCGCCGCCGGGCGGCGAGGACTCTCACGCTGGCCACCTTCCACGCTGGCCCTGCCGCCGCATCAAGTGTCCGAAGGGACACGCAGGCGTGCACGTGCTGGCGGCAAGTACGTGGACCCGCTCAACCCACCGGATCGGCAAGAGAAATCCTTCCCTGCGGCCCGGGTCGAAACGCGCAAGCATCGCAGCGCGCGCTACCTGCCCTTCGTCACGAAACCGGATGCAATGCACCGGCGCCGCCGTGAAGGTGAAGGTCTCCTCCTGCGAAATGGAGGCTTCACTGAGCAGGAGGAGACCTTCACCTCCGCGGTGGGGACGGCGCGGTCCCGGACTCGGGAGAAGAGCCAAATGAAAGGGCCGGCGGTTTCCCGCCGGCCCTTCGTCACGCGGTGAAGCGGGCGCCGGTCAGAACTTGATGTCGGCGCGCAGGTACCAGAAGCGGCCACCCGGGATGTCGTAGGTGGACGCGTCGTAGCCGTTGAGCGAGCACGACAGGCAGATCGGCGGGTCGTTGTCGAACACGTTGTTCACGCCCACGGCGACGCGCAGGTCGTTGAACTGCTCGAAGCGATAGCCCAGCTGCATGTCGTTGTACGTGGTGGCCTCGAGCACGTTGATGCCCGTGGCCGGGTTGGAGCAGACCGGGAAGCCCACCGCGCGGCCGCACTCCTCGCGCAGCTCGCTGATGTGGCGCAGGGTCCACGAAGCGTCGAAGTTGCCGCGCTTGAAGTCCAGGGTGAAGTTCGAGGTCCACTCCGGGATGGCGCTGTCGACCACCTCGATGCCCGGGCCCTGCGGCTGCACCTGGCCGGCGGCGCCGACGGCCTGGTAGTCGCCGACGAAGGTGTTGCGCCACGAGGCCTTGAACTGGCCGAAATCGGTGGCGGGGAACACCCAGAACAGGTCCACGTCCCAGCCGTCGGTGTCGATGGTGCCGAGGTTGGTCAGGCGGTTGTTGAAGCCGTTGATGCCGCCGGTGACGGCGCGGCTGATGCCGTCGCAGTACAGCGCGTCCAGGGTCTGCACGCACAGGTCGAGCTGGGTCTGGGCGTCGATGGCCTGGATGGCGCCTTCGATCTCATGCCGGTAGTAGGTGACCTCGAAGTCCACGCGCTCGGCCCAGGCCGAATCCTCGAGGAAGCCCGGGCTCCAGATGAAACCGGCCGAGAAGCTCTTGGAGCTTTCCGGGTCCAGCTGGTCGTTGCCGCCGGTGGTGACCGAGATCTGCGGGTTCGGCTGCTGGTAGTTCGCCGGCACGCCCAGCGCGGCGCAGTTGCCGGCCAGGGACGGGTTGAGCAGCGGCGTGTCGCAGGGGTCGTTGAGCTGGGCGTCGAAGCGGCTGGCCGAACCGAACAGCTCGCCGATGGACGGCGCGCGGAAGCCCTCGGCGTAGCTGGCGCGCAGCACCAGTTCCTCGACCAGCTGGAAGCGCAGGCCGTACTTCGGGGTGAACTCCGAGATGCCGGTGGAGTAGTCGGAGTAGCGGCCGGCCACGGTGAAGTCGAGCTTCTGGCCGATCTCGGTGTCCTGCAGCAGCGGGAAGTTGAGCTCGAAGAACAGCTCGCTCACGTCGTACTTGCCCGAGGTGGGCAGGGACGGCACGCCGTTGTAGTCGCCGGCGATGGTGAGCGCGTCGGGCTGGTACCAGCCCTTCAGGCGGCGATGCTCGAGGCCCGCGGCGAAGTCCACCGAACCGGCCGGCAGCTCGAACAGGCTGCCGGAGAGGTTGGCCGTGAACAGCGCCAGCTCGTTCTTGCTCTCGTCGCGCACCACCGGCTGGATCCAGGCCAGCATGGCCGGGGTGATGGTGCCCGGGCCGCCGAAGATGTTGAGCGGCGTGCAGCCCGCCACGGCCGCGCAGGCCGCCGGGTTGCCCAGGGCCAGGGCGATGTTGCGGATGTTGTAGCTGCCGAAGTTGGTCTGCTCGGCCTTGTTCTCGCTGAAGGCCATGTTGACGTCCCAGTACAGCGTGCGCTGGCCGGCGTCGAACACGCCCTCGAGGCCGGCGCCGACGTACCAGGTGTCCACGTCCTGCTCGAACACGCGCGCGCCGCCTTCCACCGGGCGACGGCCGATCAGGATGAGGTTGGTGGCCGAGTCGAGGTCGAAGCCGAACGGGTTGAACGGGTTCAGGGCCGAAATGAAGATGTTGTCGGCCTGCGGGTTGCCGGTGCCGGCTTCCGGGCCGAAGAACAGCGGCTCGGGCGCCGCCTGGTTGGTGGACTCGCGGCGGTTGTAGAGCACCTTGGCGTAGCCGCTCACCGCGTCGCTGAACTCGAAGCGCACCTGGCCGAAGGCGCCCATGCGCTCGGACGGCGTCAGCAGCAGGTTGTACTGCGAGAAGTTGAAGCGGTCGGCGGTGGAGAAGCAGTGGTAGTCGTCGGTGCGCACGCAGCCGATCTGCGAGCCGTCGTAGCTCGGGTCGCTGGCGCCGTTGTTGGGCGTGATGTCGAGCACCTCGCCGGTGTTCGGGTCGACGAAGATGAAGCGGCCGGTCGGCGTGCCCGAGCTGCCGAAGGACAGGCCCGTGCCCGGCACCGGGAAGCTCGACTGCTCGCGGTCCTTCGAATAGATCACGTCCTGGTCGGTGTAGCTCAGGCCCAGGAAGAAGTTGGCGCGGTCGGTGCTGCCGCCCCAGGCCAGGTCGATGGACTTGGTGGCGCCGTCGCCTTCGCTGTACTCGCCGTACTGCGCGTTGACCGAGATGCCCTCGAAGTCCTTGCGGGTGATGATGTTGATCACGCCGGCGATGGCGTCCGAGCCGTACAGCGAGGACGCGCCGTCCTCGAGCACTTCGATGCGCTCGATGATGGCCAGCGGGATGGTGTTGAGGTCGGTGGCCGAACCCACGCCCGAGGCGGAGGCTTCGTTGACCCAGCGCACGCCGTCCACGAGGACCAGCACGCGCTTGGAGCCCAGGTGGCGCAGGTCGGCCTGCGCGGAACCCGCGCCGACGCCGCTGCCGTCCGGCGGGAAGCCGAAGTTGCCGCTGGAGTTGAACTTGGTGTTGAGCGCCGAACCCGAACCCGTCAGGGACTGGATGATGTCGGCGACGGAAGTAAGGCCGCTGCGGTCGATGTCCTCGCGCGTGATGCGCTGCACGGGCACCAGGCCTTCGGCTTCCGAGGTCTTGATGCGCGTGCCGGTGACCTCGACGCGGTCGAGCGTCTTGACCTCTTCGGACGGCGCGTCCTGCGCGGCGACCGCCGCCGGGATCAGTGCGAACAGCAATGCACCGCGGACCGCCTGGCTCAGGCGGGTAGTACGGATGGTCTTCATTGCATTCCCCATGGGTTGGTGGTGCCGGCGCCTTGCCCCCAATGCCCCGGCTGTCTCCCTTGTAAAGAAATCGTCAAAGGGCGACAAGCGTCACGCTTTCTTAACCCGTTACCGGACAAGGACAAACCGGGCCGGTTTCGTTCAGGGAGCCAGCCAGACGCTGGTGCCCACCACCGCCAGGAAGACCGCGAACACCCGGCGCAGCGCCGGGCCGCTGAGCCGGTGGGCCAGCCGGGTGCCCAGGGGCGCCGTGAGCACCGAGGCCACCGCGATGCCCACCGCGGCGGGCAGGAACACATAGCCCCAGCTGCCGGCCGGCAGGCCCTGCGGCGCCCCCTGCAGGGCGTAGCCGGCGGCGCTGGCCAGGGCGATGGCCACGCCGCAGGCGCTGGAGGTGCCCACCGCCCGCACCGGGCGCACGCCGCGCCAGACCAGCAGGGGCACGGTCATGCTGCCGCCGCCGATGCCCACCAGGGCCGACACCGCGCCGATGCCGGCGCCTGCGGCGGTGTAGCCGGGGCCGCGCGGCGCGTCGGCGCGTTCGAGCCGCGAGCGCGGCCAGTCCAGCGCCATCTGCGCCGCGGCCAGGTAGCAGTACCCGGCGATGAAGACGCGCAGCCAGGCCCCCTCGAGCGCCGTGGCCAGGCCGCTGCCCAGCCAGCCGCCCAGCACCAGGCCCGGCACCAGCCAGGCCACCGTGGGCCAGAGCACGCTGCCGCGCCGGTGGTGCGCCCGCGCCGAGGACAGCCCGGTGAGCACGATGCTCGCCAGCGCGGTGGCCAGGGCCACGTGCACGGCGTGTTCCGGCGGAATGCCCTGGGTGGGCAGCAGCCACACCAGCGCGGCCACCAGCACCAGGCCGCCGCCGATGCCCAGCAGGCCGGCCAGCACGCCGGCCACCGCCCCGAGGGCGAGGTAGATCAACCAGGCCAGGCTCATGCGGCGCGGGCCGCGCGGTGGGCGGAGGAGTCGGAAGGCATGGGCTAGACTCTGCCTCATGTCGCGCCGAATTCCGAGTTTCCTGGCCCTTTGCCTGCTGGCTGGCGCCAGCCTGGCGCAGGACCGCCCCCCCGACCTCTCCGGCGAGCGCCGCGCCGTGCTCGAAGCCTTCCGCCTGGCCGAACTGGGCCAGCTGGACAAGGCCGGCCGCGCCCGCGTGGCCGACCACCCGCTGCTGCCCTGGATCGACGCCACGCAGCTGCGCAGGCAGCTGGCCGGCACGCCGGCGAACGAGGTGCGCGCCGCCCTGCGCCGCCACGACGGCACCGCCGCCGCCGACTGGCTGCGCGAGGCCTGGCTGCGCGAGCTGGCGAAGCAGTCGCGCTGGGCCGACTTCCTGGCCGACTACCGCGACCAGTCCGCCACCGACCTGCGCTGCGCCCACCTGGCGGCGCGCCTGGCCACCGGCGCCACCGACGCCGCCTGGATCGCCGACGGCCGCGCACTCTGGCTCAGCGCCGAAACGCTGCCGGCGGCCTGCGACACGCCCTTCAAGTCGCTGCAGTCGCTGGGCCAGCTCGACGCCGACCTGCGCTGGCAGCGCATCGAACTGGCCGCGCTCGCCGGGCAGACCGGGCTCGTGCGCTTCCTCGCCGGCGGCCTGCCCACCGGCGACGCCGCGCTGGCGCGCGACTACGCCGACTTCATCGACGCGCCGCACGCCCGCGCCGCCGGCTGGCCGAAGACGCCGCGCAGCCGCGCCATCGCCGCCGAAGGCCTGGCCCGCCTGGCCAAGCGCTCGCCCGACGCCGCCGGGGCGCAGCTGGCCACGCTGGCGCCCGCGCTGGATTTCGGCGAGGCCGAACGCGGCAAGGTCCTTTACCAGGTTGCGCTGTGGACCGTGGCCTCCTACCTGCCCGGCTCGCGCGAACGGCTCGAGGCCGTGCCCGAGTCCGCCTACGACGAGCGCCTGCACGAATGGCGCGCCCGCGAAGCCATGAACCGCCGCGACGACGCCGGCGCCCTGCGCGCGATCGAACGCATGCCCGCCGCGCAGCGCCAGGACCCGCGCTGGCAGTACTTCGAAGCGCGCCTGCGCGAGCGCCTGGGCCAGCACGACGCGGCGAAGGCGCTTTACCTGCAGGCCGCCGGCACCGCCACCTTCCACGGCTTCCTTGCCGCCGACCGCAGCGGCCAGCCGTACGCGCTGTGCCCGCTGGAACCGTCGAAGGACCCGGCGCTGCGCGCCCGCGTGGCGCGCGACCCGGGCCTGGTGCGCGCACTGGAGCTGTGGGAAATCGAGCGCCTGTCGCTGGCCACCCGCGAATGGGCGGCGCTGCTGCGGGTCCTTTCGCCCGAGGAACGCAAGGTGGCGATCGAGTTCGCGCGCGACGCGCACTGGTACGACCGCGCCGTCTTCACCATCGGCGACACGCCCGACGACCTGCGCCACTACTCGCTGCGCTTCCCGCTGCACCACGAGAACGTGCTGCGCCGCGAGGCGCGCCGGCACGGCATCGACCCGGCCTGGGTGGCCGCGCAGACCCGCGCCGAAAGCGCCTTCATGCCCAACGCGCGCTCGCACGCCGACGCCCGCGGCCTGATGCAGCTGCTGCCCTCCACCGCGGCGCGCACCGCGCGCAAGCTGGGCATCGCCTTCAACGGCGCGGCCAGCCTGTACCAGCCCGAGACCAACCTGGTGCTGGGCATCGCCCACCTGCGCCACGAGCTCGACCAGCACGGCGGCATCGCCTACCAGGCCATCGCGGCCTACAATGCCGGCCCGACGCCGGTGCAGCGCTGGAACCGCGACCGTCCCGGCTTCGACCCGGATTTCTGGATCGAAACCGTGACGTACAAGGAAACCCGCGACTACGTCGCGCGTGTGCTGGCCTTCAGCGTCATCTACGATTGGCGCCTGGACGGCAGCGCGGTGCCGGTGGGCGAGCGCCTGCTCGGCCGCACCGTCGCCAAGTCCGCCCGGCGTCCCTTCGCCTGCCCCCTCAGCCCTGGTTCCCTGCCCACGCCATGATCCCGCTCAAGCTCGTCGTCCTCGGTGGCACCGGTTTCGTCGGCCGCCACCTGGTGGCCCGCCTCGCCGCCGACGGCCACGCCATCACCCTGCTCAGCCGCAACCTCGGCGTTCACCACGAGCGCCTGCTGCCGCCCGGCGTGGTGCTGCGCGAAGTGGACGTGTACGACCCGGATGCGCTGCGCCATGCCTTCGCCGGCGCCGACGCGGTGATCAACCTGGTCGGCATCCTCAACGAGAAGGGCGACAACGGCCGCGGTTTCCGCCGCGCCCACGTCGAGCTGACCAAGCTGGTGCTGGCGGCGATGCAGCTGGCCGGCGTGCGCCGCCTGCTGCAGATGAGCTCGCTCAACGCCGGCCGCGGCCACAGCCATTACCTGAAGTCGCGCGGCGAAGCCGAGGCGGCGGTGAAGGCCTCGGGCCTGGACTGGACCATCTTCGAGCCGTCGGTGATCTTCGGGCCGGGCGACGGGCTGTTCTGCCGCTTCGCCGCACTCATCCGCCACGCCCCGGCGCTGCCGCTGGCGCGCGCGAACGCGCGCTTCGCGCCGGTGTACGTGGGCGACGTGGTGGAAGCCATGGTGCGCTGCCTGCACGAGCGGCGCAGCCGCGGCGAGGTGTACGAGCTCTACGGGCCGGACGTGTACACGATGGCCGAGATCGTGAAGATGACCGCGCGCCAGTGCGGCCTGCGCCGCTTCGTGCTGCCGCTGCCGGACGCGCTGGGCCGCCTGCAGGGCCTGGTGTTCGACTTCGTGCCGGGCAAGCCGTTCTCGTCGGACAACTTCCGCTCCCTGCTCACCGATTCGGTGGGCGGCATCGACGGCCTGCACCGCCTGGGCATCACGCCCACGCGCGTGGCGGCCAAGTTGCCGGAAATCCTGGGGCACGCCGCGGACCGCCAGGCCCGCTACGCCCGCTTCCGCGCGGCGCGCTGAACCCATGCGGCGCTACCTGGTCGGCGGCGCGGTGCGCGACCGGCTGCTCGGCCTGCCGGGCGGCGACCGCGACTGGGTGGTGGTGGGCGCCACGCCGGAGGAAATGATCCGCGCCGGCTACCTGCCGGTGGGCAAGGACTTCCCGGTGTTCCTGCACGCGCAGACGAAGGAAGAGCACGCGCTGGCGCGCACCGAGCGCAAGACCGCGCCGGGCTACCACGGCTTCGTCTTCCACGCCGCGCCCGACGTGACGCTGGAACAGGACCTGGCGCGCCGCGACTTCACCATCAACGCCATCGCGGAAGCCGAAGACGGCACGCTGGTGGACCCGTACGGCGGCCAGCGCGACGTGGACGCGCGCGTGCTGCGCCATGTCTCGCCCGCCTTCGCCGAAGACCCGGTGCGCATCCTGCGCGCGGCGCGCTTCCTGGCGCGGTTCGCGCCGCTCGGCTTCACCATCGCGCCGGAAACGCTGCAGCTGATGCGCGGGATGGTGGCGGCGGGGGAAGTGGACCACCTGGTGCCCGAGCGCGTGTGGCAGGAGCTGAAGAAGGCGCTGGAAATGCCGCAGCCCTCGGCGGCCATCGCCCTGCTGCGCGACTGCGGCGCGCTGGCGCGGCTGCTGCCGGAAGTGGACGCGCTCTACGGCGTGCCGCAGCGCCCGGAATACCACCCCGAGGTGGACACCGGCGTGCACCTGGAAATGGTGCTCGACATGGCCGCGCGGCTGGCGCCGGGCGACGCGCTCATCGGCTTCTGCGCACTCACCCACGACCTGGGCAAGGCGCTCACGCCGAAGGACCAGCTGCCGCGCCACGTCGGCCACGAACACGGCGGCGTGCGGCCGCTGCGCGCGGTGTGCGCGCGCTACAAGGTGCCGGCGGAATACGCGGCGGTGGCGGAAATCGTCTGCCGCGAACACCTGAACATCCATCGCCTGGCCGAGCTGCGCGCGGACACCGTGCACGAGCTGATCGCCCGCTGCGACGGCTTCCGCAAGCCCGAACGCATCCGCCAGCTGGCCATCGCCTGCGAAGCCGATGCCCGCGGCCGCCTGGGCCGCCAGGAAACGCCCTACCCGTCCGCGGCCCTGCTGCTGGAGCTGCACGCCGCCGCCGCGGCCATCTCCGCCGGCCACGCCGTCGCCTCCGGCCTCAGCGGCCCCGACGTCGGCGAGTGGCTGCGCAAGGCGCGCATCGCCGCGATCCAGTCCGCCAAGGAATAGGCGTCAGCCACCCAGGCGGCGGTCGAGGTGCTGGAGCAGCCTGGCGGCCGGGGTGAACGAGAGCGACAGGCCGAGGGCGACGCCGGCGGTGTTGGCCAGCGCGTCGCGCAGGTCGCCCAGGCGCACGGTGGTGAGCGTGGCCTGCGCCAGTTCCATGGCCACGCCCAGCGCCACCAGCGACAGCGCCGCCAGCAGGTGCGCCTTGCGTGTTCGGAAAAGGGCCACCGCCCAGAAGCTGAGCGTGAAGTAGGCCAGGAAATGCCCGACCTTGTCGGAATCGGGCGCGTCCGGCAGCGGCAGCGTGGGCACCAGCGAAAGCACCACGCACAGCACCCAGCCGCAGAGCCACAGCCCCAGCCAGAGCCGGGGGCGGCGGAATTCGCGCATCACAGCCGCCGGCTCAGGTCGCCACGCGCGAACGCCGGGCGGATGTCCACGCCGCGCTGGAAGGCCATGGCCTGGAAACGTTCGCCCATCTCGCCCGGCAACGTGAGGCGCTTGACCTCGTTGGTGCGGCGATGGCGCAGCACCGGGTCTTCGATGGCCTCGATCACCGCCAGCCGTTCGGCCAGGCCGCTGTTGAGCAGGAAGCTGGCCTGGGCGCAGTAGCCGGCCAGGTCGAAGCCGGCGCCCACGCCGGCCTCGGCCAGCGCGGTGAAATCCACGAAGGCGGTGATGTCGGTCAGGCCCGGCAGGTGGAAGGGGTTGCCGTGCGCGTGGTGGCGGTAGTGGCAGACCAGGGTGCCATCGCTGCGCTCGGGCAGGTAGTACTCGCGCCGCGGGTAGCCGTAGTCGACGAACAGCATCGCGCCGTCGACGAGCAGGCCGCCCACGGCCTGGATCCAGTAGGGCAGCTGCGGCAGCAGTTCCGAACGGTAGCCGTCGGCGAAGGGCGCGCCGATATCGCGTTCGACGTGGCGCACGGCCGCGTGCAGCATCGCGTCGGCCGGCTGCTGCACGCTCACCAGTTCGCCGTCGGCGCCCAATGCCACGAATTCCTCGAACACCTCGCCGCCGTGGATGGCGAAACGCGGCGTCGGCAGTGCGTCGATCACCTCGTTGGCGAACAGGAAGCCGCGCCATTCCTCTTCGGGCGGGCCATTGAGCCAGCGCACGCGCGCGAACACCTCCGGCGCCAGCGCCTCGCGCAGGCGCTGCTGCTGGCGCTCGCGCAGGTCGGCGCTGGGCTCGAGGATGAGGTACTGCGCGGGCAACGCCCCGAGCTCCTGCAGCCGCTGCAGCGCCGCCTCGGCGAAGGCGCCGCTGCCGCCGCCCAGCTCCAGGAAATCGGCCTGGCCGCCCAGCTGTTCGAACACCTGCGCGGCGCACTGCGCCACGCACTCGGCGAAGGTGGGGCCCAGCTCGGGCGAGGTGACGAAATCGCCCTCGGCGCCGAACTTGCGGGCGCCGGCGCTGTAGTAGCCCAGGCCCGGCGCGTACAGCGCCAGCTCCATGTAGCGGGAAAAGGGGATGGCGCCGCCGGCGGCGGCCACCTGGGCCTTCACCAGCGCCAGCAGGCGGTCGCTGTGGGCGCGGGCGTCGGCATCGGGGGTGGGTAGCGGGGTGCTCATGTTGGAATCTTCATGTGCCAGCGCGCAGGATACCGGCAAACGCACGGAGCCCCGCCCAATGCCTGCCGAACGTCCCGTCGCCCTGGTCACCGGCGCCGCCAAGCGCGTCGGCGCCGCCATCGCCCGCCGCCTGCACGCCGCCGGTTACGACCTGGCCCTGCACCACCGCCATTCCGGCGCCGACATGGCTGCGCTGGTGGCCGGGCTCGAGGCCGCGCGGCCCTTCAGCACCCTGGTGCTGCGGGCCGAACTGGCCGACGCCGCGGCCCTGCCCGACCTGGTCACCGCCACCGAGGCGCACTTCGGCCGCCTCGACGCGCTGGTGAACAACGCAAGCGCCTTTCGCCCCACGCCGCTCGGCCACGCCACGCCGGCGGACTGGGACGAGCTGTTCGCCTCGAACGCGCGCGCGCCCTTCTTCCTGGCGCAGGCCGCGGCGCCGGCGCTGCGCCGCGCCGGCGGCGCCATCGTGAACCTCGGCGACATCTACGGCGAGCGGCCGCTGGCCAACCACCCGGTCTACTGCATGGCCAAGGCCGCGCTGCTGATGCTGACGCAGTCGCTGGCGAAGGAGCTGGGCCCCGAGGTGCGCGTGAACGCCGTGGCGCCCGGCGCGGTGATGTGGCCCGAGGAAGGCAAGGCCGAACACGAGAAGGGGGCGATGCTGGCCGCGACCGCGCTCAGGCGCGCCGGCGAGCCCGACGACGTGGCCGAAGCCGTGCGCTGGCTGCTGCAGGACGCCCGCTACACCACCGGCCAGGTCATCCGCGTCGACGGCGGCCGCTCCCTCAACCTCTGAGTTATTTCGGGCGGAAGGCGGCCTGCAGTTCGCCGCCGCCGAAGCCGGCCGGGGCGGTGCCGTCCACGGCATAGCGGTACACCGCCGCGGCGTAGATGCCCGACAGCGCCGCCTGCACCACCGCCACCAGCGCGATGGCGATGGCGCCCAGCACCGCCACGGTGATGGCCACGGCGGCGCCGGCGATGAGCGCCGCGGCCACCGTCAGGCCCACCGCCAGCACTACCACCAGCGCGGTGAGCAGGCCGAAGGCCAGGTTGATGCCCACGTTGCCCACCACGTTCTCGCCCCAGGTGCGCTTGAGCAGGTCGACGCTCTCCTTCACCGCGTCCACCGGGCCGATGTCGCGCGACACCAGGATGGGCACCACCAGGAAGGTGGCGAGCGTCCAGGCCATGCCGATGAGCCCGATGATGATCTTGCCCACCGCGCCGGCGCGTTCGCCCAGCATCTTCAGCACCAGGCCCACGGTGGCCGCAAGCGCGGCGTAACCGAGGATGGCGCCGAGCTTGCCGCGCGCGATGCGCAGGCCGTCGGCCACGGTCGGGTCGCCGCCCTCGAGGCGGATCATGGCCGCGCCCACCAGGGCGGTGTTGAAGAAGAAGATGACGAAATACTGGCTGAGGTAGAACAGGAAGCCGACGACCGCGCCCATCGGCCCGATCTCGCCGCCCTCGAACAGGCGCAGCCCCAGCACCGGCACCAGGAAGGTGGCCGCCACCAGCAGGGTGGCGATCGCGGAGATGACCGGGAACAGCAGCAGTTCCTTGTCGGTGCGCAGCACGCCGGCGCTGGCCTTGACCAGGTGCCAGCTGCGGGAAACCTTGTCGAACATGGCGCCACCTCCGCGGGATTCGTGTGCCGATCATGCGATTGCGCCCAAGGCCCCGCAAGGCCGGAAGTCACCCCTGCGCTGCCTATAATCGCGGCAGGCCAACCCGGACGACCCGATGACCCTTCGCCTGGCCGCGCTCGCGGCAACCACCGGCCTGGCCCTGCTGGCCGGCTGCCAGCGCGCGCCCGCGCCGGATGCCGCCGACACCCCGGCCGCCACCGTCGCCAGCACGCCCGCCGACGCCGTGCGCGGCCGCGTGGCGGCGCACTGGTTCGGCCGCCAGTGGCCGAAGAACTTCCTGCCGGGCTTCCGCCGCGAACACGTGGCAGACGATTTCGCCCAGCTCAAGGCCGACGGCTTCGACACCGTGGTGCTGCTGGTGGCCTGGGGCGATTTCCAGCCGGTGTTCTCGCCCTGCTGCACCTACGACGAGCGCGCCTTCGAACGCCTGCGCTTCCTGCTCGACCAGGCCGACGCCGCCGGCCTGAAGGTGATGCTGCGCCTGGGCTACGGCTGGAGCTTCCACCCCGACGCGGGCGACGTGGGCGACCGCCAGCAGCGCGTGCTCAACGACCCGGCCGCGCGGGAGGCCTTCCTGGCCTTCCTGGCGCGCATTTCGAAGGAAACCGCAGGCCGCGATGGCCTGGTGCTGTCCTTCCTGAGCTGGGAAGACCTGTGGCTGCGCCGCGTGGACGACAGCGCCGCCGGCACCTGGGCTGAATTCCTCGCCACGCACCCCGCCGGCGAGCCGCGCCCCGCCGCCCTGCCCGACCCGGTCGCCGACGCGAAGCTTTTCCACGCCTACTGGGACTGGCTGCTGGTGGAGGAATTCGTCGCCCCGGCCGCGCCGCTGTTCCCGGCGCTGTCGCTGGAGGCGCGCGTGGATAGCGACCCGCGCTTCGAAACCGGACCCGACGGCGCGCCGGTGGTCGCCGAGTGGATCAGCCACGACGGCATGCTGCGCCTGCCCGCCGGCCAGCCGCTTACGCTGTACTGGGCGCCCTACTGGGGCGCGCTCAACCAGGGCGAACAGCTGCCCGCCACGCGCAGCCTGGAACTGCTGGACGCGATGCTGGCGCAGGTGGCGGAGAAATCCGACGCGCCCGTCTTCATCGACCAGTTCAACGTGGTGGACAACACGCCGGGCCACGAGCACAACGCGGTGATCCGGCCCGAGGAAACCGCGGCCTTCCTGCACGCCTCCGTGTGCACCATGAAGCGCCGCGGCGTGCTCGGCTACGGCTACTGGACCACGCGCGACTACGCCGAAAGCCCGCTGCACAACCCGGCCTTCGGCTACGGCCTCGAAGGCTGGACGCTGCGGCGCGCGCAGGGCGAACCGGCGCAGGCGCTGGAGGCCCTGCCCAGCGGCGATTTCCAGCTGGCCTTCGCCGCCGGCGACCACCTGGCGCAGCTCATCCCGCCGCGCCGCGGGCGCCTGCCGCGCGCCGACGACGCCCGCCCCGACCAGGCCTGCGTCGAAGCCGAGGTGCGCACGCCGGGCGTGCTCGAAGTCAGCGCCGGCGGCAAGCGCGTGCCGCTGCGCTTCGACGCCACCGGCCTGCAGCGCCGCTGCGCCGGCCTGGCGCCGCAGCCGGGCGCGGAAGGGCTCGCCTTCGACGTGCACGCCCGCAGCGGCGAGTTCGCGCTGCGCGACCTGTCGCTGTTCGACCACGTGCAGTACGGCGGCCTGTACGACCTCGACGGCCGCCCCGCGGCGCTGCTGGAGCCCGTGCAGCGCATGAACCGCGACTTCCGCGGCGACGCCGCGCGCTGCGACTAGCCCAGCCGCAGCGGGTCGGTGGCCGGCGGCGAGGCCGCTTCCGGGTGCGCGGCCCACAGCTCGGCCAGCGTGCGGCCGTCACCGGGCACGCGGTAGCCGGGCGCGATGTCGGCCAGCGGCTTGAGCACGAAGGCGTGGCGCAGCTCGGGCCGCGGCAGTTCCAGGTTGCCCGGGCCCTTGAGCACGCGCTGGTCGTAGAACACGATGTCCACGTCGATCGGGCGGCTGGAGAAACGCGGGCCGCTGCGGTCGCGGCCCAGACGCTCCTCGAGCGCGTGCAGCCAGTCGTTGAGCTCGTAGGGATCGAGCGTCGTTTCAATGACGGCGGCGGCGTTGAGGAAATCCGGCCCCTCGAAGCCCACCGCCGGCGTGCGGTACACCGGCGAAAACACCACCGCGCCGAAACGTTCGCGCAGCGCCCCGGCGGCGGCGCGCAGGTTGGCTTCGGCCTGCTGGTTGCTGCCCAGGCTCAGCCAGGCGGTGCCCATCAGCGGGCGCGGCGCTCGATGATCACGCCCACGGCCTTCGAGCCGCGCACGGCACCGGGCTTGCTCAGCTTCAGGCGCACGTGGGAGACGCCGAACTCGCCGAGGATGATGGCGGCGCAGCGTTCGGCCAGGGTCTCCACCAGGCCGAAATCGGACTCGGACACGAACTGGATCAGGCGCTTGCTCACCGCCTTGTAGTCGAGCGTGTCGGCGATGTCGTCGGTGGCGGCCGGCAGCGTGTTGTCGAACGCCATCTCGATGTCGAGCACGACGGGCTGGCGGATCTTGCGCTCCCAGTCGTAGATGCCGATGACGCACTCGATCTCGAGCGCCTCGATGAAAACCTTGTCCATGGGGTGTCCCGGGTTCAAACAGGCGGCAAGCTTGCCATGTCCCAGCGTGGCGTCACGGTGACGGCCGGGGTTTCGCGCTGGCCGGCCTGCAGGCGAAGGGCGCCGGCGAAGGCGATCATGGCGCCGTTGTCGGTGCAGAAGGCCGGGCGCGGGAAGCACACGCGACCTGTGGGAGGGCCTTCAGGCCCGACTTGCTTCGTCGGGCCTGAAAGCCCTCCCACAAGGGCCTGCAGGCGGGCGCGCAGGCGAACGTTCGCACCCACGCCGCCGGCCACCACCAGGGTGCGGATGCCGGTCTGGTCCAGCGCGCGCTGGCACTTGATGGCCAGGGTCTCGACCACCGCGTCCTCGAAGCCGCGGGCGATGTCGGCCCGGGTTTCCGGCGTCTGGTCGGAGGCCTGCCAGGCCAGCAGCACCTGGGTCTTGAGCCCCGAGAAGCTGAAATCCAGGCCCGGCCGGTCGGTCATGGGGCGGGAGAAGGCGTAGGCGCCAGGGCGGCCGGTTTCGGCCAGGCGGGCCAGCTCCGGGCCGCCGGGGTAAGGCAGGCCCATGAGCTTGGCGGTCTTGTCGAAGGCCTCGCCGGCGGCGTCGTCCAGGGTTTCGCCCAGCAGGCGGTATTCGCCGATGCCGGCCACCTCCACCAGCTGGGTGTGGCCGCCCGAGACCAGCAGGGCCACGAAGGGCGGCCTGAGCGTGGGGTCTTCCAGCAGCGGGGCCAGCAGGTGGCCTTCCATGTGGTGCACGCCCACGGCCGGCAGGTCCAGGGCCCAGGCCAGGGCCCGGCCGGCGGCGGCGCCCACCATCAGGGCGCCCACCAGGCCGGGGCCGGCGGTGTAGGCCACGCCGTCCAGGTCGGCCGGGGCCAGGCCGGCCTCGGCCAGGGCCTCGCGGACCAGGGGCAGCAGCTTGCGCACGTGGTCGCGGCTGGCCAGCTCGGGCACCACGCCGCCGTATTCGGCGTGCAGGGCCACCTGGGTGTAGAGGGCGTGCGCGAGCAGGCCGCGGTCGGTGTCGTACACCGCCACGCCGGTTTCGTCACAGCTGGTTTCGATGCCCAGGACGCGCATGTGGCTGTTTTTCGGGGCTTTCCGGCCGGATTCAAGGGGAAAGGCACGGTTTGGCTTGCCTGCCGCCCCGGGACCCGCGTATCATACGCGGCTCGCCGGCCAAGCCGGGCGAAATCCACGTATCCAGGAATTCCACAATGCCGTCTGTCAAAGTCCGCGAAAACGAGCCGTTTGAGTTTGCGCTGCGTCGCTTCAAGCGCACTTGCGAGAAGGCCGGCGTGCTCGCCGAAACCCGCAAGCGCGAGTTCTACGAGAAGCCGACCCAGGAGCGCAAGCGCAAGGCCGCCGCCGCGGTGAAGCGCCAGCTGCGTCGCAGCTCGCGCGACGTCACCAAGCGCCAGCGCCTGTACTGAGTCGCGTTGCTTGCCAGAAAGCCGGCACGCGCGAGCGTGGCCGGCTTTTTGTGTTTCTGACTCCAGGAGAACCCCTATGAGCCTCAAGACCCAGCTGACCGAAGACATGAAGGCCGCGATGAAGGCCGGCGAGAAGGACCGCCTGGCGGTCATCCGCCTGATCAACGCCGCCATCAAGCAGAAGGAAGTGGACGAGCGCGTGGAGATGACCGACGCGCTGGTGCTGGCCGTGCTGGAGAAGATGGTCAAGCAGCGCAAGGATTCGATCAGCCAGTACGAAGGCGCCGGCCGCGAGGACCTGGCCGCCATCGAGCGCTACGAGCTGGGCGTGATCGAGGCCTACCTGCCGGCCAAGATGTCCGAGTCCGAGGTGCAGGCCGCCATCGACGCGGCCAAGGCCGAAACCAACGCCGCCGGCCCCGCCGACATGGGCAAGCTGATGGCCGTGCTCAAGCCGCGCCTCGCCGGCCAGGCCGACATGGGCCTGGTCTCGCAGCTCGTTAAAAAGGCCCTGGCGGGCTGAGCCCCCGGGCTTCGGAAGGTTCTTATCTTCAACACGGATCAGATCGGATCCAAAAGCGGATAAACACGGATAGAGCGCTTTCAGATTAAGAGCGCTTTTGCCCTATCCGCGTTTATCCGCTTCCATCAGATCTGATCCGTGTTCAAAACCCAAATCCCATCGAAGCCGACCCCCGGCACGCCGCCGGGGGTGGGTTTTCGGGCATCCTAGGCGGCGATGGCACGGATCCCCGACGCGTTCATTGACGACCTGCTGGCCCGGACGGACATCGTCGAGGTCGTGGGTTCGCGCGTGCCGCTCAAGCGCCAGGGGCGCGAGTATTCGGCGCGCTGCCCCTTCCACGACGAGCGCTCGCCCTCGTTCACGGTGTCGCCGACCAAGCAGTTCTACCACTGCTTTGGCTGCGGCGCGCACGGCACCGCCATCAGCTTCCTGATGAACTACGACCGCCTCGAGTTCCTCGACGCGGTCGAGGAGCTGGCCAAGCGCGTCGGCCTGGAAGTGCCGCGCGACACCCGCCAGCGCAACGAGAGCGGCGAGTCGCGCGAGCTGTACGCGGCGGTGGAAGCGGCCGCGCATTTCTTCCAGCAGCAGCTGCAGGCCAGCGCCAAGGCCAAGGCCTACCTCGAACGCCGCGGCGTGGACGCCGAGAACCGCGCCCGCTTCGGCATCGGCTACGCGCCCGAGGGCTGGGAAGGCCTGAAGTCGGCGCTGGGCACCGACGCGCGCCGGCTGGCCCTGCTCGAGAAGGTGGGCCTGTTTTCGCGCAACGACAGCGGCCGCGTCTACGACAAGTTCCGCGACCGGGTGATGTTCCCCATCCACGACCGCCGCGGCCGCGTCATCGCCTTCGGCGGGCGCGTGCTGGAAAAGGACGACGGGCCGAAGTACCTCAACTCGCCCGAGACCGTGCTCTTCCACAAGGGCCGCGAACTCTACGGCCTGTGGCAGGTGCGGCAGGCGCACGCGAAGATCCCGCGGCTGATCGTGGTCGAGGGCTACATGGACGTGGTGGCGCTGTTCCAGTACGGCGTGAACACCGCCGTGGCCACGCTGGGCACGGCCACCACGCCCGACCACGCCGAGCTGCTGTTCCGCAACGCGGCCGACGTGTTCTTCTGCTTCGACGGCGACCGCGCCGGCCGCGGCGCGGCGTGGAAGGCGCTTGAATCGGTGCTGCCGCGCATGCGCGACGGCCGCCAGACCTTCTTCCTGTTCCTGCCCGAGGGCGAAGACCCGGACACCATCGTGCGCAAGGAAGGCGCGGCCGGTTTCGACGCGCGCCTGGCGCAAGCCATGCCGCTGTCGGAGTTCTTCTACAACGAACTGTCCAAGGACGTGAACCTGGCCGGCATGGAAGGCAAGGCGCGCCTGGCCGAACGCGCCAAGCCGCTGCTGGCGGGCATTCCCGACGGCGCCTTCCGCGACCTGATGCTGCAGCGGCTCACCGAAATGACCGGCGTCGGCCAGCGCGCCGCGGCGGCCGAGCCGGCCAGGCCCGCGCCGTCGGTGCGCCCGGGCCGCGGCGGCGCGCCGGCGCCCAAGCGCAGCCTGGTGCGCACGGCCATCGCGCTGCTGCTGCAGAAGCCGGCGCTGGCGGCGGCCATCGAACCGCCCTACCTGTTCGGCGCGCTGCGCCAGCCGGGCATTCCCCTGCTGGTGGAACTGGTGTCGCTGGCGCGCGAACGGCCGGGCATCACCACCGGCGCCGTGCTCGAGCATTTCGCCGGGCGCGAGGAAGAGGCGGCGCTACAGAAACTGGCGCTGCAGGTCTTCCCCGGCGACGAATCCGGCTGGCGTGCGGAACTGCTCGACGCCCTCGCCCAGCTCGACCGCCAGGTCCGCCAGCAGCGCGTGGAAGAGCTGCAGGCCCGCATCAACGAAGTGGGCATGTCCGGCCTCAGCGCCGACGAAAAAGCCGAACTCCGCGACCTCCACGCCTCCCGCTGAAAAGAATAGGGGTCAGAGTACTAATTCCCCGGCGGGGAATTAGTACTCTGACCCCTCAACTTTGCTTCACGCGACCGCGGCGCGGGGGGCGGCTATGCTCGGGGTTCCGTTTCAAAGGGGACCCCGGAATGCGTACGACCAGCCTGCTGCTTTGCCTGGCGCTGATGGCGCCGCCCGCGTTTGCCGATGCACCCGCCGTGGCGCGGGTGGAGGTGGGCAACCGCGTCAGCGAGAACCTGCCCGAGGTGCCGGCGGAACTGGTGGAGCGGCTCGACCGCTACCAGAACACCCGCGGCGCCAGCTTCGCCGGCTGGCTGGAGGACGGCAGCCTGGTCGTCACCACCCGCTTCGCCGAAACCAACCAGGCCCACCGCGTGCGCACGCCGCTGGGCATGCGCGAGCAGCTCACCTTCTACCGCGAACCGATCAACGCCGTCGGCACCGCGCCGGCCAAGGGCGCCGACGGCTTCGTGTTCGGCAAGGACGTGGGCGGCTCCGAGTTCTGGCAGCTGTTCTGGTACGACCTGGCCAGCCGCGGGGTGACGATGCTCACCGACGGCCAGCGCAGCCAGAACACCACCCCGCTGTGGTCGCACGATGGCCGCCAGCTGGCCTGGGCCAGCACCGCCCGCAACGGCACCGACTACGACCTGTGGGTGCGCGACATGGCCACCGGCGAGGCCCGCATCGTGCTCGAGGAAGGCGGCCTGTGGACGCCGATGGACTTCTCGCCCGACGGCAGGCGCCTGCTTGTGCTGCGCTACGTCTCGATCAACGAGTCCTACCCGGGCGAACTCGACCTGGCCACCGGCAAGCTCGAGCTGTTCCCGGTCGACGGCGGCAAGGCCGCGTTCAACGCCTTCCGCTACGCCCCCGACGGCCGCGGCGTGTACTACGTTTCCGACGAGGAGCGCGAGTTCCTCACCCTGCGCCACCACGACCCGGCCGGCGGCGCGCCCACGCTGGTGAGCGGCCACGTGCCCTGGGACGTGTCCGAGCTCGCCATCGCCG
The DNA here is from genome assembly GCF_041913985.1 of Arenimonas sp. GTDB lineage: Bacteria > Pseudomonadota > Gammaproteobacteria > Xanthomonadales > Xanthomonadaceae > Arenimonas. The sequence continues at coordinate 19,564 of NZ_JAYSEG010000022.1, forward strand.
ACGACGGCAGGCACCTGGCCTACGTGGCCAACGAAGACGGCATCGGCAAGCTGCGCGTGCTGTCCCTGCCCGGGCACCGCGAAATCCCGCTGCCGGAACTGCCCATCGGCGTGATCGGCGGCCTGGGCTTCTCGCCCGACGGCCAGCGCCTGGCCTTCACGCTCAACAGCGCCACCTCGCCCAGCGACGTGTACGTGGTGGAGCTGGCCACGGCCACGCTGGTGCGCTGGACCCAGAGCGAAGTGGGCGGCCTGGACGCTTCGAACTTCCGTGCGCCCACGCTGGTGCGCTACCCCACCTTCGACAGCGTGGACGGCCAGCCGCGCACCATCCCGGCCTTCTACTACCGCCCCGAGGGCGAGGGCCCGTTCCCGGTGGTGGTGAACATCCACGGCGGCCCGGAATCGCAGGCCCTGCCGGTGTTCAACCCGACCATCCAGTTCATGCTCGAGGAGCTGAAGGTGGCGGTGCTGGTGCCGAACGTGCGCGGCTCGGCCGGCTACGGCAAGGGCTACCTGAAGCTCGACAACGGTTTCCTGCGCGAGGATTCGGTCAGGGACATCGGCGCCTTGCTCGACTGGATCGGCAAGCAGCCCGAGCTGGATGCGAACCGCGTGGGCGTGTCGGGCGGCAGCTACGGCGGCTACATGGTGCTGGCCAGCCTGGTGCACTTCCACGACCGCATCCGCGCCGGCATCGACGTGGTGGGCATCTCCGACTTCGGCACCTTCCTGGCCAACACCGAGAGCTACCGCCGCGACCTGCGCCGCGCCGAATACGGCGACGAGCGCATCCCGGAAATGAAGGCCTTCCACGACCGCATCGCGCCGCTCAACAACGCTGGCAAGATCACGGCGCCTTTGTTCGTGGCCCAGGGCTACAACGACCCGCGCGTGCCGTGGACCGAAGCCGAGCAGATCGTGAAGGCCGTGCGCGGCAACGGCGGCGACGTCTGGTACCTGCTGTTCAAGGACGAGGGCCACGGCTTCCGCAAGAAGGCCAACAGCGACTACTTCGGCGCGGCCAGCGTGCTGTTCTGGCAGAAGCACCTGCTGGCTAAATGACGCAACAAGGGCGGGGCAGCGCTGGCATCGCCAGTCCTGCCCCGCCCCCGAAGGTCTTGCCTAGCGGTTGCCGCCCGGCTGCGGCGCCGGCTGCGGCTGCGGATACATCACGTAGGGTGGCTGCGGCAGGTAGGTGGGCTTGGGGTGCGAAACGGCCTCGCCCGCCAGCGAATCGGCCCGCAGCGTGCGCGTCCCGAACGACACCGGCACCAGCACCGTGGCGGGCTCGGCCACGCCGTTGCGGCGCGCCGGCTCGAAGCGCCAGCGCTTGACCGCGGCAATGGCGTTGCGCGCATAGACCGGGCTGAGCTGGTTGTCCTGCACGGCCACCTGCACCGGCTTGCCGGTTGCGTCGAGGTCCACCCGCATCACCACGGCGCCGATCAGCACCGCGTCCGCGCGTCCGGCCAGCGACGGCAACCGGGCCGGCTTGGCCAGGATGGCGCGCGGCGGCTCATACCCCGCCTCGGGCGCGGCGCCGCCGGCCAGCGTGACCTCCGGCGTCGGTGTGCGGGGCGTGTCGCCCTGCGGCGTCGGCGGGCGCGGCAGCGGCGCGGGTTCCTGGATGAAGCGCGGCGCCGGGGCCTCGCGCAGCGGGGCGCGTTCGGCGGCGGGCGCGACGGGCGCGACAGGCGCCACGGCCGGCGTGGCCTCAACCGGAGCCACGGGCGCCACGACGGCCAAGTGGGTGGCGGCCATCGGCGCGGGGGCCGGGGCGCCGGACTCGACCGCCAGCGAAGGCAGCGGTGCGCTGGCGGCCGGCGCGGCGATGGCGGGCAACATCACGATCGTGGGCGGCTGGTGCTGCCAGAGCGCGGCGGCGGTGGCCGAGGTGGCGAGCAGGGCCAGTCCGGCCCCCAGCAGCAGCCGGGACGGTCCCGGCAAGGGTTTGCTGAGCATGGTGATTCTCCAGGCGAGGGGATGGCTGGACTGCCATGCGCAGCCGACCGGCAGTCCAAGGTCGGCCAGCTGCGTGTTCAGGAGCGCGGTCGCGTAGGCGCGCCTCGCGCGAGGATGGTGGGCCAGCACGCTGGCGTCGCAGGCCAGCTCCTGGTCCTGGCGCAGGCGCGCCGCGGCCAGGTGCACCAACGGGTGGAACCAGAAGGCGCAGCGCAGAGCGCAGGCGAGCAGGTTCACCGCCAGGTCGCCGCGGCGCAGGTGGCAGCGTTCGTGCGCCAGCACGAGGGCGCGCTGCTCTTCGTCGTAGCGTTGTTCGAAATCGGAGGGCACGACGATGCGCGGTGCGAACACGCCGATCACCACCGGGCCGATGGCGTCCGTCCGCGCGGCCCAGCTGCCGTCCTCGCGCGGTCGCAGCGTGCCCAGCCGGCGGCGGAAGCGGCGCTGCTGCCGCACCAGCACGACGGCCAGCGCCAGCGCGCCCGCAGCCCAGGCCGAAATCAGCGCGGCGGACGTGGCGGGCGTGGTGGGGGCGTCGGCCACGGCCTGCGCGGGTGCGGGCTGGGGCACCGGCGCCGCCGCGTCGGCCAGCACCACCACGGCGGGAAGCGCCTCGGCCGGCACCTCACGCACCACGGTCGGGCCGGGCAGGCTCACCGCCAGCAGCGCGGCCGGAATCAGCAGCCACAGCCAGGGCACGCTGCGCGCGCCCAGCCAGCGCCGCCAGGGCGCGCGCAGGGCCAGCACCAGCACGATGGCCACCGCCAGCGCGAGGCTGGCGCGCAGGCCCCAGTCGAGCAGTTCAGCGGCCATCGTCGAAGCCCTCGATGAGCTTGCGCAGTTCGTCGATGTCGGCACGGGTGAGCTTGCGCTGCTCGCTGAAGTGCGCCACCAGCGGGGCGATGCGGCCGCCGAACAGGCGGTCGACCACGCCGGTGCTTTCCTCGGCCATCCAGTCGGCGCGCTGGAGCACCGGGCGGTAGCGGTAGCGGCGCCCCTCGCGCTCGGCGGAAATGGCGCCCTTGGTGAGCAGGCGGTTGATGAGGGTGCGCACGGTGCCCTCGGCCCAGCCCTGGGGCCCGGCCACGGCGGCGATCAGGTCCTCGGCCGTGGCCTCGCCCGCGGCCCACAGGGCCTGCATGACTTCGCTCTCCGCCTCGCTGATGGATATCGGGGCCATGGCCGTTCCTTTTACATTCGTAATTGGAACTTACTTTTACGCCCGTAAAACCAAAAGTCAAGCCCCAAAGAATAGGGGTCAGAGTACTAATTCCCTGCAGGGGAATTAGTACTCTGACCCCTATTCTTTGGGCGTCAGGGGGAGGGAACGAAGTCGAGTGTGGGTGTGGCGGCGACTGCGGGCAGCAGCCAGTGGTCCGCCAGCAGGAAGGCGAACAGGGCCATCAGGTACACGATGGAATAGTTGAACACCTTCATCGCGTACAGCTCGCCCGGCGGGTCGAGCAGGCGCACCGCGTACCACAGGAACACCGCGCCCAGCACCAGCGCGCCGCCCAGGTAGAACACGCCGCTCATGCCCGTGGCGAAGGGCAGCACCGTCACCAGCACCAGCAGCACCGTGTAGAACAGGATCTGCCAGCGCGTGTAGGGCACGCCGTACACCACCGGCAGCATGGGGATCATGGCCTTGGCGTAGTCGTCGCGGCGGAAGATGGCCAGCGCCCAGAAATGCGGCGGCGTCCACACGAAGATGATCAGCACCAGCAGCAGCGCGTACGGGTCGACGCCCCAGGGCGGCACGAAGCCGTCCACCGCCGCCCAGCCCAGCGCCGGCGGCGCCGCGCCGGCCAGGCCGCCGATGACGATGTTCTGCGGCGTGGCCCGCTTGAGCCAGCCGGTGTAGATCACCGCGTAGCCGATCAGCGACGCGAAGGTGAGCAGCGCCGTGAAACCGTTCACGCGCCAGGTGAGCAGCGCCATCGAAATCGCGCCCAGCACCAGCGCGAACACCAGCACCTGCACCGGCCGCAGCGAGCCGGTGGCCAGCGGGCGGTGCTGGGTGCGCGCCATCAGCACGTCGATGCGCTGGTCGAGCAGGTGGTTGATGGCCGCCGCCGACGACGCCGCCAGCCAGATGCCCACCGCGCCGAGCACGATGCGCTCCCACGGCCAGGCCTCGCCCGGCTCGATGGCCAGGAACATGCCGATGATGGTGGTGAACACGATCAGCGCCACCACGCGCGGCTTGGTCAGCTCCCAGTAGGCGGCCAGCGGCAGCTTCATTCGGGCGCCCGCAGGCGGGCCAGCAGGCCCACCACGGTGAACAGCAGCAGGGCCGCGCCGGCGTTGTGCGCCACGGCCACCCATAGCGGCAGGCCGGCGACGATGTTGCTGATGCCCAGCGTCACCTGCGTGGCCAGCAGCACCAGCAGCACGCTGCCCCAGAACACCAGGCCCGGGGTGCGCAGCATCCTGATGCCCACGAACAGCAGGTGGCCGGCGACCAGCAGCGCGAACAGGCGGTGCACCATCTGGATGGCCACGCGCGCGGGGCCGTCTAGCACGCCGCCTTCGTAATCCACGCCGATGCCGCGCCAGAGCACGAAGGCCTCGCCGTAGTCCTGCTCCGGCCACCACTGGCCCAGGCAGGTCGGGTAGTCGGTGCCGCAGGCCAGCGCGGCGTAGTTGGCGCTGGTCCAGCCGCCGAGCGCGATCTGCACCACCAGCAGGCCCAGGCTGATCCACAGCAGGCGGCGCAGCTTCGGCGCCTCGGCCACCACCAGCGCGGCCGAGGGCGTGGTCTTCCACGCCAGCCACACCAGCAGCGAGAAGGTGAGCAGGCCGCCCAGCAGGTGCGCCATCACGATCACCGGCTTCACCAGCCAGATCACCGTCCACATGCCGAGCACGGCCTGGAACACGATGACCATCAGGATGACGGCGCTGAAGCGCGAGGCGTCCACGTTCGACCAGCGCAGCGCCTGCACCAGCAGCACCAGTTCGCCGGCCAGCCACAGCGCCACCGAAAGTTCATGGTTCGGCTCGAGGCTGCCGCTGCCCATGTAGATCGGAATCGACAGGCCCACCAGCGCCGCCGCCGCGACCACGCTGGCCACGCCGCCCTTGCGCTTGCGCGCGGCCAGCAGCGCCAGCGCGAACACCATCAGGCCCAGCAGCGCGGCGATGTGCCGGTGGAACTGCTCGCGCCAGGCCTTGCCCACTTCCACCGCGCGCTCGAAGGATTCGTTCGCGGCGTGGATCTCGTGGTCCTGGGTGGGCCAGGTGGCCTTGCCGTAGCAGGTGGGCCAGTCGGGGCAGCTCAGGCCGGCGTTGGACAGGCGCACGAAGCCGCCGAACACGATGACGGTGAGCGCCAGCAGCACGGCGGCCCAGGCAAGGCGGTGGTAATGGCGGGAAGGAGAATTCATGGGCAGGCCTTACTTCAGCACACGTCCGAGGTCCTTGCGCATGCCGGACGGGTCGAAGCCCGGAGCGTAGCGCAGGACGAGGTAACCGTTGGGGTCGGCCAGGTAGGCCGGCAGGGCATCGGGGCGGGCCGCGTCGGGCAGGCGCGCGGCCAATTCGGCATTGGGCTGCATGGGCACCAGGCCCGGGAAGGCCGGGCCGCCGGCGGGCAGTTCGCCGAACCACAGCACCTTCAGGCGGTCGGCGTGCCGGCCTTCCGAGAGCCACACGCGGTGCAGCGCGTCGAGCATGCGCAGGCAGGGTTCGCCGCAGTTTTCCGGCGCCGTGAACACCACGTGCCAGTTGCGCGCGGTGGGGTTCCAGTCGAAGGCCTGGCCGTCGGCCTGCACCAGCGCGATGTCGCGCAGGTCGGGGTACGGGTCGAGCATCTCGCCGATGTTGCGCGTCTGCCCGGGCTTCCAGCCGCTGAAGAACAGCGTGGCGGCGACGCCGAAGCTGCCGAGGAACAGCGCCGCCACCAGCAGCAGCTGCAGGCGCGAGCGGGTTTGCGAAGGAGCGGTCATGGGCGTTTCCGGAACCAGAGGAGAAGGGTGACCACGGCGGCCGCGGCGGCCAGGCCGAACCACTGCAGGGCGTAGCCGCGGTGTTTTTCAGGCGGAAGGGTATTCGCCAGCAGCTCAAGGTCGCGTTCATGGCCCAGGGGCAGCGCCGGGTCCAGGCGCAGCACGCGCGGCGCCAGCGCCGGCAGTCGCCAGGCGGCGGCCACGGCGGCGGGCTCGAGCCGCAGGGCCAGCCAGCGTGCGCCGTCGTCGCGGGCCTCCAGGCCGGGACCCAGGCGCAGGCCCACGGCCGGCGGCGGCACCAGCAGGCCGGCCAGCGTGGCGGCGCCGCGGGGGCAGCCTTCCGTCGGCAGCGCCCGGTCGCCGGCCAGCGGCAGCCAACCCAGGTCCACCAGCAGCGGCGTGCCGGCCTCGGGCGCGAACGCGCAGTACAGGCGCACGCCCACCCGCTGGCCACGGCGCTGGTTGTCCAGCCACAGCGGCGGCGTGTCGAGGAAACGGCCGGCGCCGGACACCTTCAGCGCCCCCTCGCCCGCCTGCGTGCTGGCGGGGCCGAGCGGTCGCGCCGGCGCGGCGAGCGCGGCGGCGGCTTCGGCCAGCATCGCTTCCTTTTCCACGCCCCGGCCCAGCTGCCAGCGGCCCAGCGCCGAGAACCCCAGCGCCAGGCACAGGCCGAACGCGGCGAGCAGGACGCGGCGTTTCACCACGCGCGGCCCCGCGGGGCGGATAATGCGCAGCTTCCTTTCCCAACGGCCCTAGCCATGAGCAGCGAGCTGAAAACCCTGGTCATCGTCGCATTCCTCTGCCTGATCGTCTGGAACCTGGGCGCCGGGCTGTACTACATGATGGTGGACAAGGGCCGCACCAACCGCACGGTGAAGTCGCTGAGCTGGCGCATCGGCCTGTCGGTGGGCCTGATCATCCTGGTGGTGATCGGCATCGCCACCGGCTTCATCCAGCCGCACGGCGTGGGCCGCTGAACCCCCCAGAAAACGAAGGGCCGGCGCGATGGCCGGCCCCGCGTCGTGGTGTCGTGCCGGCTTAGAGCACGTACACGAACAGGAACAGGCCCAGCCAGACCACGTCCACGAAGTGCCAGTACCAGGCCACCGCCTCGAACGCGAAGTGGTGGTCCTTGCTGAAGTGGCCCTTCATGCAGCGCAGCCAGATGATGGCCAGCATGATGGTGCCCAGCATCACGTGCATGCCGTGGAAGCCGGTGAGCATGAAGAAGGTGGAGCCGTAGATGCCCGAACCCAGCGTCAGGTTGAGTTCGTGGTAGGCGTGGATGTACTCCTCCGCCTGCAGCGCCAGGAAGATGATGCCCAGCAGCACCGTGGCGCCCAGCCACACCAGCAGGCCGCGGCGCTGGTTGGCCTTGAGCGCGTGGTGGGCGAGGGTGATGGTCACGCCCGAGGTGAGCAGGATCAGGGTGTTGATCAGCGGCAGGCCCCAGGCCGGGATGGTCTGGAAGGCGCCGCCCACTTCGGCCGGGCCGTTGGTCGGCCAGCCGGCGCTGAAGCCCTGCCACAGGAACTGGTTGGTCAGGGCGCCGTCGCCCTCGCCCGACAGCCACGGCAGCGCGAACTGGCGGGCATAGAACAGGGCGCCGAAGAAGGCCGCGAAGAACATCACTTCCGAGAAGATGAACCACATCATTCCCATGCGGAACGAGGCGTCGACCCGCTCGTTGTACTTGCCGGCCAGCGACTCGGCGATGACGTTGCCGAACCAGCCGAACAGCACCGACAGCGTGGCCACCAGGCCGATGAAGAACACCGGCTGGCCCCAGGCATGGCCGTTGAACCAGTTCGCCACGCCCACCATGGTGGTGAACAGGGTGATCGAACCGATGAACGGCCACGGGCTGTGGTGCGGGACGTAATAGATATTCGGGTCGTCGTGGGTCTGTGCCATGGTGTTCCCCGGTACTCCTGGTAGGCCTTGGGTCACGGTGCCGTGCGGGCGGCGGCGGGCGCGTGGGCGCCCTCGCCGAGCTTGGCCGTGGCCGTGTCGTTGCTGAAGAAAGTGTAGGACAGCGTGAGCGTGGTGACGTTTTCCGGCAGCGCCGGGTCCACGATGAAGCGCACCGGCATCAGGCGCTCCTCGCCCGCCGCGAGCAACTGCTCGGTGAAGCAGAAGCACTCGGTCTTGTTGAAGAAGGTGGAAGCCGTTGACGGCGCCACCGACGGCGCCGCGTTGCCGACGATGGCATGGTCGGAAACGTTGCGCGCCACGTAGTTCATTTCGTAGAGCTTGCCCGGGTGCACCTGCATGGACAGCTGGGTGGGCTTGAACTCCCAGGGCAGCTTCGAGTTCACGGTGCCGTCGAACTCCACCAGCACGGTGCGCGCCTCGTCCACCGCCATGCCGGCCACCTGCGCTTCGCCGGCCGGGCCCTGTTCGAGCTTGATGCCGAACACCTTCTCGCAGGCGATGCGGTACAGCGGCACCAGCGAGAAGGCGAACACGAAGGATGCGGCCGAAACCAGCGCGATCGTGCGGAAGGTCTTGAAGGAGCTCGGCTTCACGGGATCATCGCCGCCAGCATGAAGGCCAGGTACACGCCCACGGCTACCAGGCCCACGGCCCAGGCCGTGCGGCGGATGCCACGGCGGCGGGAGGCTTCGGTCTTGTTGGCGTCGGGCTGGGTCATGGCGGGGTGCGGCGCCCGCGCGGGGCGCCGCTTCCTTGGCTTAGTGGGTCACGTCGCCGTGGGCCAGGTCGCCGTCCTTGATGACCGGCGGCAGGGTGAAGGTGTGGTGCGGCGCCGGCGACGGCACGGTCCACTCCAGGCCCTTGGCGCCTTCCCAGGAACGGGCTTCGGCCTTGGCGCCGCCGCGGGCGGTCTTCCAGACGATGTAGGCGAACAGCAGCTGGCTCAGGCCGAAGCCGAAGCCGCCGATGGTGGACCACATGTTGAAGTCGGCGAAGGCGACGTTGTAGTCCGGCACGCGGCGCTGCATGCCCGCCAGGCCCAGGAAGTGCTGCGGGAAGAACAGCAGGTTCACGAAGATGGTGGACAGCCAGAAGTGCCACTTGCCCAGCGTCTCGTTGTACATGTGGCCGGTCCACTTCGGCAGCCAGTAGTACACGCCGGCCATGATGCCGAACACGGCGCCAGTCACCAGCACGTAGTGGAAGTGCGCCACCACGAAGTAGGTGTCGTGGTACTGGAAGTCGGCCGGGACGATGGCCAGCATCAGGCCCGAGAAGCCGCCGATGGTGAACATCACCACGAAGCCCAGGGCGAACAGCATCGGGGTCTCGAAGGTCATCGAGCCGCGCCACATGGTGGTGACCCAGTTGAAGACCTTCACGCCGGTCGGGATCGAGATGAGCATGGTGGCGTACATGAAGTACAGCTCGCCGCCCAGCGGCATGCCGACCGTGAACATGTGGTGGGCCCACACGATGAACGACAGGAAGGCGATCGCGGCGGTGGCGTACACCATGGCCTGGTAGCCGAACAGCGGCTTGCGGGCGAAGGTCGGGATGATCTCCGACACGATGCCGAAGGCCGGGAGGATCATGATGTAGACCTCCGGGTGGCCGAAGAACCAGAAGATGTGCTGGTACATCACCGGGTCGCCGCCGCCGGCGGCGTTGAAGAAGCTGGTGCCGAAGAACTTGTCGGTAAGCAGCATGGTGACCGCGCCCGCCAGCACCGGCATCACGGCGATCAGCAGGAACGCGGTGATCAGCCAGGTCCACACGAACACCGGCATCTTCAGCAGGTCCACGCCCGGGGCGCGCATGTTGAGCACGGTGGCGATGATGTTGATCGCGCCCATGATCGAGCTGATGCCCATCAGGTGGATGGCGAAGATGGTGAAGGCCGTGCTGTTGCCGCCCTGCAGCGACAGCGGCGGGTAGAGCGTCCAGCCGCCGGCCGGGCCGCCGCCGCCGATGCCGAACACCAGCTGGAGCACCAGCGGCATCAGCAGCAGGGTGAAGGCGAAGGGCATGATCCAGAACGACCAGTTGTTCATGCGCGGCAGCGCCATGTCCGGCGCGCCGATCATCAGCGGGATCATCCAGTTGGCCAGGCCCACGAACGCGGGCATGACGGCGCCGAAGATCATCACCAGCGCGTGCATGGTGGTCATCTGGTTGAAGAATTCCGGCTCGACCAGCTGCAGGCCGGGCTGGAACAACTCGGCGCGGATCACCAGCGCCATCGAGCCGCCGACGAAGAACATCACCAGCGAGAACACCAGGTACAGGGTACCGATGTCCTTGTGGTTGGTGGAGTAGAACCAGCGCTGGAAGAAGCTCTGCTTGTGCTCGCCGTGGTGGTCGGCGTGGGCAGCGTCAGTGTGTGCCATGGTCTTGTGCCTCTCTCGGGTTCTTCTCAGCCCTCGCCGCCCGCGGCGGCGGGGGCGGTGGCGGCGATGCGGGCGGCCTCGGCCAGGTCACCGGCCTTCTGGGCGGTCAGCCAGGCTTCGTACTCGGCGCGCGGGACGGCCTTGACCACGATCGGCATGAAGCCGTGGTCCTTGCCGCACAGTTCGGCGCAGACGCCGCGGTAGGTGCCCGGCTGCTTGATTTCCGTCCAGGCTTCGTTGATCAGGCCCGGGATGGCGTCCTGCTTCCAGCCCAGCGCCGGCACCCACCAGGCGTGGATGACGTCGTCGGCGGTGATGACGAAGCGGATCTTGGTGTCGGTGGGCAGCACCAGCACGTTGTCGACGTTGCGCAGGTAGTGCGGGGCCTGCTCGGCGTCCGGGCGCTCGCCGCTCTGGCGGATGCGGTCGGACTCGCGGTCGAGGCGGGAGATGAAGTTCACGTCCTCGCCGACGATCTCGTAGCGCCACATCCACTGGTAGCCGGTGACCTTCACCGTCATCTCGTGGCCCTTGGCGTCGTACTGCTCGATCACCTTGGTGGTGGCCGGCACGGCCATCACGACCAGGATGACGATGGGGATCACCGTCCAGATGATCTCGAGCTTGGTGCTATGGGTGAAGTCCACGTCCGGCTTGGCGCCCTTGGACTTGCGGAACTTGACCATGGCGACGGCCATCGCGCCGAACACCACCACGCCGATCACCACGCAGATCCACAGCATCAGCATGTGCATGTTGTAGGCGTTCTCCGCGGTGCGGGTGACGCCCTCGGGCATGTTCAGCTGCCAGCGGACCGGCTCACTGTCGGCCCAGGCCGTGGCGCTGGCCGTGGCGGCCGCGAGGCCGGCGGCGACCCTGGCGGCAATGGCGCTTGCATTCATCGCTTTCATCCGAACTTACCCCAACGTGTGGTCTTGGTCCCGGCCCCGGCCCGAGGCCGACGCCAGCAGTGTCTTCAAGCGGGCCGCGAGGTCGCGGCGTTCCTCGCAGGAGAGGAAGGCCCCGACTTCGACCTGCCGGCCTTGCGAGCCCAGCAGCACCCGTTCCCTTCCCTCGCCGCCGTCCACCCGGACGCGCACCCAGTAGGGATGCGCCTCGAAGGCGGGCTGGGCCTGGGCCGAGCGGCGTACCTCGAGGTGGCGCTCGTCGAGCGCGATCACCTCGAAACGCTCGCCCTGGCGCCACACCCATCGCAGCACGAACGCAATGAAAACCGCGTCCAGCACCGCGAAGGCCGGGGCCAGGACATTGCCCTGGCTCCAGGCGACCCCGGCCACCCCGAAGGCGGCCAGCGACAGGGCCAGGAACAGCCGCGTGAACTGCCTGGCCGTCAGGGCGCGCCTTGGCCGGAGCACCAATTGGGCTCCGGGGCCAGGCGGCGCCGAAACGACGAGTTCGATCACGCGGACGCTCCGCGACCCGGTTACGGGAGAACTGCGAGATTCTAGCGACCCCCGCGAGGGGGGGGCAAGCCGATACTCCCCCGGGGAATGCCGGGAACGTGAAGGGAGGCGGCTTCCGCGCCCCCCGCCCGGGGCTTAGAATCCGCGTTCTCGCGCGCCCCGCGCCGACCCTCGTGGACCCCCGTGAAGCCGATCCTCAGCCCTGAACTGCCCAGTGCGCCGTCGGAACTGCGCGCCCGGGTGACCGCTGCCTTCCACCGCGACGAGGCCCAGCACCTGGCCGAACTGCTGGACCAGGCCCGCCTGCCGGCCGACGAACAGGCCAAGGTCCAGGCCACCGCCGTGGCACTGGTGGGCCGCACCCGCATCCGCGCCGCCGACCCGGGCATGGTCGAGGCCTTCATGCGCCAGTACGACCTGTCCAGCGAGGAAGGCGTGCTGCTGATGTGCGTGGCCGAGGCCCTGCTGCGCATCCCCGACCGCGCCACCGCCGACAAGCTCATCCGCGACAAGCTCGGCGACGCCGACTGGGACCGCCACATGGGCCAGTCCAGCTCGGTGCTGGTGAACGCCTCCACCTGGGGCCTGATGCTCACCGGCCGCATGGTGAACCTGGCCGAGGAAACCCGCCGCAACGCCATCGGCGCCTTCCGCCGCCTGGTGGGCCGGGCCGGCGAGCCGGCCATCCGCCTGGCCGTGCGCCAGGCCATGCGCATCATGGGCCACCAGTTCGTCATGGGCCGCACCATCGCCGAGGCGCTGGAGCGCAGCCGCAAGGGCGAGCAGGCCAAGTACCTGTATTCGTTCGACATGTTGGGCGAGGCGGCCTTCACCCAGGCCGATGCCGACCGCTATTTCCGCGCCTACCGCGACGCCATCGAGGCCATCGGCGCCGGCGGCCCTTACCCCGATGTGCTGGCCGCGCCTTCGATCTCGGTGAAGCTCTCGGCCCTGCACCCGCGCTACGAGCTGGCCAAGCGCGCCCGCGTGCAGGCCGAACTGACCCCGCGCGTGCTGGAACTGGCGCGGCTGGCCAAGGCCAAGGGCATCGGCTTCACCATCGACGCCGAGGAATCCGAGCGCCTCGAACTGAGCCTGGACGTGATCGTCGGCGCCTTCGCCGACCCCTCGCTCGACGGCTGGGAGGGCTACGGCCTGGCCGTGCAGGCCTACCAGAAGCGCGCGCCCTTCGTCATCGACTACCTGGCCGACGCCGCCCGCAAGGCCGGCCGCCGCATGCCCATGCGCCTGGTGAAGGGCGCCTACTGGGACAGCGAGGTCAAGAAGGCGCAGGCCGAAGGCTACGCCGGCTACCCGGTGTTCACCCGCAAGGCCAACACCGACGTGAGCTACCTGGCCTGCGCCCGCCGCATGCTGGCCGCCAGCGACGCCATCTACCCGATGTTCGCCACCCACAACGCCCAGACCATCGCGGCCATCCACCACTTCGCCAAGGGCCAGCGCTTCGAGTACCAGAAGCTGCACGGCATGGGCGACGACCTGTACGCCGAGGTGATCCCGGCCGACCGCCTGGGCGTGCCCTGCCGCGTGTACGCGCCGGTGGGTTCGCACGAAGACCTGCTGCCCTACCTGGTGCGCCGCCTGCTCGAGAACGGCGCCAACTCCAGCTTCGTCAACCGCATCACCGACGAATCGCTGCCGGCGGCCGAGCTGGTCGCCGACCCGGTGTCGGTGGTGTCCGCCTACGCCAGCAAGCCGCATACCCGCATCCCCCAGCCGCGCGACCTCTACCGGGCCGCCGGCGAAGACAGGAACAATTCCATGGGCGCCAACCTCGCCAACGACGACACCCTCGCCACCCTCGCGCGCGACATCAACGCCGCGCTCAAGCCGGTTTCGGCCACGCCGCTGGTGCCGGGCGCCAGCGCCGCCGGCACGCCGGTGGCCGTGACCAACCCCGCCGACCGCCGCGAACGCGTGGGCGAATGGACCGGCGCCGACGCCGCCACCGTCGAGCGCGCGCTGGCCAATGCCGTGGCCGCGCAGGAAGGCTGGGACCGCATGCCGGCCGCCAGCCGCGCGCTCATCCTCGAGCACGCCGCCGACCAGCTGGAAAAGCGCATGCCCGAGTTCATGGCGCTGTGCGTGAAGGAAGCCGGCAAGTCGCTCTCGGCCTCGGTGGCCGAGGTGCGCGAGGCGGTGGACTTCCTGCGCTACTACGCCATGCAGGCGCGCAAGCTGTTCGGCGCCCCGGAAAAGCTGCCGGGCCCCACCGGTGAATCGAACGAGCTGTGGCTGCACGGCCGCGGCGTGTTCGTGTGCATCAGCCCCTGGAACTTCCCGCTGGCCATCTACCTGGGCCAGGTGGCCGCGGCGCTGGCCTCGGGCAACAGCGTCATCGCCAAGCCGGCCGAGCAGACCACGCTCACCGCCTTCGTCGCCACCCAGCTGCTGCACGAGGCCGGCGTGCCCAAGGACGTGCTGCAGTTCGTGCCGGGCGACGGCGCCACCGTGGGCGCCGCCCTCACCCGCGACCCGCGCGTGGCCGGCGTGTGCTTCACCGGTTCCACCGAGACCGCCTGGGCCATCAACCGCGCCCTGGCCGCGCGCAACGCGCCCATCGCCGCGCTGATCGCCGAAACCGGCGGCCAGAACGCGCTGATCGCCGACTCCTCCGCCCTGCCCGAGCAGCTGGTGAAGGACGCCATGACCTCGGCCTTCGACTCGGCCGGCCAGCGCTGCTCGGCGGCGCGCGTGCTGTTCGTGCAGCAGGACATCGCCGACAAGGTGGTGCACATGCTCGCCGGCGCCATGGACGAGCTGGTGGTGGGCGACCCGGGCCTGCTGTCCACCGACGTGGGCCCGGTGATCGACGAGGACGCCCGCAAGATCCTCGCCGACCACGCCGCGCGCATGGACAGGGAAGCCACCCTCATCAAGGAAGTGAAGCTGCCGGAAGCCGCCGCGCACGGCTGCTTCTTCGCCCCGCGCGCCTACGAGCTGAAGTCGCTCTCGCAGCTCACCCGCGAGGTGTTCGGCCCGGTGCTGCACGTCATCCGCTACCCGGCCGACCAGCTCGACCAGGTGCTGGCCGACATCAACGCCACCGGCTACGGCCTGACCCTGGGCATCCACTCGCGCATCGACGCCACGGTGGAGAAGATCGCCCGCACCGTGAAGGTGGGCAACTGCTACGTCAACCGCAACCAGATCGGCGCCGTGGTGGGCGTGCAGCCCTTCGGCGGCGAAGGCCTGAGCGGCACCGGCCCCAAGGCCGGCGGCCCGCACTACCTGCTGCGCTTCGCCTCCGAGCGCACCGTCACCGTGAACACCACCGCGGCCGGCGGCAACGCCTCGCTGCTCACGCTCGACGACTGAGGCCCGCCCCCGCGGCCGGGAACGAACGGGCAGCGCGCCTCGCGGCGGCTGCCCGTTTCGTTTTCAGCGCAGAAGGTCCTGGCTGGCGTAATAAGTACAGGTGCAGGCGCCGCCCACCCCGCACACGCCGGCCTTGTAGGCGCCGAACATGCCTTCGCGGTAGCAGAAGTTCAGGCAGCTGTTCCGGCGCTCGGTTTCGCGCATGGCGCACTGCTCGTCGATCAGCTCCTGCTCGCTGGGCATCCAGGGCGGCCGCTCCAGGTCGGGCCTCGGGGGGTAGGCCGCCGCCGCGCCACCCATGGCCAGCAGCAGCGCCGCCAGCCACAGCTTCGTCGTATTCCTCATCGTCGTCTCCTTGCGCGCCGACAGGGCGCAGGGACACGATCCGCCGCGCGCGGCCCGCGCCGAATCGGCGTTGTCCCGGCGCGGCCGTCAGCCGCCGGCCGCGGCGCGGCGTGGAAGCCCGCCCGCCGCCGCCGTGGAAAACCCGATTCCTGCGCGCCGCCCCGTCGTGGCATCCTGACGGCCCCTTCCCGCCGAGCCGCGCATGTACCTCGAGCACTACGGCCTGAACGAGCCGCCGTTCTCGATCACCCCGGACCCGCGCTTCGTGTACCTGAGCGAGCGGCACCGGGACGCGCTCGCGCACCTGCTGTTCGGCATCGGCCAGGGCGGCGGCGGCGGCTTCGTGCAGCTCACTGGCGAAGTGGGCACCGGCAAGACCACGCTCTGCCGCCTGCTGCTCGAGCAACTGCCCGAGAACGTGCGCGTGGCGCTGGTGCTCAACCCGCGCGTCAGCCCGGTGGAGCTGCTGGAAACGATCTGCGAAGAACTGCGCATCGACGTCGCCGGCCGCCAGGGCAGCCTGAAGGCGCTGGTGGACGCGCTCAACCACTACCTGCTCGATGCGTACGCGCAGGGCCTGCGCGTGGTGCTGATCATCGACGAGGCGCAGAACCTGGGCGCCGACGCGCTGGAGCAGGTGCGCCTGCTCACCAACCTGGAAACGCCCACCCAGAAGCTGCTGCAGATCCTGCTGCTGGGCCAGCCCGAGCTGCGCGACCTGCTGGCGCGCGAAGACCTGCGCCAGCTGGCCCAGCGCGTCACCGCGCGCTTCCACCTCACGCCGCTCGACGCCGCCGAAACCGAGGCCTACCTGCGCCACCGCTACGCCGTGGCCGGCGGCACCCGCTTCCCGTTCACCAAGCTCGCCATCAGGCGCATCCAGCACCATTCCGGCGGCGTGCCGCGGCTGGTGAACATCATCGCCGAACGCGCGTTGCTGGCCGGCTACGCGCATGACGAAGTGCAGATCGGCGAACGCTGGGTCGACCAGGCCGCGCGCGAAGCACTGGCGCCGCGGCTGGCGCGCCTGCCGAAGCCGGACCTGGCCTGGGGCGTGGCCGGCGTGCTGGCCGTGCTGGCGCTCGCGCTGGCCCTGCGCGACCGCGCGCCGCCGCCGGCGCCTGCGCCCGACACCGCTTCAGCGCGCACGGTGAAAGCCGACGCCGCGCCGGCCGTGCCCTACCTGCCGGGCGAAGAACTGCCCGCGCGTATCGCGCTGGCCGGGCCGTCGCCGCAGCCGGCCTGGGGCCAGCTGCTGGGCCTGTGGACGGTGCGCGCGCACGAGACCACGCTCGACCGCGCCCAGGCCTGCGCGCCCACGCTGGCGCCGGGCCTGTACTGCCTGCGTGGCCGCGCCGGGCTCGACAAACTGGCCGCGCTGGGCCGCCCCGCCCTGCTGCGCCTGCGCGTCGAAGGCAACGAAACCTGGGCCGTGCTGCTGGGCGCCGACGCGCTGCGCGTGCGCCTGTGGCTGGGCGGCGGCCGCTTCGACACCGACCGCCTGGCCTTCGAGCGCAGCTGGAATGGCGAATACGCCGCCCTGTGGCGCGGCCCCACCTTCCTGCTGCCCGCGCCGGGGCCCGGCGACAGCGGCCCGGCGGTGGACTGGATCCACGACCGCCTGCGCGACCGCGCCGGCCTGGCCTCGCCCGAGGAAGGCCCGGCGGTACTCGACGCCGACAGCGTCGCGGCGGTGCGCCGCCTGCAGGCCGCGCACGGCCTGGCCGCCGACGGCGTGGTGGGCCCCGAAACCCTGCTGGCGCTTTCCGCGCGCGAAAACGAGGGCCCGCGCCTGCGCCGGGTGCTGGACTGATGTCGGTCATCCTCGACGCACTGCGCAAATCGGAAGCCGAACGCCAGCGCGGGCGCGCGCCGGGGCTGTTCGTCGAACAGGTGGCGCTGCCCTCGCGCAGGCGGCGCCGGCCCGCGTGGATCTTCGTGCTGCCGGCGCTGCTGGCCGCGGGCATCGTTGCGGGCTGGTTCCTGAGGCCGCAGACGAACGGGCCCACGGTGGCCGCCGTGCCGGTGGATGCGCCGCCGGCGGACACCGCGATGCCCCCGCCGGAACTGCCGACCACGACCGCAGCGTTGCCGGCCCGGCCCGTGCCTGCGAATCAGGAGGCGCTGGTTCCGCCGCCGCAGTTGCTGCCGCCCGAGCCGGAAGCGCCGCCCGCTCCCGTGCCGGCGGAAGCCACCGCGCTCCCCGTCGAACCCCTGCTCCCGCGCCTGGCCGACCTGCCCGCCGCCGAACGCGCCACGCTGCCGCCGCTCAAGCTCAGCATGCACGTGTTCGCCGACGAACCCGCGCAGCGTTTCGTCATCCTCGACGGCCGCCGCCAGGGCGAAGGCGCCTCGCCCGCCGCCGGCGTGGTGATCGAGGAAATCCGCCGCGACGGCGTGGTGCTGTCGGCCAACGGCCGCCGCCTGCTGCTGCCACGGCCCTGAGGCACGCGCCGTGTTCGTGAGCATGCCCACCCGACGCAAGGCCCAGTGGCGCTGGGCCACGCCGCTGCTGGCGGCGCTGATGGTGGCCGCCTTCATCTGGATCGCGCTGCTGCCCGACGACGCCGCCTGGCGCGCCACGCTGCTGCGCTGGGGCACGCTCTCGGGCAGCGTCACCGAATGGCGCGCGGCGCTGCGCGACGAGCGCCTGCTCACCCTGCTCAGCGCGCTGTTCATCCACGCCGGGCCGGTGCACCTGGTGGGCAACCTGCTGTTCCTGCTGATCTTCGGCCTGCCCTCGGAACGCATCATGGGGCCCTGGCGCTACCTGCTGCTGTTCCTGGCCGGCGGCGCGCTGGCGAACCTGGCCGCCGCGCTGCTGATGGGCACGCCGGCGCGCGCCATCATCGGCGCCAGCGGCGGCGTGTCGGCGGTCATCGGCGCCTACCTGGCGCTGTTCCCGAATGCGCGCCTGGGCGTGGTGGTGCCGCTGGGCCTGTGGCTGGAATTCATCAAGGTGCCGGCGGCGCTGCTGATCGGCCTGTGGGCCACGCTGCAGCTCATCTTCACCTTCGTCGGCCCCAGCTTCGGCGCCGTGGCCTGGTGGGCGCACCTGGCCGGTTTCCTGGTGGGCCTGGTGTACGCGCTGGCGCTCAAGCCCATGCTGGCGCGGCGTTCGCGCGGCCAGTGAGGCCGGGAATATAATCGGCCGCCATGAACCAGCGCATCCTCTACAAGGTTACGTTCCTCAACGCCGGCAAGATCTACGAGCTGTACGCGCGGCGCGTCACCGCCAGCTCGCTGTGGGGCTTCACCGAAGTGGCCGACCTGGTGTTCGACGCCAAGGAAGGCGTGGTGGTGGACCCGACCGAAGAACGCCTGCGCGACGAATTCGCCGACACCCGCGTGCTGCACCTGCCGATGCAGAGCGTGGTGCGCGTGGAGGAAGTGGACCGCAAGGGCCAGCTGAGCATCCGCGACGCCGGCACCGGCGAGAAGGTGGTCACGCCCTTCCCGCTGCCCGCCAAGCCGCGCTGAATTCCATGGCCACGCCGGCCGAGCTGTATGCCCAGGCCGCCGCGGCCTTCAACGCCGGCCGGCGCGACGAGGCCCGGCGCCTGCTCGACCTGCTCTTCGCCGCCGACCCGCGCCACGCCGCCGGCTGGAACCTGGCCGGCATCCTGGCCCAGACGGCCCGCGACTTCGCCGGCGCCCGAACCTGCTTCCAGCGCGCCGTGGCCGGCGGCGGCAGCGCCGGCCTGTGGGTGAACCTGGGCTTCGCGCACCAGAAGCTGGGCGAAGACGCACAGGCGCTCGCGGCCTACACGCAGGCCATTAACCGCGAACCGCGGCTGGCGCTGGCCTGGCAGAAGCTGGGCGGCCTGAAGGAAGCGCAGGGCCGCACGAAGGAAGCGCTGGACTGCTACCGGCGCGCCGTGAAGCTCGACCCCGACGACCTCAAGAGCCTGGGCGACGGCCTGTACCTGCGCCGGCACCTGGCCGACTGGGCGCCGGACCCGGTGCTCAACGCGGAGAACCTGCTGGCCACGTTCGCGCGCGCGCCGCGCAGCGATTTTTCGCCGGGGCTGCTGCTGTCGCTGCCCGAGGCCGACGCCGCCGCGCAGCGCGAGGCCGCGCGCAAGTTCGCCCGTTCGCAGTGGGGCGCCGCGCTGGCCGCGCCGCCGCTGGCGCCCGCCGCGCGCGCCACCGACGGGCCGCTGCGCGTGGGCTACCTGTCGGCCGATTTCTGCAACCACGCGGTGTCGTTCCTGGTGAGCGAAGTGATCGCCGCGCACGACCGTTCGCGCGTGCAGGTGTTCGCCTACGCCTACCGCGCGCCGGCGTCGGGCGACCCATGGCGCGCCGCCATCGAACGCGGCGTGGACGTGTTCCGCGACATCGACGCGCTCGACGACCGCGCCGCCGCGCAGCGCATCCGCGACGACGGCATCGACGTACTGGTGGACCTGACCGGCTACACCGGCCACGGCCGCGTGGGCATCAACGCCTGGCGGCCGGCGCCGGTGATCGCGCAGTGGATAGGCTACATCGGCACGCTGGGCGAACCGCGCCTGGCCGACTACGTGATTGCCGACGACTTCGTGCTGCCGCCGGCGCTGGAAAGCGGCTTCAGCGAAGCCGTGGCGCGAATGCCCGGCTGCTTCCAGCCCAACGGCCGGCTGGTGCCACTGCCGGCGCCGCCCACGCGCGCCGCGGCCGGGCTGCCGGAAGACGGCGTGGTGTTCTGCAGCTTCAACCAGGCCTACAAGTTCAACGCGCCACTCTGGGACGACTGGTGCGCGGTGCTGCGCGGCGTGCCCGGCAGCGTGCTGTGGCTGGTGGCGCCGAAAGACCCCGCCACGGCCGACAACCTGCGCGCCGAAACCGCCCGCCGCGGCGTGGCGCCCGAGCGCCTGGTGTTCGCCCCGCCGCTGCCGCGCGAAGCCCACCTCTCGCGCCTGGCCCTGGCCGACCTGGCGCTCGACACCCACCCCTACAACTCCGGCACCACCGCCAGCGACGCACTGCGCATGGGCGTGCCGGTACTCACCTGGCCCGGCGAGAACTTCGTGAGCCGCATGGCCGCCAGCCTGCTGCACGCCGCCGGCCTGCCCGAGGCCGTGGCCCGCGACCGCGCGGGCCTGGTGGCGATGGCCACGCAGCTCGGCAACGACGCCGCGGCGCGCGACACGCTGCGCACGCGACTGCAGGCCAGCCTGGCCGAAGGGCGGCTGTTCCAGCCGGAGCGGTTCGCGCGGGATCTGGAGCGACTTTACGCGGCGATGCATGCCCAGGCGCTGGATGGCACGCGCACGTCGTTTACCCTCAAGGCCGGCGCTTGATCCATCGGGTTGCACCGCGAGATTGACGCCACGCCACTCCATGGGGCATTCAGGCGTTACCGCGGGTTCGCGGCGTTTGGCGCCTGGTCCGGTTGAAGAGGGGAATCCGATGTCCGTGGCAAATTCCAGCGAGTTCGCCGTGGGGTGGGGCACGCTGTCGCTGATCAATGCCGGGCTGGCGCAGGGCAAGGGGCGCAGCGGGCTGAACTGGTGGCTGCTGTCGCTGCTGCTGGGGCCCATCGCCACCTTGCTCATCGTGGTCATGGAACCGCTGCCGCCGCGGGCATGATGCGCCTTGCGCTGCCGCTGCTGGTCCTGGCCGGGCTTTCCATCGGTGCGCTCGCCTCGGGTTCGGGTTTGGCCGAGTACCTGCTGCCAGGCGGCCTGCCGCTGGGCAACCTGCTGATGGCCACGGCCCTGGGCGCACTTTCCGGCGCGGCGTGGGTGCTGACCCCGCCTGGTTCGGCCCGGCGTCGGTTCGCCAGCGTCTCGCTGGCCGCCTCGCTGGTTTGGCTGCCGGCGTCGGCGCTGCTGGCCGGCAACCTGGCCCTCAATCTTTCAGGCGCGCGCGGCACGGTTTGGCTGGTGGGCAGCGTGGTGGTTATCGTGGCGGCGCTGGCATCGCTGGGCTGGGCCCTGGCGGGCTGCGCTGCCGGCCAATTCCGTCGGCGTTGACCGAGGCGCGCCGCATCGCGCGTTCCCACGGTGGGAACAGGCACATCGGAGGGCAGGACCATGGATCTATCCCGTATCCGCTCGAGCACCGTCGCGCTGGCGGTCGCCGCCGGCGTGATGTTCCTCGTCGGCAAGTACACGGAAAACGCGGGCTTCGTGTATGCCGGCGTCATCCTTGGCGTGGTGGTGCTCATCACGGGCTTCAACCAGGCCACGTCGCGCGATGGTTCCGACGGCGACGACCCGAAGTGAATTGGGCCATCGAAAGGAATCACGGATGGAAATGACGGTCCCCCAAGCGCAGGCGGACATGCGCGAGGGTTACTACGGCGGCGCGGCCGGCATCCTGGCCTCGGCCTTGGCCTGGTCGGTGGCGGCGGGGTATGCCTTTTTCGCCACGCCTGGCCACGCCATCTGGGCGCTGCTGGTCGGCGGCATGCTGATCCACCCGGTGGGCTTGCTGATCTGCAAGCTCCTGGGCGCGCGCGGTGCGCACACGAAGGGCAATCCGCTGTGCCTGCTGGCCGTGCTCGGGGCCAAGGCCCATTACGTCGCCCTCGCCGGCGCGGCGCTGGAATGGGTGTTCGGCCTCGCTTGCCTGGTGCAGCACCGGCGCCGATAGTCCACGAACCCAGCGCCCCGTGGAGGAACGGATGGACCTTGAACAGGCCAGGAAGGAAGCCGACGCCGTGATGGCCAAGGCCGCCGCGGAAGCCGCCGCGCAACAGGCGAGGCGCGCGCGCCATGCCTGGGTTTGGGAGCGGCTGCGTACCGCCGTCATCGCCCTGTCGGCCAGCTACTTCGCCACGGGGTTCGCCGCGTCCTATCTCGGCGAAGGCATCCATCCGCTGCTCGTGGGCCTGCCGGCCGGCCTGCTGGCCGCCGTGCTGCTGCCGCCGCGGCGCGCACGCAGTCCGGGCTGAGGCATGCGCATGCCGCCGCGTCCTTGGAAGGTCTTCGCCATTATCGTGGGCAGCTACTCCTTGCTGCTGGCGCTGGGCACGCTGTTCGAGGAAACGCTCGGCGCCGTGGCGCTGGCGCTGGTGGTGGTGCCGTATTTTTCGGTGCTGCTGATGCACAAGGCCGGCCTGCCCGGCGTGCTGGAACACGACGGCCTGTGCGGCTGGGGCTGGTGCGCGCCCACGCCGCTGGGCTGGGTGCTCACGGCGGCGCTGTGGCTGGGGCTGGCGTGGGTGCTGTCAGTGGGCATCGCGGCACTGCTGCGCGCGCGCCGCGCGGGCTAGACCGGCGGGCCGGCTTGTGTAGGATGGAGGCATGAAGCACGCCGAGAAAGTCGCCCACCTGCACAAGCACATGGCCGCCGTCGGCGTGTCGCCGTACACCGCCGCGCCGCCCGCCTGGCGCCTGCTCTGGTGGCTGGGCGCGGAAATCCCGCCGCCCATGTTCCTTTCCTTTCCGGTGCTGGCCGCCAGCGCGGGCGTGGTGTTCGCGGTGCTGTTCGGGCTGGCGCACTGGCTGCTGCCGTTCATGCCGGGCCTGCAGTCGCCGCTGGAAGTGATGGTGGTCGCGGGCGTGGCCGGCCTGCTGTTCGGCCTGGTGCTGGCGGCCATTTACCGCGGCATCGCGCGCCGGCACGGCCTGGCGTCGTGGTCGGACTACCGCGGGCAGCCCTGAGCCTCGCCGGCGGGGGCCCTCGCAACGTGGCGCACCCGCCCTTCCCCGGACGACGCCGCTTCCTCGCCGCCACCGCGGCGCTGTGCGTGGCCGGCGCCCTGCCCTGGCAGCGCGCGTTCGCCGCACCTTGCCGGCCTGACGGCCCGTGGATCCCGGGCGACGATTTCCTGGCCGAACTGCCGCGCCTGATGCAGGCCTTCGCCGTGCCCGGCGTGGGCATCGCGGTGGTGGAAGACAGCGCGCTGGCCTGGAGCCGCGTGTTCGGCGTGGGCAACGTGGAAACCGCCGCACCGCTCGACGCGCGCACCGTGTTCGAAACTGCCTCGCTCAGCAAGCCGGTGTTCGCCTACCTGGTGATGCAACTGGCCGACCAGGGCGTGATCGACCTCGACCACCCCCTGGTGGACTACCACCGCCCCGTCTATCTCGGTGAACATCCCTGGCTTGCGCGCATCACCGCCCGCGACGTGCTGCGCCATTCCACCGGCCTGCCGAACTGGCGCGCCGCGCCAGCGACTGAAAAGCTCGTGCCGCTGGCCGAGCCCGGCACCCGCATCGACTATTCCGGCGAAGCTTTCGTGTGGCTGCAGCTGGTGCTGGAAAAACTCACCGGCCAGAGCCTCGACGAGGCCATGCAGGCCCGGCTGTTCGGCCCGGCCGGCATGCGCGACAGCAGCTACACCTGGAACGCCGACCTCGCCGCGCGCTCGGTGTTCGGCCACCGCGCCCACGACGAGCCCGGCGAAGGCCTGCCGCCGCAGATGTTCCGCGAACAGTGGAACGCGGCGCTGCCCGTGGCCGAACACTGGGGCAAGCCACTTTCCGCCTGGAAATACGAAGACGCCGAGCGCGCGCTGCCCGAAGTGATGAAGCGGGCCAGGCCCGGCCTGGTGACCGTGCCCGGCGACCTGCTGGCCAACGCGGCCGCCAGCCTGCGCTGCACCGTGCAGGACTACGCGCGTTTCCTGGCCCGGATGGTGCAGCGCCAGCCGCGCGCCGACTGGGAGGTGGCCGAAGCCACGCGCCAGGCCATGCTCACGCCGCAGATCCGGGTACCCGGCCGCTGGACGGAAAAGGGCCTGGGCTGGAACCTGGAAAGCACGCCCGCCGGCCCGGTGTTCTGCCACGCCGGCAGCAACGGCGGCATCTTCAAGAACTTCGTGGTGGGCGACGCCCGGCGCCGCCGCGGCATCGTGGTGCTCACCAACGGCGGCAGCGGCGGCTTCGTGTACCAGCGCGTGGTGCGCGCCGCCACCGGCCTCGACCTGCTCTCGCACGACGTCTAGCGGGCGGCCTGTGTAGGATGCCCGCATGGCCAAACGCACGCTGCCGCTGGGCAAGGTCTACACCCTGCTGGAACCGGGCCCCGTGGTGCTGCTGGGCACGGCCTGGCGCGGCGAACGCAACCTGATGGCCATGTCCTGGCATTCCATGCTCGACTTCGAGCCGCCGCTGCTGGGATGCGTGGTGAGCCAGGGCAACCATTCGTTTTCGCTGCTGCGCAAGGCGCGCGAGTGCGTCATCAACATCCCCACCGACGAGCTCGCGGCGCAGGTGGTGGGCTGCGGCAACACCACCGGCGCGAAGATGGACAAGTTCGCCCGCTTCGGCCTGACGCCCAAACCCGCGCGCACCGTGGCCGTGCCGCTGGTGCACGAGTGTTTCGCCAACCTCGAATGCCGCGTCGTCGACACCCGCGGCGTGAACAAATACAACTGGTTCGTGCTGGAAGTGACGCAGGCCTGGGTGGACCCGGCGGTGAAGGCGCCGCGCACCCTGCACCACCGCGGCCACGGTCGCTTCATGCGCGCCGGCGACGAAACCACCCTTCCCTCGCGCATGAAATAACCCGGAGCCGCCATGACCGCCACCGCCTTCGCCCTGCTCGGCTACATTGGCTGGACCCTGCTCCTGCTGCTGGTGATGGAAACGCAGCGCAGCGCACTGGTGCTTGGCGGCCTGCGCCGCTCCGACAGCTTCCGCCCCGACGGCAGCGACGCCTCGCCCTTCGGCCAGCGCCTGCTGCGCGCGCATGCGAACTGCCTGGAAGGTTTCCCGATCTTCGGCGCGCTGATGCTGCTGGCGCTGGTGCTCGACCTGGCCGCCGTGACCGACCCGCTGGCGCCCTGGCTGCTGGCCGCGCGCGTGGCGCAGTCGTCGGTGCACCTGGTGTCGGTGTCGGCGATGGCGATCAACGTGCGCTTCACGTTCTTCGCGGTGCAGATGGGCATCGCGGCCTGGTGGTGCGTGGCCCTGCTGCGCGCCGGCCTGGCCGGATGAACCCACGCACCGGCTGGCGCCTGGCCGCGCTGGTGGCGCTGGCCCTGCTGGCCTTCGCCGGCAACAGCCTGCTGGCGCGCCTGGCGCTGCGCGAGGGCGGCATGGACGCGGCCAGTTTCACCGGCCTGCGCCTGGCCTCGGGCGCGGGGGTGCTATGGGCGCTGGCGGCCGGCTGGCGCCGCGGCCAGGCCGGGCGCGGCAGCTGGGGTTCGGCATTGGCGCTGTTCCTTTACGCCGCGGCGTTTTCGCTGGCCTACGTGGACCTGCAGGCCGGCGCCGGCGCGCTGCTGCTGTTCGGCGCGGTGCAGGTGACCATGGTGGGGCGCGGGCTGTGGGCCGGCGAACGCCTGGCGGCGTGGCAGTGGCTGGGCCTGGCGCTGGCGCTGGCCGGGCTGGCGGGCCTGCTTCTGCCCGGGCTGTCGGCGCCGCCGCTGTTGCCAGCGTTGCTCATGCTGGCGGCGGGCGTGGCCTGGGGCGTGTATTCCCTGCGCGGCCGCGGCGCCGGCGACCCGGTGCGGGTGAGCGCGGGCAACTTCCTGCGCACGCTGCCCTTCGCCGCCGCGTTCAGCCTGCTGATGATCGGCCAGGCCCGGCTGGACGCGGCCGGCGTCGCCTATGCCCTGGCGTCGGGCGCGCTGGCCTCGGGGCTGGGTTACGCGCTCTGGTACACGGCGCTGCCTTTGCTGCGCGCCAGCACCGCGGCCAGCCTGCAGCTGGCGGTGCCACTGCTGGTGGCGCTGGCGGGCGTGGCCTTCCTGGGCGAAGCGCCCACGCTGCGGCTGGCGTTGGCCGCGATTGCCATCCTGGGCGGCATCGCCCTGGTGGTCAGGCGCGGCTAAGACAGCCGGGCGGCGACTGCTGCACCATGGGGCTTCCCCGTCCACGAAAAGGATTTCCCCATGCTCGTCCACGGCGCCTGCCACTGCGGCGCGGTCCGCTTCACCGCCGAGATCGACCCGCAGCGCGTCATCGCCTGCCACTGCAGCGACTGCCAGGTGATGTCGGGCGCCCCGTTCCGCGTGTCTTCGCCCGCGGCCATGGACAGCGTGAAGCTCGAGGGCCGCACGAAGGCGTACCTCAAGACCGCCGACAGCGGCAACCGCCGCGCCATGGTGTTCTGCCCGGAATGCGGCACGCACCTGTGGGCCACGCAGCCGGAAAACGCCACGCTGGCGATGATCCGCCTGGGCTGCGTGCGCGAGCGCGCCGAACTGCCGCCGACGCTGCAGATCTGGACCCATTCGGCCATGCCCTGGCTGGACACGCTGGCCAGCGTGCCGGGCGTGCCGGGCCAGCCCACCGCGCCGCCGCCGGCCCGCTGAGCGGGCGCGGCCTGATTCGCCCCGCCACTGCGTGAACCCCGACAGGCAGGTCACACCCCCCGGCACATGACACCACAGCATCCCACCCCCCCGCTCAAGCCTTCGGCCAAGGGCCACGCCGCGCGCGCCCTGCTGGTGTTCGTGGCGTGGCTGGCGTCGCTGGGGCTGGTGGCGGTGGCGTCGCTCCTGGCGGTGCTGCTGCTCGCGGGGCCGCACGGTGGGCTGCTGCCGGGGCGGTTCGAACCGCTGGTGCTGTGGGTGGGCTGGGGCCTGGTGCTGGTGCTGCCCCTGCTGGCCGCGCGCTGGACCTGGCGGCGCCTCTCGCACGGTAGCTGATACCCTGTCGGCCCATCGATTTCGCAGGACCGAGGCATGGCGTTGAACGCGGACCAGGAGCGGGTGCTGGCGGACATCCGCAAGTACGGCTGCCACGTGATCCAGGTGCTGGCCGAAGGCGACCTGCCGCCCTACGCCTATTCGATCGGCATCAGCCGCACCTCGGATTCGCCCGACGTGTGCGTGTTCGGCCTGCCGGCCGACAAGTCGCACCGGCTGCTGCACCACTACAACAAGCGCGTGCGCGAAGGCGAACGCTTCGAATCCGGGCAGGTGCTGCAGGGTTTCATCAAGGGCATGGACTGCGTGCTGCGCCCGGTGCATGAATCGCAGCTGCGCGAACACTTCGGCTGGAACCTGTGGCTGCACGACGGCCGCCCGTTCCCGATGGTGCAGCTGGTGTACCCCACCAACGAAGGCATCTGGCCCTGGAGCGAGATGGCCAACGACTGGCTCAGGCGCTGGCAGCCGCTGCTCGAGCAGCCCGCCTACGGCGACTGAGGTTCAGAGCCGGCGGCGCGCCCGCGCGGTGGCCTTGCCGGCCTTGAGCGCGTCGAGCGCGCGGCCGATGGCGGCGTCGCCTTCGATCACTTCGCCCGGGCCGCCGGTGATTTCCTCGTTCTCGCCGCGCAGGTGGCCGGCAAGCTCCTGCTCGCGCATGCCGCGCGCCGCTTCGCCGCGCAGCACGATGTCGGGGCGGATGCCACGGGCCTGGATGGACTTGCCGCTGGGCGTGTAATAGCGCGCCGTGGTGAGCTTGATCGAGTCGCCGTTGTCCAGCGGCACCACCGACTGCACCGAGCCCTTGCCGTAGGTGCGGCTGCCCATGATCGTGGCGCGATGGTGGTCGCGCAGCGCGCCGGCCAGCACTTCGGCGGCGCTGGCGGTGCCGGCGTCCACCAGCACGATGACCGGTGCGCCATCCAGCAGGTCGCCGGGCTTGGCGTGGAAGCTGGCATTGGAATATTCCAGGCGGCCGCGCGTGCTGACGATGACGCCCTCCTCGAGCAGCGCGTCGGCGGCTTCCACCGCGGCGCTGAGCAGGCCGCCGGGGTTCGAGCGCAGGTCCAGCACCAGGCCGCGCAGCGGCGTGGCGCCGCGGCCGGTGAGCTGGGCCAGCTGGCGCCGCACCTGCGGGCCGGTGTCGGACTGGAAGGTGCTGATGCGCAGGTAGCCGAAGCCCGGCTCGAGCAGGCGCGTTTCGACCGAGCTGACGCGGATGGTTTCGCGCACGATCACCAGGTCGCGCGGGGCCGGTTCGCCCGTGCGCGTGAGCGTGATGGTGACCGGCTCGCCGGCCTTGCCGCGCAGCGCGGTGTGCGGGTTGGGGTTCGAGAGCAGCGGTTCGCCGTCGATGGCGACGATCACGTCGCCGGCGCGCAGGCCGGCGCGCTGCGCCGGGGTGCCGTCGATGGGCGCCACCACCAGCAGGGTGTCGTCGGGGCGACGCTCGGTTTCCACGCCGATGCCCACGTAGGCGCCTTCGGTGTCGTCGAGCAGGGCCTCGGCTTCTTCCTTGTCGAGGTAGGCGCTGTGCGGGTCGAGGTCGGACAGCAGGCCGCGCAGCGCGGCCTTCATCAGCGTCTGGTCGTCCACCGGCTCGACGTAGGCGTCCTTGACCGCGTTGTACACGGCCACGTAGCGGCGGATTTCGGTGAGCGGGATTTCCGTGGGCGGCGTTTCGGCCACCACCGGGTCGGCGGCGTCCACCGGCGCCTGGGCCTGGGCGAAGGCCGGAAGCAGCAGGGTCGAAAGCAGGAGGGCGTGGCGCATCGCCTGATTATGCGCTTCCCCTGCCGACTTGCAGCCCCCTCCGGCAAAGAAAAGGGCCCGCTTCCGCGGGCCCCTTCCTGGGTGCCTCCGTAGGAGCGGCTTCAGCCGCGACCGCTCCTGGCCGGATCTCAGTTCAACCCCGGCCGCACCATCACATGGTTGCTGATCGTGCCCG
>NZ_JAYSEG010000023.1:0-16411 GCF_041913985.1 Arenimonas sp.
AAGTGAACCTGACCCCCTTCTTTTATAGGCGGAAGAAGGCGGCGGCGGTGGCGGTGGTCGCGGCGGCGGTGGTTTCCACGCCCTCGCCGCGGTCGCGCGCCAGCTCTTCGACGATGTGCGCCAGGTACATCGGCTCGTTGCGGCGGTGGCTGGGCATCGGCCGCACGGTGCGCGGCAGCAGGTAAGGCGCGTCGGTTTCCACCATCAGCCGGTGGGCCGGGATGTCCTTCACGAATTCGCGCAGGTGCTGGCCGCGGCGTTCGTCGCAGAGCCAGCCGGTGATGCCCACGTGCCAGTCCTGGTCGAGGTAGTCGAAGCACTCGGCGCGGGTGCCGGTGAAGCAGTGCACCACGACGGGCCCGAGCTTGCCCTCGAACTCCTTCAGGATGCCCATGAAGTCGCCGTGCGCGTCGCGCTGGTGCAGGAACAGCGGCAGCTGCGTTTCCGCCGCCAGCTCGAGCTGGCGCTCGAAGGCGCTGCGCTGGGCCGGGCGGGGCGAGAAGTCTCGGTGGTAGTCCAGGCCGCATTCGCCGGCCGCCACCACTTCGGGTTCGGCCTGCAGCGCGCGCAGTTCGGCGATACCCTCGGCGGTGCATTCCACCGCGTGGTGCGGATGGATGCCGGCCGTGGCCCAGAGCAGGCCGGGGTGTGCCTTCGCCAGTTCCAGCGCGCGCACCGAACCGGCGCGGCTGGCGCCGGTCACCACCAGCCGGTTCACGCCGGCGGCGCGGGCGCGCGCCAGCACGGCGTCGAGGTCGTGGTCGAAGCTTTCGTGGCCCAGGTTGGCGCCGATATCAATCAGGTCCATGCCGATTCCCGCGGTTGAGGCGGCGATTTTACCGGGCCGGCGTCAACCGCGCCGTCGCGGTGGCGTTATGGCGGCCATGCGCCGATCTTCCCTCGTGCTCGCCGCCGCCCTGCTGGCCTTCGCCGCCGGCGTGCCGGCCCGCCCGCTGCATGACCTGTCGCGCGCCGACACGGCCACCGACGCGCTGGTCGCGGCGCACGGCCTCCCCGGCGCTTCGCTGCGCCTGGCCACCGGTGCCGGCGAAGTTCACCGGCGCCACGTGGGCAGCCATGGCGAAGCCACGCGCGTGCCCATCGCCTCGGCCAGCAAATGGCTGTCGGCGCTTACGCTGGCGCGCCTGGTGGAAGCCGGCGAATTGCGCTGGGACGACCCGGTGGGCGACTACTTCCCCGAGGCCCCGGCCGCGGTGCGCGGCATCACGATCGACCAGCTCTTTTCACACACCAGCGGCATCGCCACCGAAGAAGCCGCCTGCCTGTCGGCGCGCGGCGTGACGCTGCAGCAGTGCGCCCTGGAAATCCTGGCCCAGCCGCTGGCCTGGGCGCCGGGCAACGTGTTCGCCTACGGCGGCAATTCCATGCAGGTGGCCGGCGCCATGGCCGAGCGCGCCACCGGGCGCAGCTGGGACGCGATCTTCCTGGCTGAAATGGTGGCGCCGCTGGGCCTCACCGGCACCGACTGGACCGCCGCGGCCCTGCGCGAGGGCTACGTGCCCAACGCCAACCCGCGCATCGCCGGCGGCGCGCGCTCCACGCTGGCCGATTACTCGCGGGTGGTGGACATGGTGCTGGCGGGGGGTGATGTGGCCGGCGAGGCTTTCCTCTCGCCGCAGACGCTGGCGGTGATGGCGCGCGACCGCACCCTGGGCCTGCCCATCGCCGACAGCCCCGACACGCGCACGGACCAGGGCTACGGCCTGGGCCAGTGGGTCGAGGCGCGCGACGTACACGGCGCCACCACCCGCGTCTCCAGCCCGGGCGCCTTCGGCTTCACGCCCTGGGTGGACTGGCGCCAGGGCAGCAACGGCGTGCTGCTGGTGCAGGGCAATGGCCGTGCCATGCGCGAGGACATCAACGCGCTGCAGCGGGCTTGCCTGGACGCGCTGGAGCCAGTGCGCGAACTGCAGCACGCGTCGCCGCCGGCCTTGCCCGGGCCGCGCGCCGCGCCCGTGCGGCTCGACGCCACCGGCCGCGCTCACTAGCCTATGGCGGTGAACGCCGCCGTCCGTACTGATTTCCCCATCGCCGAACTGCTGCCGGGCCTGCTCGAAAGCCTGGCGGCGCACCCGCGCCTGGTGCTCGAGGCGCCGCCCGGCGCGGGCAAGACCACCCAGGTGCCGCTCGCACTGCTGGACGCGCCCTGGCGCGGCGACGGCCGCATCCTGATGCTCGAACCGCGGCGCGTGGCCGCGCGCGCCGCCGCCGGCTTCATGGCGCGCCAGTTGGGCGAGGCGCCGGGCGACACGGTGGGCTACCGCATCCGCTTCGAAGCGAAGGTGTCTTCGCGCACGCGCATCGAAGTGGTGACCGAAGGCATCCTCACCCGCATGATTCAGGAGGACCCGACGCTCGACGGCGTCGCGGCGATCCTGTTCGACGAATTCCACGAACGCCACCTGGCCGGCGACCTCGGCCTGGCGCTGGCGCTGGACTTGCAGTCGCAGCTGCGCGACGACCTGCGCATCGTGGTCATGTCGGCCACGCTCGACGGCGAGAAGCTCGCGCGCTTGATCGACGCGCCGCGGCTCACCAGCGCCGGCCGCAGCTACCCGGTCACCATCGCGCACTTCCCCGCGCGCCGCGACGAACCCGCCACCGCCCAGCTGCGCCGCTGCATCGCCGAGGCGCTGGAAAAGCACCCGGGCGATGTCCTGGTGTTCCTGCCGGGCCAGCGCGAAATCGCCGACGTGCAGGCGGCGCTGGGACCTCTCCCCAACCCCTCTCCGCGGAGCGGAGAGGGGCTTGCTGAAGGGCCGGTGGTGCTGGCGCTGCACGGCGACCTGCCCGTGGAAGCCCAATCCGCCGCGCTCGCGCCCGATCCGCAGGGCCGGCGCCGCATCATCCTGGCCACCAACGTCGCCGAGAGCTCGGTCACGCTGCCGGGCGTGCGCGTGGTGGTCGACCTGGGCCTGGCGCGCGAGCCGCGCTACGACCCGAACTCGGGTTTCTCGCGGCTCGAAACCGTGACCATTTCCCAGGCCTCGGCCGACCAGCGCGCCGGCCGCGCCGGCCGCGTCGCCGAAGGCTGGGCCTACCGCCTGTGGCCGCAGTCGCAGCGGCTCGAACCCATGCGCACGCCGGAAATCGCCCAGGTCGAACTGGCCGGCCTGGCGCTGGAACTGGCGGCCTGGGGCGAATCGTCGCTGCGCTTCGTGGACGCGCCGCCCGCCGGCGCGCTGGGCGCCGCGCGCGAACTGCTGCAGCGGCTGGACGCGCTCGACGCCGACGCCCGCATCACCGCCTTCGGCCGCCAGCTGCTGGCGCTGGGCACGCACCCGCGCCTGGCCGCCATGCTCAAGGCGCCGCGCGAGCCGGCGGAAACCGCGCTGGCCTGCGACCTGGCCGCGCTGGTGGAAGCGCGCGACCCGCTGCGCGAACGCCGCGACGACCTCGCCAGCCGCTGGCAGGCGCTCGCTGCCTTCCGCCAGGGCCGCGCGCCGGCGAACGCCAGCCGCGGCGCGCTCGCCGCCATCGACGCCGCCGCGAAGCAGTGGCGCCGCCGGCTGCGCTGCGAGGCCACGCCGCCCGCGGACGTGCCCGCGCACCTGCTCGGCGACGTGCTGGTGCACGCCTTCCCCGACCGCATCGCCCGCCAGCACCCCACCGACCCGCGCCGCTACCTGCTGGCCAACGGCCGCATGGCGCGCCTGTTCGACGACAGCGTGCTGTTCGGCGAACCCTGGCTGGTGGCCAGCGAACTGCGCTTCGAGGCGCGCGATTCGCTCATCCAGCGCGGCGCGCCGGTGGACGAAGCGCGGCTGCAGCGTGATTTTCCCGCCCGCTTCTTCGAAGGCGACGTGGTGCGCTGGGACCCGGAAGCGCGCGCGCTGGTGAGCCGCCGCGAGCGCCGCTTCGACAAGATCACGCTCGAATCCAAGCCCGCCGGCCGCCCCGACCCGGCGCTGGCCGCGCAGGCGCTCACCGACGCCGTAGGCGAACTCGGCCTCGACGCGCTGCCCTGGACCGAGGGCCTGCGCCAGTGGCGCGAACGCGTGCGCTGCCTGCGCGAATGGATGCCCGAACTCGGCCTGCCCGACGTGTCCGACGACGCCCTGCTGGCCACCCGCGAGACATGGCTCATGCCGGCCTTCCGCGGCAAGGCGCGGCTGGACGCGCTGGGCGAGGAGGAACTTGGCGAAGCGCTGAAATCCGGCCTCGACTGGTCGCTGCGGCAGAAGCTCGACACGCTGGCACCGCGCCGCCTCACCGTGCCCTCGGGCATGGAGCGCGGCGTCGAGTACGCGCACGGCGCCCCGCCGGTACTGGCGGTGAAGCTGCAGGAGCTGTTCGGCCTGGCCGACACCCCGCGCATCGCCGAGGGCCGCGTACCGGTGCTGCTGCACCTGCTCTCGCCGGGCGGCAAGCCGCTGCAGGTCACCCAGGACCTGCGCAGCTTCTGGGCCAACACCTACCCGGAAGTGAAGAAGGAAATGAAGGGCCGCTACCCGCGCCACCCCTGGCCCGACGACCCCTGGACCGCCACGGCCACGCACCGGGCGAAACCCCGGGGCACCTGAGCCGCCGCGACCGTTCCAAGCCGCCGCCGCCGTTGGCATCATGGACGCGGGGCTGGGCCCGGGGGAGCGGCGAATGTCGGAAGTGACGGTCTTGCTGCGCGAATGGCGGGGCGGCGACGCCCGCGCCATGGACCAGCTGCTGCCGCTGGTCTACGACACGCTGCGGCACATGGCCTCGGCGCGCATGCGCCAGGCCGCGCCCTCGGCCACGCTGCAGCCCACCGCGGTGGTGAACGAGGCGCTGCTGCGCATGCTCGGCCGCGACGCCGACTGGAACGACCGTGCGCACTTCCTCGCCATCGCCGCGCTGAAGATGCGCGCCGTGCTGGTGGACCACGCCCGCGCCCGCGCCGCGGAAAAACGCGGCGGCGCGCCCACCTTCGTCACGCTCTCGCAGGCCGACGCGCAGGCCGGCAACGATGCCGGCATCGAAGTGCTGGGCCTGCACCTGGCGCTCGAACAGCTGGCCGACGCCGAGCCCCGCGCCGCCCGCGCGCTGGAAATGGCCTACTTCGGCGGCATGGAACGCGACGAGATCGCCGCGGTGCTGGGCGTGTCGGTGCCCACCGTCGACCGCGACCTGCGTTTCGCCAAGGCATGGCTCAACAAGGCCCTGGCGTGAATTCCCTGCAGGCGGCGCGCCGCCTGTTCGAAGCGGTCTGCGACCTGCCGGCGGAGCAGCAGGCGCCGGCCCTGCACGGCCTCACCGACGACCCGGCGCTGCGCCGCGAGGTGGAAGCGCTGCTGGCAGCGCAAACCGATTCGCTGGGCCGCGCGCTCAAGCCGCTGGGCGAGCTCATGGCCAGCCTGCCCGACACCGAACTCACCGAAGGCGAGGCCCTGGGCCAGTGGCGCCTGGTGCAGCGCCTGGCCAGCGGTGGCATGGGCACGGTGTTCGTGGCCGAACGCGCCGACGGCCTGTACCGCCAACGGGTGGCGGTGAAGCTGCTGCGCGGCCGCCCGGACCCGGCCGTGGCCGAACGGCTCGCCGCCGAACGACAGATCCTGGCCAGCCTGCAGCACCCCGGCATCGCCCGGCTCTACGACGGCGGCACCACGCCGGCGGGGCAGCCCTATCTGGTGATGGAATTCGTGGCCGGCCTGCCGCTGGACCGCTACCTGGCCGAACAGCGGCCCGGGCTGGACGAGCGCATCGTGCTGTTCCTGCGCATCTGCCGCGCGGTGGCGCATGCGCACCGCCAGCTGGTGGTGCACTGCGACCTCAAGCCCGGCAACGTGCTGGTGCGCGAGGGCGGGCATCCGTCGCTGCTCGACTTCGGCATTGCCCGCGCCAGCGCCGCCGAGGGCGACGACGGGCTGCGCTACTGCACGCCGGCCTACGCCGCGCCCGAGCAGCTGCGCGGCGAACGCGTCGGCGTGGCGGCCGACGTGTTCGGCCTGGGCGTGATGGCGGCCGAGCTGCTTTCGGACGCACCGCTGGGCCGCACGCCGGCCGACGTGGACACGCCGCCGCCGCCGCCGTCGGCGCGCGCCGGGGCCGTGCCGTGGGCCCGCCGCCTTCGCGGCGACCTCGACGCCATCGCCGCGCGCGCCACCGCACTCGACGCCGCCGCGCGCTACCCCACCGTGGACGCGCTGGTGGACGACCTGGAACGCTGGCAGCGGCACGAGCCCGTGGCCGCGCGCGCCGGCGGCGCCGCGTATCGAAGCGGCCGCTGGCTGCGCCGGCACTGGCGCGGCAGCCTGGTGGCGGCCGCCATGGTTTCGGCGGCCGTGGTGTTCGCCTGGCGCCTGGCCGAAGAACGCGACCGCGCCGAGCGCGCCGCCGCCACCGCGCGCCAGGTGAGCGACCTGCTGGTGGGCGCCTTCGACGCCGCCGACCCGCGCCGCACCGCCGGCAGCCGCGAGATGTCGGCGCGCGAGGTGCTCGACGCCAGCGCGCGCCGCATCGACGACGAACTCTCCGCCAGCCCCGCCATCGCCGCCGAACTGCAGCTGGTGCTCGGCCGCGCCTATCGCAGCCTGGGGCAGCCGAAACAATCCGAAGCCCTGCTGCGCGCCGCCGCCACCGCCTTCGCATCCCCCGCGCTGGACCAGCCGGCGCAGGCCGCGTCGGCCTGGAGCCAGCTGGCCACCCTGCTGGCCAACGACCGCCGCGGCGACGAAGCGGTGGCTGCCGCGAACGAAGCGCGGCGCCTGCGCGGCCCGTCCCCTGCGCCCACCGAACAAGCCGACACGCTCAATTCCCTGGGCATCGCGCTCACGGCCAAGGGCGACCTGCCCGCCGCCGAAGAAGCGCTCGAAGAGGCGCTGGCGCTGCGTCGCGCCGAGGGCGAGGCCGGCCGGGCGTCGGTCGTCGCCACGCTCAACAACCTCGGCCGCGCCCAGCGCCTGCGCGGCGACGCGGCGGCGTCCGAAGCCAGCCACCGCGAAGCGCTGGCCCTGGCCGAAACCCTGGGCCCGGTGGGCCAGCCCACCGCGCAGCTGGCCCTCGACGGCATCGCCCGCGCGCTGCTGCTGGCGGGCCGGCGCGACGAGGCCTGGCCGGTGTTCGAACGCAGCCTGGCGCTGGCGGCCGAACTCTACGGCCCGCGCAGCAATGCCGTGGCCGGCGCGCACAACGAACTGGCCAACCTGCTGCACGACCTGGGCCGCTGGGGCGACGCCGAGCGCCATTACCAGGAGTCGCTGGAAATAGAGGCCGCGGTGTCCGGCGAAGACAGCCCGCGTTATGCCGTGGTGCTCAACAACCTCGGTTCGCTGGCCGAAGACCGCGGCGACCCGGTCGCGGCGGAGGCGCTGTTCCGGAAGTCGCTGGCGATCCGCGAAGCCGCGCTGCCCGCCGCCGACGCCACCGTGCAGCGCAGCCGGCTCAACCTGGCGCGCCTGCTGCTGCGCAACGGCCGGCTGGACGAAGCCGGCGCGCTGCTCTCGGCGCAGGCCGGTGGTGGCGAAGCGCTGCGGGCCGGCCTGCTGCGCGCGGAGCTCCGGCTGCGCCGCGGTGCGCCGGACGAAGCCGAGGCGATGCTCGCGGTGCTGGACCTCGACGACCTGCCGGAGCCGCACCCGGCCCGGGTCGCCCGCGAACTGCTGCGGGCCGAGATCGCGCTGGCGCGTGGCGACACCGACGCCGCCCGGGGGGCGCGCGAGCGCGCGCTGGCCGCGCAGGTGGCCCTGACCGGGCCGGAGAGCCCGGCCGCCCGACGCATCCAGGCGCTGCTGGCGCCAGCCCCGGAGTCCTCGCCGGCTCCGTGATAGCCGGCGTCCGGTTCTGACGGTTCCCTGGGTGAGTGCCCGGTGGCGGGCACGCCAGGAGCCAATCCATGAATCCGATCCGACCCGTGTCCGGCACGCTGGCCCTGCTGGGCCTTGCCATCCTCTTCGCCCTGCCGGAGCAGGCCCGGGCCCAGGCCATCTGCGTCGACGCCGTCGGCCAGACCATCAATTCCTACAACTCGGTCGCCTGCGGCAACTTCGCCGTCGCCGGTGGTCCGGGCGCCGTGGCCCTTGGCCCCTTCGCCGAGGCACAGGGCGCCGGCGCCATCGCGCTGGGCATCGACGCCTATGCCGCCGCCGACGGGTCCATCGCGATCGGCGACGGCGCCTGGGCGCATAGCCAGGGCACGCTGGCGATCGGTACCAGCGCCACCGCCACGGGCACCCGCAGCCTGGCCATCGGCAACGATTCGCTGGCCTTCGCCGAGGGCGCCATGGCCTTCGGTTGGGCCGCGCGGGCCGAGGCCGCGTACTCGCTGGCGCTGGGCACCTATGCGGTGGCCGACCGGGGCTGGACGGTGTCGCTGGGCTCGGCGGGCATGGAGCGCCAGCTGGTCAACCTGGCCGCGGGCACCCAGGGCACCGACGCGGTGAACCTCAACCAGCTCAACGCCGTGGCCGCCACGGTGGGCACCGCCCAGGCGGCGGCCAACACGGCGAACACCACCGCCAACAATGCCCAGGCGGCCGCCGCCAATGCCCAGTCCACGGCGGACAGCGCGCAGGCCGCGGCCAACAACGCCCAGTCAACCGCGGACAGCGCGCTCACGGCCGCCAGCAACGCCCAGTCCACGGCCGACACCGCGCTCTCGGCGGCAAACAACGCGCAGTCCACGGCCGACGCCGCGCTCGCGGCCGCCAGCGGCAACGGCGCCGCCGCGGCGAACGCGCAGGCCACGGCCGATACCGCGCTTTCCGCCGCCAACCACGCCCAGGCGACCGCGGACACCGCGCTGTCCACCGCCAACAACGCCCAGTCCACGGCCGACACGGCGCTGGGCGTCGCCAACACCGCGCTTGCCGCCGCCGGCAACGCCGTGGGCGTGGCGAACGACTACACCGACCAGCAGGTCGCCGCCGGCGTGGCCCAGGCCAACGACTACACCGACACCCGCGTGGCGGCCGGCGTCACCCAAGCCAATGCCTATGCCGAAGGCCGCGCCGCGGCGGCGCTCAGCGCCGCGCAGTCGTATGCCGACGCGGGCGACGCCGCCACCCTGGCCCGCGCCAACGGCTACACCGACCAGCGCCTTGGCGCCATCACGCAGGCCTTCGACCAGCTGCAGGTGGAGCTGTGGGACCGCTTCGACCAGACCGACAAGCGCATCTCCCGCACCGGCGCCATGAACAGCGCCATGGCGCAGATGAGCGCGGCGGCGGCGGCCATCGAGCGCAGCAACCGCATCGCCGTGGGCGTGGGTTACCAGGACGGCTACGAGGCCCTGGCGGTCGGCTTCCAGCGTGCCGTGCGCGACAACGTCACGGTCACCTTCGGCGCCTCGGTGAGCGGCAACGAACGCAGCGTCGGCGGTGGCGTCGGCGTGGGCTGGTGAGCCCGCCGGACCCGCGGAGCGGCGCACCATCCGCGCCGTTTTGGGTTTAGGCTAGGAACGCAAGCCCCGACGTTCCACCATTCCCTTTGCGGAGACCTGTCATGAGCAAGACGAGCAAGATCGTTTCGACCGCCATGGCCAAGATCGGCGACACCGGCGCCGCGGCCAAGAAGGCCTGGGACAAGGCCGACCTGGCGAAGAAGGCCGGCGCCCTGGTCAGCGCCGGCGCGGGCGTGGCCGCGGTGAAGAAAGGCAGCGCCGCGGCGGTGAAGGCCGTGAAGAAGCATCCCGTCGGCACCGCCGTGGCCGCGGCCGCCGTGGCGGCCGTGGGTGCCGCCGTGTATGCGGTGAACAAGCGCAAGAAGGCCGCCGCCAAGGCCCCGGCCAAGAAGTCCACCCAGGTGGCGGCGAAGAAGGCCACCGCACCGGCCAAGAAGGCGGCGGTGAAGAAAGCCCCCGCCAAGAAGGCGCCGGCGAAGAAGGCGGCCGCTGCCAGGAAGCCGGCGGCCAGGAAGGCGCCCGCCAAGAAAGCCGCGAAGTAAGCCGCGTCCTCCTGGCCGGCACCAAGAAGAAGGGCGCCCACCGGGGCGCCCTTCTTTCATTCCGTACGGCGGGGAAACGAGGTCAGCGGGGCTGCGCTTCGATCCAGGCGTCCATGCGCTGCTCGAGCACGCCCAGCGGCAGCGCGCCCTCGGCCAGCAGGGCGTCGTGGAAGGCGCGGACGTCGAAGCGCTCGCCCAGCTTCGCCTCGGCGCGGGCGCGCAGCTCGCTGAGCTTCATCTGGCCGATCTTGTAGGCCAGGGCCTGGCCCGGGGTGGTGATGTAGCGGTCCACCTCGTTGGCGATGTCGAGTTCGGCCTTGGGCGCGTTGGCGGCGAAGAAGTCGATCGCCTGCTGCCGGGTCCAGCCCTTGCTGTGCAGGCCGGTGTCCACCACCAGGCGCACCGCGCGCCACATGTCGTAGGCCAGCTGGCCCATGCGGTCGTAGGGGTCGTCGTACAGGCCCATGTCGTAGCCCAGGCGCTCGGCGTACAGGCCCCAGCCCTCGATGAAGGCGGTGAAGCCGCCCTGGCGGCGGAACATCGGCTGGTCGGGCATTTCCTGCGCCAGCGCGATCTGCAGGTGGTGGCCGGGCACCGCCTCGTGCAGCGACAGCGCCATCATTTCCCAGCGCGGGCGCGACTCGGGCTTGTACAGGTTCACGTAGTAATAGCCCGCGCGGCGGCCGTCGGCGGACGGGCGCTGGTAGTAGGCCGTGGTGGTGTCGGGCGCGGTTTCGGCGGGAATGGTGATCACGCCGTAGGGCGTGCGCGGCAGCTTGCCGAACACCTTCACCAGTTCGGGGTCGATGCGCCGGGTCAGGGCGCGGTATTCGGCCAGCAGCGCCTGCGGGTCGGCGTGGAAGAACTTCGGGTCGGTGCGCAGGTGGGTGAAGAAGGCCTGCAGGTCGCCCTCGAAGCCGACTTCGGCCTTGAGCTCTTCCATCTCGGCGCGGATGCGCGCCACTTCGCGCTGGCCGATGTCGTGGATCTGGTCGGCGGTGAGGTCGGTGGTGGTGTACTGGCGCGCCAGGTGGTCGTAGAAGGCCTTGCCGTCGGGCAAGTCGCCGGTGGCCACGGAGTCGGCGCAGGCGGGCAGGTATTCGTTGTTGAAGAAGGCCTCGAAGCGGGCCAGGGCCGGCAGCACCACGTCCTTCACCGCGGCCCGGGCCTCGGCCTGCAGGCGCGCGCGCTCGTCGGCGGGCAGGGTTTCCGGCATGGCCAGGAAGGGTTTGTAGAAGCTGCTTTCGGCGGCGTCCGCCACGCGCTGGGCGGCGATCTGCGCCGGCACGCGCTGCATCACCGCCTTCGGCGCCACCCAGCCGCTGGCCATGCCTTCGCGCAGCAGGGCGATGGTCTGGTCCACGAGCGTGCCGTAGGCGCGCAGGCGCGCGGTCCAGTCGGCG
The DNA here is from genome assembly GCF_041913985.1 of Arenimonas sp. Classification (GTDB taxonomy): domain Bacteria; phylum Pseudomonadota; class Gammaproteobacteria; order Xanthomonadales; family Xanthomonadaceae; genus Arenimonas. The sequence continues at coordinate 11,280 of NZ_JAYSEG010000023.1, forward strand.
TAGTCCCTGGCCGATTCGAAGCGCAGCGCCGGCGCCATCTGCACGGCCAGCAGGTGCACGCCGCCGCGCTGGTCCACGGCCAGGCGCTCGGGGTGGAAGCGGAAACCGGCGATCTCGGTTTCGAGCTGGCGGCGGTAGATGTCGTAATTGAGCTGGTCGGCGGGCGAAAGCGCGGCGCGGTCGATGACCTCGAGCGTGGCCAGCGAGGCGCGCACGGCGGCCTGCTGGCGCTCGCGCGCGGCGGGCGAGAGGTCGGGCAGGCGGTCGTTGTAGCGCTTGTCGCCGAGGTAGGTGGCCATCAGCGGGTTTTCTTCCAGCCCGCGCTGCCAGTCGGCCTCGAACAGGGCATGCAGGCGCTGCACGGCGGCGTTGGCGGGCGCGACGGTGGCGCTGGCGCCGTTGGCATCGCCGGCGGCGAAGGCGTGCGGCGCGAAGGACGCGAGCGCGACGGCCAGCGACGCGGCGAGCAGGGTCGGTCGGAACATGCGGGACTCCATCGGTGTCGAAACGGAAACGTCAGTCGTTGGGCGTGCGGCCGGCGCGGATGGACAGCGGCCAGTCCACTTCGCGGGCGAGGGCCGGGTCGCCCCAGGCTTCGGCGAAGGCGGCTTCGTGCAGGGAAACGGGGTCCTTGCCGGTGGCCTTGAGGTAGGCCTGGCTGGCCGACCAGGTGCGCAGGTAGGCCAGGTACTGGGCCAGGGTCCACTCCTCGCGCATTTCCAGCCGCGGGATCTCGCCCAGCGCCTCGAAGGGGAACACCAGGTGGCGGTAGCCGTCCTCGATGTGCCGGCGTTCGTGCGGCCAGTAGGGCCCCAGCGTGTCGTGGTAGAGCGCGTGGTAGACCTCGTCCACTTCGCGGCTCACGCGCGAGATGCCGTAGCACCACACCGCGCACAGGCCGCCGGGGCGCAGCACGCGCGCGGCCTCGTGGCAGAAGCGTTCCTGGTTGAACCAGTGGAAGGACTGCGCGGCCGTGACCAGGTCCACGGTGCCGCTGCGCAGCGTGCAGTGTTCGGCCGCTTCGACGCGCCAGGTGATGCGCGGGTCGGCGGGCGCGGCGGCGATCTGTTCGGCGCTGGGGTCGCTGGCGTGCACGCGGGTGAACCAGTGCGTCAGCGCCAGGCTGGCCTGGCCGTTGCCGCAGCCCACGTCCCAGACCAGGTCGTGGTGCCGGCACTGGTCGGCCAGCCACTGGAACAGTTCGCGCGGGTAGGTCGGCCGCGCGGCGGCGTAGTCAACCGCGTGCCCCGAGAAATGGTCCTGGAACTCCATGCCGAGCCTCCGGTCGGTGCTTCGTTTCTGATGGCTAGAGGGGTTCTTCGCGCCAGTGGCCGGGGCGCAGGCCCTCGAGGCGGTGCGGGCCGATGGCCAGGCGCACCAGGCGCAGGGTGGGCAGGCCGATGGCGGCGGTCATGCGGCGCACTTGGCGGTTGCGCCCCTCGGTGATGGTGAGCTCGATCCAGCTCTCGGGCACCGACTTGCGGTAGCGCACCGGCGGGTCGCGCGGCCACAGCCAGTCGGGCGCGCCCACCAGCACCTGGGCCTTGGCGGGCCGCGTCATGCCGTCCTTGAGCTGCACGCCCTGGCGCAGCGCGGCCAGGTGTTCGTCGGTGGCGGTGCCCTCCACCTGGGCCAGGTAGGTCTTGGGCCAGTGGAACTTCGGCGAGCTGATGCGGGCGATCAGCGGGCCGTCGTCGGACAGCAGCAGCAGGCCTTCGGAATCCTGGTCGAGCCGGCCGGCGGCGTACACGTCCGGCGGCAGCCCGAATTCCGCCAGCGTGGGCCGCGGCGGTTCGGCGCTGTCGGTGAACTGGCACAACACACCGTACGGTTTATTGAACGCAATCAGCATCCGGCCAGTGTACGCCGCATGGGACACTGTTGCCGGCCCTCACCGTACGGACCGCCCATGGCCCCCGACCACCCGCTGCGCCGGCTCGCCGGCTTCGCCCGCCCGCACCGCCGCACGGCCGCGCTGGCCACGGTTTATTCCGTGCTCAACAAGGTCTTCGACGTGCTGCCCGAGCTGCTGATCGGCGTGGCCGTGGACGTGGTGGTGAACCAGCAGGATTCCTTCCTGGCCGGCTTCGGCATCCCCGACCCGCTGCAGCAGCTCTACCTGCTGGTGGCGCTGACGGTGGCGGTGTGGGTGCTCGAGTCGCTGTTCGAATACCTGTACGCGGTGAAGTGGCGCGGCCTGGCGCAGGAGCTGCAGCATTCGCTGCGCCAGGCGGCGTACGGGCACCTGCAGAAGCTGCCGCCGTCGGTGATCGAGCGCGAGCGCAGCGGCCGGCTGATGGCGCTGATGAACGAGGACGTGAACCAGGTGGAGCGCTTCCTCAACACCGGCGCCAACGACCTGGTGCAGGTGGCGGTGTCGTCGCTGCTGGTGGGCGGCGTGTTCTTCGTGCTCACCGCCGACCTGGCGGCGCTGGCCATGCTGCCCATCCCGCTCATCCTGGTGGGCGCGTTCTGGTTCCAGAAGCGGCTGGCGCCGCGTTATGCCGCCGCGCGCGAGGCCGCGGCCACGGTGTCGGCGCGGCTCAACAACAACCTGGCGGGCATGGCCACCATCCAGGCCTACACGGCGGAAGACTTCGAGGCCGAACACCTGCGCCAGGCCAGCGACGCCTTCCGTGGCCGCAACGCCGACGCCATCCGCTTCTCGGCGGCCATCACGCCGGTGATCCGCATGGCCATCCTGGCCGGCTTCGTAGCCACGCTGCTCTACGGTGGCGTGCTCACGCTGCGCGGCGAGCTGGGCGTGGGCAGCTATTCCGCGCTGGTGTACCTCACGCAGCGCCTGCTCTGGCCGCTGACGCGCCTGGCCGACATGGTGGACCTGTACCAGCGCGCCATGGCCTCGGTGACCCGGGTGATGGACCTGCTCGACACGCCGGTGCCGGCGCGTGGCACCGCCCCGCTGCCCGCGGACGTGCGCGGCGAGCTGCGCTTCGAAGGCGTGGGCCACGACTACGACGGCCGCGTGGCCCTGCAGGGCATCAACCTGCACGTGCCGGCGGGCAGCACGGTGGCCCTGGTGGGCGGCACCGGCGGCGGCAAGAGCACGCTGCTCAAGCTGCTGCTGCGCTTCCTGGACCCGAAGGCGGGTCGCATCACGCTCGACGGCGCCGACCTGGCCGCGCTTGACCCGGCGGCGCTGCGCCGCGTGGTGGGCTACGTGGCGCAGGAGCCCTTCCTCACCGACGGCACGGTGGCGGAGAACATCGCGTACGGCGAACGCCGGCCCGACCGCGCGCGGGTGGGAGCGGCGGCGCGCGCCGCCGAGGCGCACGACTTCATCGCGGCGCTGCCCGCCGGCTACGACAGCCCGGTGGGCGAGCGCGGCGGCAACCTCAGCGGCGGCCAGCGCCAGCGCATCGCCCTGGCGCGCGCGCTCTACCGCGACCCGCGCGTGCTGGTGCTCGACGAAGCCACCTCGGCCGTGGACAACGAAACCGAAGCCGCCATCCAGCATTCGCTCGCCACCGCCGCGCGCGGCCGCACCACCCTGGTGGTGGCGCACCGCCTGAGCACCGTGCGCCATGCGAACGCCATCCACGTGCTCGACGCCGGCCGCATCGTCGAGTCCGGCACCCACGACGAACTGCTGGCCCACGACGGCGCCTACGCCGCCCTCTGGCGCCTCCAAACCGGCGAACAATAAAAGCTACACTCGGCGGAAACCCGACCGAGAGAGTTGCCATGACCCTGCGTTCGCTGGCCCCGGCCCTGCTGGCTGTTTCCCTTGCCGCCGCGTTCGCGGCTTCCGCGCCGCAGGCGGCCGTGACGCCGGCGCCCGGCGACGGCAACGTGCTCATCCGCGCCGCGCGCCTGCTCGACGTGCGCACCGGCAAGTGGATCGAGAACCCAGCCATCCGCGTCGAGAACGGCCGCATCGCCGCCATCACCCCCGGCGGCGAACCCGCGCCGGGCGAGCGCGTCGTCGACCTGGCCGGCATGAGCCTGCTGCCGGGCCTGATCGACATGCACACCCACCTCGATTCCGACCCCAGCTACGGCGGCTACAACTACCTGCAGTTCACCGACAGCTTCTGGTCCATGCTCACCGTGAAGCACGCCGGTGAAACGCTCGACGCCGGTTTCACCACCGTGCGCAACGTCGGCGCCGACAACTGGAACGACGTGGGCCTGCGCCAGGCGGTGGAGGAAGGCAAGATCCGCGGCCCGCGCATTGTCTCGGCCGGCTACGCCTTCGGCGCCACCGGCGGCCACTGCGATTCGACCTTCTTCCCGCCCTCGTTCGACGCCAAGAGCCCCTACAACGCCGACAGCCCGGACGAAGCCCGCAAGCGCGTGCGCGAGATCCGCAAGCACGGCGCCCAGGTGATCAAGATCTGCGCCACCGGCGGCGTGTTCTCGCGCAACACCGAGCCCGGCCAGCAGCAGATGCGCGAGGACGAGATGCGCGCGGTGGTCGAGGAAGCCCACCAGTGGGGCCTGAAGGTGGCCGCGCACGCGCACGGCGCCTCCGGCATCAACGCCGCCATCCGCGCCGGCGTGGACACCATCGAGCACGCCAGCCTGATCGACGCCGAAGGCATCGAACTGGCGAAGAAGAACGGCACCTGGCTGTCGATGGACATCTACAACACCGAATACACCCAGTCCGAGGGCCGCAAGAACGGCGTGCTCGAGGACAACCTGCGCAAGGACCGCGAGGTGGCCGACATCCAGCGCGAGAACTTCCGCCGCGCCCACCAGGCCGGCGTGCGCATGGTCTACGGCACCGACGCCGGCGTGCACCGCCACGGCGACAACGGCCGCCAGTTCCAGTGGATGGTGCGTTACGGCATGACGCCGCTGCAGGCGATCCAGGCCGCCACGGTGAATTCGGCCGAGGCCCTGGGCCGCAACGACGTGGGCGTGGCCGAGGCCGGCCGCTGGGCCGACTTCGTGGCGGTCAGCGGCGACCCGACGGCCGACGTGCGCCTGCTCGAGGCGATCCCGGTGGTCATCAAGGGCGGCGTGGTCGAGAAAGACGCGCGCTGAGGCGCGCCTTAGTGGGAGGGGCTTCAGCCCCCCCGCGCGGCGCCCAAATCCGCCGGGCGGAAGCCCCCCCACCCAACGCCCGCGCCCCCCCCACCCCCCCCCCCCGGTCCGGGCAGGTG
>NZ_JAYSEG010000023.1:16421-42558 GCF_041913985.1 Arenimonas sp.
CCCGACGCTCTTCGCCAAAAGCGTCGGGGCTGAAGCCCCTCCTACAGAAGCCGGCGCACGGCCAAGCCGCGCACCGGTATCCGGTCAGTTGGCCGGCGCGGCCTCGGCCTGCGGCTTCACGAAGCGCAGGGTCATGCGGTCGCTTTCGCCGATGGCGGCGTACTTGGCCTTGTCGGCTTCTTCGTGGTTGTTGCTCGGCGGCAGGGTCCACACGCCGTTCGGGTGGTCCTTGGTGTCGGCCGGGTTGGCGTTGATCTCGCTCTTTTCCTCGAGCACGAAACCGGCGGCGGTGGCCAGGCCGACCACGTAGTCCTCCGGCAGGTAGCCCGAGGTCTTCACTTCCTCCAGCGTCTTGCCGGCGGCCGCGCGGTGTTCCACGACGCCCAGCACGCCGCCCGGGCGCAGCACGTCGAAGAAGGCCTTGAACATGGCGGCTTCGTTGCCGGCCATGACCCAGTTGTGCACGTTGCGGAAGGTCAGCACCACGTCGGCCGAGCCCGGCTCGCCCATGACGGGCGCGGTCGGATCGATCTCGACCAGGGTGGCGTTGCCGTAGACGTCGGCGCGCGCCGCCAGCTTCTCGCGCAGCTTGGCGTTGGCGTTGGCGTAGTACTGCTGGGCGCGCTCGTTACCCGACTTCGCCGGGTCGTTGATGATGCCCACGTAGCGGCCCTTGCCCTGGGCCAGCGGCGCCAGGATCTCCGTGTACCAGCCGCCGCCGGGGCTGATTTCCACCACCGTCTGGCTGGGGCCCACGCCGAAGAAGGCCAGGGTCTCGCGCGGGTGGCGGAAGCCGTCGCGGGCGCTGTTGGCGGGGTCGCGCCAGTCGCCGGCGAGGATGGCGTCCATCGGGTCGGTCTGGGCGTCGCGGTCGGCGCTGGCGCTGGCGTCGGCGGCGTCGGCGGTGTCCGCCGCGGTGTCGGCGGCCGGGGTCGTGGCTTCCTCGGAAGCCGGGCTGCAGGCAGCCAGCGCAAGGGTCGTGGCGAAGGCGAGGGCGAGCGGGGTGCGGCGCATGCGGGGCTCCGGTGGCGGGCAGGGATGTGAAGGGCGCCAAGCTAGCACAGCCGGGCGTCAAGGCCGGGTTGATAGGCCCCGCCTATCGCTTGCATCCAAAACATTCATTTCAGCTGAACAGGGCCGCGGTCCAGACTGTGAAGACTTCCCGTCCCAACCACGCCAGGAGAGCGCCATGTCCAACGAATCCAAATGCCCGGTCCACCACATTGGGATGGGCAAGGGCCCGCGAAACCTCGACTGGTGGCCGAACCAGCTCGACCTCTCGCAGCTGCACGCGCACTCGTCGAAGGGCAACCCGCTGGGCGCCGACTTCGACTACCGCAAGGAATTCCAGAAGCTCGACCTCGACGCGGTCATGGCCGACCTCAAGGCCCTGATGACCGACTCGCAGGACTGGTGGCCGGCCGACTACGGCAACTACGGCGGCCTGATGGTGCGCCTCACCTGGCACGCCGCGGGCACCTACCGCATCCATGACGGCCGCGGTGGCGCCGGCACCGGCGACCAGCGCTTCGCCCCGCTCAACAGCTGGCCCGACAACGGCAACCTCGACAAGGCCCGCCGCCTGCTCTGGCCGATCAAGAAGAAGTACGGCAAGAAGCTCAGCTGGGCCGACCTGCTCGTGCTCGCCGGCAACGCCGCGATGGAGGGCATGGGCTTCAAGACCTTCGGCTTCGCCGGCGGCCGCGCCGACGTGTGGGAGCCGAACGTCGTCGACTGGGGCCCGGAGAAGGAGTGGCTGGCCACCAGCGAGAAGCCGGGCAGCCGCTACAGCGGCGAGCGCGACCTGGCCAACCCGCTGGCCGCCGTGCAGATGGGCCTGATCTACGTGAACCCGGAAGGCCCGGACGGCAAGCCCGACCCGCTGGCCTCGGCGCGTGACATCCGCGAAACCTTCGCGCGCATGGCCATGAACGACGAGGAGACCGTGGCGCTCACCGCCGGCGGCCACACCTTCGGCAAGGCGCATGGCGCCGGCGACGCCGCCAAGGTGGGCGCCGAGCCGGAAGGCGCCGACATCGCCGAGCAGGGCTTCGGCTGGATCTCCACCCACGGCAGCGGCAAGGGCAACGACACCATCACCTCGGGCATCGAGGGTTCCTGGACCCCGAACCCGATCCAGTGGGACAACGGCTACTTCGACGTGCTGTTCGGCTACGAGTGGGAGCTGGTGAAGAGCCCCGCCGGAGCCTGGCAGTGGCACCCGAAGAACCTCAAGCCCGAGCACCACGCGCCGTCGGCCCATGACCCGTCGAAGAAGGTCACCGTCATGATGACCACCGCCGACATGGCCATGCGCATGGACCCGGCCTACGAGAAGATCTCGCGCCGCTTCCACCAGAATCCGGCCGAGTTCGCCGACGCCTTCGCCCGCGCCTGGTTCAAGCTGACCCACCGCGACATGGGCCCGCGCTCGCGTTACCTGGGCAAGCTGGCGCCGAAGGAAGTGCTGATCTGGCAGGACCCGGTGCCCGACGTCGACCACCCGCTGGTGGACGCCAACGACGTGGCCGCGCTCAAGGCCAAGGTGCTGGCTTCGGGCCTCACCACGCAGCAGCTGGTGGCCACCGCCTGGGCCTCGGCCTCGACCTTCCGCGGCAGCGACAAGCGCGGCGGCGCCAACGGCGCGCGCATCCGCCTGGCCCCGCAGAAGGACTGGGAAGCCAACCAGCCGGCGCAGCTGGCCAAGGTGCTCGGCGTGCTCGAGGGCATCCAGAAGGACTTCAACGCCTCCGCCACCGGCGGCAAGAAGGTCTCGCTGGCCGACCTGATCGTCATCGCCGGCAACGCGGCGGTGGAGGACGCGGCGAAGAAGGCCGGCGTCAACGTGACCGTGCCCTTCCACCCGGGCCGCACCGACGCCAGCCAGGAGCACACCGACGTCGATTCCTTCGCGGTGCTCGAGCCCAAGGCCGACGGCTTCCGCAACTACGCCGCCAAGGGCGTGGAAGGCCTGGCCGAGCGCCTGATCGACAAGGCCGCCCTGCTCACGCTGACCGCCCCGGAGATGACCGTGCTCATCGGCGGCCTGCGCGCGCTGGACGCCAACGTCGGTGGCGCGAAGCACGGCGTGTTCACCGACCGCCCGGGCGTGCTGAGCAACGACTTCTTCGTGAACCTGCTCGACATGGGCACGAAGTGGGCGCGCTCGGCCGGCGACCAGAACGTGCTCGAGGGCCGCGACCGCAAGACCGGCGCGCTCAAGTGGACGGGCACCGTGGTCGACCTGGTGTTCGGCTCGAACTCGCAGCTGCGCGCCATCGCCGAGGTATATGCCGAGTCGGATTCGAAGGAGAAGTTCGTCAACGACTTCGTCGCCGCCTGGACCAAGGTGATGGAAGCCGACCGCTTCGACCTCCACGCCTGACCGCTGCAAACGAAAACCCCACCCGGTCGCATGACCGGGTGGGGTTTTTTGTTGGCAAAACCGCTCTTACAAGGAAGCCAGGGCGGCGTTGAAGGTGGCGCTGGGGCGCATGGCGGCCGAGACCTTGGCCGGGTCCGGGCGGTAGTAGCCGCCGATGTCCACCGGCTTGCCCTGCACGGCCAGCAGTTCGGCCACGATCTTCTGCTCGTTATCGGCCAGCGCCTTCGCCAGCGGCGCGAACTTCGCCTTCAGGCCCGCGTCCTCGTCCTGCGTGGCCAGGGCCTGGGCCCAGTACAGCGCCAGGTAGAAGTGGCTGCCGCGGTTGTCGAGGCCGCCGACCTTGCGCGAGGGGCCGCGGTCTTCGTCCAGGATGCGGCCGTTGGCCAGGTCGAGCGCCTTGGCAAGGGCCGGCGCGGCGGAGTTGAGCCAGCGCTCGCTCACGTGCTCGAGCGAAGCCGCCAGCGCCAGGAATTCACCCAGCGAATCCCAGCGCAGGTAGTCCTCGGCCACGAACTGCTGCACGTGCTTGGGCGCCGAACCGCCGGCGCCGGTTTCGAACAGGCCGCCGCCGGCCATCAGCGGCACGATCGACAGCATCTTGGCGCTGGTGCCCAGTTCCATGATCGGGAACAGGTCGGTGAGGTAGTCGCGCAGCACGTTGCCGGTGACCGAGATGGTGTCGAGGCCGGCGCGGATGCGCTGCAGCGACAGCTTCATGGCATCCACCGGCGGCAGGATGCGGATGTCCAGGGCGGAGGTGTCGTAGTCCTTCAGGTAACGCTCGACCTTCGCGATCATCTGCGCGTCGTGGGCGCGGGCCGGGTCGAGCCAGAACACCGCCGGGGTGGCGCTCAGGCGCGCGCGGGTGACGGCCAGCTTCACCCAGTCCTGCACCGGCGCGTCCTTGGTCTGGCACATGCGCCAGATGTCGCCGGCTTCCACCGCGTGTTCGAACACCACGGCGCCATTCGCGTCGGTCACGCGCACGGTGCCGTCCACCGGCGCCTGGAAGGTCTTGTCGTGCGAGCCGTATTCCTCGGCCTTCTGCGCCATCAGGCCGACGTTGGGCACGCTGCCCATGGTGGCCGGGTCGAAGGCGCCGTTGGCCTTGCAGTCGTCGATCACCACTTGGTAGATGCCGGCGTAGCAGCGGTCGGGGATGACGGCCTTGGCGTCCTGCAGCTCGCCCCTGGCGTTCCACATGCCGCCGGAGTCGCGGATCATGGCCGGCATGGAGGCATCCACGATCACGTCGCTGGGCACGTGCAGGTTGGTGATGCCCTTGTCGGAGTTCACCATCGCCAGCGCCGGGCGGGTGGCGTACAGCGCGTCGATGTCGGCCTTGATGGCGGCCTGGGTGGCCTCGGGCAGCGCGCCGATGCGGGCGTAGAGGTCGCCGATGCCGTTGTTGGCGTCGAAGCCCACCTGCTCCAGCGCCGCGGCGTGCTTCTCCAGCACCTCGCGGTAGAACTCGCCCACCACCACGCCGAACATGATCGGGTCGGAGACCTTCATCATGGTGGCCTTGAGGTGCAGCGAGAACAGCACGCCCTGCTCGCGCGCGTCGGCGATCTGGGCGGCGATGAACGAGGCCAGCGCGCGGCGGCGCATGACCGAGGCGTCGACGATCTCGCCGGCCTTCACCTTCACCGAGTCCTTCAGCACGCGGGTGCTGCCGTCCTTTCCGACGAGCTCGATGCGCAGGCTGCCGGCTTCGGCCAGCGTGGCCGAACGCTCGCTGCCGTAGAAGTCGCCGTCGTCCATGTGCGCCACGTGCGACTTCGACGCGGCCGACCACTTGCCCATCTTGTGCGGGTGCTTGCGGGCGTAGGCCTTCACCGACTTGGGCGCGCGGCGGTCGGAATTGCCCTCGCGCAGCACCGGGTTCACGGCGCTGCCCATGGCCTTGCCATAGCGCGCCCTGGTGTCGGCCTCGGCGGCGTCCTTCGGCTCGTCCGGGTAGTCCGGCAGCGGGTAGCCCTGGGCCTGCAGTTCCTTGATGGCCGCCTTCATCTGCGGCACCGAGGCGCTGATGTTGGGCAGCTTGATGATGTTGGCTTCCGGCTGCTTGGCCAGTTCGCCCAGCTCGGCCAGGTGGTCGCCGATGCGCTGGTCCTCGCGCAGGCGGTCCGGGAACTGCGCCAGGATGCGCCCGGCCAGCGAGATGTCGCGCGTCTCGACGGCGATGCCGGCGGCGCCGGCGAAGGCCTGCACGATCGGCAGCAGCGACTGCGTGGCGAGGAAGGGCGCTTCGTCGGTGAGCGTGTAGATGATCTTGGGCGTATCGGACATGGACGTCGTCTCGTGAAAAACACCGGCCATTGTCGCGTTTCCGCCGCCCCCGGGCAAAACACGCCGGCGGGATGGATCAGTGCGCGGGCGTAGGGTCGGCGGGCGCCGGCGCGGCGGGCCAGTCGGCCGGCGTCAGCGGCGCCAGGCCGTGCGCCAGGCGGCCCTTGTCGCACTGCGGGCTGTGGCGGCCGAACTCCCAGGAAGGCTCCACCGCGCGGCACACCGAAGGCCGCCGTGGGTAGATGCCGCAGTGCCCGTCCACGCCGATGGTGCCGCGCAGGGCCACGCAGCGTGGATTGGCGCCGTCGGTGCCGCGCATGGCCAGTTCGTGCCGGCGCAGCGGCACCACCAGCTCGGCGGGTGGGCCTTCGGGGTTGTCGGGCTGGGCTTCCGACCAGTGGAAGGAGACGCGGAAGGTGGCGCAGCAGGCACCGCAGCGGACGCAGGGGTGGCTCATCGGGGCGCGGGGTCGTCGAAAGACGGGGTCGGGCCATCGCAGCGCGACGTTGCCGTCGCGCCGGGAAGGAGTGGGGGTTTATTCGATGCGGAAGTTGCGGGTTTCGGCGACGCGGTCGTTCACCGCGATCTCGACCCGGTAGTCACCGGCCGGCCAGGGTTCCGGCTGCGACAGGCGGAAGCTGGCCACGGTGGGCGCCTGCGGGGCCAGGTCCTGGCGGGCCTGGGCCACTTCGCTGCCGTCGGCGGCCAGCCAGCGCGCCGAGAGCACCAGGCCCGGGCTGCTGCCCACGCCCACCACCGCCAGGTGCAGGGTGTCGGTGGGCTTGAACAGGTCCTTGGGCGCCGGCACGCGGCCTTCTTCGTCGACGGCCGTGCCCAGTTCCACCGCCACCACGCGGAAGTCGCCGGTGGGCAGGGGCGGCTGTTCGGCGGCCGCCTCGTCGGTGGCTTCCGCGGCCGGCTCCGGCGGTGCCGCGGCCGTGGCGGGCGGCTCGGCCTCGCCGCCGCAAGCGGCGAGCAGGAGCATCGTCAGCAGGGCGGTCGGCAGGGTCGGGCGCATGGGCGGGTCCGGTTACTGGCGGTTGGTGCGCGGGTTGCCCGGCAGGGGCAGGCCCGGGGTGGCCCGGAACGGGTTGATGTCCAGGCCGCCGCGGCGGGTGTAACGAGCGTACACCGCCAGGCGGGTGGGCGCGCACTGGCGCAGGATGTCCATGAAGATGCGCTCGACGCAGCTTTCGTGGAAGTCGCTGTGCTGGCGGTAGCTCACCAGGTAGCGCAGCAGGCCGTCGCGGGCGATGCGCGGGCCGGCGTAGCGGATCTGCACGCTGGCCCAGTCGGGCTGGCCGGTGACCGGGCAGTTCGACTTGAGCAGGTGCGACACCAGCACCTCGTCGGCCTTGAGTTCGGGGTCGGAAGAAAGGAACTCGGGCTTCGGCGGGCCGTAGTGGCTGATTTCCACCGGCAGGTCGTCGATGGAGTCGCCCTCGAGGTTTTCGATCAGCGCGGCATTGCTGGAGCCGGCCGGCGTGAGCACCACGCTCACCGGCGCGCCGGCGGCGGCCGAGAGGTCGGCCACGAGCTGGGCGCGCAGGCTGTCGGCGTCGGCGAAACGCGCCATGGCGCAGCTGCCGAGGTAGAGCTTGAGGCTCTTGGACTCGATCAGGTTCGGCGACGCCGCCGGCACCCGCAGTTCGGCCAGGGCCACGCGCGGCTTGCCGCGGCTGTCGAGCCAGCTCAGCTCGTAGGCATTCCAGAAATCCACGCCCACGAACGGCAGCTCGTCGCCGATGCCCAGCGCTTCACGCTGGCCGGCACGGGGAATGGGGAACAGCAGGTTCGGGTCGTAGTCGGCGTTGTAGCTGACCGGCTTGCCCAGCAGGCTCGATTCGGGGGACGTCATCCTCCCATTCTCCCACAAGAAAATTGGGCTCAGAGTACTAATTCGCCTTCCGGCGAATTAGTACTCTGACCCCTGTTCTTCGGGTTCCTGGCGCGTTTACTCGATGTGAAGGTAGTCGAGGGCGACCTGCAGCATGGCGCGGGTGCCCACCTTCAGGGCCTGCTCGTCCAGGAAGAACTCGGGCGAGTGGTTGGACGGGGCCTTCAGGGCGTCCTGGCCGGCCGGGGTGGCGCCGACGAAGAAGAAGAAGCCGGGCACCTCGTTGGCGTAGAAGCTGAAGTCCTCGGCGCCCATGGTCAGGTCCATCTCCACCACGTTGCGGGCGCCCACCGCTTTTTCCAGGCTGGGCAGCACGCGCGCGGTCAGGCCCGGGTGGTTCACCGTCACCGGGTTGCCCTTGGTGTCGGGCACCTGCGCCACCACGGTGGCGCCATGCGCGGCGGCCACCTTCTCGGCCACGTTCTTGAGGTCGGCGAACACCGCCTGGCGCATGCCTTCGTCGAAGGTGCGGATGGTGCCGATCAGCTCCACCTCGTCCGGGATGATGTTGTAGCGGATGCCGCCCTTGATGGCGCCGAAGCTCACCACCACCGGCAGCTTGGAAATGTTCTGGCGCCGGCTGACGATGGTCTGCGAGGTGTCGATGATGTCGGCCGCGGCGACGATCGGGTCCACGCCGCCCCAGGGGCGCGAGCCGTGCGTCTGCCGGCCCTTCACCACGATGTTGAAGCGGTCCGAGGCCGCCATCAGCGGGCCGCTGCGCCAGCCCACCTGGCCGGCGTTGAGCGTGCTGAACACGTGCAGGCCGAACACCGCCTCGGGCTTGAAGGCGTCGAAGATGCCCTGCGCGAGCATTTCCTCGGCGCCGCCTTCCTCGCCGTCCGGCGGGCCTTCCTCGGCCGGCTGGAAGACGAACAGCACCTCGCCCGGCAGCTCGGCCTTCATGCTGGCCAGCGCCTCGGCCACGCCCATCAGGATGCCGGTGTGGGCGTCGTGGCCGCAGGCATGCATCACGCCCACCGTTTCGCCGCGGAAGGTGGCGGTGGCCTTGGATTCGAAGGGCAGGCCGCTGCGTTCGGTGACGGGCAGCGCGTCCATGTCGGCGCGGATGGCGATGCGCGGGCCGGGCTTGCCGCCGCGCAGCACCGCGGTGACGCCGGTGGTGGCGATGCCGGTGCGCACGTCCTCGAGGCCGAGCGCGCGCAGGTGTTCGGCCACCAGGGCCGCGGTGCGGGTTTCGCGGTTGCCCAGCTCCGGGTGCTGGTGGATGTCGCGGCGCCAAGCCTGCACCTTGGCGTCGACCGTGGCGGCCAACGCCTCCACGTCGGTGGCCTGGGCGAAGGCGGGGCCGCAGAGCGCGGCGGACAGGGCGGCAGCAAGCAGCAGACGGCGCATCGGTATTCCCCTCGGATGGTGCCCCGATGCTAGCACCGCGTTGGCGTCATATCGCTTCTGTAGGAGCGGCTTCAGTCGCGACCGCCTTTCGCCGGAAAGCTGTCGCGGCTGAAGCCGCTCCTACAGGGCCGAGGGGCGAGGTGGGCGTATTGCGAGCGCGGCGGCCATCAGCGTGGCCAGCAGGCACCAACCGAGGTAGCGGAAGTCGGAGCTGGGGGCGAGCAGGAACAGCGGCAGGGCCAGCGCCCAGGCCGAGGCGGCGGTGGCCAGCACCAGGCCGTCACCGGCCGCGCGGCGCCAGGCGGCGAAGGCGGCAAGCGCCAGTGACGCCAGCAGGCAGGGCCAGGCGGCGAACAGCGGCGTGTCCACCAGTGCGTTGAGCGCCGGCTGCAGCCGCGCGTTCAGCGCGCCCGAGGGCGGCGCCACCGCCGGGTTGTCGCGCAGCGGCACGATGGTGGGCTGCAGTACCAAGTAGTCCGGATGCGCGTGTTGGCGCAGGCCCACCAGGTAGGCGGCCACTTCCGCGCGGTGGGCGAAGAAGGCACGCGGGTGCTGCAGCGGCAGCGCCAGCCAGGCCTCGCGCAGCGTCGCGAGCTGCGCCGGCGTGAACTCGTGGTAGCCCGGCAGCCGCAGCTGGCCCGAGGCGAAGCTGGGCACGTTCACGAAGGGCGAAAAATCGCGGCGCAGGTCGGCCGCGGTGAGGCCGGGCTCGATCCAGTCTTCCGGGAACAGCAGCTCGTCCTCGGCGATCGACACCGCGGCGATGTCCCACATCGCCACCACGGGCCACACCGGCGTGGCGCGCACGCCCGGCGCGGCGTTCAGGATCCACGACACGCCCTGCACCACGATGGCCATGTAAGCCGTCATCGCCAGCACGCGCCACGCGGGCCCCCGCCACTGCCGCCAAGCCACCCAGGCCAGCAGCGGCAGCGCCGCCGGCAGCGCGTTGAGCCGGAAGGCCACGCCCGCGCCAAGCACCAGCACCGCCGCGATGCGCAGCGAGTTCCGCGGCGTGCGCAGCTCGGCCGCCAGCAGCGCCACCGCCAGCGCGAAGCAGCCCATCATCCAGAGGTCTTTCCACAGGTGCGGCAGCAGCGCCAGCAGCGGCGGCCAGGCGCCGATGAAAACCACCGTGCCCACGCGCCGCCACGCGCCGCCGCCCAGCGCCTGCGCGAACGCGGCCAGCGCCGCCCACCACAGCGTGGCCTGCAGCAGCAGCATGCCGCCCGGGTCGGGCAGCACCAGGCGCGAGAGCTGCCACACGCGCACCATCACCGGCGGATGCGCCGGGTCGAGTTCGCCGCTGCGCGCCTGCCACCACTGCCAGGCCGAATCCCAGCTCAGGTAACCCGGCCAGAAGGCCAGCAGCGTGAGCCCCAGCCCCGCCAGCGCCGCCAGCCAGGGCGCCGCGCGGTTCACGGCCGGTGCTCGCGCGCCAGGTATTCGGCGCTGCGCATCTCGATCAGGCGCGAAGCGGTGCGCTCGAAGTCATGCCGCAGCTTCTCGCCGGCGTACAGCCACAGCGGCTCGGCGGCGGCGCTGATCAGCAGGTTCACGTTGCGGTCGTAAAGCTCGTCCACCAGGTGCACGAAGCGGCGCGCGGCGTTGTCGTGGGCCACATCCAGCACCGGCACGTTCGAGAGCAGCACGGTGTGGAAGTCGCGGGCGATCTCGATGTAGTCGGCCGCCGCGCGCGGGCCTTCGCACAGCGCGGAAAAGTCGAACCAGGCGATGCCCTCGGCCAGCGCGCGCGCCGGGATGGGCCGGCCGTTCACCGCCAGCGGGCCGGCCTCGCGCGGGCAGTCGGCGGCCAGGCGGGCGAAGTGTTCGGCCAGGCCGCGCTCGGCCTCGGGGCCCAGCGGCGTGAGGTAGGTTTCGGCGCGGGTGAGCTGGCGCAGGCGGTAGTCCTGCGGGCTGTCGAGGTGCACCACGCGGCAGTGCGTTTCGAGCAGGGCGATGGCGGGCAGGAAGCGCGCGCGCTGCAGGCCGTCGCGGTACAGGTTCTTCGGCTCGGTGTTCGAGGTGGTCACCAGCGCCACGCCGCGCGCGAACAGGCGCTCGAGCAGGCGGCCCAGGATCATCGCGTCGGCGATGTCGGTGACGAAGAACTCGTCGAGCACCAGCAGCCGCAGCTCGTCGGCCAGGCCGTCGGCCACCACCGCCACGGTGTCGGCGGTGTCGTCGGGCAGGGCCTGGATGCGCGCGTGCACTTCCACCATGAAGCGGTGGAAATGCCAGCGCCGGCGCGGCAGGCCGTCGAGCTGGTCGAAGAGCAGGTCGTTGAGGAAGGTCTTGCCGCGGCCCACGCCGCCCCACAGGTACAGGCCGTGCACCGGCGCGTCGGCGCCGCCGAGCCCGAGCCAGCGCTTCCACGCCGGCGCGGTGGCGCGCGCGCGCAGCTCGCGGTGGATACGGTCGAGTTCGGCCAGGGCCGGCTGCTGGGCCGGGTCGTGCTGCCAGCGGCCGGCGGCGACGCCGGCGGCATAGGCCACGGACGGCGGCGCGCCCGCCGCGGTTTCAGCCATGGCGCGGCGGCGGCAGGTTCTTGCGCACGCCGTTCTTGATCGCCCCGCGCAGGTCCATCAGGCGCCGGTGGAAGAAGTGGCTGGTGTCGGGCATGCGCACCAGCGACGGCTTGTCGTGCAGGCCGTCGATCCAGTCGTAGACCTTCTGCGGGTCGACGATCTCGTCGGCCTCGGGCATCACCACCAGCCAGGGGCAGGCCGGCGGCATCACGCTGGCGAAGTCGCGCAGGCCCACCGGCGGCGCCAGCGAGATCATCTGCTTCACCGGCAGCTGGCGCGCGCCCTGCAGGGCCACCCAGCTGCCGAAGGAGAAGCCGGCCAGCCACAGCGCGTCGTCGGGGCGCTGCTGGCGCACCCAGGCGGCCACGGCCAGCAGGTCGAGCGTTTCGCCGCGGCCGTTGTCGAAGCTGCCCTCGGACTGGCCCACGCCGCGGAAGTTGAAACGCACCGCCGCCAGGCCCAGCTCGCTCAGGGCGCGGGCGGCCATGGTGACCACCTTGTTGTGCAGGGTGCCGCCGTCGGGCGGGTTCGGGTGGCAGACGATGGCCACGCCGGCGCGTTCCTGGCCCGGCTCGGGCAGGTCCACCATCAGTTCGAGGCGGCCGGCCGGCCCGGCGATGTAGAGCGGGCCGGAGTCGGTCGGGAAGGCGGGCACGGCGTCCATGCGCGGATGATAGCCCTTAGCGCGCCAGGTCGAGGCCGAGCAGCAGCGGGTCGTGGTCGGAGGCGCGCCAGGGGTCGCCGTCCGGGTCCAGGCGGTAGTCGAACAGGCCGGCCTCGTCGGCGTTGGCGTGCCATTCGGCGGCGCCGCGCAGGCGCGGGGCCAGGCCCGGGTCGAGCAGGGCGTGGTCCAGGCGCGCCGACAGGCCGGCGAACACGAAGGAATACGGCCGCTCGAGCTTGGCCAGGGCGAAGGCGTCCTGCCAGCCCTGGGCGCGCAGCAGGCGCAGCGGGTCTTCCTGGGCGTGGGCGTTGAGGTCGCCGATGACCAGGTGGCCCACCGGCTTCGTGCCGGTCGGGTCGCCGGCCAGCCAGGCGTGCAGGCGCTCGGCCGACTCCACCCGGGTGGCGTTGAAGCAGGCCTGGCCGTCGCCGGCGTCGGCGTCGGCGCCGGTGGCCTCGTCGCAGCCACCCTTGCTCTTGAAGTGGTTGGCGGCCACCACGAACACCGGGCCGCTGCCGGCGCGGAAGGCCTGCGCCAGCGGCGCGCGGCTGCGGTCGCGGAAGGGGCCGTCGGCCAGCGTGGCCGGGCGGCCCACCGGGGTGAAGCGGCTGGCGCGGTAGATCAGGCCGACGCGGATCGGATTCGTGCCCGGGCCCTCGCCGGCGTCCACGAAGCGCCAGTCGGTATGCGGGCCGGCGGCATTGAGCGCGGCCACGAACTGCGCCAGCGACGATTCCCTGCCGAAGCCGTCGTTCTCCAGCTCCATCAGCGCCGCCAGGTCGGGCTGCAGCGCCTGCACGGTGGCCACCAGCTTGGCCTGCTGGCGCTGGTAGTCCTCGCGGGTGGCGGCACCGCGCGCGGTGGGGAAGCCGCCGCCGCGGCCGTCGCCGTTGAACAGGTTGAGCAGGTTGAAACCGGCGATGCGGCGGTCGCCCTGCACCTCGGGCGCGGGCGGGCGCGGGGCCTGTTCGACCCGGGCGATCTCCTCGGTCAGCTGAAGGCGGTAGCTGCCGAAGCGCTGGTCGAGCACGCCGGCCACGCCGTGCAGGGTGCTGCCCACGCGCAGCGGGTTGGCGTCGTCCTGGCCCTCGGCGAGGAACCAGGGCGTGCCCGGATCCTGGGCGCGGCGGCCATCGTCCAGGCGCAGCATCAGGCGGGCGTTTTCGGCGGCGATGGCCTGGGCGGCGGCGCCCGGCGGCGCCAGCTCGGTGGGGGCGAACAGGCGGCCGCCGAAGCTCACCTGCAGCTCGCCGTAGCGGCCCAGCGCGTCGTTGCCGGTCACGGTGAGCGGCGTGGCGATGGCCAGGCGCATGCCTTCGTAGCGCTCCCAGTCGGCGGCGGCGGCCGGCGCGGTTTCCAGCACGAGCGTGGTGGGCTTGCCGCCCTGGCCCAGCATCTCGACCTGGATGGGTTCGAGCGTGGTCAGCGTGGCCGAGCCGTCGCCGACTTCCCGCACGGTGCCGGTGGCGCGCACGCGGTCGCCCTGGCGCAGGCGCGGCCGGGCGTCGGCGGGGCGGGCCAGGAACAGGCCCTCGGAGGTGGCCGGGTCGGCGTCGGGCGTTTCCGACTGCAGGAACACGCCGCCCAGGCCGCCGAACGAAAACGCCACCACGCCTTCCACCGTGGCCACGCGGCCCTCGAGCGGGCTGCGTTCGCCGCTGCCCTGCACCTGGGCGATGGCGACCGTACCCGCGGCGCCGTCGGGCGGCGCGGCGTTGGCGGGCCCTGCCCCGGGCGGCGCGCAGGCGGTGAGCAGCAGCGGGGTCATCAGCAGGGGCAGGCGGCGCATTTCAGGACTCCGGAAACGAAGACGCCGCCCGGAGGCGGCGTCGACGGAAGGGCGTGGGCCCAAGCTTACTTCAGGTTGTCGACCATCCACTGCACGGTGGCGATGACCTGCTCGTCGCTGAGGTTGGGGTTGCCGCCCTTGGCCGGCATGACGCCCGCGGCGCCCTGGAAGCCGTTGATGGCGTGGGTGTTGAGGGTGTCCATGCCCTGGGCGATGCGGGCCGCCCAGGCGGCCTTCTCGAGCTTGGGCGCGCCGGCGGCACCGGCCGTGTGGCAGGCGCTGCACAGGTTGGAATAGATGACCGAGCCGTCCAGGGTGCCGTCGTAGGCCACCTGGCCGGCGCTGGCGGCGGCGGCCGCGGCGGCGGCCGCGGCCTGGGCGGCGGCGCCGGTGGAGCCGGCGTACACGGCGCCCACCGGGCGCACGCGCTCGGCCATGGCGCGCTCGGCCACCGGGTTCGGTTCCGGTTCCTGCTGGCCGTTGATGTACAGGCCGAGCAGGATGAGGGCCACCGTCAGGCCGATCAGGAAGACGATGACCATCGAGAAGTGCTTGAGGAAAACCAGGTCGTGGTTGCGCACGGGATGTCCTGACAGAGGGCCGGGGCCCTGTGGATAAGAAGACCGCGATTATATCGGCCCCTTCCCGCCCAAGGAAGGCGCGGCGCCGGGCCTTCCTTCACGCGGGCCTCCCGTTGCATTCTGGGCCCTGACACGCCGGCCCCACAGGGGGGGACAGGCAGACGATGCGCTTCCAGCCGCTGGCTTTCCTGCAGGACGCGGCCCCGGGCCGGGCCGGCCGCTGGGCCGTGTTCGCCCTGCTCGCCATGCTGGCCTGGCTGGGCTTCGAGCAACTGTCGTCGCAGCTGTGGTTCCTGCCCGCGGGCCTGCGCCTGGCCCTGCTGTGGCTGGTGCCCACGCGGCGCTGGGGTTGGCTGGCGGCCTCGGAAATCGTCGGCCAGGCCGTCAAGTCGCTGGTGCTGGGCTTCGACCTGCTCTCGCTCACCTTCCTGGCAGTGGGCGTGGCGCCCTGGTTCATCTACGCGGCGGTGGTGTACCTGCTGCGCGGCAGCCGGCCGCTGGCCAGCCTCGACAGCCCCACCCGCATGCTGCTGTTCGTGCTGGCCGGCCTGCTGGGCGCGGCGGGCGTGTCGCCGCTGCTGTGGATGTTCCTGGTCACCTACGAAATGAGCGTGGCCGACACCCTGGCCAGCATGTTCCGCTTCATGTACGGCGACCTGATCGGCCAGCTGGTGCTGGCGCCGCTGCTGGTGGCGCTGGCGCACGGCGCCCTGCTGCGGCAGTGGCGGCCCGGCCTGTGGCGCGACCTGGGCGCGGTGGTGCTGGGCGCGCTGGCCATCTTCCTGCTGCTGCAGGCCTACGCCGACCTGGCCATCTACGTGCTGCTGCTGGCCTTCGCGCCGCTGTTCTTCCTGGGCTTCCGGCACGGCTGGGAAGGCGGCGCGCTGGGCACCACCACGCTGGGCGTGGTGATCCAGGCGCTGGTGGCGGGCGGCGTGCTCACGGTGGACGTGACCATGCTGCAGCTGGTGCTGGCGGTGGTGGGCGGCGGCGCGCTGGTGCTGGGCGCGGCCAGCACCGCGCTGCGCGAAAGCCACAAGGCGCTGGCGCTGCGGCACGCCGAGCTGGCCGCCAAGACCGAGGAACTGGGCGCGCTGGCCGGCGAACTGCGCCTGGTCAGCCAGCGCCTGGTTCGCCTGGAAGAGCAGGGCCAGCGCGAACTGGCCAACGAACTCGAATACGAACTCGGCCATGCCATCCACGCGCTGGGCACGCGCATCAGCCTGGCCTTCCGCGAGGTGCGCGACGAGCAGGGCACGCGGTTCCTGGAATCGCTGCGCGAGCAGGTGCGCGAGATCCAGGACAGCCTGCGCCGCGCCCTGCGCCAGCTGCGGCCGCCCCAGCTCGACACCCACGGCCTGCGCCAGGCGCTGGAAAACGGACCGCTGCGCGAGATGCTCGACGACAGTGGCGTGGTGTTCGAAGCCAGCTTCGAAGGCCCCGCGGACGCACTGGGCGAAGACGCGCGCACCGCGGTCTACCGCATCTGCCAGGCGGCGGTGCGCGAAGCGGTGCGGCTGGAAATGGTGCGCCGCTTCGCGCTGCGGCTGGCGGTGTCGCCGGCCGAGGGCGGCGGCCACGCGGTGGCGCTGGGCCTGGACCTGGAGTTCTCGCCCTACGCCCAGCACGTGCCGCCGCCGCAGCCGGTGCCGGGCATTTCCGACCGCGTGCTGGCCGAGCACGGCAGTTACGACATCGAACCGATCGTGCACGGCCACCGGCACGAGGTGCGGTTCACCGCCAGTGCCTGAAAAACCGCGCCGCCCGGGGGCGGCGCGGCCGGTGCTTCAGAACACCCAGTTCAGGCGCGCGTAGTAGAAGGCGCCGTTGAAGCCGAAGGGCGTGTTGCCCACCGCGTACGGGAAGATGCCCGAGTTCGAGTTCGGCGGGATCACCTCGTCCGGGTAGGCGTCGGTGAGGTTGTCGGCGCCCAGG
Source organism: Arenimonas sp. (assembly GCF_041913985.1). Taxonomy (GTDB): domain Bacteria; phylum Pseudomonadota; class Gammaproteobacteria; order Xanthomonadales; family Xanthomonadaceae; genus Arenimonas. The sequence goes on from NZ_JAYSEG010000023.1 coordinate 32,849, forward strand.
GTGGCGGTCAGGCCGTGGGCGAAGCGGTAGCTCACCGCGGCGTCGAGCACCACTTCGCGGCCGAAGGTCTGGTCCAGCGCCGGGTTGGTGTTGTACGTGGTGTATTCGCCGTAGGCGGTGGCGCCGACGCGGAAGCTCCAGGCCTCGCGGTTGTAGTCCAGGCCCACCACCAGCTTGTCCTTGGGCGAACCCACGGTGACGCGGCCGATCTCGGCCCGGCCGATGCGGGTCAGGCCCAGTGCCACCTGGTCCAGCACGTCGGGGTTGGGCGCGATGCGGGTGATGTCGGTTTCGTTGTAGTTCGCGCCGATGGTGAGGTTGAGCTCGCCGCCGCCCAGGTCCCAGCGATGGCTGCTGACCAGGTCGACGCCGCGGGTGCGGGTGTCGATGGCGTTGGTGAAGTAGCGGCCGCCGTCGGTCTGCGGGAAGCCGTTGGCCGCCAGGAAGGCGCGCACGGCCGGGCCGCGCAGTTCTTCCGAGAGGATGATGCGGTCGTCGATGTCGATCTGGTAGGCGTCGAGCGTGACGTTCCAGTCGGGCGTGAACTGCAGGCCCAGGCCCAGGCTCAGGCTGGTCGATTCCTCGGCCTTCAGCGGCTCGGCGCCCAGGGCGATGGCCACCGGGTCGTCCACCGGGAAGGTGCGGATGTCGAAGGGCACGCCGGCCACGAACACCGTGGCGGTGGTGGAGTAGTACTGCTGGGCCAGCGTGGGCGCGCGGAAGCCGGTGCTCACGGTGCCGCGCAGCGACACCACGTCGTTGAAGACGTAGCGGCCCGAGAGCTTGCCCGAGGTGGCGTCGCCGAAATCGCTGTAGTCCTCGTAGCGCACGGCGGCGCTGGCGGAGAAGTTGTCGGTGAGGTCGGCCTCGAGTTCGCCGTACACCGCCCGGCTGTCGCGCGAAACGTCGAGCGCGTTCGCCGGCCGGAAGCCCGGGAACACCTGCGAGCCGCTGCCGAAATAGCTGGCCGGCTCGCCGGCGGTGATGGCGTAGGTTTCCTCCTTCGCCTCGATGCCGGTGGAGAAGGTGACCGGGTAGGCCAGGCCCCAGTCGAAGTCCTTGCTCAGGTCGAGGTTGGCCACCACCTGGCCCGCCTCGAGCCGGCCGGCGAAGAATTCCGTCGGGCTCGTGGGGCCGAGGTCCACGTTGAGGCTGTTGGCCACGTGGTAGTCGAACTCGTTGCGGCCCCAGCCCAGGCTGGCGTCCCAGCGCCATCCGCCGGCCGATTCGCCGCGCACGCCGGCGTTGAAGCTCTTGTCGGCCGACTCGGAAACGATCAGCGGCAGGTAGCCGTCGGGGTAGATGGAAAGGATGTTGCGGGCATCGAGCGCGCGCCGGTAGAAGCCGCCCGCCTCGCCGTCGCGCAGCGACAGGTTGCCGAAGGCGTAGAGCTCGGCGCCGCCCAGCTGGCCGCCGGCGTTGAAGAAGAACAGGCGGTCCTGCACGTCGGCGTCGCCGAAGCGGTGGTTGAGGCGGTCGAACGTGGCCTCGCGCGGGTCGGGCTGGCCGCCCACCAGCGGGTACTGCTGGCGCGGGTCCAGGCCGGCGCGGTTGGTGGGGCCGCGGTCGCGGTATTCGGCGGCCAGGGCGATGTACAGGCGCTCGTCGCCGACGGCGTTGAAGGCGCCCAGGTCCACCAGTTCGCCGTCGCCTTCCTTGTGCTCGCCGTAACGCGCGTCGAGGCTGCCCTCGGCGCCCGCGCCCTTGAGCACGATGTTGATGACGCCGGCGATGGCGTCGGAGCCGTACTGCGCCGCGGCGCCGTCGCGCAGCACTTCGATGCGGGCGATGGCGTTGGCCGGGATGGCGTTGAGGTCCACCGGCGAACTGCCGCGGCCGACGCTGCCGTTGAGGTTGAGCACGGCGCTGCGGTGGCGGCGCTTGCCGTTCACCAGCACCAGGGTCTGGTCGGGCGCCAGGCCGCGCAGCTGCGCGGGGCGCACGTGGTCGGTGCCGTCGGTGATGGTGGCGCGCGGGAAGTTGTACGAGGGGATCAGCCGGGCCAGGGCCTGGTTGATCTCGGTCGAGCCCTGGCGCTGCACCTCGGTGGCGTCGAGCACGTCGATGGGCGAGAGCGACTCGGCCACGGTGCGGTCGGTGCGGCGGGTGCCGGTGACGATGATGGCGTCGAGCACGGCGGTGTCGTCGGCCGCGGCTTCTTCGGTGGGTTCGTCGGCGGGGGGAGCGTCCTGGGCCGCGGCCAGCGGCGTGGCCAGGGCCAGCGCGATGGCCACGAGCAGCGGCGAACGGCGGAACGTTGAAGCGGGGGTGCGGGGCGATACGTTCATCGGGGTTCCTTCTTCTGGAGGTGACCGACACGACGACGTTGCCCGGGTTCCGGAGTGCGAAGGCAGCGCCGTCGCGGTCCGGGGGCTAATGGCTCAGCCGTGTGTCCCTTTCCGCGCAGGCAAGACGCAACAGACCTGGCAACAGGTCGGGGCGGCGCTCGCGGAGGCGGTGCGGAGGTTCATGGCAAGCCGAGCATGCCGCCCGCCGCGAGGCCCTGTCAAAGCACGTGGATGCAACGGTGAAACACGCCATGCGGCCCCAATGGGCATTCCGGCGGGAACGATTCATGTTGCGCAAGTCACCGCCCGCAATAGAAAAAACGGCGCGTCGGTGGGGCCGATAACCGAATCCGAACATCCGCTTCAGTCTTCGTTTGGACAGCGCCCGACAACCTCGGCCCCGCAGTACCCCCCCAACGTTCGCAAGGAGACAAACCCCCATGAACGCTCTCAAGGCTTCCCTGCTCGCCACCGCCATCGCCCTGGGCTTCGGCGCCGCCACCGCCCAGGCCGAAGACGCCCCCCGCACCGCCGGCCAGGCCATCGACGACGCCACCATCACCGCTTCGGTGAAGGCCAAGCTGCTGGCCGACGACCGCACCAAGGGCTTCGACGTGAACGTGGACACCCGCAACGGCATCGTCACCCTGAAGGGCGGCGCCGATTCGCAGGCCGCGAAACTGGCCGCCGGCCAGCTCGCCGGCCAGGCCGAAGGCGTGGTGCTGGTGAAGAACGAGCTCATCGTCGCCACCCCCGACACCGAGGCGCGCCAGGACGCCAACACCGCCACGCTCTCGGGCGAGGTGCGCGAGAAGATGGACGAGGCCGGCGACGGCATCGACGACGCCTGGATCACCAGCAAGGTGAAGACCCAGCTGCTGGCCGACGACCAGGTGAAGGGCACGCAGATCAACGTGGACACCAAGGGCAACGTGGTCACGCTGACCGGCACCGCGCCCAGCGCCGAGGCCCGCGCCAAGGCGATCGAACTGGCCAAGGCCACCCGCGGCGTGCGCGGCGTGGTGGCGGCCCAGCTGCGCGTGGCCAGGGAATAAGCCACGCGCCACCCGCCATGTCAGAGTGGACGGGAGCGGCCGGGCCTTCGGGTCCGGCCGTTTTCGTTGGCGACGGCGCCCGCCGTGCGACACTGCGGCCAGCCCACCGGGAGCCACCGCATGCGCCTTGCCGCCACCGCCGCCCTGCTGCTGGCCCTGTCGCCGGCCTTCGCCGCGCCGCCCGCCACCCTGCGCGTGGACATCCAGCACGGCGGCGACGCCAACACCGAACACTTCGCGCTCGAGCGCGTGCTGGTGGAAGCCCTGCCCTGGCCGGGTAACCCCGCGCGCCCCATCGACGACAGCAACCGCGGCGTGAACCAGGTTCGCGTGCTCGACGCCGAAACCGGCCAGCTGCTGTATTCGCGCGGCTACAGCACCGTGTTCGCCGAATGGCGCAGCACCGCCGAGGCCGCCACGGTGCAGCGCAGCTTCCAGGAATCGCTGCGTTTCCCGATGCCGGGAAAACCCGTCACCGTGCAGGTGCTGGCGCGCGACGCCGCCAATGCCTTCCAGCCCGTGTGGCAGGTGCGCGTGGACCCGGCCGCGCTGGACGTGGAGCGCGCACCCGCGAAGGCGCCGGCCGAGCCCATCGCCATCCGCCGCAGCGGCGAACCGGCCGACAAGGTGGACCTGCTGATCCTGGGCGACGGTTACGCCGCCGGCGAGCTGGGCAAGTTCGAGGCCGACGCGCGCCGCCTGGCCGACCATCTCTTCAGCGTGTCGCCCTTCAAGGAGCGCGCCGCGGATTTCAACGTGTGGGCGCTCACCGTGCCGCTGCCGGAAAGCGGCGTCAGCCGGCCGTCCACCGGCCAGCACCGCGCCAGCGCCACCGGCCTGCGCTACGACATCTTCGGCAGCGAGCGCTACGCGCTCACGCTCGACAACCGCGCCTGGCGCGACCTGGCCCAGCACGCGCCCTACGACGTGGTGGAAATCCTGTTCAACAGCGAAACCTACGGCGGTGGCGGCATCTTCGGGCAGTTCAGCACCGCCGCGGCGGGCAACGACTGGGCCGACTACCTGTTCGTGCACGAATTCGGCCACCACTTCGCCGGCCTCGCCGACGAGTACTACACCTCGCCAGTGGCCTATGAGTCCGGCGGCGAACGGCCCGAGCCCTGGGAGCCCAACGCCACCGCCGACCCGCATGGCGGCAAGTGGAAGCACCTGGTGAGCCCGGCCACGCCGCTGCCCACGCCCTGGCCCAAGGCCGCGTTCGAGGACTTCCAGCGCAAGAACCAGGCCCGCCGCGCCGAACTGCGCGCCCAGCGCCGCCCGGAAAGCGAAATGAGCCAGCTCTTCCGCGACGAACAGGCCTTCGTGCAGGACCTGTTCGAAGGCCAGCCCCACGCCGGCGCCGTAGGCGCCTTCGAAGGCGCCAACTACCAGGCCACCGGCTACTACCGCCCGCAGATGAACTGCCTGATGTTCACCCGCAGCGACGCGTTCTGCGATGTGTGCCAGGAGGCGGTGACGCAGATCATCGACCTCTACTCCCGCCCCACCCCGACCCTGTAGGAGCGGCTTCAGCCGCGACCGCCACCGCCAAAGCAACTAGTCAGGTGCCGAAGATGAGATCGCTTCTGGTTCCATTCATTGCGCTCCTTGCGATTGGTTGCTCCAAGGCCGCCGAGGCACCAGACCCGGAGGCGGTCTCGCGCTGGCTCATGTCAGAGTGCCCAATGTCATTCCGCGAGGTGCGGGATAATGGGAAGCTGGCCACCGTGCCTTTCATCGGGCCGGCGCACGTGGCCAGGATCGACATTGCGCCCAAGCTTCGTCCCGGGGCCGATCCCGCCTTGCTCGTGACGCTCACGAGCCAGGGCGAAGAGCGGATGCTGAGGTTCACCTCGAGCAACAAGGGGCGCGCCATGGCTACGTTCTGCGGGGATGTCGAGATCTACCGGGCAACCATCCTGGCGCCATTCGGAAATCATTTCAGGGTGGCCATGAGCCTGCCGAACGACACTCGACAGTCAACCCAGTAAGACGAGGGAGATGCGGCTGGCCATAAGGGGCAGGCAGCGGGGAAGGTGTAATGTTGGGTAAAACCGCGGGAGGGCAGTGATGAAGCCGAATCGTGAGTCTCGTCAGGCAGCGGCCGAGGACACCAATCATCTCGCCGTCCTCATCGACGCCGACAACGCCCAGCCTTCCGTCATCGAAGGCCTGCTGGCCGAGGTGGCGAAGTTCGGCGTGGCCAGCGTGAAGCGCATCTACGGCGACTTCACCTCGCAGCGGCTGCAGGGCTGGAAGCAGGTGCTGCTCAAGCATTCCATCCACCCGGTGCAGCAGTTCGCCTACACCTCGGGCAAGAACGCCACCGACAGTTCGCTCATCATCGACGCGATGGACCTGATGTACACCGGCCGCTTCGACGGCTTCTGCCTGGTGTCGAGCGACAGCGACTTCACCCGCCTGGCCCAGCGCCTGCGCGAAACCGGCCTCACCGTGTACGGCTTCGGCGAGCGCAAGACGCCCGACCCGTTCGTGCAGGCCTGCGACAAGTTCATCTACACCGAAGTGCTGCGGCAGGAGGCGGTGGAGGCGGAGAAGCCCGAGCCTTCGAAGCCGGCCGGCAAGGCGGCAACCAAAGCCGCGGCCAAGGCGGTCGCCGCGCCGCCCGCCGCCGACAAGCCCAAGCCCGCCCAGCACGCGCCGCGCAAGCTGCTCAACCAGGCCATCGAGGAAGCCAGCGACGAGGAAGGCTGGGCGCACCTGGGCGCGGTGGGCAGCTACCTCAACAAGCTGCGCTCCGACTTCGACCCGCGGCTCTACGGCCACCGCAAGCTCAGCGACCTGTTCAAGGCGCATCCGAAGTGGTTCGAGCTGAAGGAAGTGGCCAGCAGTGCGGGTGGCAAGGATCTGTATGTGCGGGCGAAGGATTGAAGGGCTTCGCGGCTGAAGCCGCTCCTACAGAGGCGGTTTTCAGCCCTTGGGCGATTCGCGCGGGCGCCAGAGATCCACGGCGAAGTCGCTCTCGTAGGGCGGCACGTTGCACTCGATCACGTCGTCGGGGGCGATCTTCATCGTGATGCCCACGATGTCGGCGCGCATGGGCATACGGTAGCGCTGGCGGTCCACCAGCACGGCGGCGTGCACGTGGGCGGGCTTCTGGGTGGCCAGCCACTCGAACACGCGCATCAGTGAATAACCCTGGTAGAGCACGTCGTCCACCACGATCACGCGGCGGTTCATCAGGTTCACGCCGGCCGGGGCCTCGAGCGCGGTTTCCGGATGCAGAAGCTCCAGGTTGTCGGCGTAGCGCTTCACCTTCAGGTCGAGCCGGCTGATCTCGGCCCAGGGCGCGTGCACGCGGATTCGGGCCAGCAGGCGGTCGGCCAGCGGCGCGCCGCGGCGAAGCATGCCCAGCAGCACGGTGGGCGTGGCGTCGAGCAATGCGGCGGCCTGGCGCGCCATGTCGTCGATCACCAGCTCGAGCTCGACTTCCGAATACAGGCGAAAACGATCGGCGGGCATGGCGGTCTCCGGCGGCGGTGGCCGGCCTAGCCTAGCCGGTTTGCGAAGCCGCGGCGCACCCAACTTTCGTCGAGGCCCATGCGCCGGCAGGCGTGCTGGGCCGGGCCGTCGCGCAGGCCGGCGCGGAACAGCGGCGCCAGGGCCGACAGCGCCCGCGCGCCCACCGCGGCCTGCAGCCGCTGGCGGGGCGTGCGCTGCAGCCGGGCTTCGGCCCAGCCGGGCAGCAGGGCGGCGCCGGCGCCCAGGAACACGTCGCGCGACAGACCGGGCAGCGGCACCGGCAGGCGCATCGTGGCCAGCACCTCCAGCACGGCGCGAGAGCGGTCGGTGAAGGCGAGCTCGCCCTGCACGCCCTCGAAATACGCGGCCACTTCCGTCTCGGTGCCCGGCACGTCGCGCGCGCCGAGCGCTTCGGCCACCACGCGGGTTTCGTCGTAGTAGCGGTCGGCGTCGGCCGCGGGTACCGGGCCGGCGTAGCGGCGGTAGCCCTGCAGGAAGCCGTAGGCCTCGGTCACGTGCACCCAGGTGAGCAGGGCCGGGTCGTCGGCGGAATAGGCGCGGCCGTCCTCGGTGGTGCCGCGCACCTTCGAATGGATGCGGCGAACGCGCTCCACCAGGCGCAGGGCCTCGGCGCGCGGTGCGTAGCTGGTGCCGGCCACGAAGTGCGTGGTGCGGCGCAGCCGGCCCACCAGGTCCTGGCGGAAGTTCGAGTGGTCCCACACGCCGGCCAGCGCGGCCGGGTGCAGGGTTTGCAGCATCAGCGCGCACAGCCCGCCGGAGAGCATGCCGGCGAAATCGGCGTGTACCTGCCAGGTGGCGCTGTCGGGCGCGAACAGGCCCGGGTCGTGAGCCGGGCTGTCGTAGTCAATGCCGCTTTCGCCGCGCGGGAAGGCGCGTAGCACCCAGGTCTGCAGCGGGCGGGAGAGGGCGGAAGGCATGGCGCGCAGTGTTGGGCGCCTGCCGTGAAGGGGCGGTGGTGCCGGGCCGCGGCCGTCCGTCGGAAAGCGCCCCGCGCCCGTGGCGAAGGCTCCGCGGCAAAGTTAGTGTCACGTCCGCCGGCGAAAATCCGACGGCACTCTGGGGAGAGCTCTTACATGAACTTCAAGAAGAACGGACTTCTGTCCGCGCTGCTGCTGTGCCCTGCGCTGGCCCACGCCGGTGTCTGGATCAACGAGATCCACTACGACAACGCCGGCACCGACGTTGGCGAACGCATCGAGGTCACCGGCGACGCGGGGACGTCGCTGGCGGGCTGGTCGCTGCACCTGTACAACGGCGCCGACCGAAAGGTTTACGCCACCCGCAGCCTGTCCGGCACGCTGGGCAGCACCTGCGGCGCCTATGGCTTCGCCAGCGTGGACGTAGCCGGCGCGCAGAACGGCGCGCCCGATGGCGTGGCGCTGGTGAACGCCAGCGGCACGGTCGTGCAGTTCCTGAGCTACGAAGGCAGCTTCAAGGGCGCCGACGGCCCCGCCCGCAACAAGACGTCGGTGAACATCGGCGTCTCCGAGACCGAGGCCACCGCGGTGGGCCATTCGCTGCAGCTCAAGGGCACGGGCACCGCCTACGCCAACTTCATCTGGGCGGCGGCCTCGGCCAGCAGCTTCGGCACCTGCAACGCGGGCCAGAACTTCCCCGTGCCCGACACCGCGCCCACCGTCACGGCCACCTCGCCGGCGAACGGCAGCTCGGCCGTCGCGCTCGACGCCAACCTGAGCATCACGTTCTCGGAACCGGTGAGCCTGCAGGCCGGCGCCATCACCCTGGGCTGTGACACCAGCGGCAACGTGGCGCTGGCCGTCAGCGGCGGCCCGACCACCTTCAGCGCCGACCCGCAGGCCACGCTCGCGGGCCTGGAGGACTGCCTGGTGGACGTGGTGGCCAGCAAGGTGAGCGACCTAGACGGCGTGGCCACCCCGATGGCGGCCAGCTACAGCTTCGTCTTCACCACGGCTTCGGTGCCGGGCAACGACTACTACTCGTCGGCCAACGCCAGCAGTCCCAGCGCCCTGCGCGCCAGCCTGCACGCCATCATCGACGACCACCAGCGCTTCCCGTACAGCTCCAGCACCGGCACCGACACCTGGGACGTGCTCGAGTTCGCCGACGAAGACCCGCTGGACCCGAACCGCATCCTCGACGTGTACCGCAACGCCAGCTACCAGAAGTACAACGCCGGCAATACCGAGTACAACCGCGAGCACACCTGGCCCAAGAGCTACGGCTTCACCAACGACACCAGCACCAACTACCCGTACACCGACACGCACATGCTGTTCCTGTCGGATTCGGGCTACAACAGCTCGCGCAACAACAAGCCCTATGCCGACTGCATCACCGGCTGCACCGAGAAGGTGACCCTGGCCCACAACGGCGAGGGCGGCGGCAGCGGCGTGTTCCCGGGCAACTCCAACTGGTACGACACCACCTACTGGCAGACCTGGGGCGACCGCAAGGGCGACGTGGCGCGCGCGCTGCTGTACATGGACGTGCGCTACGAAGGTGGCACCCACGGCGTCACCGGCTCGGCCGAGCCCAACCTCATCCTCACCGACGACCCGGGCCTGATCCAGGCTTCATCCAGCAACCTCGGCGTGGCCTACATGGGCCGCCTGGCCGACCTGCTGCGCTGGCACGCCGAGGATCCGGTGGACGACAAGGAGCGCCTGCGCAACGAAGCCGTGTACTCGTATCAGGGCAACCGCAACCCGTTCATCGACCACCCCGAGTGGGTGGCCTGCGTGTTCCAGAACCAGTGCAACTGACTCCGCTGCACTGACGGAGCGAAGGATCGGGCCCGGGCGACCGGGCCCGATCTGTTCCTGCCTTGCGAATTTTGCAGGAGCGGCTTCAGCCGCGAAGCTTTTCGCGAGAAGCTTCGCGG
>NZ_JAYSEG010000024.1:0-42047 GCF_041913985.1 Arenimonas sp.
GGTGCGCCAGGCACCACTTGGCCATGATCGAGCCGCCGCGGCTGACGATGCCGGTGACGCGGCGCGCGGTGAGCGGCACGTAACGCAGCAGCACGCCGGCATGGATGGTGAAGTAGTCCACGCCCTGCTCGGCCTGCTCGACGAGGGTGTCGCGGAAGATCTCCCAGGTCAGCTCCTCGGCCTTGCCGTCCACCTTCTCCAGCGCCTGGTAGATGGGCACCGTGCCGATGGGCACCGGCGAATTGCGCATGATCCACTCACGGGTCTCGTGGATGTGCTTGCCGGTGCTCAGGTCCATCACCGTGTCGGCGCCCCAGCGGATGGCGTAGACCAGCTTCTCCACTTCCTCGGCGATGCCCGACGACACCGCCGAATTGCCGATGTTCGCGTTCACCTTGGTCAGGAAGTTGCGGCCGATGATCATCGGCTCGATTTCCGGGTGGTTGATGTTGGCCGGGATGATGGCGCGGCCGCGGGCCACCTCGTCGCGCACGAACTCCGGCGTGATCAGCTTGGGCAGGTTGGCGCCGAAGGACTCGCCCGGGTGCTGGCGCAGCAGGTGCGCCTCGCGGATGGCGTCGATGCGCTGGTTCTCGCGGATGGCGATGTACTCCATCTCCGGCGTGACGATGCCGCGGCGGGCGTAGTGCATCTGGGTCACGTTGGCGCCGGCCACGGCGCGGCGCGGCGGCCGCAGGGCCGGGAAACGCACGGCGTCGAGGCGGGCATCGGCGGCGCGCTCGCGGCCGAAGTCGGAGCTCAGGCCGGGCAGCGGCGCGCTGTCGCCGCGTTCGGCGATCCATTCCGCGCGCAGGGCCGGCAGGCCGGTGGCCAGGTCGATGCGGGCGTCCGGGTCGGTGTAGGGGCCGGAGGTGTCGTACACGGTGAAGGGCGCGTTCGGCTCCTGCACCCCGAACACCCGCGGCGTGGGCGAGAGCGCGATCTCGCGCATCGGCACCTGCAGGTCGGGCCGCGAGCCGGCCACGTGGACCTTGCGCGAGCCGGGGATGGGGCGGGTGACTTCTTCGGAGAGCTGCTGGGCCTGGCGCAGCAGTTCGGTGGGCAGGGCATTCATGCGTTTCGTCCTTCGGGGCCCCGGTCGGGGCGGGAACGAAGCGGCGGCGCCGGACCCCGGGGGCGGGCCCCGGGCGTCGCGAAGCTTCCCTACGCCGGTATCAGCCGGATCAGGTTCGAAGGGTATGTCTCAGCCCGCATGCCGCCGGGCACCCCCGCTTCCGGGGGGCATTGTTCCACGGCGCCCGGGCGGGGGCCAGCCGGGCGCCGGGGTCCGTGGCAAGCCCCTGATTCGCGGTGTATATTTTGTGAAGGCCCGGAAGGGGCCGGCCGTAGGGACGGCCGTGCCGGACCGCCCGGGTCCTCCATCCACAGGGGACATCCCAATGCTTTCCACTTACGCAAGTCGCGCGGCGCTGCTGCTCGCGGCCGCTTTTCTGTTCTCAGGCAATGCCGCCGCGCAGAGCTACACGCCCGTCGGCCCCCAGAACAACGTCCCCGTGGCCACGGTTCTCAGCGGCGGCTGGGTCGAATGCTACCGGGACAACCTGTCTTCGTCCGGCACCCCGCTGGCCACCATCCTGGCCGCCTGCGACCAGGAAAACCTGATGATGGCCTGCGGCCCCGCGGCTGGCGCCACGCTTGACGTGCTGGCCTGGGCGCCGCGCGCCGACGTCATCTTCGACACCGGCACCGGCAACGTGACCCACGCCGCCAACGGCTCGGAGTGGTATTACAACGGCAGCTACTCGTGGGGTTTCGCGCCCGCCGGCCAGGCGGTCAGCCGCAGTTCCTGCGACACGAACGACACCGCCAGCACGCAGCGTATCTGCTACCACACCAATAGCGGCAATATCGGATGGGGCTGGCGCTGCGGCAACGTCAATGGCTGGAGCAACCCGCTCAACGGCTTCGATCGCGTGTTCTACCAGTCCATCCCGGTCGTCAGCCTGACGGTCCCGGGCAGCAACGCGCCGCGCCTGATCGCCGAAGAGCTGATCATCCCGCCGAACCGCACCCTCACCAACGCCGGCAACCTCGATATCGAAACCACCATCGAGTACGCCTTCTCGCCGGGTGAAGTGCGCTATGCCCGCCTGCACTGCCCGGGCGTGCAGTTCGCCGCCAACACCACCGTCACCTTCGGCGGCGACCCGTCGAACCTGATCGGCGCGGTCAACACCACCGCCGACGGCGCCATCTACTTCTCCATCACCGCCGGCGCCACCCCGGTCGTGGCCACCGACACCCTGACCTTCGACGGTGACCGCGTGCTCACCGGCAAGGCCCCGGTCAACTGCACCTACGGCCTCTACGACGTCCCGTCGCAGGCCCAGGCGGGCGGCGCCACCGGCCGTGTCACCACCACCTCCGGCGCCTACATCCGCTTCGCGCCCAGCTACGCGCTGGCCGTGGACAGCCAGGGCAACCCGGTCGCCAACGTCGAGTCCGCGGACCCGGCCTACAGCGAGTTCGTCAACCAGGCTCCGACCTTCGACATCCTGCGCGGCCAGATCGGCGGCTTCAGCTACGGCACCGTCGCCCAGGTCAATGGCACCGCGCAGCCGATGACCCTCGACGGCCTGCCCATCGAGCTCACCGACCTGATGGGCGCCAACACCGCGCTGGTGTTCTCGGGTGACTTCGACACCGCCTCGGACGTGTTCTTCAGCCCGAACGCGAATTGCTCGGTCAACATCCAGTCGGCCGACAGCTTCGACGAGACGGAAGCCGTGTTCGTGATCGGCAGCAACGCCGCGATGAACCACTACCTGTGCTTCGCCGCCGGTGGCGACCCGATCCGCGCCAGCGAGTACACCGTGGCCCTGGCCCCGGTCTCGGCTTCGGCCCCGACCTACGCCGTCGGCGGCCGTGGTCCGCTGGACCTGGGCGTGATCACCCGCAACGGCACCGAGCTGCAGGCGCCGCTGGCGCAGGTCCCGGCCAACTACCTGAGCCGCCTGGTGCTCACCAACACCGGCTCGGCGGACCGTCCGTACGAGATCGCGGTGATGGGCGAGACCGGCAACGTCATCTCCACCGCCAACCTCACCGGCACCGTGCCGGCGGGCGGCACCCAGGTGGTCGACCTGACGACCGTGCTGACCGGCTTCACCGCCGCGCCGCGCGCCACGCTCAACGTGACCATCGCCGGCCCGAACGGCCAGATCCAGGGCCTGTACCAGATCGTGAACCCGGACTCGGGCACGATCAGCAACCATGTGATGGAGCGCCCGTACAACCCGGCGCCGATGATGCCGCCCCCGTAAGGCGGAGCGCGCAAACGTGAGTTCGGAAGGCCCGCTTCGGCGGGCCTTCTTTTTCCCGGCCGAAACAAGAAGGGCCCGCGCGAGCGGGCCCTTTTCATTGCGACGGGATCAGCCCGGCATGCGCGGCCGCGGCACCCGGAACCAGGCGGCGTAAAGCGCCGGAAGGAACAGCAACGTCAGCGCCGTGGCCACGATCAGGCCACCCATGATCGCCACCGCCATCGGCCCGAAGAACACGCTGCGCGAGAGCGGGATCATGGCCAGCACCGCCGCCAGCGCGGTCAGCACGATGGGTCGGAAGCGGCGCACGGTGGCATCCACCACCGCCTGCGCGGGCGGCACGCCGGCGCCGATGTCCTGCTCGATCTGGTCCACCAGGATCACCGAGTTGCGCATGATCATGCCGCTGAGCGCGATGGTGCCCAGCATGGCCACGAAACCGAAGGGCACCCGGAACACGAGCAGGAACAGCACCACGCCGACCAGGCCCAGCGGCGCCGTCAGCATCACCATCAGCGTGCGCGGGAAGCTGCGCAGCTGCAGCATCAGCAGGGTCATCACCACGCCCACGAACAGGGGCACGCCCGCGGCCACCGAGCGCGAACCGCGGCCGGAGTCCTCGACGGTGCCGCCGGTCTCGAGCAGGTAGCCCGGCGGCAGCATGGCGCGCACGTCCTCGAGCGTGGGCAGGATCTCGCCGGTCACGGTGGGCGGCGTGATGTCGCCGTAGATGTCGGCGCGCACGGTAACCGTGGGCAGCCGGTTGCGGTGCCAGATGATGCCGTCCTCGAAGGTGTGCTCGAGCGTGGCGATCTGCGACATCGGCACCGAGCGGCCGTTGCCGGCCGGCACCGACAGGCTGCCCAGCAGCGAGAGGCGCTCGCGCTCCTCGGCCGGGCCGCGCAGCAGGATCTCGATCTGCTCGTTGCCCTCGCGGAAGGTGCTCACCGTGGTGCCCGACAGCGAGCCGCGCAGGAAGGCCGCCACTTGCGCCGAGCTGATGCCCAGCACGCGGGCGCGCTCCTGGTCGATGACCAGCCGCACCACCTTGCTGGGCTCGTCCCAGTCGAGGTTGACGTTGGTGACGTGCGGGTTGGCGCGCACGCGCCCGGCCACGAGCCGCGCCAGCCGGCGCACTTCATCCACGTGTTCGCCGGAGACGCGGAACTGGATCGGGAAGCCCACCGGCGGGCCGTTCTCGAGCCGGGAAACGCGCGCCTGCACGTCGCTGAAGCGCTCCTCGAACAGGCCGATCAGCCAGGTGCGCACTTCCTCGCGCGCCTCGATGTCCGGCACCAGCACCACGAACTGGGCGAAGTTGGCCTGCGGCAGCTTCTGGTCCAGCGGCAGGTAGAAGCGCGGCGTGCCGCTGCCGACGTAGGCGACGAAGCTTTCCACGTCCTCTCGCTTGGCCAGTTCGGCCTCCAGGCGCTTGGCCACGGCCTCGGTGGCGTGCAGCGAAGCGCCCTCGGCCAGCTCCAGGTCCACCATCAGTTCGAGCCGGGTGGAGGACGGGAAGAACTGCTGCGGCACGAACCTGAACAGCATGATCGAGGCCACGAACGCCGCCACCGTCACCAGGATCACCGTCTTGCGCTGGCGCACGCACCAGGTCACCCAGCGGCGGATGCGCTGGTAGAAGGGCGTGGAATACGGGTCGTGCGCGTGGCCGCCCGCGTGCGGCTTCGGGTCGGGCAGCAGCTTGTCGCCCAGGTACGGGATGAACACCACCGCCGCCACCCACGAGAGCAGCAGCGAGATCGTCACCACCTGGAAGATCGAGCGGGTGTATTCGCCCGTGCTCGAGGCCGCCGTGGCGATGGGCAGGAAGCCCGCCGCCGTCACCAGGGTGCCGGTGAGCATGGGGAAGGCGGTGGATTTATAGGCGAAGGCGGCCGCGCGCAGGCGGTCGTAACCTTGCTCCATCTTCACCGCCATCATTTCGACCGCGATGATGGCGTCGTCCACCAGCAGGCCCAGGCCCAGCACCAGCGCGCCCAGGGAAATCTTGTGCAGGCCGATGCCGAAGTAGTACATGGCCGCGAAGGTCATGGCCAGCACCAGCGGGATCGACAGCGCCACCACCAGGCCGGTGCGGAAGCCCAGCGAAAAGAAACTCACCAGCAGCACGATCACCACCGCCTCGGCCAGCACCCGCACGAACTCGGCCACGCCCGTGCGCACCGCGGCGGGCTGGTCGGACACCTTCTTGAGGGTCATGCCGACCGGCAGGTTTTCCTGCAGGCGGGCGAACTCGCGGTCGAGCACGTCGCCCAGGCGCAGGATGTCGCCGCCGTCGCGCATGGACACGGCGATGCCGATGGCGTTCTCGCCCATGAAGCGCATGCGTGGCGCCGCCGGGTCGGCGAAGCCGCGGCGCACGTCGGCCACGTCGCCCAGCCGGAAGCTGCGGTCGCCGACACGGATGGGGAAGTCGCGGATCTGCTGCACGCTGTCGAAACGGCCCGACACGCGCAGCTGCACGCGGTCGGTGGGGGTTTCGAAGAAGCTGGCCGGGGCGATGGCGTTCTGCTGGTCGATGGCCTGCTGCACCAGCTCCAGCGGCACGCCCAGCGTGGCCAGCTTGGTGTTCGAGAGTTCGATCCAGATCTTCTCGTCCTGCAGGCCCACCAGCTCGATCTTGCCCACGTCGGGCAGGCGGTGCAGCTCGAGCTCGATGCGCTCGGCGTAGTCCTTGAGCGTGGCGTAGTCGAAGCCGTCGCCCGAGAGCGCGTAGATGTTGCCGAAGGTGTCGCCGAACTCGTCGTTGAAGTACGGCCCCACCACGCCCTGCGGCAGGGTGTGGCGGATGTCGCCGATCTTCTTGCGCACGTCGTACCAGAGCGAAGGAAGCTCCTTCGACTTGAGCGAATCGCGCGACATCAGCATCACCAGCGATTCGCCGGCGCGCGAGTACGAGCGCACGAATTCGTAGCGCCCGGTCTCCATCACTTCCTTCTCGATCTTGTCGGTGACCTGCTGGGCCACCTCGTCGGCGGTG
This sequence comes from Arenimonas sp., assembly GCF_041913985.1. Classification (GTDB taxonomy): domain Bacteria; phylum Pseudomonadota; class Gammaproteobacteria; order Xanthomonadales; family Xanthomonadaceae; genus Arenimonas. The sequence continues at coordinate 6,286 of NZ_JAYSEG010000024.1, forward strand.
GCGCCCGGCCAGAAGGTGCGCACCACCATGATCTTGAAGGTGAAGGGCGGGTCCTCGGACTGGCCCAGGCGCTGGTAGCTGAAGATGCCGATCAGCGCGAGCAGCAGCATCGAGTAGAGCACCAGCGAACGGTTGCGCAGGGCCCATTCGGAGAGGTTGAAGCGCGAGTCCATGGCCGCTCCTCAGCGCGCGTCGGCGGGCGCGGGCAGCAGCTCGACCGGGCGGTTGTCGCCGTCGATCGGCTTCACGCGCTGGCCCTCGAGCAGCAGGTGCACGCCGGCGGCGACCACCCACTCGCCGGGCTGCAGGCCGTCCTTCACCGGCACCCAGCGCTCGCCGTAGGGGCCCAGCCGCACCGGGCGCAGGTGCACGGTGGACTTCGCCGGGTCCACCACCCACAGCGCGGCCTGGCCTTCGCGTTCGTACACCGCCGACAGCGGCACCGCGAGCTCCTCGCCGCCCTCGGCGGTGGCGTAGACGCGCGCGCTCTGGCCCAGGTCCACGCTGGCCTGGCCGGGGTCGAAGCTGACCCGCGCGGCGAAGGTGCGCGCCTGCGCGTCGGCGGCCGGCGCGATTTCGCGCAGCACGCCGGGGAAACGCTTGCCGGGCATCGACCACAGCTCCACGGCCAGCTGGCGCCCGGGCGCGAAACCGGCGGCGTCGCGCTCGGGCACGCTGATCAGCACCTCGCGCTCGCCGTCCTCGGCCAGCACGAACACGGTCTGGCCGGCCGCCACCACCTGCCCCGCCTCGGCCAGGCGCTGGGCGATCACGCCCGTGCCCGGCGCGCGCAGCACGGCGTAGTCGGCCTGGTTCTCGGACACCGAAGCCTGGGCCCTGGCCTGGCGCACGCGCGCCTGCGCCGCCTCGTGCGCCGAAACGCGGGCGTCATAGAGCGAGCGGCTGACCAGCTGGCGCTCGAACAGGCTCTTGTAACGCTCGAGTTCCGATGCGGCCAGGGCCAGGTCGGATTCGGCCGAGGCCAGCGCCGCCTGCGCCGATTCGCGCTGCAGCGACACGTCGGCGGCGTCGAGTTCGGCCAGCGCCTGCCCGGCCTTCACGCGGTCGCCCACGTCCACCAGGCGGCGCGCGAGCTTGCCGCCGATGCGGAAGGCCAGCGCCGGCTCGTGGCGCGCGCGCACTTCGCCGGCGTAGGCGCTGAGCGCCGCGCCCTGGGTTCGCGCCTGCACCACCATGGCGGGCCGCGCGGCGGCCTCGGGTTCGGCGTCGCCGGAGCAGCCGGCCACGAGGGCCAGCAAGCCGGCCAGGAGGATCGAACGGGGCATCGGGGCTGCGCTCTTCATGGCGTCGGCGGTGATTGAACTGGGCGGATGGTATCTTTACCATACTCGCCAGTTCAATAATCTTTTTGCCCCCCATGGTCGCTGCCCCCCGCACTGCGCCGCCAGGCCGCCCGAAGGACCCGGAAAAGCGCGCGGCCGTGCTCGAGGCGGCCAAGGCGCTGTTCCTGGCCCGGGGCTACGACGGCACCTCCATGGACGCCGTGGCCCAGGCCGCCGGGGTGTCCAAGCTTACGGTCTACAGCCACTTCCAGGACAAGGACACCCTGTTCGTCGAGGCGGTGAAGGCCAAGTGCGAGGACCTCCTGCCGGCCGACCTGTTCGTGGCCCGCTTCGCCGGCCCCATTCGCCAGCAACTGGTGCGCATCGGCCGGGCGCTGTTCGGCCTGATCACCTCCGAGGAGGCCATCGCGGTGCACCGCATCATGGCCCGCCAACTGCCGGACGACTCCCAGCTGCCGCACCTGTTCTGGGAGGCCGGCCCCAAGCGCATCCAGGAAGCCTTCGCGGCCTTCCTGCGGGCCGAGGTCGAGGCCGGCGAACTGCAGGTGCCCGACTGCACCCTCGCCGCCGCCCAGTTCTTCGCCCTGCTCAAGGGCGAACACCACGCGCGCCTGCTCTGCAGCTGCCACGCGACCCTGGCCGGGCCCGACCTGGAGCGCCATGTCGAGGCCACCGTGGACATGTTCCTGCGCGCCTACGGACCGGGTCGCCGATGAGCCCTGAACGCCCCGCCACCCCGCCGCCCGTCCCGGTGACTAATGGCACTACGGGGTCCCGGCAGCCGCCAGCATCCTGTCGGCACGCAGCGTCCCCTGCTTCCGCCTTCCGCCTTCACGGGGCCGGGCGTAGAATCAGCACCCTTGCGATTCAAGGATTTAGACGTCATGACGATTGACTTCCAGCAGGCCCGTTTCGCCATGGTCGAACAGCAGGTTCGGCCCTGGGACGTGCTCGACCCGCGCGTGCTCGAAACGCTCATGACCGTGCGCCGCGAGGACTACGTTCCGGCGCGCCACCGCAAGCTCGCCTTCGCCGACCTGCCGCTGCCGCTCGAGCATGGCGAAGTGATGATGAAGCCGGTGGTCGAAGGCCGCATGCTGCAGGCCATGGCCATCGAGCCGGGCGACGAGGTGCTGGAGATCGGCACCGGCTCGGGCTTCATCACCGCCTGCCTGGCGGCGCTGGCCCGCGAGGTCACCAGCATCGACCGCCACGCCGACTTCGTCGAGCGCACCCGCGCCCGCCTGGCCGGCGACGGCATCACCAACGTGCGCCTGGAGACGGCCGACGCCTTCGCCTGGCAGCCCACCCACGGTTTCGACGCGATCTGCGTCACCGGCGCCGTCGCCACCGACCCGGAGCGCTTCGGCGCCTGGCTCAAGCCCGGCGGCCGCCTGTTCGTCATCCACGGCCAGTCGCCGGTGCAGGAAGCGGTGCTCGTCACCCGCCGCGGCGAAGGCTTCCATCGCGAAAGCCTGTTCGAGACCGACGTGCCCTACCTGCACGGCGCCGAACCGGCCCCGCATTTCTCCCTCTGAATCCAGGACCTCCCCCAATGCGCCTGAGCCTCCGCCCCCTCACCCTCGCCATCCTGCTGACCGGCGTCGCCGGCAGCGCCTCGGCCGCCGACCTGATGAAGGCCTATGAAATGGCCCGCCAGAGCGACCCGGTGCTCGCCGCCGCCGAATCCCAGCGCCTGTCCGTCGGCGAAGGCGTGGTGCAGAGCCGCGCCCGCCTGCTGCCGCAGCTCAGCGCCAGCGCCAGCATCGGCGACGACCGCGTGCGCGGCGAGGAAGGCTACGTCCGCGGCCGCAGCTACGGCGCCAGCCTGAGCCAGTCGCTGTACGACCACGGCAACTACACCGCGCTCAACGCCGCCAAGCTGCGCCGCGAGCAGGCCGACGCCACCTACCAGGCCGAAGCCAACAACCTGCTGGTGCGCGTCGCCGACGCCTACTTCAACGTGCTCACCGCCATCGAGACGCTGGCCTCCTCGCGCGCCGAGGAGCGCTCGGTGAAGCGCCAGCTCGACCAGGCCGAGAAGCGCCTGGAAGTGGGCCTGGCCCCGATCACCGACGTGCACGAGGCCCGCGCCCGCTACGACACCGCCCGCGCCAACGCCATCGCCGCGGCCACCGCGCTCGAGGACTCGCGCGAGGCCCTGGCCGAGATCACCGGCCAGCCGCTCGACGGCCTGATGGGCCTGGCCCCGGACTACAAGCCGGAGAACACCGACACCCGCACCGCCGAGGAATGGGTGTCGATCGCCGCCGAGTCCAACCCGAGCCTGAAGGCCGCCGAGCTGGGCCTGGCCGCCGCCGAGCGCGACATCGGCACCGCCCGCTCCGCGCACCTGCCGTCGCTGGCGGCCACCGCCTCCATCGGCGACAGCGCCGGCTGGCAGAGCGAGTTCCCGGGCAGCCCGAACAGCTCGGGCGGCAGCAGCAGCGTCGGCATCTCGCTGAGCGTGCCGCTCTACGCCGGCGGCGCCGTGCAGTCGCAGGTGCGCCAGGCCGTGCACGGCCGCGACATCGCCGCCGACCAGCTCGAGCAGGCCCGCCGCTCGGTGGTCCGCCAGACCCGCAACGCCCAGCGCTCGCTGTCCGCCGGCGCCGCCGAGGTCGAGGCCCGCCGCCTGTCGGTGGTGTCGGCCCAGGCCGCGTACGAAGCCAGCGAGGCCGGCCTCGAGGTCGGTACCCGCACCATCGTCGACGTGCTGATCACCCAGCAGGCGCTGTTCCTGGCCCAGCGCGAATACGCGCGCTCGCGCCACGCCTTCCTGGTCAACACCCTGCGCCTGAAGCAGGCCGCCGGCACCATTTCCCTGGAAGACCTGCAGGAAGTGAACGCCGTGCTGGTGAACGACGCCGAAGCCGCGCTCGCCGCGGCCGACGCCGAGGGCTGAGCCCTCCCCCGCGGGCCGGTGCGCTAGCCGCGCCGGCCCGCCAGCACCTGGTCCGCGAGGTCCAGCGTGCGTCCCAGGGCCCCGGCCAGCGCGCGCATCTCGGTGCGCGCCGACTGGCCCATCCGGCGCCTGCGCTCCGGGTCGGCGATGAGGCCGCGCACGGCCTCCGCCATCTGCTCCCCGTCCGACACCTGCAGCAGGCCGCCGCCGTCGCGCAGGCGGTTGGTGACCTCGGTGAAGTTGAAGGTGTGCGGGCCCACCACGCTGGGCACGCCCAGCGAGGCCGGCTCGAGCACGTTGTGCCCGCCCACGCGGCACAGGCTGCCGCCCACGAAGGCCACGTCGGCCGCCGCGAAGAACCACAGCAGCTCGCCGATGGTGTCGATCACGAACACCTGGGTCGCCACGCCCGGCAGGCGCTGCGAGCGGCGGCAGCGCACCTTCAGCCCGGCCTCGCGCAGCGATTCGGCCACCGGGCCGAAACGCTCGGGGTGGCGCGGCGCCCACAGCAGCAGCGCGTCGGGCCGTTCGGCCAGCAGGCGCTGGTGCGCGGCCAGCACCTGCGCCTCCTCGGGGCCGTGGGTGCTGGCGGCAATCCACACAGGGCGCGACTCGCCCCAGCCGCGACGCCACAGCAGCGCCTGCTCGGCCACGCCCTCGGGCAGGTGCAGGTCGTACTTGAGGTTGCCGGTGACGACGATGCGCGCCGGGTTCGCGCCGATCTGCGCCAGCCGCTCGGCGTCGGCGCGCGACTGCGCCGCCACCAGGCTCACCGCCTGCATCGCCACCCTGGCCAGCGCGCGCACCGGCAGGTAGCCGCGCAGCGAGCGCTCGGACAGGCGCGCGTTCACCATCATCAGCGGCACGCCGCGGCGCGCGCATTCGACGTAGAGGTTCAGCCAGATCTCGGTCTCGACGATGATCGCCAGCGCCGGCCGCGCGCGGTCCAGGAAACGCCGCACCATCGAACGCAGGTCGTAGGGCAGGTACACGTGCTTCACCCGGTCGCCCCAGAGCGCGCGCACGCGTTCGGAGCCGGTGGGCGTGATGGTGGTGACCAGCAGCGGCCGGCCCGGGTAGCGCTGCAGCAGGCCGTCCACCAGCGGGCGCGCGGCGATCACTTCGCCCACCGACACCGCGTGCACCCAGATCGAATCGTGCAGGTCGAGCTTGCCCTCGAGCCAGCCGTAACGCTCGGTCCAGCGCTGCAGGTACTCGCGCTGGCGCATGCCGCGCCAGATCAGGTGGTAGAGCGTGATCGGGAAGGCCAGGCGCAGGACCAGCGCGTACAGGCCCATCAGCACGCGCTGTCCAAGGGTGAGTTGCATGGGCGGCAGGATACCCGACCTCGCCCGCGGCGCGGGGGCCCCAGCGGCTAGAATGGCGTCCGCATGGCCACGCCCGACCTTCCGCCGCCGCCGCTGTCCCCGCGCACCTGGCCCACGTGGCTGCTGGTGGGCCTGGGCTGGACGGTGGCGCGCTGGCCGTGGTGGCTGCAGCACGCGGCCGGGCCCTGGCTGGGGCGCCTGCTGTACCGGCTGCTGCCGGGCCGACGCCGCGTCGCGGCCACCAACCTCGCGCTGTGTTTCCCGGAGCGCGACGAAGCCGCGCGCGCGGCGCTGCTGCGCGCGAACTTCGAGTCGCTGGGCCTGGGCCTGTTCGAATTCCTGCGCGCCTGGTGGGGCCGGCTGGCGCCAGTGGACCGCGGCTTCGAAATCAGCGGGCTCGAGCACCTGCATGCCGCGCAGCAGGGCGGCCGCGGCGTGATCCTGGTCTCGGCGCACTTCACCACGCTGGAAGTGTGCCTGCGCCTGCTGTGCCAGCACGTGCGCCTGGGCGCGATGTACCGCCCGCACGAGCAGGCGGCGATGGAATGGGCGGTCAAGCGCGGCCGCCTGCGCCACGCCGAGGCCATGTTCGCGCGCGACGAACTGCGCCCGGCCATCCGCCACCTCAAGCAGGGCGGCGTGCTGTGGTTCGCGCCCGACCAGGAAACGCGGCGCGGCGACAGCGTGTTCGTGCCCTTCTTCGGCCAGCCGGCCTGGAGCCTCACCTCCACCCACCAGCTGGCGCGGCTGAGCGACGCGGCGGTGCTGCCGCTGTTCCACGAGCGCCTGCCCGACGGCCGCTACCGCATCGAAGTGCTGCCGCCGCTGGAAGGTTTCCCCACCCGCGACGCCACCGCCGACACCGCGCGCATCATGGCCACGCTCGAAGGGCTGATCCGCCGGCGCCCCGAGCAGTACCTGTGGCTGCACCAGCGCTTCAAGCGCCAGCCCGACGGCAGCCGGCGCCGCTATTCGTAGGAGCGGCTTCAGCCGCGAAGCTCTTCGCGAAAAGCTTCGCGACTAAAGTCGCTCCTACACGAGCGGTCAATAAACGGGCGGCTCGCCGGGCGGTCGGGTCTTGAACCGGCGGTGCGCCCAGAGGTACTGCTCCGGGCATTCGCGCACCACGGTTTCCAGTTCGCGCATGTAGCGCGCCGCGTCTTCCACCGCGTCGCCCGAGGGCCAGCCCGGCCATGGCGCCTCGATGCGCACGCGGTAGCGGCCATCGTCGCCGCGGCGGTACCAGAACGGCAGCAGCACCGCGTTGGCGCGCCGCACCAGGTCGGGCGTGGCGGTGAGCGTGGCCGCCGGCACGCCGAAGAAGGGCACGAAGGCCTTCTGGTAGGTGAAGTTCTGGTCGGCCGAATACACCACCGCCTCGCCGCCCGAGAGCGCGCGCAGCAGGCCGCGCACGTCCTTCTTGCCGATGCTCGGCCCGTACACCGCCGCGCGCGAACGCTCGAACCAGGCCTCGAGGCAGGCGTTGTTGTGCCGGCGCACCACCACCCGCGGCGAGTGGCCCAGCGCTTCGCCGAGCAGGCGCACGGCAAGCTCGGTGTGGGTGAAGTGGCCGCACATCAGCAGCACGCCCTGGCCGCGCGCCTGCGCCGCGCGCAGGTGTTCGAGCCCGGAGACTTCGGCCAGCCCCGCCAGCGCCGCCGGCGGCGCATGCCAGGCGCGCAGCAGCTCGAGCGCGCCGATGACGGTGTTCACCACGCTGGCGTCGGCCAGGCGGCGGCGCGCCGCGGCGTCGAGCCCGGGGACACACAGGTCCACGTTGATGCGGGCCACGCGCCGGCGCGAACGCAGCAGCGGCCAGGCCAGCCAGGCCAGCGCGCGGCCCAGGCCCAGCAGCGCGCGCTGCGGCAGGCGCGCCACCGCCTTCGCCAGCAGGTCGAGCACGGGCAGCAGCGCGCAGGCCACGCGGCTCAGTCCGGGCGGCGGCCGCCGTCGGCCAGCAGGCTGCCGGCGTAGAGCGCCGCCAGCAGCAGCGTCAGCCCGCCCCAGAAGGTGGAATAAAACGCCAGGTGCGTGTTGAGCGGGAACAAGGTCACCGCCAGCGCCAGCGCCGGTGCCCGCGCGCGCAGCCGCGCTTCCGGCGTGGCGAAGCGCCAGGCGCGGCAGGCCAGCGCCACGCCGCCCAGCCAGCACAGCAGGCCGAACAACCCGGTTTCGCTCAGCACCTCGAGCACGATCTGGTGCGCGTGGTAACCCGCGCCGTGGTCGCCGTCGCGCAGCCAGGGGTCGTCGGGCGCGGCGTACTGCGGATAAGCGTCGCGGAAGCCGCGGACGCCGACGCCGTTCACCGGGTGCGCCGCGGCCATGCGCAGCGCCGTGGCCCAGATCGGCAGGCGGCCCGACAGTGCGTGGTCCATGCCTTCGGGGCTGCCGGCCAGCATGGCCTCGGTGCGTTCGATGCGCTGCTGCAGCTTGTCCGAGCCCAGCGTGGCCACGCACAGCACGGCCGCCGCGCCCAGGGCCAGCGCCACGATCACGCGGCGGTTGCGGAACTGCTGCCAGGCGCTGAACACCAGCACCAGGCCCAGCGTCACCCAGGACGCGCGCGCGCCCGCCAGCAGCACCACCGCCACCAGCACCAGCGCGGCCACGAGCCAGCCGGCCAGGCCGAAGCGTTCGGCCGCCGAGGTGAGCGGGAACGGCGCCAGGCTGGCCAGCACCAGGCCGAGCTTGAGGTTGTCGGCGCCGAACACGCCGCTCAGGCGGTCGGCCGTGGCCGGGCCGCCCAGGCTGAAACCGGTGCTGGCCTGCACCAGGGCGTCGAGCAGCCAGAAGCCCAGGATCACCGCCAGCCCGCCGAAGGTGAGCCGGCGTCCGCGCTCGGTGCCCACGGCGATGGCCACCAGCCACAGGAAGGGCAGGTAGCGCAGGTCGAGCAGCGATTCGCGCAGCGCGCGCCCGGGGTTGTAGGCGTCGAGCGAGGAAACCAGCTCGGGCAGCCAGTAGCTCAGGAACAGCACGCTGGTCAGCGCCCAGGCCTCGTGGCTCAGCAGCACCATGCCGCCGCGGAAACGCCGCAGCGCCAGCAGCGCCATCGCCAGCAGCGAACCCAGCGAGAGCACGGTTTCGGCCGGGCCCGGCAGCGGCCACAGCGCCACGAACGCGAGCACCCACCAGGGGGCCCAGCGCAGGCGGGCTTCAGTCGGAGACGAGGCTTGCATAGAGGTCCAGGGTGGCGGACTGCAAGGCCGCCAGGGTGTGCGGCATGGTAACCGGCACCGGCGGCGGCGCGGCAAGCAGGGCGCGCGCCGCGGCGGCCAAGGCGACGTGGTCGCCCGGCGGCACGGCGCCGGCCGGGTACAGCGTACCCAGCAGTTCGCCCACGCCGCCATGCGCCCAGCCCAGCACCGGCCGGCCCACCGACAGCGCCTCGAGCACGGTGCGGCCGAAGGCCTCGGGCTTGTTCGACACCTGCAGCACCAGGTCGGCGGCGCCGTAGGCGTCGAGCACGTCGCTGCGCGGCTCGCTGATGGCCAGCGCGGCCGCAACGCCCAGCGACGCGGCCAGGGCTTCGATCTCGGCCAGGTAGGCCTCGCGCCCCGGCTCGCGCGCGCCCAGCAGCCACAGGCGGGCGTCCTCGCCCCCGGCGCGCAGCGCGGCCAGCAGGCGGATGGCGTCGGCATGGCCCTTCAGGCGCGTGCCGCGGCCGGGCAACAAGAGCAGGCGGCCGCCCTGCAGGGCCGGCAGGTCGCTGGCGAAGCGCGCGCGCCAGGCGGCGTCGGGCCGGTGCCCGCGCGGGAACTGCGCCGGGTCGATGCCGCGCTCGATCACCTGCAGCTTCGCCGGGTCGGTGCCGGGCCACTGCCGCAGCACGTGCGCGCGCACGGTGCCGGAAACGCACACCACGCGCTCGCCGCGGCACAGGATGGAACTGTAGCGGCCGGGGGAATTCAGGCCGTGCACGGTGGTGACGAAACGAGGCCGCGGCGCCGGCAGGCCGCGCAGCGCAAACCAGCCCAGCCAGCCGGGCAGCCGCGAGCGCGCGTGCACGATGTCGGGTTTGAGCGCGGCCAGCACCTTGCGCAGCCGGCGCATGGTGGCGAAGGCGCGCAGCGACTTGGCGCCGATGGGCAGTTCGATGTGTTCGCTGCCGCCCGCCAGCAGCGGGGCGACCAGGCGGCCACCCGCCGACACCACGACCGAGCGGTGCCCGGCCGCGACCAGCGCGGCGGCGATTTCCAGGGTGGAGCGCTCCACCCCGCCGCTGTGCAGGGCAGGCAGGAGCTGGACGACGGTGAGGCGGCGCAAGGCCGTGCCCGCCGCGCCGTCAGTCCTTCAGGACGAAGACGGCGCCGCAGTACGGGCAGGTGGCGCTGCCCGTGGCTTCGATGGGCAGGTACACGCGCGGGTGCGAATTCCACAGCGCCATGGCCGGCGTCGGGCAGGACAGCGGCAGCTCGGAGCGCTGCACCTCGTAGCGGCGCTCGGCGTTGGCCGGGGCGCGGGCGGTGGCGGTGTCGGTACGCGACATGGGCGGGGGTTCCTCGGAGTCCGAGGAGCCATTTTACACGCGCTGCCCGGCCCCGCTTACCTGGCCTGCTGGGCCTCGACGGTGATCTCGATGCGCACCTCGTCGCTGACCGCCGGGGCGTAGCCGCCCACGCCGAACTCGCTGCGCTTGATGTCGAACGAGGCGTCGAAGCCGGCCGCGTTGGCCTGGGTCATCGGGTGGGTGCCGACCTTGTTGATGGTCACGTCCATCACCACCGGGCGGGTGACGCCGTGGATGGTCAGGTCGCCGGCGACCTTGAGCTTGCCCTCGCCGGCCGCGGTCACGCCGGTGCTGGTGAAGGTGGCGGTCGGGAACTGGGCGGCATCGAAGAAGTCGGCGGTGAGCAGGTGCTCGTCCAGCTTCGCCACGCCGGTGCTCAGGCTGGCCATCGGGATGGTGACCTTCACGCTCGACTTCGTCGGGTCGGCCGGATCGAAGAGGAACTCCGACTCCACCTGGTCGAAGCGGCCGGTGATGTTGGAGAAGCCGAAGTGGCTGTAGGTGAATTCGACCTGGGTATGGGTCGGGTCGATGGCGTACTTGTCGGCGGCGAAGGCCGGCAGGAAGGCGGCCGTGAGCAGGGTGGCAAGGGCGAGGCGCTTGAACATGGGTTTCTCCGGGGTGGTGTGGGTCAGGCCAGGCGGGCGGCCTCGTCGAAGCCCAGGCGCGGGGCGCGCGGGGACAGCGAGGCCGGGTTGCCGTAGCCGAGGTTGCAGACGAAGTTGGTGCGGATCGAGGTGCCGGCGAAGAACGCAGCGTCCATCTTTTCCTGGTTGAAGCCCGACATCGGGCCGCAGTCCAGGCCCAGTGCGCGCGCCGCCATCATCAGGTAGGCGCCCTGCAGGCTGGAGTTGCGCAGCGCCGTTTCGGCCGCCAGCGCCGGGTTGGCGGCGAAGGGGCCGGCCACGTCGGCGTAGGGGAAAAGCTTCGGCAGCTGCGCGTGGAAATCGGGGTCGCTGCCAATCACCACGGTCACCGGGGCCGCCATCGAGGCGTCCACGTTGCCGGGGTTGAGGGCCTCTCGCAGCTTTTCCTTGCCTTCCGCCGAGCGCACGAACACGAAGCGCGCCGGGCTGCCGTTGAGCGCGGTGGGGCCCATGCGCGCCAGGTCGTAGAGCCGCCTGAGCAGCTCGTCGGACACCGGGCGGTCCAGCCAGGCGTCGGCCGAGCCGCGGTAGGTGCGGGCCTGCAGGAACAGCTGGTCGAGGGTGGCGGTGGCGAGCGGCAGCGTCATCGGTTTTCCGGGGCGGCAGGTCAGGGGTGACAGCCTAGTCGTCCTGAAAGTGGAACGCAGCCGCAGGAAGGAAACGTATCGTTGCATCCATATCCCGGCGGCCGTCCGAAGCCTCCCATGTACCGCGTGAAGGAAATCGAGTGAGCCCCGGGGCGCCCCCGCGCCCGGCCCTCCCGCCACCCTGCCGGGGGCGGACACCGAGAGGAGAGCACGCATGATCCGCGCCACCCTGTTCCTTGCCCTCGCCGCCGGCCTGGCGGTCCTGCCCGCCGCGGCGAACGACGAATTCGTCTCGCCTCCGGCCGCCGACGCGCTGCGCGCCGGGCGCCAGGCCGCCGCCGAGGCGAAGCTGCGGCCCCAGGCGGCGGCCAAGGCCGTCACCGTCGAGGAGGTCGGCGACGCCGACAGCTTCGGTCGCAACATGAAGTGGCTGGGCCTGATGTCCGGCTACGTGTCGCTGGCCACCGACTGCACGCCCGCACCGGGCGACCCGGCTGACCCGAACTGCGTCACGGTGAACCCGGCGCCAGCCTTCACCCCCTACAACCTCGCCGACCTCGCCACGATCACGCTGCCGGGCCGCAGCACCCACTCGCTGATCTGCCACTGGCAGACGCCGATCATCAGCGTCGTGTATTCCAACGCCACCGGCACGCGCCAGCCCTACCGCTTCCAGGCGCTGGCCTCCTACCGCATCGAGAGCGAGGTGCTGCAGGGCCTGAGCGACCCGGTCAGCGGCGACCCGTACAACGGCGCCATCGAACTGGCGCTGGGCTCGATCAACGACGCCGGTTACCTCGAGGACGGCGACTTCTTCACCCGCCAGTACACCCAGAGCCGCACCTGCATTGCCGGCCTGGTGAGCAAGCGCGCGCTGGTGGACCAGTACGGCCTGACCGAGGCGCAGGCGCGCCGCTTCTTCCGCGAGCCCGTCACCATCACCATGGCGATCCGCGGCAACGCCCGCATGGTCGAGGCGGCCAGCATCAACTTCGGCACCCGCTTCAGCGGCGACTGAACCCCGTCGCATGGCCCGGCGGCGCCGCGGCCTCGCGGCGTCGCCACCGTTCCGGCTACGCTTGCCGGAATGTCGAATCCCCTCTCCCCGGCCTGGGCCCTGCACGACGGCGCCGCCGGCCACCGCCGGCAGGTGCTGGCGCTGGCGGAAGCCCTGGCCCCCGCGCCGCGCGAATGGTCGCTGCACGCCGCCGCGCCGTGGGGCTGGGTGGCGCCGCGGCGCTGGCCCGGCGCGCAGGCCGCGTTCGGCGAGGACTTCCGCACCGCGCTCGAAGCCCCGCCCGCGCTGGCCCTGGGCGCCGGCCGCCGCGCCGCACTGGCCACGCGTCTGCTGGGCGAACGCGGCAGCAAGACGGTGCAGGTGCTGCACCCGCGCATCGACACCCGGCACTGGGACCTGGTGGTGGCGCCCGAACACGACGGGCTGACCGGCCGCAACGTGGTCACGCTCTGCGGCAGCCTCAACCCCGTGGACGAGGCCTGGCTTGCACGCGCACGCGCGGCCTTCCCGGAGTTCGCGCAACTGCCTTCGCCACGCACGCTGGTGCTGCTGGGCGGACCGACGCCGGCGGTGCGCTTCGACCGCGGCGCCTTCGAAGTGATGGCTTCCAAGCTCGAACACTGGCTGGCGATGGGCGGCGGCAGCCTGCTGGTGCTGGGTTCGCGGCGCACGCCGCCGAAGCTGGCGGCGCTGGCGCGCAGCTATTGGGCCGACACGCCGGGCCTGCGCTGGTTCGGCCCGGAAGACGGCGCCAACCCCTACGAAGGCGCGCTGGCCTGGGCCGAGCGCATCGTGGTGTCGCCCGATTCGGTGAACATGGTGTCGGAAGCCTGCGCCACCGCCGCACCCGTGCACGTGGCCGAACCCGGCCGCGCCACCGGCCGCGTGCGCCGCTACCTCGACGCCCTGCTCGCCCGCGGCCGCATCCAGGCCCAGGGCAAGCTTCCGCACGATGCGCCTGCGGAACCCCTGCGCGAATCGCCGCGCATCGCGGCGATCGTGCGGGAAAGGCTTTTGGCCACGGATTTGCGCGGATGAACGCGGATAACCACGGATAGAGCCAAAGCAAGTTAATTGGGGTCAGAGCACAATTCCGGCGGCGCGAAGTTGCGCTCTGACTCCTGTTTCTTTGCTTTACCCGTGGATATCCGCGTTCATCCGCGAAAATCCGTGGCAGAAAAATCCAAGCCACAGGCGGAGCACGCGGCGCGGACGGCGGCGCGGGCGGCGTCGAGGGTGTCGTCGGGCGGAACGATGCGGGGGCGCTGGTCGAGGGTGCAGTCCAGGCCCAGGTCGAGCATCAGCGCGTGCGCGGAAAGCAGTGGTTCGAGGTGCGGCGCCGGCAGCGCGCCGGCCGCGGCGAGCGCACGCAGCAGGCCGGGCGTGTCGCGCGGCGTGCACAGCGCCGGGTGCGTGCCGGCGTGCTGCAGCACCAGCGCCTGCACCAGGAATTCCAGGTCCACCAGGCCGCCCTCGCCCTGCTTGAGGTCGAAGCGGGCCGGGCCGCTGCGGTCGAGTTCGGCGCGCATGCGGCGGCGCATCGCCACCACGTCCGCGCGCAGCGCCGCCGGTTCGCGCGGCGCCTTCAGGGTTTCGTCGCGGATGCGTTCGAAGGCCACGAACACCGCCGGCGCGCCGGCGATCGGCCGCGCCCGCACCAGCGCCTGCCGTTCCCAGGTCCAGGCGCGCTGGCGCTGGTAGTCGGCGAAACTCTCCAGGCTCGACACCAGCATGCCCTTGGCGCCGTCCGGGCGCAGGCGCACGTCCACGTCGTAGAGCTTGCCGGCGCCGGTGACCGCGCCCAGCAGGCTCACCAGCCGCTGCGCCAGGCGCGCGAACCAGCGGCCGGCGTCGAGCGGGCGGGCGCCGTCGGAGCTGGCGTCGGCGGCGGCGTCGTGCAGGAACACCAGGTCGAGGTCGGAACCGAAACCCAGCTCGCGGCCACCGAGGCTGCCGTAGCCCAGCACCGCCAGGCCCGCGCCGGGCACGCGGCCGTGCTGGCGCGCCAGGTCGTCCTCGGCCAGGCGCAGCAGCGCGCGCAGCAGGGCCTCGGCCAGCGCCGCCAGGCGCGCGGCGGCGTCCACCGGCGCTACGCGCAGGCCCATGGTGGCCAGCGCCAGCCGGAAGCCGATGGCCTGGCGCACTTCGTTGAGCGCGGTGAGCCCGGCTTCGATGTCGTCCGGCGGCAGCCGCTGCACGGCCTCATCGACCAGCGCGGCGATTTCGTCGGCGTCGGGCACCGGGCCGGCGGCGCGGGTGTCGAGCAGTTCGTCGAGCAGCAGCGGGTGCGCGGCCAGGCGCTCCGACAGCAGCGCGCTGCGCGCGGTCACGTCCACCAGCCGCGCCAGCGCCGCCGGCTGTTCCTCGAGCAGGGCCAGGTAGCTGGTGCGGCGGGTGACCGCCTGCAGCAGCGCCAAGCCGCGCGGCAGCGCGGCGTCGGGCGCCTGCGAACGCGCGGCGGCGGCCAGCAGTTCCGGCAGCACGTTGTCCAGGCGCTGGCGGCCGCGCGGCGACAGCGCGCGCACCGCCGGGGTGCGGGCGAAGTCGCGCAGGTTCGCGTCCTGGGCCTCGGCGTCGGTGAAACCGGCGTCGGCCAGCACCGCGGCGTCGCCGCCGTCGGGCAGCGCGCGCCAGTACTTCACCAGCGCGCCCTCGGGCGCGCGGCGACGATGGCGCGCTTCGAGCAGGCCGGAGAATTCCTCGGCCACCACCGAGCGGTGGCCGTCGAGCTCGGCCAGCAGTTCGCGTTCGCCCGGGTAGCCCAGCGCCAGCGCGATGCGGTGGCGCGCCACCGGGTCGTCGGGCAGCGCGTGCACCTGCTGGTCGGCCAGCATCTGCACGCGGTTCTCGAGCCGGCGCAGGAAGCGGTAGGCCTCGGCCAGGCGGTCGGCGGTGGCCTCGGCGACGTGGCCGGCGTCGGCCAGGGCGGCCAGCGCCGGCAGCAGCGAACGCCCGCGCAGCGCCGGCTCGCGCCCGGCGCGGATCAGCTGCAGCGCCTGCACCAGGAATTCCACCTCGCGGATGCCGCCCGGGCCCAGCTTGAGGTCCTCGGCGAGTTCGCGCTTCTGCACCTCGGCGCTGATCAGCGCCTTCATCTCGCGCAGGCCGTCGAGCGCGCTGTAGTCGAGGTAGCGGCGGTACACGAAGGGCCGCAGCGTCTCGAGCAGGCGCTCGCCCGCCGCGATGTCGCCGGCCACGGGGCGCGCCTTGATCCAGGCGTAGCGCTCCCAGTCGCGGCCCTCGCGCTGGTAGTACTGCTCCATCGCGCCGAAGCTCAGCGCCAGCCGGCCGCTGCCGCCGAAGGGGCGCAGGCGCAGGTCGACGCGGTGGCAGAAGCCGTCGGCGGTCACGTCGCCCAGCAGCTGCACCAGGCGCTGGCCCAGGCGGGTGAACCAGGCTTCGCCGTCGAGCGGGCGGGCGCCGTCGCTGGTGCCGTGCTCGGGGAAGGCGTAGACCAGGTCCACGTCGGAGCTGAAGTTCAGTTCGCGCCCGCCCAGCTTGCCCAGGCCGAACACCACCAGCGACTGCACCTCGCCGCCGGCGCTGCGCACCACGCCATGCGCCTGCGCGAGCTGGCCCGAGAGCGCGGCCACCGCCGCCTGCAGCGCCTGGTCGGCGATGCGGCTGCTGCCGGCCAGGGTGGCGTCCACGTCGTCCAGGCCGTGCAGGTCGCGCCACACCAGGCGGGTGGATTCGGCAGCGCGCCAGCGGCGCAGGCGCGCGGGCCAGTCGGGTTCGGCGCCGGGCGGCAGTTCGGGCGCGTCGCCGCCGGGCGCGTCCAGCGTTTCTAGCAGCGCCGGCTGCCGGCACAGCGTGTCGAGCGCGAAGTCGCTGCACAGCGCCAGCCGCGCCAGCGCCGCGCGCCGCTTCGGCGACGCCAGCGCCTGCGGCGCGCGTTCGAGCAGGCGCGCCAGCGCGCGTTCAACCAGGGCGTCGGTCGCCGCGCCGGGCGAAGGGGGAAGGCTCATGGCGTGATTCTGTCACGCGCGGCGGCGCCGGAAAAAAAGAAAGCCCGCAGCGCTGAAGCAGCTGCGGGCTTTCCGCTCCCTCCCCCACGTCGGAAGCGCAAGCATGGTTGCCCGGCGGCGGGGGGCGTTGCACGTTGCAGTGCAACAAGGCCGCGGATTCAGAGCAGCAGCAGGGTCACCAGGCCCAGGAAGCTGCCCATGCTCACCACGTCGGTCAGGGTGGTGAGGAAGATGCTGGAGGCCGTGGCGGGGTCGGCGCCGAAGCGCTTGAGCACCAGCGGGATGGTCGAACCGGCCAGGCCGGCCACCATGCAGCTCAGCGACATCGCGCCCAGGGTGATCAGGGCCAGGCCCATCGCGTCGCTGCCGCCGTCCTTCGACACCACCCAGTACATGGCCGCGCCGGCGATGGCGCCGGTGACCGCGCCGTTGAGCAGGCCCAGCACGCCTTCCTTGGCGACCACCGCGGCGATGCGGGTGGCCTTGAGCTCGCCCAGGGTCATGCCGCGCAGCATCACCGCCAGCGCCTGGCAGCCCAGGTTGCCGCTCTGCCCGCCCAGCACCGGCAGGAACACCGCCAGCACCACCACGCGGTTGATGGTGTCCTCGAAATAACCCACCACCGCCGCCGCCACGAACACCGTCAGCAGGTTCACCAGCAGCCAGGGGTTGCGGAACTTGAAGCTGCGCCACAGCGGCGTGGCCAGGCGCTCTTCCTTCTCGACGCCGACCATGGCGCCGGCCTGGGCGGAAATCTCGAAGGCCTGCTGCTCGAACAGCACCTGCCCGCGCACCTGGCCCACCAGCCGTCCGTCGGCTTCGCAAACCGGGTACACGGGGTAGTGCCGCAGCACCACCTCGCGCATCGCGTCCACCAGGTCCATGTCCGGGCGCAGGCAGAAGGGCGAGCGGATCATCACGTCGTCGAGGCTACGCTCGCGCTCCCCGTAGAGCAGGTCGCGGAAGGCCACCACGCCCAGCAGCCGCTGCTGCGCGTCCACCACCCACAGGTAGGTGACCAGGCGCTGCTTGACCACCTCGCGCAGCGCCTCGATGGCCACCGCCACGCGCGTGCCGCTGGGGAACACCGCCGGCGGGTCTTCCAGCAGGCGGCCCACGGTGCCCTCGGCGTAGCGCTGGCTGTCGGCCCAGTCGGTGCCGGCGGGCGCGGCCGCCATGACGCCGGCGCGGCGCCCGGGCTCCATCGCCGAGAGCAGGTCGTTGGCGCGGGCCGGCGGCAGGCTGCCCAGCAGCCGGGCGACGTCGGCGGCAGCCACGTCCTGCAGGCGCGAGAGCGCCGATTGGGTGTCGAGGGCGGCGATGCGATTCGCCAGTTCGGCGTTGGCATCCTGCGGCGGGGTGGTTGCGGTCACGACGGTCTCCAGGTGAAGCCGATGTAAACGGCCTTAGCCTAGCCCAAGGGACAGGCGCGCCACCATGTCGCGGCCGCCCGGGATTCTGGGAGAATCGCGGCTTCGCACCCCACGGCGATTCCCCACATGTCCTTCCGCGCCACGCGAGCCCTGCTCGTTGTTCCCTTCGTGTTCCTGCTCTCCGCCTGCGCCGGCGAAGAGGCCGCCCCCGCCAGCACGCCCGCCCTCAGCGTCAGCGTCGCCACGCCGCAGCGGCAGTCGCTGCCCGAGCGCATCCCGGCCTCGGGCTCCATCGCGGCCTGGGAGGAGGTGGTGCTGGGCGTCGAGATCTCCGGCCAGCGCGTCGCCTCGGTCGGGGTCGAGGTGGGCGACGTGGTGCGCAAGGGCCAGCCGCTGCTGCAGCTCGACACCCGCACCCTGGCGATGGAACTGCGCCAGGCCGAGGCCAACCTCGAGGTGGCCGCCGCCAACGCCCGCCGCGGGGAACGCCTGCTGCGCGAGAAGCTGGTGGCCGCCAGCGACGCCGAGCAGCTGATCGCCGGCGAAGTGACCGCGCGCGCCCAGGCCGAGAACGCCCGCCTGCGCATGGACTTCGCCACGCTGCGCGCGCCGCACGACGGCATCGTTTCCGCCCGCAGCGTGCAGCCGGGCCAGGTGGTGGCCGCCGGCACCGAGCTGCTGCGCCTGATCCGCGACCAGCGCCTGGAATGGCGCGCCGAACTGCCCGAAGCCGACCTGATCCGCATCACGCCCGGCGTGGAAGTGCGCCTGCGGGGCCCGGACGGCGAGGCCGTCGTCGGCGCCGTGCGCAAGGTCTCGCCCTCGCTCGACAGCCGCAGCCGCACCGGCACCGTCTTCGCCGACCTGCCCGCGCCGGGCGCACTGCGCGCCGGCATGTACGCCGAGGGCGACCTGCTGCTGGGCGCGCGCGAGGCGCTCACCGTGCCGGCCGGCGCCCTGGTCGAACGCGACGGCTACCGCTACCTGTTCGTGCTCGGCGACGGCGACGTGGTCGCCCAGCGTCGCGTCGAAACCGGCGCCCGCGAGGGCGGCGTGGTCGAAGTGCGCAGCGGCCTCGAGGAAGGCGAACGCGTGGTGGCCGAAGGCGCCGGTTTCCTCGGCGACGGCGACCGCGTGCGCGTGGTACCGGCCGGGAACTGAGCCATGGCGATCAACTTCTCCACCTGGTCGATCAACCGGCCGCTGCCGGCGATCCTGGCCTTCGTGCTGCTGGGCATCGTCGGCCTGGTCGGCTTCAACCAGCTGGCGGTATCGCGTTTCCCCGACATCGCCTTCCCCGGCATCACCGTCACCATCGCCCAGCCCTCGGCCACGCCGTCGCAGCTGGAAACCGAGGTGGCGCGCAAGATCGAGGACTCCATCGCCACCCTGCCGGGCATCAAGAACCTGGTGTCCACGGTGGTCGAGGGCCAGTCCACCACCTTCGTCGAATTCCGCATCGGCAAGGACCTGGGCGAGGCGCTGGACGAAGTGCGCGACGCGGTCACGCGCGTGCGCACCGACCTGCCGCAGGAGGCCGAGGAGCCCATCGTCGCCAAGATCGACGTGGTCGGCGGCACCCTGGTGACCTACGCGGTGGCCTCGGACCGGATGGGCGAGGACGAGCTGAGCTGGTTCGTCGACAACGACGTGTCAAAG
This sequence comes from Arenimonas sp., assembly GCF_041913985.1. Taxonomy (GTDB): domain Bacteria; phylum Pseudomonadota; class Gammaproteobacteria; order Xanthomonadales; family Xanthomonadaceae; genus Arenimonas. The sequence continues at coordinate 25,585 of NZ_JAYSEG010000024.1, forward strand.
GCCCTGTTCGGCGTGCCGGGCGTGGGCCGCGTGGCGCGCGCCGGCGGCATCGACCGCGAGGTGCAGGTGGACCTGCGCCTGGGCACGCTGGCGGCCTACGGCCTCACGGCGGGCCAGGTGTCGCAGCAGCTGGCCGCGAGCCAGCTCGAGCGCTCCGGCGGCCGCACCACCCTGGGCAGCGGCGAACAGGCCGTGCGCGCCGTGGGCACCGTGGGCAACGCCCAGGACCTGCGCCTGTTCCCCATCCGACTTCCCGACGGCGGCCAGGTGCCGCTGTCGGCGCTGGCCGAAGTGACCGACGGCCACGACGAGCGCCGCCAGGTGGCCCTGCTCGATGGCAAGCCGGTGGTGGCCTTCTCGGTCACCCGCACCCGCGGCAGCAGCGAGATCGAGGTCGGCGAGGGCGTCGAGGCGGCGGTGCGCCGGCTCGAGGCCGAACACCCCGGCATCCGCATCACCCAGGTCTTCTCCACCGTGGACGAGGTGCGGGCCTCGTACAACTCGTCCATGACCATGCTCTACGAGGGCGCGCTGCTGGCGGTGCTGGTGGTGTGGTGGTTCCTGCGCGACTGGCGCGCCACCTGGATCTCGGCGGTGGCGCTGCCGCTCTCGATCATCCCCACCTTCGGCGTGATGTGGCTGTTCGACTTCAGCCTCAACATGGTCACGCTGCTGGCGCTGGCGGTGGTGGTGGGCATCCTGGTGGACGACGCCATCGTCGAGGTCGAGAACATCGACCGCCACCTGGGCATGGGCAAGCCGCCCAAGCAGGCCGCCACCGACGCCGCCGACGAGATCGGCCTGGCCGTCATCGCCACCTCGGCCACGCTGGCCGCGGTGTTCGTGCCGGTCGCCTTCATGCCCGGCGTGGCCGGCAAGTTCTTTCTGGAATTCGGCTGGACCGCCGCCACCGCCGTGCTGTTCTCGCTGCTGGTAGCGCGCCTGCTGACGCCGATGATGGCGGCCTACCAGCTCAAGCCCAAGCCGCACGTCGAACGCGAGGGCCGGGTGATGCGCTGGTACCTGGGCGTGGTCGAGTGGGCGCTGGCCAACCGCGCCAAGACGCTGGTGGGCGCGCTGCTGCTGTTCATCGGCTCGCTGGCGCTGGTGCCGCTGATCCCGGCCACCTTCATCCCCGGCTCCGACCTGGGCCGCAGCAACCTGAGCCTGGAACTCGCGCCGGGCGCGCGCCTGGACCAGACCGTGGCGGTGAGCGAGCGCGCCCGCGCCCTGCTGGCCGACCTGCCCGAGCTGCGCCAGGCCTACGCCACCGTCGGCGGCATCGTCGACTTCGGCGACCCGAACGTCAGCGGCATCCCCGACGTGCGCAAGGCCGTGATGGTGCTCGACTGGGGCCCGGGCGACGAACGCGACCGCTCGCAGAAGGAGCTCGAGCGCGAGGTGCGCGAGCGCCTGGCCGCCCTGCCCGGGGTGCGCCAGCGCTTCATCAGCAGCGAACCCGGCGAGCAGATGCAGGTGGTGCTGGCCGGCAACGACCCGGCCGCGCTGTACGAGACCGCGCAGGCGCTGGAACGCGACCTGCGCACCATCCAGGGCCTGGGCACCATCAGCTCCACCGCCTCGCTGCTGCGCCCCGAGATCGTGGTGGTGCCCGACGCGCGCCGCGCCGCCGACCTGGGCGTGTCCACGGTGGACATCGCCGAGGCCGCGCGCATCGCCACCAGCGGCGACTACCGCCAGCGCCTGGCGAAGCTGAACCTGCCCGACCGCCAGGTGCCGATCCGCGTGCGCCTGGACGCGCAGGCGCTGTCGGACGAAGCCATGCTGGCGCTGATGCGCGTACCCAGCGCCAACGGCGGCACCGTGCCGCTGTCGGCGGTGGCGGAAATCCGCACCGGTGCCGGCCCCTCGGTGATCAACCGCCTGGGCCGCGCCCGCCAGGTCACCTTCACCGCCGAGCTCAACGGCCGCCCGCTGGGCGACGTGATGAACGAGGTGAACGCGCTGCCCACGCTCAACAACCTGCCGCCGGGCGTGCGCACCCAGCCCTACGGCGACGCCGAGATCTTCGTGGAGCTGTTCGTGGGCTTCGCGCTGGCCATGGCCGCCGGCCTGTTCTGCGTGTACGCGGTGCTGCTGTTGCTGTTCAACCACGCCAGCCACCCGCTGATCATCCTGATGGCGGTGCCGCTGTCGGCGGGCGGCGCCTTCGGCCTGATGCTGCTCACCGGCACGCTGCTGTCGCTGCCGGCGCTGATCGGCCTGCTGATGCTGATCGGCATCGCCACCAAGAACTCCATCCTGCTGGTGGACTACGCCGTGGTGGCCGAGGACGAGCACGGCCTGAGCATGCACGACGCGCTGGTGGACGCCTGCCGCAAGCGCGCCCGCCCGGTGATCATGACCACGATTGCCATGAGCGCCGGCATGCTGCCGATCGCGCTGGGCCTGGGCGCCGACGCCGCCTTCCGCCAGCCGATGGCGGTGGCGGTGATCGGCGGCCTGATCACCTCCACCGCTCTGAGCCTGGTGGTCGTGCCGGCGGCCTTCGCGGCGCTGGAAACCCTGACCCGCCGCTTCACCCGCCAGCCCAAGGCGGCCTGACCAAGAAGGGGGTCAGGTTCACTTCCGGAACAGGGAGTCTCCTGAGACACGTGCGGGTCTTTTGGCGATGGTCCGCCACCCCCTCAAGGTGGCGGACTGGGCGCATGGCCCGACTCCCGCGCATTGACCTTGCAGGCATCCCCCAACACGTCGTCCAACGTGGCAACAACCGGCTGCCCTGCTTCCTCGACCATCGCGACAGGTGGGAATACCTGTCGCTGCTGCGCGAGGCGCTGGAAGCCACCGGCTGCCAGTTGCATGCCTATGTGCTGATGGGGAACCACACCCATCTGCTCCTGACACCACCGGAGGCAGGAGCCGTGGGCCAGATGATGCAGCGACTCGGGCGCCGTTACGTGGCCCGATTCAACGCCCGCCACGACCGCACGGGTACGCTGTGGGAAGGTCGCTACAAGGCTTGTTTGGTCGATAGCGAGACCTACCTGCTCCGCTGCGCCCGCTATATCGACCTCAATCCGGTCCGGGCACGACTGACCAGCGACCCGGCCAGCTACCCTTGGTCAAGCTGCGCAGCGCTCTGCGGCCGGCGCGACGACCCGTTGCTCGCCCTGCACCCCGCCCAGCAAGCGCTTCAGGCGTCGGCGTATCCTGCAGGAATTGCCTACGAATCACTGCTGCGCGAAGCGATGCCTGACGAGGAACTGGATGCCATCCGCCTCTACCTCCGACAGCAACGCGCCTGGGGTCGCGACGACTTCCGGGCGATGGTGGAAGCCAAGACCCGGCAGTTCGCCAGTACCCGGCCGGCTCATCGCCCCCGGCGCGCGCGCGAGTTCGGGAAGTGAACCTGACCCCCTTCTTTGCCTATTCCATCCAGGGGTTGCGCAGGGGCGGGACGTCGACGGCGGGCACGCCGTCGGCCAGGCGCGCTATCTGCGCCTCGAGCTGGGCCTTCACCAGGGGTTCGACCGGCATCATCTTCTGCGCCAGGGGCAGGCCGTAGGCCGCGCGCGCGCCGGCGGCGTCGCCCAGGCGCAGGCGCGCGTTGCCCAGTTCTATCGCTGCACCCACGTGGTAGGGCAGCTGCGCCATCACTTCCTGCAGCCGCGCCGCCACCACCTCGTCGCGCCCGCCGCCCTGCTTGTACAGGTGTTCGATCACCTTCTGGTAGACGTCGGAGGCGCGCCCCTGCGGGTCTTGCCGGCGGCCCTTGTAGATGGCGACGTAGCCCAGCCGCTGCACCTGCTCCAGGCCCTTCAGGCCCACCGCCGGGTCCCAGCCCCACTCCGGCCAGGGCAGGGTCATGTGCATGGAGTAGAGGAAATAGCCTTCGTACACGCCTTCGACATTGGCGTCGTCGATGCTGTCCACCTTGCGCCGGTAGTTGGTGCGCGCGGCGATGGCCTGTTCTTCCATGAACCAGTAGTCGGAATACAGCGTGGCGCCTTCGGGCGCGATCACCGCGTCGTGGTAGGCCTTGATCTCCGGCCAGCGCTGGCCGAGGTCGATGCCTTCGTTGCCGAACTGCCGGTAGGCCTCCGCGGTGCCGCCGGCCAGTTCGTTGTGGTACTCCCACAGCCGCGGCTCGGCGGCGGTCATCGCCAGCGCCACGGCCAGCGGCACGGCGGCGGCGACCCGCAGCGCGCTGCCACCGCGCTGCCAGGCCAGGGCCAGCAGCGCACCCGCCGGCAGCGCCAGCAGCACCACCAGCGGCAGGGCGTGGCGGATGCCGCCGTAGGTGCCCTGCCCCGACATCAGCGCGCCCAGGTGCACCACGCCGGCGCCGGCCGCGGCGGCCAGCAGCCAGCGCCCGGATGCGGGAAGCCTCGCCCAGCGCAGCGCCAGCAGGCCCAGCAGCGCCATGGCCGCCAGCGCCAACGGCAGCTTCGAAGCCACGATGCTAGGCCAGGTGAACCAGGGCGGCCGGCCCTTGTGGCTCACGCCCCACACCAGGTGCGAAGCCTGGCCGCGGCCCTCGACGCCGGCGCGCACGGTGTCGGCCAGGCCCCACAGGTAGGCGCGCGGCAGCAGGCGCGCTTCATCGGCCAGGCCGATGGCCAGGCGCCAGTGCGGGATGTTGAGGTCGGCCACCTTGTCGGCCATGGCGCGGTTGAAGCCGTCGCTGCCGTCGGGCCCGGCGTGGAAGCGGAAGCCGTACATGGCCCACAGCACGGCCAGGCCCAGCACGCCCGCGGCGCACACGCGGCCCAGCCGGCGCACGCCCTCTGCCCAGCCCTGGCGCCAGCCCGCCAGCACGCCGATGCCCAGCACCAGGCCCACGCCGGCCACGCCGGCCAGCCCGGAATGCTTGCTGCCCAGCACCAGCCCCAGCGCCAGGCCGGCGGCCAGCACCCAGCGCCACTGCCAGGTGGACAGCAGCAGGCCGGCGGCGGCCACGGCCACGGCCAGCGTCAGGGCCAGCGGCAGGTCGGTCATGGCCACGGGCAGGTGCGCCGCCACCGAGGGTTCGACCGCGAGGAAGGCCAGCGAACCCGCGGCCCAGGGCAGGCCCAGCGCGCGCCACAGCAGCAGGCCCAGGCCCAGCAGCAGCGCGCCGTGGAAGGCCCAGAGCGAAAGCCGCGTCCGTTGCTGCGCGGCTGCGGCGTCGTTGCGCAGGAACATCACGTCCTCGACCCAGTCGCGCTCCTGCGACTTCTCCACCAGCGGCGCGAACGGCGGCAGCACGAAGCCGGGCGCCTGCGCGGCGCCGGCCGCCAGCTTCACCAGCGGCGGGTGTTCGGGATTAAGCCGGTAGTCGCCGGTGCGCAGGTAGGACACGCCGGCCACCACGTGCCAGGGCTCGTCCACCGTGAAGCCGTCGTGCCGGGTGCCCCAGTGCGAACGCAGCACCGCCAGCCCCACCAGGGCCAGCAGCAGCATCACGCCCACCCAGCGGCGGGCCCCGGTTGCGCGTCGATCCGCCATTCGCCTGCTCCGGCCAGGGCTTCCCCCGGACTAACGCCTCGCGGCGCGGCGAACGGCCGCTCAGCCCCCGCCCGAGAACTCCACCCGGTCCCGCCCCAGGTCCTTGGCGCGGTAGAGCGCACGGTCGGCCGCGCGGACCAGCGACTCCGGGTCCGGGTGCTCGGCGTCCGAAAACGCCACGCCCACCGACAGCGAGGGCGTGGGCAGCTTCTCGCCGCCGTACCAGACGTTGAGCCCCTTGGCGCCCTCGCGGATGGCTTCCAGCCGCGCGCGGGCGCCGGCGGCATCGGCTTCGGACAGGATCACGGTGAACTCCTCGCCGCCGTAGCGGAACACCAGGTCCACCCGGCGCAGGGATTCGCGCAGGTAGCGGCCGATGGCGCGCAGCACCTCGTCGCCGGCCTCGTGGCCGAAGTCGTCGTTGAAGTGCTTGAAGTGGTCGATGTCCACCATGGCCAGGCACACCGGCTGGCCCTTGCGGCGGGCGCGCTCGAATTCCACCGGCAGCTGGTCGTCGAGGTGGCGGCGGTTGTACAGGCCGGTGAGGCGGTCGCGGATGGCCTGCTCGGACAGGTGCTCGCGCAGATCGAGGTTGGAGAGCGAGGTCTTCACCACTTCGCCCAGGGTTTCGATCAGCGCGCCGATGCGCCTGGCGTCGGTCTGGTTGCCCAGGGCGGACACGTGCACCATGGCATTGGTGCGGCCGTTGACGGTGAGCGGGATGCAGGCGCAGCCCTGCTCGTCGCGGGTGACGTGGTGGCAGGCCAGGTCGTGCGCCGCGTCGAGTACTACATGCGGCTCGCCCCGGCGCATCGCCCAGCAGTCGCCCACCGGGATGGGCGCGGTCACCGGCTCGCCGCCGCCCCACTGGAACACCGGCCGCAGCTCGCGCGCCTGCGGCTCGAGCACCGCGAAATAGCCGGGGTGGTCGGAAAGCAGCGCGCCGAACACCCGCTGCATCACTTCATAGGCCTCGGCGCGGTCGGCGCAGACCATCAGCAGCTGGCTGAGCTCGTGGATGCGGCGCATCTGCGTTTCGTAGCCGCGCAGTTCGAGCAGGGCGTTGCTGAGCTCGGCGTTGGCCACCGTCAGGCGTTGCTCTGCGCGCTTGCGCTCGTTGATGTCCTGCACCTGGGCGATGAAGTACAGCAGCCGGCCGTCGGCATCGAGCACGCGCGAGCCGGTGAGCTGGATCCAGGTGAGCTGGCCCGATTTGGTCACGTAGCGCTTGTCGATGGTGTACGACTCGCGCCGGCCCTCGGCCAGCTCGGTGGCCAGGGCTACGTCGGCTTCCAGGTCGGGTGGGTAGGTGAGGTCCTTGTAGGTCATGGCCACGAGCTCTTCGCGCGCATAACCCAGCAGGCGGCAGAGCGCCGGGTTCGGCTCCAGGAAGCGGCCATCCAGGCCGACCAGCGAGATGCCGATGGCGGCGTGGTCGAACGCGGAGCGGAAGCGCGCCTGCGCTTCGGTGAGCTCGGTGATGTCCAGGCCGAAGCCGTAGAGCTCGCCGGTGCCGGGCAGGGGCCGCGTGAACCACTGGATCCAGCGGTACTGGCCGCTGGCGCTGCGGTAGCGGTTGACGAAGGGCGCGCCGGTGCCTGCCTGGGCCACGGCGCGGAGCACCGCGGCGCGCGTGGGCTCCACGTCGTCGGGATGGACCAGCTCGGTGATGCGCTGGCCCAGCAGCGACGCCGGGTCATAGCCCAGCACCGACTGCCAGCCCTGGCCGACGCGGCGCAGGGTGCCGTCGGGCGCCACGATGCCCTGCAGGCCCGGGGCCAGCGCAAAGAACAGGTCGCGCTCCAGTTCGACCTGGCTCGATTCGGTCACGTCCTGGCCGAAGCCATAGGTGCGGCCGTCCTCGAGCTGGCGGGCATACCAGCGGATGCGCCGGTAGCTGCCGTCGCGATGGCGCAGGCGGTTCTCGAAGCCGCTGACCGTCTGCCCCTGCTCCAGACGCGCCCTGCCCTCGTCCAGCGACTGCTGCACGTCGTCGGGGTGCTGGAGCCGAGCAAGTTCGGTGCCCAGCAGTTCGTCCTCGCGCCAGCCCAGCAGCACCTCCCAGGCGGGGTTGCAGCGCTGGATGCGGTGCTCGCGGTCGAGGATCACCTGCAGTCCCGGCGCAAGGTGGAACATCAGGTCGCGCTCGACCGCGGCGCGACCGCCCAGCCAGCGGAACAGGCCCCGGAACCAGGGAGTGCGCTTCGGCGGCGACAGGCGGTGCGGCATCGGGGAATCCCTTGCTGATACCCCCAAAGGTATCCCGATTCCCGGCCCTTTTCTTGTCCCCGGTCAAGCCCGCGGGCGGCGCCCCCGGTCAGTCGCCCAGGTCGGCGTCGAGCAGCAGCAGGGCGGTGGCGGCGGCGGCCAGCCAGGCCTGCTGGCGCGGGTCGGCGACGGGGTCGAGCAGCACGCGGCCGGCATTGACGGTTTCCACCACCATCCACGGCTCGCCGGCGCGCGTGAGTTCGAAGCCGGTGGGCTCCATCGACGTGAAGCCGCTGCCGGCGTAGCCGTGCAGGCTGCGGATGGCCAGGGTTCCCCAGGGCGAGGCCAGCTCGCCGCGGTAGCCGTTGCTGGTCACGGCGAGCGACAGCGGCAGCACCGGCGCGCCGTCGCCCATGCGCAGGCCGCAGTCGAGCAGCGGACCCTCGAAGGCGGTGAGGTCGAGTTCCAGCGACGAGTCCTCGTCGCCGTGGCGCAGCACCGTCTGGCGCGAGGCGCACTGCACCTGCACCGGCGGCTGGCCGAGCGTGGTCAGGGTGAAGGCGTAGGGCCGCTCGCTGCTGCGCAAGCCGGTGCGGCCGATGGGCGCTTCCCAGTGGAACGTGTCGCCTTCGTGCATCCGGCGCGCGCTGTAGGGGCCGAAATGCAGGGGCTGGTTGAAGCGGCGCGGCGAATGCCCGGTGACCGCATGCGCCACCGCGCGTTCGGCGAAGCCCGCGGGCAGCTTCACCTGCGCCGGCGTGCAGGCGCAGAGCGCGGTGGCCGCGAACGCGGCGGCGAGGAGCGGGAGGGGCTTCATCAGGGCAGGCTCGGCGTTCGGGAAGGCCGCAGCCTGCGGCCCGCGGCCAAGCGGCCACCCCTGCCGGAAGTCACGCGTCGTGCCGGGCGTTCAGAGGCGATTCCGGGGCAAAAAAAAAGCCCCGCCGGAGCGGGGCTTTTCGTTGGGCGGGGTTCCCTCTCCCCAACCCCTCTCCCGCGGGCGGGAGAGGGGCTTTGGTACTGCGGGGGGATCAGAAGTCCATGCCACCCATGCCGCCCATGCCACCGCCGGCCTGCATGGCCGGCTCGTCCTTCTTCGGGGCCTCGGCCACCATCGCTTCGGTGGTGATCATCAGGCCCGCGATGGACGCGGCGTTCTGCAGCGCGGTGCGGGTGACCTTGGTCGGGTCCAGGATGCCGAACTCGATCATGTCGCCGTACTCGCCGTTGGCGGCGTTGTAGCCGAACGCACCCTTGCCCTCGACCACCTTGTTGAGGATGACCGACGGCTCTTCGCCGGCGTTGGTGACGATCTCGCGCAGCGGGGCTTCCATGGCGCGCAGGGCGATCACGATGCCGTGGTTCTGGTCTTCGTTGGCACCCTTGAGGCCGGCGATGGCCGCCTTGGCGCGGATCAGCGCGACGCCGCCGCCCGGGACGATGCCTTCTTCGACGGCAGCGCGGGTGGCGTGCAGGGCGTCTTCGACGCGGGCCTTCTTTTCCTTCATCTCGACTTCGGTGGCGGCGCCGACCTTGATCACCGCAACGCCGCCGGCCAGCTTGGCCACGCGCTCCTGCAGCTTCTCGCGGTCGTAGTCGGACGAGGTCTCCTCGATCTGGGCCTTGATCTGCTTGATGCGGGCCTGGATGCCGTCGGCGGCGCCGGCGCCATCAATAATCGTGGTGTTTTCCTTGGAGACCTGGATCTTCTTGGCGCGGCCGAGGTCCTTGATGGTGGCCTTCTCGAGCTGCAGGCCCACTTCCTCGGAAATCACGGTGCCGCCGGTCAGGATGGCCATGTCTTCCAGCATCGCCTTGCGGCGGTCGCCGAAGCCCGGGGCCTTCACGGCGCAGACCTTCACGATGCCGCGGATGGTGTTCACCACCAGGGTGGCCAGGGCCTCGCCCTCGACTTCCTCGGCGACGATCAGCAGCGGCTTGCCGGCCTTGGCCACGCCCTCGAGCACGGGCAGCAGCTCGCGCACGTTCGAGATCTTCTTGTCGTACAGCAGGATGAACGGGTCATCGAGCTCGGCCGACATGGACTGCTGGTTGTTCACGAAGTACGGCGACAGGTAGCCGCGGTCGAACTGCATGCCCTCGACGACGTCGAGTTCGTTGTCCAGGCCCGAGCCTTCCTCGACCGTGATCACGCCTTCCTTGCCGACCTTGTCCATCGCCTTGGCGATCAGCTCGCCGATGTTGGCGTCGGAGTTGGCCGAGATGGCGCCGACCTGGGCGATTTCCTTCGAGGTGGACGAGGGCTTGGAGATCTTCTTGAGCTCCTCGACGGCGGCCACGACGGCCTTGTCGATGCCGCGCTTGAGGTCCATCGGGTTCATGCCGGCGGCGACCGCCTTCATGCCCTCGCGGATCAGGGCCTGGGCCAGCACGGTGGCGGTGGTGGTGCCGTCGCCGGCGTTGTCGGAGGTCTTGGAGGCGACTTCCTTCACCATCTGCGCGCCCATGTTCTCGAACTTGTCGGCCAGCTCGATCTCCTTGGCGACGGACACGCCGTCCTTGGTGATCGTGGGGGCGCCGAAGCTCTTGTCGAGCACGACGTTGCGACCCTTCGGGCCGAGGGTGGCCTTGACGGCATTGGCGAGGATGTTGACGCCCTTCACCATGCGGGCGCGGGCGTCTTCACCGAAACGGATTTCCTTGGCAGCCATTTTCTAAACTCCAGAATTCTTTGAGGGGGTTGTGACTGGTCGCGCGGCAGGCGCGTTATCAGCCGAGGACGGCGAGGATGTCGTCTTCCTTCACCACCAGGTACTCGGTGCCGTCGAGCTTGACCTCGGTGCCGGCGTACTTGCCGAACAGCACCTTGTCGCCGACCTTCACCGACGGGGCGCGCACCGAGCCGTTGTCGAGCGCCTTGCCGGCGCCGACGGCCAGCACCTCGCCCTTGATGGGCTTCTCGGTGGCCGAATCGGGGATGACGATGCCGCCAGCGGACATCTTTTCCTCTTCCATACGCTTGATGACCACGCGGTCGTGCAGCGGCTTGATGTTCATGAGAGTCCTCTTAGTCCTTTAATTTCAACGACATGGGCCTATGCTGTTAGCACTCGGCCCTGGTGAGTGCCAATGATACGCGCGCGGCCAAGCCACAGGAAGGCCGCGCGACCCGCCCTATCTGTAGTCCCGCCCCCGGGCTTTCAAGACCCCTGCCGAAGCCCCGCGGCCAGCTGCACCGCCCAGCAGGCCGCCAGCGTGACCAGCAGCACCGGCATCAGCGCCTGGGCGAGCCCGAACACCAGGCCGCCGGTCATCCCGGGCTGCCAGGCCAGGGTGTCGACCAGGTAGCCGAAGGCCAGCAGCTCCGCCAGGTCGGCCGCGGCCAGGGCCACCACGCCGGCCGCCAGCCAGGCGCCGGCCACGAACACCGGCCCGCGCCCGCGCCCGGACAGGGCGGAAGTGAACACGAAGGAGGCGGCGGCCATCAGGGCCATGGCCAGGCAGACCCCGCGCCAGGCCACCGGCCCCAGGCCCAGGGCGGCGGCGCTCGTGCCCGGGATGGCCACCAGGTGCAGGCCGCCGAGCACCGGCACGACCGCCCCCGCCTCCAGGCCTACGTGGCCATGGAGCCGCAGGCCGGCGTCGGCCAGCAACGCCAGCAGCAAACCCGCTGCCAAACCTTTCATCCCTGCCCCCTGTGCAACCCGCCCGGGCGACAAAACGCCGCACCCGCGCGAGTTGATTTCCTGCCGGCGATAACCCAACAATCGGCGCGTGCCCGGTCGCCTGCCCGGCCGCGACAAAACCCCATGAAACAAGGGGTGTCGCGCCACTAGAGCATGGCGACGGGGACCGGGGTCAACGCCCCGGTTGGTGCAGGAGGCGCCCACCCTGTCGGCCGGCTGCTCAATGCCGCTGTCCGACGCCCCGGAAACACCGGCGCCTGCCCACTTGCCGAGGGGGCGGTTAGGGCAGATGCACCGGTTCCGGGCAGTTGCGCTGACATGGTTAGTCAAAACGTGCAGCGCTGGTTCCTTGCAGGACAATTTCGGGGAAACACCAATGAGTCTTCTGTTCAATCGCATCAGGCAGGCGCGCCGGGGCGCGTCCATGTCGCAGTCGGAACTGGCCTTCGCGGTCGGCGTGGCCCGCAGCGCGGTGGCGCAATGGGAACGCAAGGACGGCGCCAAGCCCACCACCGACAACATGGCCAAGATCGCCATGGCCACCGCCGTCAGCTTCGAATGGCTGGCCACCGGCCGCGGCAGCCGCTGGGTCGGCGGCACCGGCGACGCCAACGGCAACGACACGCCGGCCATGCTGCTCAACTTCTACGCCCAGTGCGGGCTGGAGGAGCGCCTGCTGGTGGCCTTCCGCTCCCTGCGCAACCCGGAGCAGCAGCCGCTGGTGGATTTTGTCGAGGCCATGACCTCCCGGGCCTGACACTGGCGCGGCCCGATTCGCCAGGGCCGCGAACTTCCGGGGATACTGGTGGTCCCACGGGGCGGCCGGCGTTGCACGGCCGCCCCCGCCCCGCCCGAGATCCCGCATGACCCCTTGGCTGTCGGCCCTGCTGGCCACCCTGCTGCTCCTCTCCCCCGCCGCCCGGGCGGTGGACGAGGCCGACCTGCTGCCCATCGACGAAGCCTTCGCGCTGAGCGCGAAAGCCACCGAACGCGGCCGCATCGAACTCACCTGGAAGATCGCCGAGGGTTATTACCTCTACCGGCACCGCATGGGCGTGCAGCCGGCCGATGGCGGCTTCAAGGCGAACCCGCTGGAGCTGCCGGAAGGCATCGCCTACACCGACGAATTCTTCGGCGACGTGCAGACCTACCGCGGCGACGTGACCGCGGTGCTCACCGGCGCCGCCGCCGACGGTGTGCGCACGCTCGATTTCCAGGTGAAGTACCAGGGCTGCGCCGACGTCGGCATCTGCTACCCGCCGCACACGAAAACCGTCACCGTCGAGCTGCCCGCCGACGTCGCTACGCCCGCCGGGCTCGAGGCGCTCGCCGCCCCCGCCGGCACCGACCTGTTCGGCACCGCCACGACTCCCGCCATCGCCGCCGGCGGCCTGCCGCTGCCGGAAAACCAGGCCTTCCGCTTCGAGGCCATCGTCGACACCGCCGACCGGCTGCTGCTGCGCTTCACCCCGGCGCCGGGCTACTACCTCTACCGCGAGCGCAATTCGGTTGAGCTGCAGGCCGAGGGCGTGCGCGCCGGCGAGATCCAGTGGCCGCCCTCGCAGTCGCACTTCGACGAACACTTCGGCGACGTGCAGGTGTACTTCGAGCCCGTGGACGCGCCGTTGCCGCTCATCCGCGACCACACCCGCGCCGTGCCCGCCACGCTCAGCGTCACCTTCCAGGGCTGCCAGACGGACGGCATCTGCTACCCGCCGATGACCCGAACGGTGGAGCTGCAGCTGCCGGCGGGCGGCGTTGTTGGAGGGCCTTTTGTGGGAGGGCCTTCAGGCCCGACGGAGCAGGTCGGGCCTGAAGGCCCTCCTGCAAGAGAAGCGGCTTCGCTGTGGCTGGCGCTGCTGCTGGCGCTCGGCGGCGGCCTCATCCTGAACCTGATGCCCTGCGTGCTGCCGGTGCTTTCGCTCAAGGCGCTGTCGCTGGCGCAGGGCGGCGGCAACCACCGCAAGGCGCGCGCGCATGCGCTCTGGTACACCGCCGGCGTGCTCGCCAGCTTCGCCGCGGTGGGCGGCATCGCGCTGGCGCTGCGCCAGGCCGGGCTGGCCCTGGGCTGGGGCTTCCAACTGCAGCAGCCGGGCGTCATCGCCGCGCTGGCGCTGGTGATGGTGGCCATCGGCCTGTCGCTGTCGGGCGTGGTGAGCTTCGGCGCCTCGCTGGCGGGCGCGGGCCAGTCGCTCACCGAGAAGTCCGGCCCGGCGGGCAATTTCTTCACCGGCGTGCTGGCGGTGGTGGTGGCCAGTCCCTGCACCGCGCCCTTCATGGGCACGGCGCTGGCGTTCGCGTTCACGGCTTCGCCGCTGGTCGCCATCGTGGTGTTCCTGGCGCTGGGCCTGGGCCTGGCCCTGCCCTTCCTGCTGATCGGCTTCGTGCCGGCACTGGCGGCGCGCCTGCCCAAACCCGGCGCGTGGATGGAAACCTTCAAGCACCTGCTCGCCTTCCCGATGTACCTCACGGCGGTGTGGCTGCTGTGGGTGCTGGCCAAGCAGCGCGGCGCCGACGCCATCGGCCTGGCGCTGGTGGGCGCGGTGGGCCTGGGCCTGGGCCTGTGGCTGTGGGAGAAGGCGCGCTGGAAGGGCGCGCTGGCCAAGGGCATCGCCGTGGCCATCATCCTGGCCGCGCTGTGGCCGGCGGTACTGGTGCAGCGCATGCCGGCCCCGGAAAAGGCCGCGGCGGCCGAGACGGGCGTGGTCGCGTATTCCGCCGACGCACTGGAACAGCTGCGCCGCGACGGCCGCGTCGTGTTCGTGAACATGACCGCCGACTGGTGCGTGAGCTGCAAGGCCAACGAACGCACCGTGCTCGGCCGCCCCGCCTTCCGCGAAGCGCTCGAGCGCGCCGGCGCCGTGTACATGAAGGGCGACTGGACCGACGTGGACCCGGCCATCACCGCCTTCCTCGAATCGCACCAGGCCGTGGGCGTGCCGCTGTACGTGGTGTACCCGCGCAACGGCGGCGAGCCCGAGGTGCTGCCGACCCTGCTCACCCAGTCCATCGTGGACGAGGCCCTGGCCAAGGCGGCGAACTGACATGAAGCGCGACGCCATCCTCACCTGGGGCGCCATCGTGGTGCTGGGCGGCCTGTCGGCCTGGCTGGGCTGGTGGCTGGGCCAGCGCGCGCTGCTGCCGGCCGAGAAACCCGCGCCCCCGGGCATGGTCGTCACCGAAGTCGGCCAGCCGGTGCCCGAGCTGTCGCTGCCCGACCTGCGCACCGGCGAACCGGTGCGGGTGTCCGGCCCCGGCCGCACCCGGCTCATCAATTACTGGGCCAGCTGGTGCGGCCCCTGCCGCAAGGAAATGCCGGTGCTCGACGCCTATGCGCGCCAGCAGGGCGGCAACGGCGTCAAAGTAGTCGGCATCGCCCTGGAAACCCCGGACGAGGCCCTGGCCTTCCTGCGCGAGGTGCCAGTGGAGTTCACCCTGCTGGTGGAAACTCCCGGCCCGGGCGACAGCTCCGTGCAATTGGGCAACCGCCGCGGCATCCTGCCCTACACCGTGCTGGTGGGCGCCGACGGCACCCTGCTCAAGACCCATTACGGCGCCTTCCCGGACCCGGAATCGGTGCAGGCCTGGGTAAATTCAAACGCCCGTTAAAATCGCCGAAGTCGCGGCGATCTTCTGGACAACCCGCCCACCCTGCCCCCAGACTGTGCCTCCCCTGGGGAGGCTGGCGTGGCAAAGATCCTGGTCCTGAACGGTCCCAACCTGAACCTGCTCGGCGAACGCGAGCCGGGCATCTACGGCCGTACGACCCTCGCCGACATCAGCGCCCGCCTGGCCGCGCGCGCCGAAGCCGCCGGCCATGCGCTGGAAAGCTTCCAGTCCAACGCCGAGCATGAGCTCGTGGACCGGGTGCAGGCCGCCCGCGCCGACGGCACCGCCTTCCTGCTGGTGAATCCGGCCGCCTTCACCCACACCTCGGTGGCCCTGCGCGACGCGCTGGCGGCCGTGGCCCTGCCCTTCATCGAAGTGCACCTGTCGAACCCGCACGCGCGCGAGCCGTTCCGGCACACCAGCTATTTCTCCGACATCGCCGTGGGCGTGGTCTGCGGCTTCGGCGCCGACAGCTACGCCTACGCGCTCGAAGCCGCCCTCGCGCGGCTCTGACCTTTTCCAACCATCACCACAAGACGAGGCCGCCATGGACCTTCGCAAGATCAAGAAACTCATCGACCTGCTCGAGGAATCGAACCTCGCGGAAATCGAAATCAAGGAGGGCGAGGAGTCCGTGCGCCTGGCGCGCGTGCCCAAGGGTGGCTACGCCGCGCCCGCGCCGGTGGCCGCGCCGGCCCCGGTGGCGCACGCCGAACCGGCCCGCCCGGCGCCAGCCGCCGCCGCGCCCGCGCTCTCGGCCGAAGCCGTGGGCAAGTCCACCAAGGACATCCCGGACGGCCACACCGTGCGTTCGCCGATGGTCGGCACCTATTACGCCTCGCCCAGCCCGGACAAGCCGCCGTTCGTGAAGGTGGGCCAGACGGTGAAGGCCGGCGAGACGCTGGGCATCATCGAGGCGATGAAGATGTTCAACCCGATCGAGGCCGACGTTTCCGGCACGGTGCGCGCCATCCTGGTCGAGAACGGCCAGCCGATCGAGTTCGACGAGCCCATGTTCGTCATCAGCTGAGGACCGGGCCATGCTGGAGAAAATCGTCATCGCCAACCGCGGCGAGATCGCGCTGCGCATCCTGCGCGCCTGCCATGCGCTGGGCATCAAGACCGTGGCGGTGCACTCGACCGTGGACCGCAACCTCAAGCACGTGGCGATGGCCGACGAGTCGGTGTGCATCGGCCCGGCGCC
The DNA here is from genome assembly GCF_041913985.1 of Arenimonas sp. GTDB lineage: Bacteria > Pseudomonadota > Gammaproteobacteria > Xanthomonadales > Xanthomonadaceae > Arenimonas. The sequence goes on from NZ_JAYSEG010000024.1 coordinate 41,701, forward strand.
GTCCTCGGAGAGCTACCTCAACATCCCGGCCATCATCGCCGCGGCCGAGGTCACCGACGCCCAGGGCATCCACCCGGGCTACGGCTTCCTGAGCGAAAACGCTGATTTCGCCGAGCGCGTCGAGAAGTCGGGCTTCGTGTTCATCGGCCCCACCGCCAACGTCATCCGCATGATGGGCGACAAGGTCGAGGCCATCCGCGCCATGAAGGAAGCCGGCGTACCCTGCGTGCCCGGCTCGAACGGCCCGCTGCCCGACGACGAGGCCGAGTGCATCGCCCACGGCCGCGAGATCGGCTACCCGGTGATCATCAAGGCCGCCGGCGGCGGCGGCGGCCGCGGCATGCGCG
>NZ_JAYSEG010000025.1:0-41888 GCF_041913985.1 Arenimonas sp.
TGCCCTGGTCAATTTTCAACGCGCAGGGGTGGTCAATTTTGGTCGCGCATCAACAGTTACAGCAACCAGCGCCGTGCCGCCAGCGAGGTGGAAGAGAACGAGGGCAACGAGAACCTGTTCGCCACCAACCAGCTGCTGATCGCCACCAGCTTCGAGGAGGCGCGCGTCGGCTGCATCGGATCTGCATTCGAGCACTACGCTCAATGGAAGACGGTGGTAGGGCCGGATGGCCACGGCAGCGAAGCGGACGTAGCCGCCAGCCTCGGTAAGACCAAGCTCTCCGAACAGGAACGACTGATTGCCGGGTTGCTAACGCCGGCGAACCTGCTCGACGTGGTCCGCCACTTCATGCTGTTCATGCAGGCTGGCGGCCAGACCATCAAGACTGTCTGCCGCTACCAGCAGTACCGCGCGGTGAACAAGTCTATCGACCGCCTGAAGACGGGCAAGACCCGGCTGCAGGACGGCGAGCAGGACCAGCGCGGCGGCATCGTCTGGCACACCCAAGGTTCAGGCAAGTCGCTCACCATGGTGTTCCTCGTGCGAAAGCTGCGCACCGAGCCTACGCTACGCCGATTCAAGGTCATCGTGATCACGGATCGTAAGGACCTGCAGAGGCAGCTCTCTGAAACCGCGACCCTGACCGGCGAGACGGTCGAGCTTGCCAGCAGCACGGCTGGAGTGAAGGGGTTGGCCAGGAAGAAGGGGCCGGGTCTGGTGTTCGCCACCATCCAGAAATACCGCGAGCAAGACACCGAGATCGACCCGGCCGCAGAGGAGTCCTACGACATCCCTGCCGTGCCCGCGCGCAAGGTCGCCGAACCTAAGCCCGGAGAAGTCTTCGAGGTGCTGAACGAGGACGAGGCCATCCTCGTGCTGGTGGACGAAGCCCATCGCACCCAGGCCGGCGACCTGCACGCCAACCTGCTGGCCGGCCTGCCCAACTGCGCGCGCATCGGTTTCACCGGCACGCCGATCATCATGGGCGACAAGAAACGCACCCACGAGGTCTTTGGCGAGTTCATCGACAAGTACACGATCAAGGAAGCCGAGGCCGATGGCGCCACCGTGCCCGTGCTCTACGAGGGGCGCACCGCCCAGGGTGCCGTGAAGGATGGCACTAGCCTCGATGAGCTTTTCGAGGATCTGTTTCGCGAGCGAACCAAGGAAGAGATGGAGGCCATAAAGAAGAAGTACGCCGCAAAGGGCCACATCTTCGATGCCCCGGCGCTCATCGCCGACAAGGCCAAGGACATCCTCCGCCACTACGTCACCAACATCCTGCCCAATGGCTACAAGGCGCAGGTGGTGGCTTACAGCCGTCTCGCCGCGCTGCGATATAACGACGCCCTGCAGAAGGCCCGCGACGAGCTGCTCAAGGAAGCTGATGCTCTGAACCCTGCAGACAAGGCCATAGATGACGAGGCGCTCTGTCAGCGCCCACCCAAGGTCCGGGCAGCGGTCCAGGCGTGGCGCTACCGCGACCTGCTAGCCTCGCTGCAGTTCGCGCCGATCATTTCCGGCAGAAACAACGATCCGCCGGAGTGGAAGGACTGGACCGACAGCAGCAAGCAGGAAGACCTGATCAAGCGCTTCAAGAAGCCACTGACCAGTGCCGATCCGAAGAAGGCCGACCCGCTGGCCTTCCTAATCGTGAAGTCCATGCTGCTGACCGGCTTCGACGCGCCCATCGAAGGTGTGATGTACCTCGACCGCCCCATCAAGGAAGCGGAGCTGCTGCAGGCCATCGCCCGCGTGAATCGCACCGGCTTCGGCAAGCGCTGCGGCATCGTGGTGGACTACTACGGCGTCGCCGGCCACCTGAAGGAAGCCCTCAAGGTCTACGCCGACCAGGACATTGAGGGCGCGCTCGCCAGTCTCAAGGACGAAGTGCCGGTGTTGCGCGACCGCCACCAGCGCGTGATGGACCTGTTCCGCAAAAACGACATCGCTTCACTCGATGACGTGGAAGCCTGCGTGGACCTGTTGGGAAGCGACAAACTGCGCGCCGACTTCTCGGTGAAGCTCAAGGCCTTCCTCGCCTCGCTGGACACCGTGCTGCCGCGCCCCGAGGGTCTGCCGTTCACCAAGGACGCCAAGAAGCTCGCCTACATCTACGCACGCGCCCGCAATCGCTACAAGGATACCCCGGTACTGGGCAAGGACGTCGGCAAGAAGGTCCAGAAGCTCATTGACGACCACGTGATCTCGCTGGGAGTCGATCCGAAGATCCCGCCCATTGAGCTCACCCACGCCGATTTCGATACCCACGTCGGCCGCGCCGCCAATGACCGCGCCAAGGCGTCCGAGATGGAGCACGCCATCCGCTCGCACATCCGCAAGCACGCCGACGAAGACCCGGTGCTGTACCGCAAGCTCTCCGAGCGCCTGAGCCAGATCCTCAAGGACCTCGACGAGCAGTGGGGTGACCTGATCACTCAGATGCAGAAGATCATCGACGACCTGCGCGCCGGCAAAGCCTCCGACGACACCCATGGCGGCACCCTTCCAGAGCACTACTTGCCGTTCCTGCGAACGCTGCTCGACGTGGTCTGTGGCGATGCCCAGCCCAAGCCCGAGGAGTTGGTGCGCCTGAAGGACATCACCGTCGATCTCGTGGATGTCCTGACCGACGAGCTCAAGACTAACCGGGACATCTGGAAGCCGCACAAGCGCGCCGCCCAGGAGGCGCTCAATGGCGCGCTATTCGAGCGGATCATGCGCCTGCGCCCGCCCTTGGTGGACATGGGTAAGGCCGAGGTGCTGACGGATCGCCTGCTGGGGCAGGCCCGCGCCAACCACGACAAGCTGGTCGCCGTGTGACTGCCGCCATGGTTATCCCGGACGCGACACTCACCGTAGGCGACCTGCACTTCGCCCTGCAGCGCAGCGCCCGCCGCAAGACCATGGAGATCACCGTGGACCGCGAGGGCGAACTCCTGATCAAGGCGCCGCCCGACGTGAGCGAAGCGAAGCTCCGCAAGTTCGTCGAGGAGAAGCGCTTCTGGGTGTACACCAAGCTCGCCGAGAAGGACCGCCTCAACCGCGCCAGGCCCCGCAGGGAGTTCGTGGACGGCGAGGGCTTTCCGTACCTAGGGCGCAGCTACCGCCTGAAGCTGGTCGATGAGCAGGACGTGCCGCTGAAGCTTGCCAACGGGCGGTTCATGATGCGTCGCTGCAATCTGCCTGACGCCCGGCATCATCTCGTAAAGTGGTATTGCCAAAGGGCTACGCCTTGGCTGGCATCACGGGTGGCGGACTACCGCCACCGAATGGAGGTCAATCCCGGCGGGCTGAAGGTGCAGGATCTGGGCTACCGCTGGGGTTCCTGCGGAAAGGGCGAATGGCTCTACTTCCACTGGAAGGCCATACTCCTGCCGGCGCATATCGCAGAGTATTTGGTGGTCCATGAAATGGCGCACTTACATGAGCCGCACCACACGGCCAGTTTCTGGCTGCTTGTGGAGCGAGCCATGCCCGACTACGAACGGCGGATGGCTTGGTTGGCCGAGCACGGAATGCATGTTGAAGGCATCTGAGAGCCTTCTGCTCGGGCAAAACCATCCCCCTGGATAGGGAGATCGGAGCTACCGATCGTAAGCGAGCTCTGCCCAACGGTGCCGCAGATCAACTGCCTAAAAATGGCTGAGTAGTCCACAAAGCGGACGCTAGGCGATTCCGAGCTTAAGCTGGATCTCGGCAATCTGCCTCCGTGATGTCTCGGCTAAAGACGGCCAGTCAAGCCTTCCAAACAACAATGGCGATTCTTGCCAGCAAAGGTCTAGGTAATCGAGAAACGATAGGCTCCGTGCAAGGCGATCCTCGATTGAGTATGCGCTTTGGAGTCGCGCTCTGTAGCCAGGATCAATTATTGGTGTATCGACAATCACCGCATCTAGGTAGGCGAAAAGCGTGCAAAGCTTCTTTCTCGAGTAGGCGCCGGCGGACGTTATTCGAATTCGGTCGCTGGCTTCATCCTTAAGGCCCTCTGGCGAAGACAGGAGCCCCTTGTCGAATGCGCGTCTAACTTGCGGGAGAGTCTGCGCAATCGAGAACCCAGCAGACTGCATGTACTCAAGCACAAGGTCGCGTTGAACAAATCCATGGTTGCCTCCGACTTGACCAGCACGCTCAACATAGTCCAGCAGCAACAACATAGCGAAATGCTCAGACTTGGAGTTGCTGGTTACATCGTAGATGTTGAGGATAGGGGAGTCGGATGGGTCGTAGTGTTCCGAATCCCCATGAATCACAGCGCGCAAGAACTCATGTAGCGGCAGCAGGTATGATCCGGATCTATCCATAGCCGATAGAATTTTCTCGCTGTCAACGTGGCCGCTGCCCACGAAAGATGCCACGTAGTTGAGAGCTTCTCGAACATTCCCGGCACACATGTTGTCTATGAACTCAATAACTTCCGTCTGCGAATCGAAGGCTCTTATGAGCATCTTCAGATAATTCTCCAGACTTTTGGATGCGATGGTGGTTCCTGCCGGAAGGCCCGGCAGCTTTCCAGAGTTCTTTAGTTGGTCAAGCGCAAAATCCAGTCGTTTTCTTATGACGAGATCTACGCGCGGAGGCTCAATTGTGAAAACCCTTGGTTGATAGGCAGCGAGTGCACCACGCGCCCTAGACAATGCGAACGTCTCGGGCCTGAGGGAAACAAACACAGTTACTGGCCAGTGCGCAGCAACACTAGCCGCAATTAGAAACACCTCTTCTTGGAACTGTGGTGGCCGCTGATCAACATTGTCCAGGAACAGAACTATTTGGCGCTTCTGTCCTTTGAATATGTGCTCAAGCGACAACCGAACATGCTCATCCTCTTGGCTAATCAGTTTCTCCAAGAAATCAACTTCTTTCACCCTATACGCGGTCGGGTCAGCCTCCTTGAGGTCGCCATATATTCCTCGAGAGAAGTCCTCCAGCCGTTGGTTGTATACCCCTCTAACGAACTGACGCTCGAATATGTCTACCCCAGCCTGCTCTCGGAGCTGTCGGATGATCTCTTGTGATGTATACGGCTTTAGCTCGGTGGCTACTGCAGGTCTCGTTCCATAGTCCAGATAGAGAACTAGCGCCCGACTCAGTTCCTCTTTTGCTTCATTTTTAATGAGATTTCGGATGAAGGTTGTTTTGCCAACACCCACATCTCCTACCAAGAGGATTGGCCTCTTGCTTAATGCTGCAGCCAGTACGTCAGCTGTCAGTTGAGGGTTGGTCCCTTTCTTTGTAGTCGCCGGAGCGACCGCCACTCCAGCCTGGCTTTCAAAGAAGGTTGTGTAGCGAGTTCTCAGAAGATCCCTACTTACCAATGCGTATTGTGATAACGCACCGCTTTGGCAATAGGCGCTACGAAGGAACTCCTCCTCTAGCTCCGGCTCGTTCACAATGTCATCAAAGAATAGTCCGCCGAGAATCTGAAGCTCAGTAGCGATCGGGTTCCTGTTCTTGAATCCCGGGTAATCAGGAATGCGCCCGGATAGTTTGATAGGAGGAGGGGGCAGCGATTCCTTCGCCAGCAATGATGTGGGGTTTCGCTCCGAGACAGCTTCCGGTGTGAAGAGATCCCATAGTTCCCGGAATCGCTCTAGCATCACCTCTAGACTTGGATAGGCAATACATCTTCCATCAATGGGGGCGACGTTATCTGTTCTTGCCCCAAGGAAGAAAGCCCATTGCTTGCCATTAGTTACGGCAGCGTAGGGAATACTGCGATCTTTGCAGTAGCGAATGGCCTGGTTTAGTGCACTCTCAAATGCAGGGTTGCCCTCCGCGAGCGTGCTGAGCTTCATTGGCCCAGCATCAACTCCCAGAGGAAGGCTAAATCCAATTGACTCACGTTTAGCCTCGACCAAGAGCGACACAGGAGTACCGCACTCGTAGTCCGTGAATTCTCCCCGATCGAACTTTTCAACTGAAATACCCTGCCGATCCCAACAAAGAACTTCTGTCAATATGACGTCAATGATCTGGAATCGTGCGGTGGCTTCGTTGTAAGCAGGCAGGTTACGAGTCTCAGCTACAAGGCCGGCCAGCCTTTGCTTGGCAGCTTCATATCTATTCATCGCCGTCACCTTAGAGGCCCACCCACGATTCTAGCGAAATGTCCGCTGCTGGCCGATTGCGGTATGTGAGATCCGGAAGTTCCGATTGGCCCCACAAAAAGTGGCGCACATGTGTGCTTTGGTCATCAGTTCGAGGCTTGGTCGCAGGACCAAAGCAGTGTGCTTGCGGGGGTCATCGGGATAACTTCGCCGGCGCAGTAGTGCTCGGGTCAAATTTATCGAGTTTCGGGCCAGCCAAGTGGCACAGATTCGTCACAGGATGTGTCACAGGCCACTCGCCAGTGCGTCGGCACCCGCGTCCGGAAACAAAAAAGCCCGCAAATTCGCGGGCTTAGTATGGTGGCTATGGGTGGACTCGAACCACCGACCCCAGCATTATGAGTGCTGTGCTCTAACCGGCTGAGCTACATAGCCATGGGGCAACGCGGCCTGTCCGTTGCAGACAGGGCCGCGAATTTTGGGCCCTGGGGGCCCCTCCTGTCAAATGCCGGGCCCGTGCTTGTGGGGGCTTCCGGGGCTGTGGCAGTCTGGCCGCAGTAGATTTTTGGAGTCCGTTTCGTGGTCGATCCGGACGGTTATCGCCCCAACGTGGGCATCGTGCTCATGCACGGCGACGGTCGCCTGTTCTGGGCCCGGCGGGTCAACCGCGACGGTTGGCAGTTCCCGCAGGGCGGCATGAACACCGACGAGACGCCGCTCGAGGCGATGTTCCGCGAACTCCGCGAGGAGACCGGCCTGCTGCCCGAGCACGTGGAAGTGCTGGGTTCCACGCCGGGCTGGCTGCGCTACCGCCTGCCGCGCCGCTGCATCCGCCGGGGAAACCGGCCGGTGTGCATTGGCCAGAAGCAGGTGTGGTTCCTGCTGCGCCTCACCGGGCGGGAGCAGGACGTGCGCCTGGACCTCACCGAGAAGCCCGAATTCGACAGCTGGCGCTGGGTGGACTTCTGGTACCCGGCCGAGCACGTGGTCAGCTTCAAGCGCGAGGTGTACGTGCGGGCCCTGGAACACCTGGCCCCCCGGGCCCGGGCCGTGGCCGGCGAACAGGCCGTGCCGCCGGCGGGCGAGGGCCTGCGCGCCCTGCTGCCGGCCCCGCCCCAGAAGGCCCGCGCCGGGCGGTAGTTGACAATCATTCGCATCTGGGGCGTAATGCGAACCGTTCCCATCCAGGACGGCCCGCCATGTACGTCTGCCTTTGCCACGGGGTTACCGACCACGACATCCGCCGGGCGGCCGAAGCCGGCTGCGGTTCGCTGGCCGAGCTGACCATGCGCACCGGCCTGGGCAGCGGCTGCGGCAGCTGCGGCGAGCTGGCTTCCGAGATCCTGGGCGAGGCGCGGGGCCGCGAGCTGCCGTTGGCGGTGTTTGCAGCGGCGGCTTGACGGAATTGGCGAAGGGCGGTCGCGGCTGAAGCCGCTCCTACAGCGTTGTTGGAAGTGAGTGGCATTTAGGCCACCGGCCGCGTAACGGGGTAGGCTTCGGGTCCAACCCACGGAAGCGGAGGCGCCCATGAAAGGCGACGCCAAGGTCATCGAGCACCTCAACAAGGCGCTCTACAACGAACTCATCGCCATCAACCAGTATTTCCTGCACGCCCGCATGTTCCAGAACTGGGGCCTGAAGGAGCTGGGCGAGCACGAGTACAAGGAATCGATCGACGAGATGAAGCACGCCGATCGCCTGATCGAGCGCATCCTGTTCCTCGACGGCCTGCCCAACCTGCAGAACCTCGGCAAGCTCTTCATCGGCCAGACGCCGAAGGAAGCGCTGGAGTGCGACCTCAAGCTCGAGAACCAGGCCGTGCCCGACCTGCGCGCCGGCATCGCCCACTGCGAACAGGTGGCCGACTACACCAGCCGCCAGCTGCTGGCCGACATCCTGGCCTCCGAGGAAGAGCACATCGACTGGCTGGAGACCCAGCTGGCCCTGATCGAGCGCATTGGCGAGCAGAACTACCTGCAGACCAAGATCGGCAGCTGAGCCGGTCCGCCCGAAACTGAACGAAGGCCTGCCAGTGCTTTTGGCAGGCCTTTGTTTTTTATGGCTTTTTCCGGACCAGTTCCGTTCAGCTTCGTGGAAAGGTTTCTGCTGAAACTGTGTGCTGCGTCGCAAAATGACAAGTTCTGCACACGCCCCCTAAGTTCCCATACCCGGGCCCGTATTGGACCCGGCACTTACGGGGAGTTCCTTGCACATGAAGTCCGTCTTCCGCACCACCCTGCTGGCTGCGGCCACCCTGGCCGCCCTCGGCACCGCTTCCACCGCCTTCGCCGGCGGCCGTCCCGACCTCGTCGCCCGCGGCATCGCCCAGGGCAAGCCGTTCCAGGCCGACCAGGTGATCGTCCAGTTCCGCGCCGATGCCTCCGACGCCGACAAGAGCCGCGTGATGGCCCGCGTCAACGGCAACCGCGCCGACGTGCTTTCCCGCGGCCGCGGCCGCAGCGGCGACGTCGAGCTGCTCAACGCGCGCGGCCACGCCGACATCGTCGACCTGCTGGCGGAGCTCTACGCCGACGAGGCCGTCGAATTCGCCGAGCCGAACTGGATCGTCCAGCACGCCGCCACCTCGAACGACACCTATTACACCAATGGTTCGCTGTGGGGCGTCTATGGCAACGCCAGCTCGCCGGCCAACCAGTACGGCAGCCAGGCCGCCGAAGTGTGGGCCTCCGGTGGCACCAGCTGCTCCAACGTCGTGATCGGCATCATCGACGAAGGCTACATGTACAACCACGCCGACCTGGCCCCGAACGCGTTCAAGAACCCGGGCGAGATCGCCGGCAACGGCATCGACGACGACGGTAACGGCTACGCCGACGACGTGTACGGCTGGGACTTCGACGGCAACAACAGCTCGGTGTTCGACGGCACCGGCGACGACCACGGCACCCACGTGGCCGGCACCATCGGCGCGGTCGGCGGCAACGGCGCTGGCGTGGCCGGCATGTGCTGGTCGGTGAAGCTGATGGGCGCCAAGTTCCTGGGCAGCCGCGGCGGCACCACCGCCAACGCCATCAAGGCGGTCGACTACTTCACCGACATGAAGCAGCGCCACGGCCTGAACCTGGTCGCCACCAACAACTCCTGGGGCGGCGGTGGCTTCTCGCAGGCGCTGAAGGACGCCATCGACCGCGCCGACGCGGCCGGCATCCTGTTCATCGCGGCGGCCGGCAACAGCGGCACCAACAACGACGCCACGGCTTCCTACCCGAGCGGCTACGCCAGCAACAACGTCATCGCCGTCGCGGCGCTGACCAACACCGGCGCGCTGGCCAGCTACTCGCAGTACGGCGCCACCACGGTGGACATCGCCGCCCCGGGCTCGGGCATCTGGTCCACGGTTCCGGTGGCCAGCGGCAAGGGCAAGAACGCCACGGTGGGCTCTGGCTACGCCAGCTACAACGGCACCTCGATGGCCACCCCGCACGTGACCGGCGCCGCCGCCATGTACGCGGCCCGCCACCCGGGCGCCACTGCGGCGCAGATCAAGGCGGCCATCCTGAACAACGCCGCCCCGACCCCGTCGGTGCAGGGCAAGGTGGCCACCAACGGCCGCCTGAACGTCGAGTCGTTCTGACGTAAACCCCGCGTTGAAAACGAAGGGCCCGGCAGCGATGCCGGGCCCTTTTTCGTACGCCGGGGAAAACCGACGGCCTCAGCCGCGCAGCAGCCCGTGCAGCGCCTGCGAGGCGCGGCGGTATTCCGAATCGAGCACCGCCACCGCCACGGCCGGGCGCGGCAGCACGCCCTGGCGCGCGCCAAGCTCGATGCGCTTGGCGGCAGCCGAAAGCGCCATGGCGCCCAGGTTGGCGCTGGCCGATTTCAGCGTGTGCGCCGGGGCCACCATGGCGGCCATGTCGTTGGCGGTGGCCGCGGCTTCCAGCGCCTGCACGTGCTTGGGCGCGTCTTCCAGGAACAGGCGCACCAGGCTCAGGTATTCGTTGCCCATCACGGCGCGCAGTTCGTCCACCACTTCGGTGGCCAGCACCGGCGGCGGGGGCGGGGCGGGCTCGGGGCGGTGTTCGATGGACACCGGCGCCGGCGCGCTGGCGGCGGCGGGCTTCGGTGCGGGCGCCGGGCGCGCCGCCGGGGCCGGCATGGGCGCGGGAGCCGGTGCGGCCGGGCGCGGCGGGAACGGCGCGCTCGGGCGGGGACTGGACGGCGCGGCGGGCACGGCCGGGCGCGGGGCGACAGCCGCGGCCGGGGCGCTGGCGACGGCAGGCTGCGGTACCGGAGCCGGTGCCGGCTCGGGCAGGGGCGCGGGCGCAGCGCCGGACGCCGACGGACGATGCTGCAGCCAGCGCGCCAGCGTGGCCTCCAGCAGGCGGCGGTCCACCGGCTTGGACAGGTAGTCGTCCATGCCGGCGTCCAGGCACTTCTGGCGGTCGCCGGCCATGGCGTTGGCGGTCATGGCAATGATGGGCAGGCGCGCCAGGTTCTGCGCCACCTCAAACTGGCGCCATTCGCGCGAGGCGGTGTAGCCGTCCTTCACCGGCATCTGGCAGTCCATCAGCACCAGGTCCAGGTTGCCCTGCACCATGCGCTCGAGCGCCTTCTCGCCGTTTTCGGCGGTTTCGCAGTGCAGGCCCAGCAGGCCCACCAGGCGCTGCGCCACCATCAGGTTCACCGGGTTGTCTTCCACCAGCAGGATGCGGCCGCGCAGGCGGCCCTTGCCGGTGTCGCCGCCGGTTTCCTCGCCGGGCGCGCCCACGAGCGTGCGCTCGGGCAGCGCCTCGGGCTCGGGCTCGGCGGCGCGCGGCGCGGCCTGGGCCGACAGGAAGCTTCCGATGGCGTTGCGCAGTTCGCTGCCGCCGATCTGGCGGGGCAGCAGCAGGGCGTGCGGGCCCTGGGTGAGCTCGACGGCCACGGCTTCCTCGCCATGCAGGTAAACCACGCGCAAATCCTCCAGTTCCGGGGTGCGGCGCAAATTGCGGTGCAGGGCGATGGCCGTGCTGCGCACGCTGCTCAGGTCCACCAGCAGCAGGTCGAAGCTCCAGTTGGCGCCGCGGGTGAGCGCGGTGCGCAGCTTGGTGAGCGTGTCCTGGGTGGTTTCGGCCTGGGTGAGGTTGGCGCCCCAGCCGGGCGCGGCCTGGCCGATGCGCTGGCGCAGCTGGGCGTCGGTGCTCAGCAGCAGCACGCGGGCGCCGTTGAGGTCGGTGCGCTGGCCCTGGATGTCGCCGGCGGCCTTGAGCAGCGGGATCTCGAACCAGAAGGTCGAACCGCGGCCGGGTTCCGATTCCACGCCGATGCTGCCGCCCATCAGGTCGACGATGCGCTTGCAGATCACCAGGCCCAGGCCGGTGCCGCCGTACAGGCGGGTGGTGCTGGCGTCGGCCTGGCTGAAGGCGCGGAACAGGCGCGCGTCCTTGTCGATGCCGATGCCGGTGTCGGTCACTTCGAAGCGGAGCTCGTGCTGGCTGCGGGTTTCGCCGCGGCGGCTCACGGCCAGGCTCACTGAGCCGCGCTCGGTGAACTTCACGGCGTTGCTCAGCAGGTTGGTGAGCACCTGGCGCAGGCGCACCGGGTCGCCGCGCACGGCCAGGCGCACGGCCGGGTCGATCTGCAGGCTCAGGCGCAGGCCCTTGGACTCGGCCGGCTTCTCCATCAGGCGGATCACCGAATCGAGCAGCTCGCGCAGGTTGAAGCTGGTGGTCTCGAGCGTGACCTTGTTCGCCTCGAGCTTGGAGTAGTCGAGGATGTCGTCGACGATGCGCTGCATCTGCCGCGCCGAGGTGTAGGCGGTGCGCAGGATTTCCTGCTGGTCGGGCTGCAGGCGCGAGCTCATCAGCAGGTCGAGCATGGGGATGATGCCGTTGAGCGGCGTGCGGATTTCGTGGCTCATGGTGGCCAGGAACTCGCCCTTGGCCATCATGGCCGACTCGGCCGCCTGCTTGGCTTCGGTCAGTTCGCGCTCGAGGCGGCGGTGCAGGGCCAGCTCTTCCTGCAGCGCGTTCACTTCGCGGGTCTGTTCGCCGGTGGTCTGGGCCGCCTGCATCAGCGCGCGGTTGCGCAGCGTCACCGCGCGCCAGAAGCCGGCCGCGCCGGCCAGGGCCAGCAGCGCCGCCACGAAGGCCAGCGACTGCCACAGCCAGTTGTCGCTGAAGTGGCTGATGGCGGCGGCGATGGCGGCACCGGCGGCGCCGGCGATGGCCAGCCAGCGGACGATCAGGGCGTCATGGACATTGGGTGGCATCTCAGAGCACCGCCTGCTGGAAGTCGAAGTCCATGTCGCGGTCGGCCTGCTGCACCAGGTTGCCCTGGATGAAGTCGATGCCGCTCATCCACAGCGTGGCGGCGGCCTGGGCGTCTTCCACGCCGTGGCCGATCACCTCGAGCCCGCGCCGGTGCGCGCGGTCGATCAGCACCTTCAGCTCGTCGCGCATGGTGGGCGAAAGCGCCGTGGCGGTGTACTTGCGCGCCAGCTTCACGAAGCCCAGCGGCAGTTCGTCGAACAGGCGCTCGGTGTCGGGGCTGGACTCGAACTGGCTCAGGCAGAACTGCACGCCGTCGGCCACCATGGCGTCGCAGAACTGGCGGATGGTGGCGGCGTGGATGACCGCGTCCTCCATGCGCAGCTCGATCACCATCGAGGTGCCGGGCACGTCGTGCGCCACCAGCTCGGCCTTGAGCCAGGTGGCCTGGCCCGGGTCGGCCAGCGTGAGCGGCGACTGGGTGACGAACAGGCGCAGCGGCCGGCCTTCGGCGCGGCGGTCGCGCACCAGCTTCATCGAGGCCTGCAGCACCCAGCGGTCGATGTCGAGGATGAAGTCGCCGCGTTCGGCCAGCGGCACCACTTCCGCCGCCGGCAGCAGCTTGCCGCTGGCGTCGCGCAGGCGCAGCAGCACCTGGTACTGGGAATCGTCGCTGCCGGCCACGGCCACCACCGGCTGGTAGAGCAGCTCGAGGCTGTTGAGCGCGATGGCTTCGCGGATCTGCTTCACCAGCGCCGCCTCGCGCGCCGCCTCGGTGGGCTGGGCGGGCTCGAAGCGCTTGTAGCCGCGGTCGCTGGTGCGGGCCTCGCGGGCCATGCGCTCGGCGGCGTTGAGCAGGTCGCCGGCGTCGTGGAAGCGGTGCCTGAAGGCGCAGATGCCCACCGACACGCGCAGGCGCAGCGGGTGGCCCTGCACGGTGAAGGGGTGCTGCACCAGCGCGCCGCGCAGCTGGGCGGCGAAGGCTTCCAGCGCGGCTTCGTCGCGTTCGGTGTCGAGCAGCAGGAAGCTGCCGTCGCCGAAGCGCGTGGCCGGCACGTTGCCGGCGCGTTCGCCCACCAGCTTGCCCACGCCGGTGAGCAACTGCTCGAGCGCGGTCAGGCCCAGGCGGTCGCGCAGCAGGTTCACGCTTTCCACTTCCAGGAACAGCAGGCCGCCGGTGCTTTCCGCGGTGGCGCCGGCCACCACGCCGTGCAGCGTTTCGAGCAGCTCCGAGCGGTGCGCCAGGCCGGTTTCCGCGTTGCGCACGCCGCGCCGGGCCGGGCGCGCCTGCATGGCGCGGTGGCGGGTGACGCGGTTCTGCACGGCGGCGATCAGGTGCTTGGGCCGCACCGGCTTGGTGATGAAGTCGTCGCCGCCGGCCTCGAGCGCGTCGAACTGGCGGTCGGTGTCGGCTTCGCCCGACAGGAACACGATGGGCGTGTGCAGGAACGGGTCCTGGTCGCGGATCAGCACCGTCAGCTCGATGCCGTTGGCATGCGGCATGTGCAGGTCCATCAGGATCAGGTCGGGGTTGAAGCGGTGCAGGGCCTCGAGCACGTCGAGCGGGTCGAGCACCACTTCGGTCTGCATGCCGGCGTTGCGCAGGATGCCCTCGGCGAACAGCGCCTGGTTGCGGTCGTCTTCCACCACCAGCACGCGGAAGGGTTCGCCGCCGCCCGGGCTGAGCAGCACGGCCAGGCGCCGCAGCACTTCGGCGGCGTTGGGTTCGACCAGCAGCAGGTCGACGCCGGCGCGCTGGGCGTTCAGGCGCAGGGTGATGTCGTCGGCGGCGCTCAGGGCCACCAGCTGGATCGGCTGGTTGCTGCGCGTGCGCGCCTCGCGCACGGTGGCGCCGATGGCGTCGAGCTGGTCGCTGAAGGCGGCGTCCACCAGGGCCAGGCGGGCGGGCAGGGCGCCCAGCAGTTCGTGCAGCTCCTCGGCGCTTTCCAGCAGCTCCACTTCGTAGCCGGCGGCCTCCATGCGCTGGTCGAGTTCGAGCGACAGCGGGCCGTGTTCGGTGAGGTGGTAGACGCGGGTGCCCGGCGTGACCGGCGGCGGCTCGGCGGCGGCCGCAGGTGCCGGCACCGGGGCGGCGGGTTTGGCGGGGGCGGCCGGCGGGGGCGCCGGCTTGGGCGTCGGCGTTGGCGCGGGGCCGTGGCGCGGGCCGGCGGCGATGTGCAGCGGTTCGTCCGGACTGGCGGGTTTGGCGGGCTTGGCCGGCACGACCTGCGGCGGCGGTGGCGCGGCGTCGCCCACTGCGGTGGCGGTGGCCGGCGGGGCGTCTTCGCTCCAGCGGCGCCAGTAGTTGGCGGGCGGCGTTTCGGCGCGGCCGCTGCCCTGCTGCGGGCGCGGCGGGGCCAGGTCGGGCGTGGGCGCCTCGGCGGCCATGGGTACGGCCGTGCCGATGTCTTCCACCAGGTGCCACAGCCGCTCGCCGGTTTCCGGCGAGGGCAGGGCCTGCTGCTGCAGGGTTTCGTCGAGCAGGGCGTGCAGGCGCAGGAAGTGTTCGCCGGCCTCGTCCAGGCCGTGGCGCTGGCAGGCGTGGCCCAGGTGCAGGGCGTCTTCGTGCATCAGCGCCAGGCCGTTGATGTCCCAGCCGTCCTGCAGGAAGCGGTGCAGGCGACGGCCCAAGGTTTCCACGCGCCGCGGCAGGTGGCGCAGGAAGGCGTGTCGGTGTTCGGCGAGTCGTGACTCGTCGTGCGGATTCATCGCGTGGCCCCCGGTTGGCCTTGGATTATGCCTTTGGGGCCGGCCGTGCGTCGCCACACCCAGCGCGCCAGCCAGAACACCACCAGCGCGGCCACGCCCAGCACCAGCAGCAGCAAGGCCAGCGCCACCCAGGGGTAGGCGAACACCAGGCCCAGCGCGCCCAGCGAGGCCACGTCCTCGCCCGCCGACGCGGCCCAGTTCGACAGCGGCTCGGGCGAGGCGTTGATGACCGCGCGCGTCCCGGTCTTGAGCAGGTGGGTGCCCAGCGCCGCGCTGGCGCCCAGGGCCAGCGCGCCGCCGGCCAGCTGGCCGTCGTCGGACAGGGTGGCGGCGGCCAGGAAGGCGCCGGCCGGGATGCGGGCCAGCGTCTGCAGCAGGTCCCAGCCGGAATCGACGCCCGGGATCTTGTCGGCCGCGAATTCGACCACCGCCAGCGCGCCCGCCGTGCCCAGCACCCAGGGCGAGGTGGTGACCGCCAGCGCCGCCGGCAGGTCCACCCAGCCCGCCAGCCCGGCCAGGCCCACGCCGAACACCGTCAGGTAGGCGCGCACGCCGGCCAGGCAGGCCAGGGCGAGGCCGAGGGCGAAGAGGTGGGCTTCGGTCATGGCGGGGCTCCCGGAGCGTGACGTGGTTCACAGTATAGTGAGCCTCCGCCTTGACGCTGGCGGAGCGCACCGGCTCTAGTTGACCGGATTCGCGCCGCCCGCGCACCTGTTCCTACGCATGAGCACCCCCGCCCCGGTCAAGCCCCGCTTCGTCATCGTCCCGCACCGCCCGCATGTCCGGGTGCTGCTGGCCGTGGCTGCCGCGCTGTGGCTGGCCAGCCTGGCGGCCACCTGGTGGGTGGCGTCCGAGCGGGCCGCGCCGGGCCTGGCCAAGGTGCGCGAAGAACTCGACCTGGCCAACCGGCGCGTGGCCGACAGCGAGGCCCTGGTGCGGCAGCTGCGCCAGAACGTGGCCACGCTGCGCCGCAGCGACCAGATCAGCCGCAGCGCCAACACCGAATTGCAGGCCAGCCTGGCCGAGCGCGAGGAGGAGGTCTCCGGCCTGCGCGCCGACGTGGCCTTCTACGAACGCCTGGTGGGCGCCACCGGCCAGCGCCGCGGCCTGAGCGTGCACGAGGCCGTGTTCGCGCCCGAGGAAGGCGGCACCTGGCGCTACACCGTCACGCTCACCCAGAACCTCAACCGCGGCGCCATCAGCAAGGGCGAAGCGCGGGTGTCGGTGGAAGGCGTCAGCCAGGGCCGCCTGCGCAGCCTGGGCTGGGAAGATCTCGTACAGAAGCCGGGCGCACCCGGACAGCCGTTTTCGTTCCGCTATTTCCAGCAGCTCGAGGGCAGCGTGATGCTGCCCGAGGGCTTCACCCCCCAACGCGTCCGGGTGCAGCTGCGCTCGGACGGCAGCACCGTGGACCAGGCCTTCCCCTGGCAAGTCGGGTCGCCACGAGGAGATTGAGATGTTCGGCAGCGGAAAAGGCAAGTCGACCAACCACGGCCACCATGCCGTGGAAACCCTGGTGGGCCCCCGCGCGGTGATCCGCGGCGACGTGAATTTCACCGGTGGCCTGTATGTCGAGGGCACCATCCACGGCAAGGTGGTGGCCGACGACGGCTCGGCCGCGGTGCTCACCATCGCCGACAAGGGCCGGGTGGAGGGCGAGGTGCGCGCGCCGGTGGTGGTCATCAACGGCCACATGCAGGGCGACGTGTACGCCAGCGAGCGGGTGGAACTTGCCGCCAACGCCCGGGTGCAGGGCAACATCCACTACAAGGTGGTGGAAATGGCCGCCGGCGCCATGATCACCGGCCGGCTGATCCACGCCGACGCCCCGCTGGCCCAGCTCACCGGCCCCGACACGGCGCCCGCGCCGGCCGCCCGCGTGAAGGCCAAGGGCGAGCCCCAGGAAGCTTGAACAAGGGGCCGCGAGGCCCCATCTTGGCGGCATGGAAATGCACCCCAGTTACCAGCAGCTCGACGCCCCGCTCGAGTTCACCGCGTCGGCGGCCGCCAAGGTCGCCGCCCTCATCGCCGAGGAAGGCAACCCGGCGCTCAAGCTGCGCGTGTACATCACCGGCGGCGGCTGCTCGGGCTTCCAGTACGGCTTCGAGTTCGACGAGCAGCAGGCCGAGGACGACCTGGCCCTGCAGCGCGACGGCGTCACCCTGCTGGTGGACCCGCTCAGCCTGCAGTACCTGATGGGCGCGGAAGTGGACTACCGCGAAAGCCTGCAGGGCGCGCAGTTCGTCATCCGCAACCCGAACGCCAAGACCACCTGCGGCTGCGGCAGCAGCTTCTCGGCCTGAGCCCCGC
This sequence comes from Arenimonas sp., assembly GCF_041913985.1. GTDB lineage: Bacteria > Pseudomonadota > Gammaproteobacteria > Xanthomonadales > Xanthomonadaceae > Arenimonas. The sequence continues at coordinate 17,276 of NZ_JAYSEG010000025.1, forward strand.
GCGCATGCCGCCCGTGCCGCCGCCCGCCTTCGGCTTCCGCGGCCCGGGCCCCGACCGCTCCGAACTGCTGCGCGACCGTCCCGACGAGCTGCGCGCCCGCTGGCCGGCCGCGCGCGTGCTGGTGGTGGACGCCGAGGGCAACGCCCGCTTCCACGGCAGCGACGAAGCCCCCGAGCCGGGCCGCGGCGCCGACTTCGGCGAAGAACTGCCGGCTTCCGCCAGCTTCCTGGGCCTGGACGGCGACACCGCCTGGTTCGCCCTGCCGCATGAAACCCTGCCCGAACCGCTGCCCGGCCGCCTCGGCCTGCGCGACGCCGCCGTGCGCTGGCCGGCGCTCGAGGCCGCCGCGCTGGCCCAGGCGCGCGCGCTCATCCACTGGCAGCAGCGCAACCGCCACTGCGGCGGCTGCGGTGAATTGCTGGTGCTCGCCCGCGCGGGCTACTGCGCGCGCTGCCCGGCCTGCGGCCTGGAGCACTACCCGCGCACCGACGCGGCCATCATCGTCGCCGTCACCGACGGTTCGCGCCTGCTGCTGGGCCGCCAGGCCAGCTGGCCGCCCAACCGCTGGTCGGTGCTGGCCGGCTTCGTCGAGCCGGGCGAATCGCTGGAACAGACCGTCGCGCGCGAAGTGATGGAGGAAGCCGGCGTGCCGGTGCTGTCCTGCACCTACGCCGCTTCCCAGCCCTGGCCCTTCCCGGCGGCGCTGATGGTGGGTTTCCACGCCGAAGGCGCGCCGGTGGAGCCGGTGGTGAGCGACGAGCTGGAGCAGGCGCGCTGGTTCAGCGCCGCCGACATCCATGCCGGCGTGGCCTCGGGCGAACTGCTGCTGTCGCCGCGGCTGTCCATCTCGCGCTGGCTCATCGACAGCTGGCTGGCGGGCCAGCCCGGGGCCTAGGCGGCGCCGCGGCAAACGGGGCTAGAATCTGGCCATGTCCGCCGCGCTCATCGCCGTCGTCGTTTCGCTCCTGCTGGGGCACGTGTTCCCGGCGCTGCCGGCGCTGCGCCGCTACGACTGGTTCATCGGCTGGCTGCATTGGCTGGGCAAGCAGAGCGGCGGCGACTGGCCGAACAAGGTTGGCCTGCTGATCGCCGTGGGCCTGCCGCTGGTGGCGGTGGGCACGGTGCAGTTCTTCATCGACGACCTGGCCTACGGGCTGCCGGCCTTCTTCTTCGCGCTGCTGGCGCTGCTCTACACCTGGGGCCCGCGCGACCTGAGCCTGGACGTGGAGGCGGTGATCGAGGCGCGTGAACCCGAGGCGCGCTGCGCCGCGGCCGCGGCGCTGTTCCCCGAGGGCGGCGAGCCGGTGTGCGAAGGCCCCACGCTGGTGGAGGCGGTGTTCCGCTGCGCGCTGTGGCGCTGGTTCGGCGTGCTGTTCTGGTTCCTGGTGGCGGGCGCGGTGGGCGCCATCGGCTACCGGCTCATTTCGCTGTGCGCGCAGGGCGAGGCCCGGCGCAGCCTGCCGGTCGGCCAGCGCGGCATGGCCCGCGTGGCGCTGGCGGTGCTGAACTGGCCGGTGGCGCAGCTGATGACCTTCGGGCTGGCGCTGGCGGCCGATTTCGACCGCGTGCTCAGCGCCTGGCGCGACTGGCACGCCGAGGGCGTGCGGCTCGACGCCGGTTTCCTGGGCGCCGCCGCGCGCGCGTCGGTCGCCAGCGAACTGGCCGAGGAAGACGCCTACGCCGTGGACGGCCCCGCGCAGGCCCCGGGCCTGCTGGAACTGCGCGACGCCATGAGCCTGGTCTGGCGCGTGCTGCTGCTCTGGCTCGGCGTGCTCGCCGTCATCGTCCTGGCCGGCTGGGCCACCTGATCCATCCGGCGGGGTGGGGGAAGGAGCCTTGCCGCGGATGACGCGGATAAAAGCCGATCAGAGCCGATAAGGCAGAAGCGATTCGGTTGGGTATTCGCGCAGGGGTCGGCCCTGGCCAAGTGCCACTCAAAAAGCTTTTGCCCTATCGGCTCTGATCGGCTTTTATCCGCGTCATCCGTGTCAAAGGCTTTTTAAGGTCGGTTCCCGCGAAGTTCCCGCACGCGCGCCTCGAGCGAAGCGGCGGTGGCTTCGGTGCCGGGCACGGGCGGGTCGGCGATGAGGCCCACTTGGGCGCGAAGGCGACGGGGTACGCGCAGGCGGCCCAGGCGGCTGTCGCGCTTGCTCCACATGCTGTCCCACAGGCCGGTGAGCGCCATCGGCACCACCGGCACCGGCTTGGCCGCCAGGATGCGTTCGATGCCGCCCTTGAAGGGCGCGATGCGGCCGTCCTTGGTGAGCGCGCCCTCGGGGAAGATGCACACCAGTTCGCCCGCCTCGAGTGCGGCCTGCACTTCGGCGAAGGCCGCCTCCATCACCGCCGGGTCTTCCTTCGCGCCGGCGATGGGAATCGCGCGGTGCGCGCGGAACACCCAGTTCATGCCCGGGATGCGGAAGATCTTGTAGTACATGACGAAGCGGATCGGGCGCGGCACCGCGGCGCTGATCACCAGCGGGTCCATGTAGCTGACGTGGTTGCACACCAGCACCGCCGGGCCTTCGTCGGGCACGTTGTCCTCCACGCCCTCGATGCGCACGCGGTAGAACAGCGAGACGTAGATCCAGGCCAGGAAGCGCAGGAAGAATTCCGGCACCAGGCTGAAGATGAGAATCGACACCAGCGCGTTGGCGATGGCCAGCGCCAGGAACACCTGCGGGATCGACCAGCCCAGGGCCTGCTGCACCGCCACTCCGAGCACGGCCGCCAGCACGATGAAGAAGGCGTTCTGGATGTTCACGCCGGCGATGACGCGCGAGAGCTCTTCCTTCGGCGTGCGGCTCTGCACCAGCGCGAACAGCGGCACGATGAAGATGCCGGCGAACAGGCCAATCAACACCAGGTCGGCGATCAGGCGCCAGTTCCCCGCGGCCACGAATTCGCGCACCGTCAGGCCGCTGGCCGCCACCGGGCCGGGCTGGGCGAAATACAGGTCGGCGCAGAACACCGTCATGCCGATCGCGCCCAGCGGCACCAGGCCGATCTCGATGGTGCGGTGGCTGAGCTTCTCGCACAGCAGCGAACCGATGCCGGTGCCCACCGAGAACAGCACGAAGCAGAACAGGTACAGCGTGCTGCCGCCGCCGAGGTAGGTTTCGGCGTAGGTGGGCAGCTGGGCGGTAAGCACCGTGCCCACGAACCAGAACCAGGAAATGCCCAGGATGGCGTTGCGCACCGCCGGCTGCCTGCGCGCCAGCGAAAGCGCCCGCAGCGATTCCGGGAACGGGTTCCAGTTGATCTTCAGGTCCGGCGCCGCGGCGTCCACCGCGGGCACCAGGCGGCTCACCAGGTTGCCGGTGATGGCCAGGGCGATGATGGCCACCGCCGCCGTCTCGGGCCCGTGTTCGCCGGCCACCACGAAGATCATGCCGCCGAAGATCATTCCCAGCAGGATGGACATGGAGGTGCCCATCTCGACCAGTCCGTTGCCGCCGGTGAGCTCCTCGGGCTTGAGCACGCTGGGCAGGATGGAATACTTCACCGGCCCGAACAGGGTGGACTGCAGACCGGTGCCGAACAGCGCCACCAGCAGCAGCGGCATGTTCTCGGTGACGAAACCCACGGCGGCGACCGACATGATGCCGATCTCCATCATCGTGGTGATGCGGATCAGCCGCGACTTCTCCAGCTTCTCGGCCACCTGGCCGGCGATGCCGGAGAACAGGAAGTAGGGAAGGATGAACAGCGCCGGCGCCAGGTTGGTGTAGAGCGTGCGCTGCTCGGCGCCGGTGCCCAGGAAAAACAGCAGGCCGATGATGGCCTGCCGGTAGACGTTGTCGTTGAACGCGCCCAGCGACTGGACCACGAAGAAGGGCAGGAAACGCCGCTGCCCGAGCAGTTCGAACTGGTTGTGCGCCACGCCGCCTCCGGGCCATCGCTGGACGCGGGCCGGTGCGCCCGCCGCCGAATAGTACCCCGGCGCCCCGGCTTTCCAGCGACCCAAAAGGAAGGGGCCGGTTGCCCGGCCCCTTCGTGGTCACGCGTTGCTGCGTTGGCTCAGAACTGCTTCTGCACGTTGAGCTGCACGCCCTGGTCCTCGCCGTCGCCGCCGAGCTGGCCGCGGTACTCGAGGCGCCAGTTCCAGCCGCCGCGGGTGTCGAACAGCATGCCCAGGCCGGCGACGAAGCGGTTGCGGTCGAAGCGGCTGGCGGCGACGCCGTAGGTCGGGCCACCGGGCAGGTCGGCGTAGCCGAGCTCGGCCTCGGAGCGGCCCGAGAAGTCCTGCTGGTATTCCAGCCGGACCTGCGGCGTGAACGCGCCCCAGTCGCGGGCCTGGCGCCAATCCAGGCGCAGGCCCAGGCTGCCGATGCTGGTCTCGACGTCCATCGCCTCGTAGGCCAGCGCCAGCACCGGGTGGCCGGTTTCGACGTAGCCGTCCAGCGTGCCGCGGGCGAAGTCGAACCGGGCGTAGGGCGAGAGCATCAGCCCGTCGCGGTGGTGTTCCATGCCGGCGGACACCGAGGCGAACCACTGGTCGCCGTCGCGGCGGCCGTTGACGAACCCGGTGGTGCTGGGCAGGTAGCGGCGCAGGTCGAAGCGCAGGTCCTGCAGGCCGACCAGGCCGTCCACGAACCAGCGCTGGCCCGGGTGCCAGCTGGCGTACAGCGCCAGCGTGCGGGCCTTGCCTTCGATGCGGCTGCCGTTGCGGCCGACCTCGACCTCGTCCTGGCCCCAGCCGAAGCCCGCGCCCACGGCCAGGTCGGCACTGACGCGGTAGTCGACGCCGGTGCTCAGGCCGTCGGACTCGAAGTCCAGGCCGGCGCGGCCGGCGCTGCCGTCGAGCTTGCCCGAGCGGATCATGCCGCCGACCCAGGTGCCCCACGGGCTGCCGGAACCGCCGCCGGCGGACGCCGGGGCGCCCGCGCCCTGGCCACCGCCACCGGCGCTGCCGATGCCACCCAGGCCCGCGCCATCGTCGAAGGCCTGGCCGCAGGGATCGATCGAGTGGCCGACCAGCGGCTCGCTGCACGTGCGCGTGGCCGCGAACGACAGCGTGTTCTGGCTGCCGCCGCCACCGCCGCGGTGCAGCTGCTCGAGGCGCTGCTGGAAGTTGGTGATCTGCGCGGTGGCGAACCGGCGCGCCGAATCCACCTGGCCATCGATCAGGCCGCGCACTTCCGGGTCCGCGGACGGATCCGGCCGCGGCTGCACCGTCACCACCAGCGCGGTGGTCGACGAGGTGGCGTAGGCGTTGCTCACCGTGAACTGCACGGTGGCCTGGCCTTCGAAGGTCGACGCCGGGGTGAAGGTGAGCAGGTAGCCGCTGCCGCCGGCGGCGATGGCCGCGGTGCCCGCGCCCGCCGGGGCGACTGACAGCACTTCGGCCGCCGTGAACGGGCCGCCGGTGGCGCCGGCGGTGATGTCCACGGTGACCGGCGTGGCCGCCGGGGTCGTCGCCTGCTGCGCCACCGGGATCGGCAGCGGGTTCACCGTCACCGTGACGGTGGCAGGCGCCGAGGTGCCGCCCGGGCCGCTGGCGACGTAGGTGAAGCTCACCTGCGGCGAGGCCAGGGTCGGCGCGGTGTACACGATGTCGAGGCCCGACACCGTGGCCGTGCCTTCGGCCGGCGGCGACACGATGGCGACGCTGGTGATCGGCGCGAGGCTGTTGTCGTTCGCGGTGACCGCGATCGTCACCGACTCGCCCGCCAGCACCGTGGCCGCGTCGTCCACCGCCACCGGCGGGGCGTACACGATCTCCACCGTGTAGGCCTGGCTGGCCGTGCCCGGCGTGCCGCCGGTGCTGTCGCTGGCGGTGAGCGTGAAGCCGAAGCTGCCGGCCGCGGTCGGCGTGCCCGAGATCGAGCCGTCGGCCGCCAGCGACAGGCCGGCCGGCAGGCTGCCGGACGTGACCGCGTAGCTGTACGGCGCGATGCCGCCGCTGGCCGAGACGGCCGAGGCATAGGCCACGCCGACGATGCCCGAGGGCAGGCTGGCCGGCGTGATCGCCAGGGTCGGGGCGGCGATCACGAGCGTGTAGGCGCGCGCGCCGGTCTGGCCGAAGCGGTCGGTGGCGGTGACCGTGAGGTTGAAGCTGCCGCTTGCGGTCGGCGTGCCCGAGAGCGCGCCATCGCTGCCCAGCGTCATGCCCGCCGGCAGGCCGCCGGCGCTGACCGCGTACGAGTACGGCGCGGCGCCGCCGGTGGCGGTGATCGCCGCGGCATAGGCCTGGCCGGCAACACCGGCCGACAGCGAGGCCGGGTTCACCACGATCGCCGGGGCCGGCACCACCAGGGTGTAGGCGTTGGTGGCGGTGAACGGTGCACCCGGACCGGTCAGCGTGGTGTCGGTCGCGGTCACGGTGATCGGGTAATTGCCCGGCGCGGTCGGGGTGCCCGACAGCGTGTTGCCGGCGAAGGACATGCCGGTCGGCAGCGCGCCCGTCAGCGCGTAGCTGAAGTTGCCCGAGCCGCCGGCCGCCGTGAAGCTGCGGCTGAAGGCCGCGGCATAGGGCGCGTTGAGCGTGCCCGCGGCCGGCGACAGCACCAGCGTGGGCGCCCCGACGGTGACGGTGTAGGCCCGGCTGGCGGTCTGGCCGTTGTCGTCGGTGGCGGTGACCGTGAAGTTGAAGGTGCCGATCGCCGTGGGCGTGCCCGACAGCGTGCCGCCGGTCGACAGCGCCAGTCCGGTCGGCGGAGCGCCGGCGGTGACCGCGAAGTCGTACGGGGCAACGCCGCCGCTGGCCGACAGCACCTGGCTGTAGGCCGTGCCTGCCACCGGATCCGGCAGCGTGGCCGGGGCGACGACGATCGTCGGCACCGGCACGTCGATGGTGTAGTTCTGCGTGATCGTGAAGGGGGCGCCGGCGCCGGTGCTGCCGTTGTCGGTCGCGGTCACGGAGATCGGGTAGTTGCCCGGCACGGTCGGCGTGCCCGACAGGGTGTCGCCGGCGAAGCTCATGCCGGCCGGCAGGGCGCCGGTGAGCACGTAGCCGTAGCCGCCGATGCCGCCGCCGGCCGAGAAGGCCTGGCTGTAGGCGGCGCCGTAGGGCGCGTTGAGCGTGCCCGCGGCCGGCGCCAGGGTCAGCGTCGGCGCGGACACGTCCAGGGTGAACACCTGGCCGACGGTGAAGGGGCCGCCGCCGGTGCTGCTGTCGGCGGCCGACACGTTCAGCGCGAAGCTGCCGGCGGCGCTGGGCGTGCCGGAGATCGTCACCGAGTTGGCGGTCGTGCCGGTGATCGTCACGCCGGCCGGCAGGTTGGTGACCTGGTAGCCCGTCCACGGCTGGGCGCCGCCGGTGAAAGTGAAGGTCTGGCTGTAGGCCGCGCCCACGGAGGTAGAGAGCGGGCCGCCGGGCACGATCGCGATCACCGGGTCGCTCACGGTCACCGAGACCGTGGCCGGCGCGGAGGTGCCGCCCGGACCGGTGGCGGTGTAGGTGAGGCTGTCCGGGCCGGCGTAACCGGCGTTCGGCTGGTAGGTGATGCCCAGGCCCGCCGCGACGGCCGTGCCGTTGCTCGCCGCCGAAGCCACCGCGACCGAGGTCGCGCCGCCGCCGGTGAGGTTGAGCGTCACCGCGGTCGCGCCGGCGCCGTAGGGCACCGTGACCGAGACGGCATTGGCGACCGGCGGGGCGTCAATCACCACCAGCGCATAGGACTGCGTGGCGGTGTACGGGCCGGTGCCGGTGCTGCTGTCGGTGGCGGTGATGTCGAAGTTGAAGGTGCCGAAGGCGGTCGGGGTGCCGGAGATCTCACCCGTGGCGGCGTCCAGCGTCAGGCCGCCGGGCAGCGCGCCGCCGGTGACGACGTAGCCGTAGGGCGCGGTGCCGCCGCTGGCGGCGTTGATCGTCGCCGTGTAGGCCTGGCCCAGGTTGCCGTCGGCCAGCGTGGTCGGCGGCAGCGTGATGGTCGGCGCCGCGATCGTGACCGAGTAGGCCTGGCTGCCGGAGAACGGGCCGGGCACCGGGCTGGAGTCGGTGGCGGTGACGGTGAAGTTGAAGGTGCCGCCGGCGGTCGGCGTGCCGCTGAGCGTGCCGCCCGGCGACAGCGTCAGGCCACCGGGGACGGCGCCGGCCGTCACGGCGAAGGTGTAGGGGCCGACGCCGCCGCTGGCGGAGACCGCCTGGCTGTAGGCCGCGGCGACCGTACCGCCCGGCAGGCTGCCCGGCGAGACGGTGACCGGCACGTCGTCGTTGAGGATGGTGCCGACGCCCTGGTTGTCGGCGATGGTGGCGTTGGCCGCGCCCGACAGGTTCACGAAGAAGGTTTCGTTCGCCTCCGGCACGGTCTCGCCGATGACGGATACGTTGACCTGCTGGGTCGTCTGGCCGGGGGCGAAGGTGAGCGTGCCGCTGGCCGAGGTGTAGTCGGCCGGCTGCGTTGCAGTCCCGTCGGCGGTGGCGTAGTTCACGGTGACCGTCTGGCCACTCGCGGCCGACAGGGTGGCGGTGAACACCGCGTTGCTGCTGCCGGCGTTGCCCTCGGCGAGGCTGACGTCGTTGATCGACAGGCTGGGCAGCGGATCATCGTTGTTGATGGTGCCGAGGCCCTGGCCGTCCTGGAGCACGGCATTGACGACGTTCGTCACGTTGACGAAGAAGGTTTCCGGGACTTCGTTGAGGGTGTCGCCGTTGACCAGCACGGTGAAGGCGTAGGTGCTGCTGCCGGCCGGGATGGTCTGGCCGGTCAGGCTCTGGCCGACGTAGTCCACGCCCGCGGTCGCGACGTCGTCGGCGGTGGCGATGTCGAAGGTGACGCCGCCCGGGCCGGCCGGTGCCGACAGGCTCACCGTGAAGGTGAAGTTGGTGGTGCCGGCATTGCCCTCCGAGATCGTGACGTCGTTGATCGTCAGGTTCGGCTGGTCGTCGTTGAGGATGGTGCCGGTGGCCGCGTTGGGCACGCCCACGGTGTAGCCGGTGCCGCCGGCCAGCGTCAGGGTCACCGTTTCATCGGCCTCGATGGTGGCGTCGACGGTCGGGTTCACCGTGATGGTGCCGGTCGTGTTGCCCGCCGCGATCAGCAGCGGCGAGGCGATGCTGGCGTAGTCGGTGCCGTTGGTGGCGGTGCCGGTGATCGTGTAGTTCACCGAAAGCGCGCTGGTGGACGCCTGGTTCAGCGTGACGGTGTAGATCAGGTTGGGCGCGCCGTCCTCGGCGACCGCGGCCGGCGACACGCTGATGGTGGCGCTGGGCACGTCGTCATTGAGGATGTTGCCGGTGGCCGCGTTGGGCGCGCCGACCGAATATCCGGTGCCGGCGGCGACCGTGAAGGTGACGGTTTCATCGGCCTCGACCGTGCCGTCGACGGCCGGGTCGATCACGAAGGTGGCGGTGGTGGCGCCGGCCGGGATGTTGATCGTCGCCGGGGCGCCGGTGTAGTCGACGCCGCTGGTGGCGGTGCCGCTGGCGGTGAGGTTGACCACCGTCGGCGAGCTGAGGTTGAGGCTGCGGGTGACCGTGTAGGTGAGGTTGGTCGCACCGTCTTCCGACACGCTGGCCGGCGACACCGCGATGCTCACGCTGGGCGGCGGGCTGACCGTGAGGGTGTAGTTCTCGAGCTCGAAGTAGCTGCCCGGGCCGGTGCTGGAATCGGTGACGCGCAGGACCACCGGGTAGTTGCCCGGGGCGGCGGCCGTGGTGCCGCTGACCACGCCCGCGGGACTGACGGTGATGCCGGCCGGCAGGCTGCCGGATTCAAGCAGGAAACTGTGCGGCGCGACGCCGCCGACGGCCGACAGCGTCTGCGAGAACGCCACGCCCTGGATGGCGGTGCCGCTGGCCGGGCTGATCGACAGGGCCGGCGCCTCGACGTTGCCCGAGTAGCCCTTGTCGACGAAGCCCGGGCCGTTTTCCGTGGAGCGCACGGTGAAGGCGTAGCCGCCGCGCTGGGTCGGCGTACCGCTGAGCAGGCCGGACGAGCTGAGCGTCAGGCCGACCGGCAGGCTGCCGGACTGCAGGCTGTAGGTATACGGGGCGGTGCCGCCGCTGGAGGTCAGCGTCTGCGAGAAGGGCGTGCCGGCGGTCAGCGTGGGCAGGCTGGCCGGGCTGACCACGATGGCCGAGGTCGGCGGCGTGATCGTGATCGTGACCGTGATGAAGTCGCTGTTGTCGTCCAGCACGACGAAGGTGTCGGTGCCACCACCCGCCGGCGTGCTGCCGTTGTGGGTGTAGTTGTAGCTGTCGAGCGGTTCGGGGTCGCCCGGGGTCACGCTGCCGTGCGTGGCCGGCGTGGACACCACGCCCAGGCCGAAGAAGTGGCACGCGCTCATGTCCACGTTGACCGTGCCGCCCCAGCTCACCGTCGCGCTGCGCGTGGCGCAGCCGGGATAGGTGGAAGGCAGGCCGACGGCCGCCACCAGCGAACTCCAGGCCAGGCCCAGGAGCAACAACAGGGCCGCAAGGCCCGGACGGTGGAAGAAAGCGCGGACGCGACGACGCGGCGCGGTGCTGGCCTCGGACATTACGAATTCCCCTTGAGTATGGCGGCTGCCCCTGGCCGCCCCCGGTTCAACGGAGCCAGCCGCCTTGCGCGGCCAAAGGTAGCGGAGCCGGTCCCTTGGCGCCAGCAGGGTGCTTGCCATCGCCTTGCGCGCGGGGCAGAGTGACCGGGGGGAAGGCCCGTCCGGGCCGCGCGCCTGCCGGCGCGGACAAGCAGGGGGGAGTCATGAGCGAATTTTTCATCGGCCAGGTGATGATGGCCGGCTTCAATTTCGCGCCCAAGTTCTGGGCGCTCTGCAACGGCCAGCTGCTGCCGATCAACCAGAACCAGGCGCTGTTCTCGCTGCTGGGTACCCAGTACGGCGGCAACGGCACCACCAACTTCGCCCTGCCCGACCTGCGTTCGCGGACCCCGATCGGCTATGCCTCCTCGGTCGACCCCTCGTGGCAGCCGCCGGCGGTGCAGATCGGGCAGTCGGCCGGTGTCGAGAACGTGACGCTGCTGTCCACGAACCTGCCCGCGCACGCGCACACGCTCGGCGCGACCACCAGCAACGGCACGACCCGCAACCCCAACAACGCCACCTATGCGGCCAGCGCGGTGGCGCTCTTCGGGCCACCCACCGGCACCCAGGTGCCGCTGAACCCGGCGACGGTGGCGCCCGCCGGCGGCAACCAGCCGCATCCCAACCTGCAGCCCTACATGACGATCAATTTCTGCATCGCCCTGTCCGGCATCTACCCGTCGCGCAACTGAGGGCAGCCATGACCGCCATCGCCTTCCTTTCCCGGACCGGAGCCTGAGCCATGTCGACGCCCTACATCGGCGAAATCCGCATGTTCGCCTTCGGTACCCGCGGTGCGCCGAACGGCTGGCAGGCCTGCGACGGCAGCCTGCTTCCCATTGCCCAGTACGACGCGCTGTTCGCGCTCATCGGCACGACCTACGGCGGCGACGGCCAGACCACCTTCGGGGTGCCCGACCTGCGTGGCCGGGTGCCGGTGCACCAGGGCCAGGGGCCGGGCCTGTCGAACTACGTCATCGGCCAGCGCGCGGGCACCGAGACGGTGACCGTGTTGTCCACCCAGATGCCGGCGCACACCCATACCGCCGTCGCCTCGACCGCGGCGGCTTCCACCGGCAGCCCGGGCAACACCGTGCTCCCCGGCGCGGTGGCCAACCAGACGATGTACGTCACCGACACCACGGGCGGCGCGCCGTTCACCCTGGCGGGTTCGTCGGTGTCGAACGCGGGTGGCTCGCAGCCGCACGAAAATTGCATGCCCACGCTGACGGTGCAGTTCTGCATCGCGACGCAGGGCATTTTCCCGTCCCAGGGCTGACGCCGGACCTCAGGGGAGCACTGTCATGACCCAGCCTTTCATCGGCGAAATCCAGCTGTTCGGATTCAACTTCAACCCGCGCGGCTGGGCGTTCTGCAACGGCGCGACGCTGCCGATCGCGCAGAACACCGCCTTGTTCTCGCTGATCGGCACGATCTACGGCGGCAACGGCCAGACCACGTTCCAGCTGCCTAACCTCGCCGGCCGCGCCGCCAACCAGCAGGGGCAGGGGCCCGGCCTGACGCCACGCAGCCTGGGCGAGGCCTACGGCGTCAACACCGTCACCCTGACCAGCAACCAGATCCCGCAGCACGGCCACGGCTTCGTGCTGTATTCCCAGAACGACACCAGCAAGCGCGCCCATTCGCCCTCGGCGGGCAACGCGCTGTCGGTGTCCTCCAACGCCAGCGCGACCAACTTCCTGCCCGGGACCTCGCCCAACACCAGCTTCGTGGCGTCGATGCTCCAACCCAGCGCCGGCGGCGGCAACCCGCACCAGAACCAGCAGCCCTACCTGGGCATCAATTTCTGCATCGCGCTGCAGGGCATCTATCCCTCCTTCCCCTGAGGCAGCGGGCTTGCACGGCCTGCCCTCCTTCCCGGCCGGCCGGCCGGTGCCCCCGCCGGCCCCGGAACCCCTGGTAGTCCGCGGCGTCAGCCTTCGCCATGCGAGGGATGCCGACCTGCCGGCGCTGGCGCGCCTGTACGCCGACACCCGGGCCGAGGAGCTGGCGCCGCTGCCCTGGCCTCCCGCCGCGAAGCAGGCCTTCACCGACCAGCAGTTCGCGCTCCAGCACCGGCACTACCTGTCCCACCACGCCGACGCCGACTTCCTGGTGTTGCTGCACGGCGACGCCCTGGTCGGCCGCTACTACCTGCAGCGCGGCGCCGGCGAAGACCTCGTGGTGGACATCAGCCTGCTGGCGGAATGGCGTGGGCAGGGGCTGGGCGGCGCGCTCCTGGCGTCGTCGCAGCGGGCCGCCGCGGCGCCGGGCCGCGGCTTGTGCCTGCACGTGCTGCGCTGGAACCTCGGGGCGCAGCGGCTTTACGCGCGCCTGGGCTTCGCGCCCGAGGAGGACGGCGGCACCGACACCCACCAGTTCATGCGCTGGCGGCCGCCGCTCAGTTGAACACGGCCTGGTAGAGGAAACCCTCGCGCTCGCGCGCGACCGGCACCAGGAAGATGTCGACGCTGCCGACCCGCGCGTGCGTCATGCGGTAGGTCTGCTGCGGGAACAGCAGCGGCGCCGTGTTGCGGAAAAGCAGCGAGAACGGCTCCCGGCCCGCGCCGTTGCGCGGTGCGCCCATGGGTGCGGCTTCGACCAGCACGAATTCGATCTCGCCGTCGTTGAGCGCGGCGCGGAAGGTTTCGTTCACGCAGCCGGCGAAGTGGTCGAGCCTCAGCAGTTCCATGGGAAATCCTCGTTGACCCGCGCAGTCTAGTCGATGCCGTCCCAGGCCGGTGCCGCGGCATTGGCGGCTTCCACCCAGGCCGCCTCGTCGGCGGACAGTGGCGCGGGCTCGCGGTAATCCTCGCCGGCCGGCGCGTTGATGCGGCGGGCAAGCACGCCCACGTCCGGTGCGCCTATCGCGGCGAAATCACGCAGGCGGGCGACCGCCGTCGCCGGGTCGGCCACCAGTGCCTCGTGGCGCAGCACCAGCACCGGCACCCGCGCGCGCAGGCCGTGCACGAAGCGCTGGTGCGTCACCCAGTCCTCGCAGAGTCGCCGGGTCCAGGCCTCGTCGGGCAGCGCGCCCCAGGCCTTGGCCGAGCGCAGGGTGCCGGCCAGTTGGCGCACGACGTAGACCACGCGCAGGCCGGGCGACAGCTCGGCCAGCAGCGACATCGCCGCCGGGGCCATGCCGGGGTACTTGAAGCCCCAGGTCGGCCGGCCCACCGAGGCCGCATGCGCCCGGCAGGCCTCGAGCCCGGCCAGCGCGCCGCGTTCGAGCGCGGCGACGTAGCCGGCCATGTCCGGCATCAGGTCGATGATCCAATCGTCGGTGCGGCCCGCCAGCACCTGCGCCAGCGCCTCCCCGAAGCGCGGGCCGCTTTGCCGGTAGACCAGGCGCCGCGAGGCCAGCACCTGCAGCTGGAACTCGACGTCCTTGCCGATCTCCTCGCCGTAGACCAGGCCATCGGGCGCGCTGCACAGCAGCCGCTGCACCAGCGTGCTGCCGGAGCGGATCGTCGGCGAGGTGACCAGCAGCGGCGCCGCGGCGGCGCCCAAGGCGTCCGTCACGACCGCCGGTCAGGCGCGGGAGAGGGCAAGCACCTCGGCGGCCGCGCGCAGGCCCGACAGCGCCGCGCCTTCCATGAAGCCCTGCCACTCGTAGAAGCTGCTGGTGTGGTCGCCCGCGAAAAGCAGCTTGCCCACCGGCTTGGCCTCGTGGTGCGCGTTGGTGGTGAAGTAGCCAGGCCGGTTGTAGACCTGCGCGCCGAGGCTGAGCGGATGGCCCGTCCAGTCTTCCACGTGCGCCAGCAGTTCGCCGCGGCTGTTGCGCGAGGCGGCGCCTTTGGCGCCCGGGGCCACGGCCTCGAGTGCGTCGACGAAGGTTTGCGCCTGCGCCTGCGTGGCGCCCGGGCCGGCGGCGTAGGGGCCGAGGCTGGCCGCCAGCACCGCGTGGTTGGCGCCGGAGCGGCCCGGGTTGGTTTCCCAGGTCGCGGGCATCGCCGCGCGGTCGCTGAAGCCGGTGCCGCTCAGGCCGTGGCGCTCATACCAGTACGGGCCCTGGAAGCCCACCAGCAGGCGATTCTGGCTGCCCATGTCGGCGGTGCTGATCGCCAGGCGCTTCCATTCCGGAAGCTGCAGGCTGGGGTGCAGCTGGACGTGGCGCAGCACGGTGAAGGGCAGGGCCAGCACGACCGCGTCGTGCTCGCTGTACCGGCTGCGGCCGCCCACCTCGAACACCAGGCGGTAGCGGCCGCCGGCGAGCTGGCGCACCGAAACCAGGTGGTGGTCCATCGCCACCGGGCGCGGCAGCTGCGCCGCCAGGCCGGCGGTGATCCGGTCGTTGCCGTCGACCACGCGCAGGAAGCGGTGGTGGTTCTCGTCGAGCGCCGACTGCTTGCCGCGCTGGTCGGCGTGCAGGAAGCGCAGCAGGCTGATCGCGCTGACCTGGCCGATGCCGGCGCCGAATTCGGCCTGCACCGCGCTCGAGACGACCTGGCGCAGCAGGTCGCCGGCCCCGCGCAGGTCGAGCAGTTCTTCGATGCTCAGGAAGTCGAACTCGGCGTCGACGGGGGTGAACTGGTCGGCGTTCGGGTGGCTGATGCGCCCGAGGTCGCCGCGGACCGCGGCGGTGAAGTCGCGGAACTCCTCCATCACCTGCGTCTCGGTGTAGCGCCGGCCGCCGAAATAATGGAAGGCCGTGCCCGGCGAGGCACCCAGGTCTTCCAGCGGCAGGCCGAGCTGGCGGGCATACCCGAGCATCACGTTGTGGGAGGAGCTGATGAACTCGGCGCCCCGCTCGACCACCTGCCCCGGGAACACGCCGCGCAAGCTGGCGACGCGGCCGCCGACGCGGTCGGAGGCCTCGAAGACCTGGGCGTCGATGCCCAGCCGCGCCAGCTCGTTGGCGCAAGCCAGGCCGGCGATGCCCGCGCCGACCACGGCGACGCTGGCGGGTGCGCTGAACACGGGGCTGCCGCCGCCGGTGGATTTGGCCAGCGCGCCCGGCGCCAGCGACCAGGCCGCGGCGGTGGTGGTGGCCGCCAGCACGCCCTGGGTGAAGCGACGTCGTCCCGCGTCTTCCAGCGACTGCGCGCCAAGGACGTCGGCCAAGGATTCGCCCGTCTGCTCGCAGCGCTTCGCAACACGCGCCATGCGGAGCAACCGCGCCATCAGTTCGCTACGGCTCATGAAGTTCCCCAAGGATTTTCCCCTCGCCGAGCATACACCCTGGCGACGCCGCGGCTACAGGCCGGCGCCGGCTTCAGCGCTGGCCGCGCACGCTGGCTTCGACCCGCGCCCCGGCCCGGTAACCCTCGCCCGGGGCGACGGCCAGCACGAGCGATTCCCCGGCGCCCGGCCCCGCCGACACCACCAACGGCAGGGGCAGCCGCACCCGCTTCTCCCCGGGGGGAATCAGCGCGCCGGCCGGCAAGCCCAGGCCCGGGTTCCCGGACAGGGCGTCGCCGCTGGCGGCGAGCGCCACGTGCGTGGGGACGGCCAGCGCCGCGCCGCGGTCGACCACCAACAGGGCCGGCGCCTCGCCCCCGGCGCCGGCGACGATTTGAAGCGAGATGTCGGGCGGCGGCACCAGCCGCATCACCAGGGCCTCGACCTCGAAGGATTCGCCCGGGCCGGTGCTGGCGTCGGTGATGCGCACGCCGGCGCGATAGTCGCCGGGCGCCGTCGCGGCGATGCCGCGCAGCCAGCCGTCGCCGGCAAGCGTGACGCCCGGGGGCAGGGCGTGGCCGGGTTCGAGGGCGAACCGGTGCGGCGCGACGCCGCCGCCGGCCGACAGCTTCACTTCGAAGGCCTGCCCGCGGACCACCGCGATCGTCTCCGGCGCCAGCGCGAACGTCGCCGCCGCGACTTCGCCGGCATAGGCGCGGCGGCCTTCGGCGCCGCGGGCGTCGCGCGCGATGACCGCGAACGAATAGGGCCCGCGCCGGGTGGGCACGCCTTCGACGCGGCCGTCCGGCGACAGCGACAGCCCGGGGGGCAATTCGCCCTCGCCCAACCGGAACGCATACGGCGCTTGCCCGCCCGAGCCGCGCAGCGCCGCCGCCGAACGGGCGCCGGCCCGCAGCGCGGGCAATGCGTCGGGGGCCAGGGCGATGCCCAGGGTGGGCGGCCCGATGCGCACGCGCACGCTGATGCGGTCCGAATTGTCGTCCAGCACCACGAAATGGTCTTCGCCGCCGCCCGCGGGGCCGGTCCCGCCGTGCACGTACACGTAGCGCTCGGCCGGCGCGTCGGGCGCGGGGCTGGCCTGGCCATGTGCGGGCGGCGTGGCAAGCACGCCCAGGCCAAACGACTGGCAGGCGGCCAGGTCGATGCTTACCGCGCCACCCCAGGCGACTTCCGCCTCGCGTTGCGCGCAGCCCGGATAGGTCGAAGGCTGGTCGACCGCGGCCGCGGGGGAAACCAGCGCCAGCGTGGCCAGTGCCAGTACGGTCCTTGCCGCGGTGAACGTCCGCATGCCGGCCTCAGCCCTGCTCGCGTTCGATGGCCCGCCAGCCGATGTCGCCGCGGTAGAAGCAGCCGTCCCAGTGGATGTTGTCGGCGGCGGCGTAGGCGCGGCGCTGGGCGTCGGCC
The DNA here is from genome assembly GCF_041913985.1 of Arenimonas sp. Lineage (GTDB taxonomy): Bacteria > Pseudomonadota > Gammaproteobacteria > Xanthomonadales > Xanthomonadaceae > Arenimonas. The sequence goes on from NZ_JAYSEG010000025.1 coordinate 34,289, forward strand.
ACGCTGTCGCCCAGGGCGCAGGCGCAGAGCACGCGGCCGCCGGTGGTGACGACCTGGCCGTTCTTCAGTGCGGTGCCGGCGTGGAAGACCTTGGCGCCGGGGCCCGGGTCGGTGCCCAGGCCGGCGATGACGTCGCCGGTGCGCGGCGTGCCGGGGTAGTTTTCGGCGGCCATCACCACGCCCAGGCTGGGGCGCGGGTCCCATTCGGCCTTGGCCTGCGCCAGGCGGCCGGCGATGGCGGCTTCCACCAGGTCGAGCAGGTCGCTGCGCAGGCGCAGCATCACCGGCTGGGTTTCCGGGTCGCCGAAGCGCACGTTGAATTCGATCACTTTCGGCGAACCGTCCGGCGCGATCATCAGGCCGGCGTAGAGGAAGCCGGTGAAGGGCACGCCGTCGGCGATCATGCCGCGCACGGTGGGCTCCACCACCTCGCGCATGATGCGTGCGTGCACCTCGGGCGTGACCACCGGCGCCGGCGAATAGGCGCCCATGCCGCCGGTGTTCGGGCCGGTGTCGGCGTCGCCCACGCGCTTGTGGTCCTGCGAGGTGGCCATGGGCAGCGCGGAGCGGCCGTCCACCATGGAAATGAAGCTGGCCTCCTCGCCCTCCAGGAACTCTTCCACCACCACGCGCGAACCGGCCTCGCCGAAGGCATTGCCCTCGAGCATGTCGGTGATGGCGGCCTCGGCCTCGGCCAGCGTCATGGCCACCACCACGCCCTTGCCCGCGGCCAGGCCGTCGGCCTTGATGACGATGGGCGCGCCGTGGTCGCGCACGTGCTGCAGCGCCAGCTGGGCGTCTTCGAACACGGCGTAGTAGGCGGTGGGGATGCGGTGGCGCGCCAGGAAGTCCTTGGCGTAGGCCTTGCTGCCCTCGAGCTGCGCGGCGGCCGCGGTGGGGCCGAAGATGGGCTGGCCGGCCTCGCGGAAGCGGTCGACCACGCCGCGCACCAGCGGCGCCTCGGGGCCGACCACGGTGAGCGCCACGCCGTCGGTTTCCACCAGGTTGAGCAGGCCGTCGAGGTCGGTGGCGGCGACGTCCACGTTGCGGCACTTGGCCTCCGTGGCCGTGCCGGCGTTGCCCGGGGCGACCAGCACCTCGGTGACCCGCGGCGATTGCGCCAGCTTCCAGGCCAGGGCGTGCTCGCGGCCGCCGGAACCGATCACCAGGACTTTCATGCGTGTCTCCCGCGGGAAATGGAATGGGGCCGGGTCAGCGCCGGCAATCGGCCGCGGCCAGCGTGACCTCGAAGAACAGGCGGTCCTGGCTGTCGACGAAGCGGCGCTTGAGCACCACCCCGCGCGAGAGCAGGAACACCACGTCGGGGTACTCGCACAGCGGCAGCATCAGCGCCTTCTCGGCGCGCGCCACGTCGGCGGTGTTGCCGGCCTCGGGCACGCTGCGGCTGAGGGCGCGAATGGTCATCACCAGCGCCGGGCCCTCGAAGGCCACGCGCTCGAGAAGCAGGCCGGGCGCGTATTCGCGCGGCAGCCCCTGCTGGAAGCCGGCCAGCACGGCCTGCACCTTGGCTGCGGCGTCGTTCTCGCGCGTGCGACGCTCGGCCTGCCACCAGCCGCCGGCGATGATCGCCAGGCCGGCGACCAGCACGAGGGCGATCAGCCAGGGCGGGCTCTTCTTCATCAGTGGCGGAAGTGGCGGCGGCCGGTGAAGACCATGGCCATGCCGTGCTCGTCGGCGGCGGCGATGACCTCGGCGTCGCGCATCGAGCCACCCGGCTGGATGACCGCGGCGATGCCGGCCTGCGCGGCGGCGTCGATGCCGTCGCGGAAGGGGAAGAAGGCATCGGAGGCCATCACCGAGCCCGGCACCACCAGGCCCGCTTCCTCGGCCTTCAGGCCCGCGATCTTCGCGCTCACCACGCGGCTCATCTGGCCGGCGCCGATGCCGACCGTCTGCAGGTCCTTCGCGTAGACGATGGCGTTGGACTTCACGTACATGGCCACCTTCCAGGCGAACAGCAGGTCGCGCAGCTGGGCCTCGGTGGGCGCCTTGGCGCTGACGATCTTCAGGTCGGCGGCGGTGAGCGCGTCGGTGTCGGCGTCCTGCACCAGCAGGCCGCCGGCGATGCGCTTGTATTCGAAGCCGGTGGCCGGGCGCAGCTCGCCGCAGGCCAGCACGCGCACGTTCGCCTTCTTCGCGAAGTGCGGCATTGCGTCGGCGGCGATGGACGGCGCGATCACCACTTCGACGAACTGGCGCTTGAGGATTTCGGCGGCGGTGGCGGCGTCGAGCTCGCGGTTGAAGGCGATGATGCCGCCGAAGGCCGAAGTCGGGTCCACGGCGTAGGCGCGGTCGTAGGCGTCCATCAGGTTCGCCGCCACGGCCACGCCGCAGGGGTTGGCGTGCTTGACAATCACGCAGGCCGGCGCGTCGAAGGCCTTGACGCATTCGAGCGCGGCGTCGGCGTCGGCGAGGTTGTTGTAGCTCAGCTCCTTGCCCTGCAGGAAGCGCGCCGTGGCGACGATGCCCTGCGGCGCGTTCGCCTCGACGTAGAGCGCGCCGCGCTGGTGCGGGTTTTCGCCGTAGCGCAGCGCCGAGGACAGCTGCAGCGAGGCGTGGAAGGTGTCCGGCCAGGCCTTGGGCTCGGCGGGTTCCTCGGCGCGCGGCGACAGCCACATGGCGATCTGGCCGTCGTAGGCGGCGGTGTGGGCGTAGGCCTTGGCGGCGTACGCGCGGCGCATGGCGGGCGTGGTGCCGCCGGCCTGCAGCGCCCCGAGCAGCGCGCCGTAGTCGGCCGGGTCCACCACCACCGAGGTGCGGGCGTGGTTCTTGGCGGTGGCGCGCAGCATGGCCGGGCCGCCGATGTCGATGTTCTCGATGGCGTCGTCGTAGCTGCAGCCGGGCTTGGAGACCGTCTGCACGAACGGGTAGAGGTTCACCACCAGCAGGTCGATGGGGGCGATGCCGTGTTCGGCCATCACCGCGTCGTCGATGCCCTCGCGGCCGAGCAGGCCGCCGTGGATCTTCGGGTGCAGGGTCTTGACCCGGCCGTCCATGATTTCCGGGAAGCCGGTGACCTCGCTCACGTCGCGCACGGCCAGGCCGGCGTCGCGCAGGGCCTTGGCGGTGCCGCCGGTGGAGAGCAGGTCCACGCCCAGCGCGGCCAGGCCGCGGGCGAGTTCAAGCAGGCCGGTCTTGTCCGACACGGACAGCAGGGCGCGGCGGACGGGTTGGCGTTCGGCGGTCATCGGGCACCTCGTGGGGAAGCCGCGATTATACCGGTGGCGGCTCAGGCGAGGCCGTAGGCCTTGAGCTTCTTGCGCAGGGTGGCGCGGTTGATGCCCAGGCAGGCGGCGGCGCGGCTCTGGTTGCCGTCGCAGTGGCGCAGGACCTCGGCGAACAGCGGCGCCTCGATCTCGCGCAGCACCACTTCGTACAGGTCGTCCGGGTCGCAGCCGTTGAAATCGTGCAGGTAGCGCCGCACCGACCGCGAAACGTGGTCGCGCAGGGGCGTATGGCCGGAGGGGGTCGTGCTGGCGTCCGCGCGGGCGGCGGGCAGGGCATTCACTTCGGGGCGCTCCAATGATTCTTGTCCGCTTCCCTGCGGAACCCGGCGGCTGGCGACGGGGGAAGGGAGTCTACGTCAATCCCGCTGACGCCGCGACTGCCCCGCGCGGTTCAGTGGAAGTCGAAGGTGAAGGCCACGGCGCGCTGGCCGGGATCGAGGATCTCCAGCGTGGCGCTGGCCGACTGCCCGGGCTCGATGCGCGGCCGGGCCGGCGGGCTGCCCAGGTATTCGCGCGGCTGGAAGCGGCGCAGGCCCAGGGCCTGGCCGTCGATGTCGTGCAGCGCCACTTCCATCACCGGCCAGGGCTGGGCCCAGCGTGCGTCGTTGCGGAAGCTGGTGGTGATGAGCAGCGCGCGCGGGTCTTCCGGGTGGCGGCGCACTTCGCGGCTGGTGACGCGGAAGGCCGCGGGCTCATGCCAGGCCGGCAAGTCGCAGCGAAGCAGGCCGCACAGGGTTTCCAGGCGCGGCCGCCAGGCCGGGTCGCCGGCCAGGCGCGCGCGGTCGGCGAGCGCCAACTGAAGGCCCAGGGCCAGCACCAGCAGCGCGGCCGCCAGCCACCAGCCCCAGGGCAGGGGACGGCGCGGCGCGGCGGGGGTGGTGACGGCGAAACGCGGGGCGCGGGGGGGCATGGCGGCAAGGATACCGATTCAACCGGCGCGGCGGACCCCGGTGATGCGCATCCAGTCCCCGTCCTGCACGGCTTCGAGCTGGTCGAACCAGGTTGAATATTTTTCCATCAGCGGGCCTTCCTGGCCGTGCAGGATGCCGGAGAGCGCGATCACGCCGCCCGGCGCCACGCGCGAGGCCAGGGTTTCGGCCAGGGCGTCGAGCGCCACCGCCAGGATGTTGGCCACCACCACCGGATAGTTGGCCGCGGGTTCGTTTTCCGGCAGGAACACCTGCAGCTGGTCGCCCACGCCGTTGCGTTCGGCGTTGTCGGCGGTGGCGGCCAGGGCCTGCGGGTCGTTGTCCACGCCCACCGCGGCGCTGGCGCCGAGCTTGAGCGCGGCCAGGGCCAGGATGCCGCTGCCGCAGCCGAAATCGAGCACGGTCTTGCCGCGCAGCACCAGCGAATCGAGCCAGCGCAGGCACAGCGCCGTGGTTGGGTGCGTGCCCGAGCCGAAGGCCAGGCCCGGGTCGAGCCGCACGATGACGCCGTCCTTCGCTTCCGGCGGCGGGTCCATGTTCCAGGGCACGATCCAGGTGCGGCGGCCGAACTGCAGCGGCACGTACTGGTCCATCCACGCGCGCTCCCAGTCCTGGTCGGCCACGGTGCGGAAGTCGGCCTGGGACAGGTCGATGGCGTCGTCGAAGGATTCGAGCGCGTGCAGCACCAGCTCGGGCACGGTGTCGCCCTCGAACAGCGCCACCAGGGTGATCTCGGGCCACAGCGGGGTTTCGCCCACGCCCGGTTCCAGCACGGCCTTTTCGTTGGGCGTGGCGGCGTCGGCGTCGAGCAGGGTCACCGACAGCGCGCCCAGGTCCATCAGGGCGTTTTCGGCGCGGTGTTCGTCTTCGGCGCGGACGCGCAGGGAAAGTTCGAGGAAGGGCATGGCGGGCAAGGCGGCAACGGGGCCGCCATTGTCGCACCCCCGGCGCCGGCTGGCCTCAGCCCGGGGCGCAGCCGGCCAGGGCGTCCAGTTCGGGGCGGTAGGCGGTGGTCTGCACGTCGAGCAGGCCGAGCACGGTGTGGAAGAAGTGGTCGTGGCTCAGCGCCTCGTCCCGGCGCGTGGCCACGCAGGCCGGGTCGAGCCGGCGCCAGCGTTCGAAGGCCTCCGAGGTCCACAGCAGCATGGGCACCCGGGTCTGTTCGCGCGGCGCCACCAGGTAGGGCGCGCCGTGCAGGTACAGGCCGCCCTCGCCGGTGGATTCGCCGTGGTCGGAAAGGTAGAGCAGGGCCGGGATGCGCGCGTCGCCCTGGGCCTGCAGCACGCCCAGCAGTTCGCCCAGCACGTGGTCGGTGTAGAGGATGGTGTTGTCGTAGCTGTTGCGGATCTGTTCCGGCGTGCAGTCCTGCAGGGCCACCGATTCGCAGGCCGGCGTGAACTTCGCGAACGCCGGCGGGTAGCGCTTGAAGTAGGCCGGGCCGTGGCTGCCGAGCATGTGCAGCACCAGTACCCGGTCGCCGCCGCCGGGGGTGGCCAGCTCGCGGCGCAGGTCCTCGACGAATACCTCGTCGTGGCATTCGCCGTCCTGGCAGTGCGGGCTGGTCGACACCTCCGACATGCGCACTTCGCCCAGCCGGCGGGCGATGCCCTTGCTGCCGGTGTTGTTGTCCTTCCAGTCCACCTTGAAGCCGGCGCGGGCCAGCACGTCGAGCAGGTTCTCGCGGCCCTTGAAGCGCGACTCGTCGTAGTTCTCGCGGCCCAGGTCCGAGAACATGCAGGGCAGCGAGGTGGCGGTGTTGGTGCCGCAGGACGAGACGTTGCCGAAGTAGTTGATGCGCTCGGCCGCCATGCGCGGGTTGGTCTGCCGTGCGTAGCCGCCGAGGCTGAAGCTCTGCTCGCGCGCCGATTCACCCACCACCAGGACCAGCAGCAGCGGCGGGCGCGGGGCGCTGATGTAACTGCCGCCACCCCGGGCGTCGGTGCCGAGCGGCTCGACCTTGTCCGGGAAGCGCGGCCCGGAATGCTTGACGTAGGCGCGCAGCGCGTTGGCCAGGTTCAGCGGCGCGGCCAGGTGGCGCAGTTCGCCGTGGTTGCGGGCGGTGGAGGCCATTTCACGCGAGAACGGCGCCACCGCCGCGCCCACCAGCAGCAGCATGGCCAGCATGTAGCCGGCGCGCGCCAGCAGTTCGCGCGGCCAGGCGCGGTAGCGCACGGGCAGCATCAGCAGGCCGGCGGCGGGCAGCAGGCCCAGGCCGACGAGGTAGGCGGCCATCTGCCAGGAGAACCATTCGCTGCCTTCGCGCAGGTCGGTTTCCAGCACGCTCTGCACCGCATGCCTGTCCACCACCGCGCCAAAGCCGTCCATGAAATAGGCCGTGGCCGCCGACACCACCAGCACAACCGCCAGCGCCGGCTTCTGCAGCCCGCGCCAGGCCAGCAGCGACAGGAACACCCCGTTGAGCGCGAACACCACGAGCCAGGCCGCCACGAGGAACAGCCAGCCGCGGCCGCCGTCGGGGATGTCGGCGGCGAGCAGCCGGTCCCAGAAGCTGAGGCTGTAGAGCGTGGCCAGGGCCGCCGCGGCGAGCGCGGTCAGGGTGTTGGCGGAAAGGCCGCGCGCGTCGGCGCGGCGGAACGGCATCCGGAACGGTTGGCGCATGGGCTCGGGCTCTCGGGCCGCGGTGGCCCCCGGCGAGCATTCTCGCCGGGTACGCCCCCGGGTATGTCAAAAATCCGTCAAGCCGCCCGGGCTCAGCCCAGGCCGATGGCCTTTTCCTTGCGCTCGGCCAGCCGCTTTTCCAGGTAGTGGATGTTGGTGCCACCCTGCTGGAAGCCCATGTCGGCCATGATGCGGCTCTGCAGCGGGACGTTGGTCTTGATGCCGTCCACCACCATTTCGCTCAGCGCCACGCGCATGCGGGCGATGGCCTGGGCGCGGGTGGCGCCGTGCACGATGAGCTTGCCGATCATCGAGTCGTAGTTCGGCGGGACCTTGTAGCCCTCGTAGATGTGCGAATCCACCCGCACGCCCGGGCCGCCCGGCGCGTGGAAGTGGCGGATCAGGCCGGGGCTGGGCAGGAAGGTCTCCGGGTCCTCGGCGTTGATGCGGCACTCGATGGCGTGGCCGGTGATCTTCACGTCGCTCTGCTTGATCGAAAGCTTCTGGCCGCTGGCGATCAGCAGCTGCTCGCGCACCAGGTCGATGCCGGTGATCATCTCCGTCACCGGGTGTTCCACCTGGATGCGGGTGTTCATCTCGATGAAGTAGAAGCGGCCGTTCTCGTACAGGAACTCGAAGGTGCCGGCGCCGCGGTAGCCGATGCGCACGCAGGCCTCGGTGCAGATGCGGCCGATCTCGGCGCGCTGCTCGTCGGTGATGCCCGGCGCCGGCGCTTCCTCCACCACCTTCTGGTGGCGGCGCTGCATGGAGCAGTCGCGCTCGCCCAGGTGGATGGCGTTGCCG
>NZ_JAYSEG010000026.1:0-41474 GCF_041913985.1 Arenimonas sp.
ATCATCCGGGCGACCCAGAAGAAGATGATGTCGAAGCCGGTGACCAGCACCGAGGTGGGCAGGCGGTGGTGGAAACCGCGCTCGCCCATGGCCTGCGGGTCGGGCCAGCCGAGCGTGCTGTGCGACCACAGCGCCGAGGAGAACCAGGTTTCCAGCACGTCGCTGTCGCGGCTGAGCGCGACGTCGGCGGCCAGGCCGTGGGCGGCGCGCACTTCTTCCTCGCTGCGGCCGACGTAGGCCTTGCCGGCGGCGTCGTACCAGGCCGGGATGCGGTGGCCCCACCAGAGCTGGCGGCTGATGCACCAGTCCTGGATGTTGCCCATCCAGTGCCGGTAGGTGTTGATCCAGTTCTCGGGCACGAAGCGCACCGAGCCGTTCTCCACCAGCTCAAGCCCGCGCTCGGCCAGCTTTTCCATGCGCACGAACCACTGGTCGGTGAGGTAGGGCTCGATCACCTGGCCGGTGCGGTCGCCGCGCGGCACCTGCAGCTTATGCTTCTTCTCCTCGACCAGCAGGCCCAGGGCCTCGAGGTCGGCCAGCACGGCCTTGCGCGCGGCGTAGCGGTCGAGGCCGCGGTACTTTTCCGGGGCGTTGCCGTTGATGGCGGCCTCGGGGGTAAGGATGTTGATGAGCGGCAGCTCGTGGCGCTGGCCCACGGCGTAGTCGTTGAAATCGTGCGCCGGGGTCACCTTCACCACGCCGGTGCCGAACTCACGGTCGACGTAGTCGTCGGCGATGATGGGGATCTCGCGCTCGCTGAGCGGCAGGCGGACCCTCTTGCCGACGAGGTGGGTGTAGCGCTCGTCCTCGGGGTGCACCATCACGGCGGTGTCGCCCAGCATGGTTTCGGGGCGGGTGGTGGCGACCACCAGCGCGCCGCTGCCGTCGGCCAGCGGGTAGGAGATGGACCAGAGCTTGCCGTCTTCCTCTTCGCTCACGACCTCGAGGTCGGAGATGGCGGTCTTGAGCACCGGGTCCCAGTTGACCAGGCGCTGGCCGCGGTAGATCAGGCCTTCCTCGTACAGGCGCACGAAGGTTTCGACGACGGCCTGGCTGGGGCCTTCGTCCATGGTGAAGGTTTCCCGGCTCCAGTCGCCGGAGGCGCCCATGCGGCGCATCTGCCGGGTGATGGTGTCGCCGGAGTGCTGCTTCCACTCCCACACCTTTTCGATGAACTTGTCGCGGCCGAGGGAATCGCGGGTTTCGCCCTTGCCCTCGAGCGCGAGGTTGCGCGACACCACCATCTCGGTGGCGATGCCGGCGTGGTCGGTGCCGACCTGCCAGAGGGTGTCGTAGCCCTTCATGCGGTGGTAGCGCACCAGCGCGTCCATCAGGGTGTGCTGGAACGCGTGGCCCATGTGCAGGGTGCCGGTGACGTTCGGCGGCGGCAGCATGATGGTGTAGGGCTGGCCCTTGCCGGTGGGCCGGAAGCAGCCGCTGGCCTCCCAATGGGCGTACCACTTGGTTTCGAAGGTCTGCGGCTCGAAGCTCTTTTCCATGGGGACGGCGGCTCTTGGCCCGGCGCGGGGCCGGGCGGATCGGGGAAGGGATGCGTGAAATCCTAGCAAATCAGCGGCTTGGCCGCGATGTGCGGGGGCCTCAGGCCAGTGCGGCGAAGGCGTCGCGGGTGAGGTTTTCGGGTTCGGATTCGGTGCAGTGGACTTCGTCCTCGATGCGCACGCCGCCGAAGGGCAGCAGGGCCTCGACCTTGCCCCAGTCCACGGCCTTCGCCTGCGGCGTGGCCTTGAGCTTGGAGAGCAGGGTGGGGATGAAGTACAGGCCGGGTTCGATGGTGACGACCATGCCGGGGGCCAGGGTGCGGGTCATGCGCAGGTAGGGGTGGCCGTCCGGGCGCGGGATGAGCTGGCCGTCCTCGTCGCTGAAGCCGGCCACGTCGTGCACCTGCAGGCCGATGGGGTGGCCCAGGCCGTGCGGGAAGAAAGTGGAGGTGACGCCGCTGGCGAGCATGTCGCCCGGGTCCATGTCGACGATGCCGAGGTTGCGCAGCACGCCGCCCAGGCGCAGGTGGCATTCCAGGTGCAGGTCGCGGTAGTCGGTGCCGACGCGCACGCCGTGGCACAGGGTCTGCTGCTCGGCTTCCACCGCGGCCACCAGTTCGGCGAAGGCGCCGTCGTGGCGGGCCCAGGTGCGGGTGATGTCGGAGGCGTAGCCGTCGACCTCGGCGCCGGCGTCGATGAGCAGCGAGCGCGATTCGGCGGGCGCCTGCAGTTCCTTGAACTGGTAGTGCAGGGTGGCGCCGTTCTGGTTGAGGCAGACGATGTTGGTGTAGGGCAGGTCCAGGTCGGTGTGGCCGGCGGCGGCCAGGTAGGCGGCGTGCACCTGCGCTTCCGAGGCGCCGTCGAGGAAGGCCTGGCGCGCGGCGAGGTGGCCGGGCACGGCGCGGCGCTGGGCGGCGCGCATGCGGTCGAGTTCGTAGGCGGTTTTGTAGGCGCGGTGGTAGTGCAGGTAGTCGAGCACGACCTTGGGATTGTTGGGCTCGAAGCCGGGCAGGGCGGCGTCGGCTTCGCCGAGGATGGCGACGCGGCCGCTGGCCGGCAGGTGCCGGGCGGCTTCGGCCGGGTCGGAGATGACGCGGATGTCGAATTCGTCCACCCAGGCGCCTTCGGGTGCGGCCGGCGGCACGTGCCAGTAGTCGTCGGGCTGGTAGTAGGCCAGCACCGGCTTGCGGCCCGGGGTGTAGGCGATCCAGCAGTGCGGGTGCCGGGTCAGCGGCAGCCAGGCCTTGAACTGCGCGTTGGGCTTGAACGGGTAGGGCCGGTCGTCGAGGAATTCGTACTTCTCCACGCCCGACGCGACCACCAGGTGGTCGAAGCCGGCCTTCGCCAGCGCCTGGTCCGCGCGCGCCTTGATTGTGGACAGGTGCGCACGATATAGATGGACGGCATTGGTGGAGGTCATGGGGGCTTCCGTTCGCGGGGTCGAAACCCGGATTCTGCCGCAAACGGCGGCAGGGGCGCAGGAGAGGCGATTGCTCAAGCAGCGCAAAGACGGGGGATTCCTGGGCCAGCCCGCCTGGCTGTGGAGCCTCGGCGCCCTGCTGGTGGGCCTGGCCCTGAGCGTACTGGCGGCGGCCATGCACCACGACGCGCTTTCACGCGCCGACCGGGTCCGGCTAGACCGCCTGGCCGAGCGCAGCTTCGAGGCGGTGGAAGCCCAGCTGCAGACCTGCGGCCTGCTGGTGCGCTCGGTGCAGGCGCTGTTCCTGTCGTCCGACGAAGTGACGCCGGCCGAATTCGAGGCCATCTACGCCAACCTGCGCCCGCGGGAGCAGTTCCCCAGCCTGCAGGCCATGGCGTTCGCCCTGCGCACGGACCGGCCGGCGCCCGACGCCGCCCCGGACGGCCGCGAGCACTACATCACCACCCTGGCCGCGCCGCGCGCCGGCAACGACATGCTGATCGGCCTGGACATCGCCAGCCAGCCGGCCAACCTGGCCGCCGCGCGTTATGCCCGCGACGCCGACCGGCCGGTGATGTCGGCGCCCTTCCAGCTGATCCAGCGCGCCGGCATGCCCGGCCCCAGCGACGGCGTGACCATCCGCCTGCCGGTGTACAGCAGCGGTCCGCCGCCGCGCGACCTCAACGAGCGGCGCTCGCGCGAAGTGGGGTCGCTGGCAGCTTCGTTCCGCGTCAGCCGGCTCATTTCCGACGCATTGCCGGCGGAAACGCGCGAGCGCTTCTCGGTGGAGGTGCTGGACGTCACCGACGGCGCCCGCACCCTGCTGTTCGTGGACGAGGAGGGCGAACCGGCCTCCGCCCAGGCGAACGCGGCGGTGGCGACCTACGTGCAGGAGCTGGCGTATGGCGGCCGCACCTGGCGCATCGAGGCGCAGCCGCGGCCGGTGTCCGACCCGTCGGCCTGGCTGCCCGCGCTCACCTTCGGCATCGGCGTGCTGGCCAGCCTGCTGCTGGCCACGCTGGCCTGGTCCATCGCCGGCACCCGGGCCCGCGCGCTGGCGCTGGCCGGCGACATGGCGGCGCAGTTCCGCCAGAGCGAGGAGCGCTTCCGCGCGCTCAACGAACTGCTGCCGGCGCTGGTGATGCTGGCCCGCGCCGACGACAACGTGCTCGTCTACGCCAACCAGGCCTGCCGCGACCGCTTCGGCATCGGCGACGACCTGGCCGGCACGAAACTGGCCGACCTGATCGAGGAGCCCACGCTGCGCGCCCGCGTGGCCAGCCTGGCCGGTTCGCCGGACGGCATCATCAACGAATCGGCGCGCCTGCACGGCCCGAACCAGGCCTCGTTCTGGGCGACGCTGTCGGTGTCGAGCATCGCGCTCGGCGAGCAGCCGCACCTGCTGGCGGTGGCCAACGACATCACCGAGCTGCGCGTGCTGAGCGAGGAGCTGAGCTACCAGGCCAGCCACGATTCGCTCACCAGCCTTTACAACCGCCGCGAGTTCGAGCGCCGCATCGACGCGGCCATCGCCGCGCTCGACGCCGGCGGCCCGGCCTGGGCGCTGCTGTACATGGACCTGGACCAGTTCAAGCTGATCAACGACACCTCCGGCCACTACGCCGGCGACCAGCTGCTGGCCCAGCTGGCCTCGCTGCTGGCCGGCCTGCTGCCGGAAGAGGCGGTGGTGGGGCGCCTGGGCGGCGACGAGTTCGCCATCCTGCTCGAGAACAGCGACGAGGCCCGCGCCATGGCCCTGGCCGAGCGCCTGCGGCTGGAGATCGACGGCTACGTGTTCGGCTGGGAGCAGCGCAACTACACCATCAGCGCCAGCATCGGCGTGGTGATGATGAAGGGGCCGGGCCTGAGCCAGCGCACGCTGCTGGCGCACGCCGACACCGCCTGCTACATGGCCAAGGAGCGCGGCCGCAACCGCGTGCACCTGTTCTCCGAGGACGATTCCGCCACCGCCCAGCGCCGCAGCGAAATGGAATGGGCCGGGCGCATCCGCCAGGCCCTGGCCGACGGGCGCTTCCTGCTGCACTTCCAGGAACTGGCGCCGCTCTGGCACGGCGAGCGCACCGAAGGCGTGCACGTGGAGATGCTGGTGCGCCTGCGCGACGAGAACGGCGCGCTGGTGCCGCCCGGCGCCTTCATCCCGGCGGCCGAGCGCTTCGGCCTGATGCCGCAGCTCGACCGCTGGGTGGTGGAAACCACGCTGGCCAACTTCAACCGCCTGCATCCTTCCGGCAAGGCGATCAAGCTCTGCGCGATCAACCTCTCGGGCCCCACCTTCGAGGACAACGCCTTCGCCGACTTCGTGCTGCAGGCGCTCGAGGCGCACGGCGTGTCGCCGCAGCGCATCTGCTTCGAGATCACCGAAACCGCGGCGGTGAGCAACATGGCGCGGGCGGTGGAGTTCATGCAGCGCCTGCGCGCCGCCGGCTGCAAGTTCTCGCTCGACGACTTCGGCTCGGGCATGGCCTCGTTCGGCTACCTGAAGAACCTGCCGGTGGACTTCATCAAGATCGACGGCAGCTTCATCCGCCACATCGAAACCGACCCGGTGAGCTATTCGATCGTGCGCGCCGTGACCGACATCGGCCACCAGCTGGGCCTGCAGGTGATCGGCGAATGGGTGGCCGACGAGCGCGCGCGCGACCTGCTGCGCGGGCTCAGCGTGGACTACGCCCAGGGTTTCGCCATCCACCGGCCGGAAGCCGCGCTGTGCTTCCGGGACCCGCCCAAGGCCTGATCAGCGGCCGGAACAGTCTTCGCCCAGGTCGAGCGGCGGGCCCAGCGGCACCGGGTCGCGCAGCAGGGTGGCGCGGGCCGCCATGGCGGTGGTCACCATCAGCTCGTTCTCGTCGGTGAGCATCATCGCGCAGCCCAGGCGCAGGCGGCGCGCCAGTCGTTCGAAGCCCGAGGGGCCGGCCACGAACAGCGCCGAGGCGGCCACGTCGGCCAGCACCGGGTCCGGGTGCAGCACCACCACCGAGGCCGCGCCGCGCGCGGGCTGCGCCGTGCGCGGGTCGAGGATGTGGCCCAGGCGCGCGCCGGCCTGCGACTGGCGGAACTTGTTGTAGTTGCCGGTGCTGAAGAGTGCTTCGCCGTCGCGAAGCTCGACGCCGCCAAGCAGCCCGCCGAACGGGTCGCGCAGTTCCACCCGCCAGGGGCGGCCGCCGTCACCCACCAGGGCGGTGACGTCGCCGCCCATGTTCACCAGCGCGTCGGTGACGCCGTGGCGGCGCAGCGTGGCCAGCACCATTTCGCTGGCCACGCCTTCGGCCATGGCGCCGAAGTCGAGCTGGGTGCGCGGGTTGTCGGTGGACAGGCGGTGGCCGTCCACGCGCACGCCGGTGATGCGCGGGCGCTGGTCGCGCCAGGCGCGCAGTTCGTCGGCGCGGGGCGGCGGCGTCTGGATGGGGAAGGTGGAGGTGTGGAAACCCCAGGCCGCCACCAGGCCGCCGACGGCCGGGTCGAACAGGCCTTCGGTGGCTTCCGACAGCGGCTTGGCGCGCTCGACCAGCGCGATCACCGAATCCGGGGCCTCCACCGCCTGGCCGGCGGCGAACGCGGCGTTGATGCGGGTGACGTCGGAGGGTTTCCAGGCGTGCCATTCGCGGTGGCGCTGGTTCAGCTGCGCGGACACCTCGGCCAGGGCGGCCTGGGCCTCGCCGGGGTCGGCGCTGCGCAGGCGCACCTCGGTGATCGAGCCGAACACGTGCAGTTGCTCCACCCGCTCCGGCGGCGCGCCGCAGCCCGCCAGCAGCAGCGCGGTGGCCAGCGCCAGCGCGGCGCGGCGGGGTTCAGACGTACTGGCTGCCCGGCGCATCCACCCACCCGCGGATGAAGGCCACGTCTTCGGGCGCCACGTCGATGAAGCGGAAGCCGGTCCAGACCTGGCCGGGCGCGGCGGCCTCGTCGGACCACAGCTCGTGCGCGCCGACTTCGACCATGCGCGTGTTGCCGGTGTCGTCGGGCAGGGAGAAGCGCAGCTGGTACAGCGCGTCGCTGGTGAGCGGCTGGCCCAGGATGAGCAGCATGCCGGTTTCGGAAAGGTTGCTCAGCTTGCCGATGACCTGGCCGGTCATGGTGTCGAGCACCTCGATGTTGTAGCCAACCTTGCGGCGCTTGGCGCGGCGGTATTCGGTGTTCATCGGGCGGGGGCCTCGCCGGGGCTGGGCGACTGGCCGGCGAAGGAACGCAGGGCGTTCATCACCGTGCTCCAGGCGCGGTCGATCAGCGTGCCCTTCTCTTCCTCGACCACCTTCACCTGGCCCTGGGCCATGGCCTTGGCCAGGCCTTCGAGCGTGTGCTCGCCGATCTTCTGGCCGCGGTGGTTGACGAACAGCACGTGGCCGGTGACGGTGGAGAACCAGGACAGGCGACGGCGCACCTTCTCGCCCTGCTGGTTGAGCGTGAACTCGAACCAGGTGCCGAAGGGCAGGTGCTTGATCTGGTCGAGCCGCGCCTGTTCCTCGGGCGTGAGCACGACCTTCTTCTTCTTCGCTTGCTGCAGGTCCTCGCCCAGGCGGGCGCGGGCCTTGAGGCGCATGGTGAGCTCGGTGCGGCTGGCGGCGGAATCGTCGTCGGCGCCGCCGCCCTGCGGGTCGACCAGGCGCTGGGCGATGGCCGCCGCTTCCTCGGCGTGGTAGCCGACTTGGGTGAGCGAGGACTGGATGTCCTGCTGCAGGGCGTTGGCCTCGCTGGCCGGGATGCCGGCCGCGCCGGGCCCGGCCTTGGCCACGCCTACCAGGCGCTCGGCGATCTCGAGCTGCTGCTTCCAGGCGTCGGAATCCTCGCCCTGGCGCAGCGCGGTGAGCGCCATCACGTCGGTCCAGGCCTGGCTGAGCAGGGTGTGGGTGAAGCGCGGCAGGTTCTGCTTCCTGAGCATGCCCTCGACCACGCTCGAGGCGCGCTCGCGGGCCATGGCCAGCCGCTCCTTGCCGCGCGCGGCCTCGACGTGGCGCTTTTCCGCCACCTCGGCCTTGCGCGACACGGTCTGCAGGTGCGAGCTGAGGTCTTCGAGCAGGTTGCTGAAGATGCCCAGGTCGCCGTCGAATTCGCGCACGGTGCGGTCGACGACCGACTGCATCTTGCCCACCAGCTGCTGGTCGGCGTCGTCCTCGCCCAGCCAGTAGGCGCCGGTTTCGGCGATGGCGTTGAGCATCTGCCGCGCCGGGTGCTGCTGGCGGGTGAAGAAGCCCTTGTCCTGCAGCGCCACGCGCAGCAGCGGCACCTGCAGCTTGGTGAGCAGGTTGGACGCGGGGCTGTTGGGCCGCACGTCCTTCATCAGGTGGTCGAACAGCATGCCGACCAGGTCGATGGCGTCGCTGTCTTCCTCCGGCAGCGCCGGCGGCTTGCCGTCCGGCGTGGCTTGGCGCAGCTGCGCCAGCAGGTCCTGCTTGAGGTGGTTGATGGTGCGCGCGGCCGGCTTGCCGTTGACCATCACCGTGCCGACCGGCTTGTGCTGCAGCTCGCCCAGCGCGTTCTGCACCAGCGCCGGCTCCACCTGCACCGCGTTGCCCGGGGTGGTGCGTGGCTGGCCGCCGACCAGCTTGCCCAGCAGCTGGCGACGCCCGGCGAGCAGGTGGCGCATCTGCTGGAAGCTGTCCTCGCCGCCCGCGGCCGCGTACCCGCCGCCGCCTGCGGAACCGCCGCCCGGGCCGGTCGCGGCGCCCGGCGCTGCCGTGCCGCCCGCCGTGCCGCCCGGACCGCCCGGACCGCCGCCGGGGCCACCGGTACCGCCGCCGCCCGGCCCGGCGCCGCCGCCTTCCGCACCGTCCGTGCGCGGCTTGGCCGCGGGCGTGGCGGTGGCCGCCGGCCGCGCCCGCACCGGCACGTAGTGCAGGTTGGGCAGCACGCCGTTGCGCGAGAGGTAGGTGTTGATCGATTCGATGAAGCTGCCGTAGAGCGGCGCCAGGTGCCGCTCGAAGGTGCGGTAGAGCAGGGCGCGGTGTTCGCCGTTGAGCTCCAGGCATTCGGCGGCGGCGCGCAGCATGCGGCACAGGGCCTGCGGGCCCACCGGCAGGTTTTCGGCGTCGAAGGCCGGCTTGCCCGCGAGCACGCCGAAGCGCTGGCCCAGCAGGTACAGCGGCAGGCTGTTGCGCACTTCGATGCGGCCGGCGACCTCGGTGAGCACCGTGGTTTCGTCGAGGTCGAGGTTGTCGACCAGGGTGAGTTCGTCGCGGTTGAGGCGGAAGCCGCCGATCAGCGACTTCGCGCCGGGCGGGTCCTTGATGCAGGCCAGCTCGGCCTCGAGGCCGATAAGGAAACGCGGCACCAGGTCGGGGCGGGTGCGCTTGACCACGCGCTGCGCCTCGAGCCAGCGCGTCTGCACGATGTTGCTGCGGGCCTGCTCGGCGTACTTGAACAGCTGCTGCTCGAATTCATTGAGCATGCCCACGAGCGTGCGTTCGATCTCGTCGGACGCATACTCCAGGATGCCGCCCAGCAAGGTCCGCACCCGTTCGGGCAGCGGCCGCGACGCCAGCGTGGGCGCCGGCGAGTGCGGAGGTGTGGCGGATGCGGACATCCGGCTCTCCGTGTGATTCCCCAGCCGGATTCTAGGCACAGCGGGGCCGCCGCGCCTAGGGCCGGCCACCCGCCCGCGCCGGCGGGGCGGGTGGCCGGGCGGTTCAGTGTTTGCCGTTCCAGACCACGCTCACGACGCCGCTGCGCCCCGGCGTGTTGAAGCCCTGCACCAGCGCGTAGTCGCGGTCGCCGAGGTTTTCCACCCGTGCTTCCAGTCGCCAGGCCGGCGAAAGCGGCCAGGCCAGCCGCAGGTGGGCGATGGCATAGGCGCCCGGGTTGCCGCCGACGTCGCGGCGGGCCGAGGCGTAATCACCGTCCAGCCCCAGTTCCAGGCCATTGGCGAAGCGGTAGCCGAGGTCGGCATGGGCCTTGTCGCGGGCCCGGCGCAGCAGCGGCAGGCCGGTGGCCGCGTCCTCGGTGTCGAGCCAGGCCACGTTGCCGCCGAAGGTCCAGGCCGCGCCGCGGTAGCGGTAGTCCAGCTCCACGCCCTCGAGCCGCGCGCGGTTGATGTTGATGGCGTTGTTGGTGCCCGGCGCCGCGAACGCCACCAGGTCCTGCACCCGCGAGCGGTAGGCCGACAGGCCGAGCTGGTGGCCGGCGGCCGGCGTGAACTCGAGCCCGGCCTCCCAGGTTTCCGAGCGCTCCGGCCTCAGGTCGGGGTTGCCGGCGAAGCCGTAGCCCGTGTCCGGGTAATACAGCTCGTTGAAGTTCGGCGCGCGGAAGCCCTCGCCCCAGGACAGCCGCACCCGGGCGCGTTCGCCCAGGTCCCGGCCCCAGGCCGCGCTGGCGGTGCGGGCGGCGCCGAACTGGTTGCTGTCGTCGTGGCGCAGCGAAACGTCGAACAGGTTCGCCCCGTGGCGCAGGCCGTAGCCGGCGAAGGCGGCGTGGCTGCGGCGGGTGCGGTCGAAGGTCTGGCCGTCGAAGACGTTGGACGAGATGCCCTGCTCCTCCTGCCAGTTCACGCCCAGGTTGAGCGTGCCGTGGGCGCCCACGCGCAGGCTGTTCACCCAGTCCAGGCTGGTGCGCCGGCTGCGGAAGGCGTTGCTGTAGCTGCTGGTGGTGTCGAGGTCCTCGCGGGCGTGGCCGAGCGTGAGCTGGTGGGTCCAGCGCCCGCCCAGTTCGCCGCCCAGCGTGGCGCCGGCCGAGCTGTTGCGGGCGTGGGTGGTGCCGCGGTCGAACTCGACGTCGGCGTCGGTGGCCACGGCGCTGAAGGCCAGGCGCTGGCTGCCCAGCGTGGTGCGGCCGCGCAGGCTCAGGTTGCGGTTGCGGTAGCCGTCGTCGTCGGGGTCGAAGGAGAAGGTGGCCAGCGGGTTGGTGGCCGAGAAGCCGTGCAGGCGCTGGTAGCCGGCGGTCACGCCGAAGCCGTGGCTGGCATCGCCCACGCCGGTGCCGGCGCTGGCGCCGACCCGGCCGTAGCTGCCCGCGTGCAGGCGCGCCGAGGGCGCGCCCGGGTCGCGCGTGAACACGTGGATGACGCCGGCGATGGCGTCCGAGCCCCAGAGCGCCGCGCGCGGCCCGCGCACGATCTCGATGCGCTCGATCTGCTCCAGCGGCAGGTGCGCGAAGTCGAACACGCCCTGGCCGGTCGAACTGACGCGGATGCCGTCCACCAGCACCAGGGTGTGCGGCGCGTTGCCGCCGCGCAGGAACACGGTGCTGGCGCCGCCCGGGCCGCCGGTGCGGGCGATGTCGACGCCGGCCTGGCGGCCCAGCAGGTCGATCAGGTCCGGGGCCTGGCTGGCCTCGATGTCGGCGCGCGTGAGCACCGTGACCGAGGCCAGGGCCTCGGCCACCGGCTTCTCGACGCGGCTGGCGGTCACCTGGAGCGTGTCCAGGGTGGTGGGGTCCCGGGCCAGGGCGGCCGCGGACAGGGAAAGGTGGATCGCTGCGCACAGCGCAGTGGTTCGAAGGACGGGGGTCATGACGTGGTCTCCTGGAGCGCTCACCCGCGGGTCGTGGAGCCCGACGCGGGGAACAGGGGACGACGCCTGGCGGAACGGGGCCATGGCGCTGCCCCGCCGCCCTCCGCGACGTGCCGTGATGGCGGCCGGCATGCACCGGACGGCCAGCCCCCGGCCGGTCTCCGGGCTTGCCAGTGGCGCGACGGGCGTCGCGCCGGCCTTCCGCCTTCCCATGCCCGGGGGCACAGTGGCTTGCTGGAAGGGTTTGCTGGCTTACCGTTGCGGGGGCAGCGCCGGATTCGAACCGGCTTCCCGAGCACCAGGGGCGCGTGAAGTCTAGGTCAAGACGGGGTCGCCCGTCACGGCCCGCCGGCTCAGTCGCGCAGGAACAGGCCGATCACGTCGTTGGTGAAGCGGCGACCCAGTTCGGTGGGGCGCCAGTGCGCGCCGTCGGCTTCGAGCCAGCCGCGTTCGCGCGCCGTGGCCAGCTCGCCGGCGATGGCGTCGCGCGGCAGGCCGGTGCGCGACTCGAAGTCGGCCAGGTCGAAGCCCTCGACCAGGCGCAGGGCGTTGAGCATGTAGTCGAAGGGCAGGTTTTCCGGCGCGATCGGGTCGTCGCCGCCGATGCCGCGGGGCGTGCCGGCGTGGGCCAGGTAGTCGCGCGGGTTCTTCACCTTCCAGCGCCGGCGCACTTCGCCGGTGGCGCCCAGGCTGATCTTGCCGTGGGCGCCGGCGCCGATGCCCAGGTAGTCGCCGAAGCGCCAGTAGTTGAGGTTGTGCGCGCACTGCCGGCCGGGCCGCGCGTAGGCGCTGACCTCGTACTGGGCGTAGCCGGCGGCGGCCATGGCCTCGATGCAGCGCTCCTGGATGTCCCAGGCGGTGTCCTCGTCGGGCAGGCCCTCGGGCGGGCGGGCGGCGAAGGCGGTGTTGGGCTCCATCGTCAGCTGGTAGTGCGACAGGTGCGCCGGCTGCAGCGCGATGGCGCGCTCGACGTCGTGCAGGGCCATGGCCAGGGTTTGGCCGGGCAGGGCGTACATCAGGTCGAGGTTGAGGTTGTCCAGGCCGGCGTCCTGGGCCAGCTTCACCGCGCGCTCGGCCTCCGCGCTGTCGTGGATGCGGCCCAGGCGCTGCAGGCAGCCGTCGTCGAAGCTCTGGATGCCGAAGCTGACGCGGTTCACGCCGGCCGCGCGGTAGCCCTCGAAGCGGCCGAACTCGGCCGTGCCGGGGTTGCACTCCATGGTGATCTCGGCGGACGGGGCGAAGCGCAGGCGCGCGCTGCACGCGGCCAGGATGTCGCCGATGGCCTCCGGCGGGAACAGGCTGGGCGTGCCGCCGCCGAAGAACACGCTGTGCACCGTGCGGCCCCAGGCCAGCGGCAGGTCCTGCTCGAGGTCGCGCACGAGCGCGGCGATGTATTCGCGCACCGGCAGTTCGCCGCTCTGGCCGTGCGAGTTGAAGTCGCAGTACGGGCACTTCTTCACGCACCACGGGATGTGGACGTAGAGCGAGAGCGGCGGCGGGATGAGCATGGCCTCAGCGCCCGGCGAGGCGTTCGCGCAGGCGGTCCAGGGCCTGGCCGCGGTGGCTGATGCGGTTCTTGGTATCGGCGTCGAGCTCGGCGGCGGACACGCCCAGCACGGTGTCCAGGAACACCGGGTCGTAGCCGAAGCCGCCGCTGCCGCGCGGCGCGCCCAGGATGCGGCCGGGCCAGCTGCCTTCGGCGATGACCGGCTGCGGGTCGTCGGCGTGGCGCAGCAGCACCAGCACGCAGTAGAAGTGGGCGCTGCGGGCTTCGCCCGGCACGTCGTGCAGGGCCTTGAGCAGCTTGGCGATGTTGGCGGCCGAATCACCATGCACGCCGGCGTAGCGCGCGCTGAGCAGGCCGGGGGCGCCGCCGAGCGCGTCCACCACCAGGCCGGAATCGTCGGCCAGCGCCGGCAGGCCGGTGGCGGCGCTGGCGTGGCGGGCCTTGAGGATGGCGTTTTCGACGAAGGTGCGGCCGTCCTCGACCGCGTCGGCCACGCCCAGTTCGCCCTGGGTCACCAGTTCATAGCCGGCGTCCGCCAGCAGCGGCTGCAACTCGGCGAGCTTGCCCTTGTTCGAGGTGGCCAGGACGAGCTTGCGCATGACGCCGGTGCCGGTCAGCCGGCGAGCGCGGCGCGCTGGAGGGCGATCAGTTCGTTGACGCCCTTGCCGGCGAGTTCGAGCAGGGCGTCGAGCTCCTCCCGGCGGAAGGCGTGGCCCTCGGCCGTGCCCTGGAGTTCGATGAAGCCGCCGCCGTCGTTCATCACCACGTTCATGTCGGTGTCGCAGCCGCTGTCCTCGCGGTAGTCGAGGTCGAGCACGGGCGTGCCCTGCCAGATGCCGACCGAGACCGCGGCGACGGCGCCGAGGATGGGGTCGCGGGTGATTTCGCCGCGCGCCCTGAGCCAGGACACCGCGTCGCACAGCGCCACGTAGGCGCCGGTGATGGCGGCGCAGCGGGTGCCGCCGTCGGCCTGCAGCACGTCGCAGTCGAGCGTGATGGTGCGTTCGCCCAGGGCCTTGCGGTCCACGCAGGCGCGCAGCGAACGGCCCACCAGGCGCTGGATTTCCAGGGTGCGGCCGCCCTGCTTGCCGCGCGAGGCCTCGCGGTCGTTGCGGGTGTTGGTGGCGCGCGGGAGCATGCCGTATTCGGCCGTCACCCAGCCTTCGCCCTTGCCGCGCAGGAAACCCGGCGCCTTGTTGTCGATGCTGGCGGTGCACAGCACCCGGGTGTCGCCGAAGCTGACCAGTACCGAGCCTTCGGCGTGCTTGGTGTAGTGGCGCTCGATGCGGACCTCGCGCAGTTCGTCGTGGGCGCGGCCGCTGGGGCGGTTGGAGCTGGTCATCGGGTGGGTCCGGCAATCTTCGGCCGGCTAGATTACCATTCGGGCTCCCAGCCACCGGGCCCGCCCATGATCCGCAGCATGACCGCCTTCGCCGCCTGCGAGCGCGCCGCCACCGGCGGCCAGCTGGCCTGCGAGCTGCGCGCCGTGAACCACCGCTTCCACGAGCTGGGCATCCGCGCCCCCGAGGAGCTGCGGGCGATCGAGCCGGCGCTGCGCGAGCGCGTGGCGGCGAAGGTGTCGCGCGGCAAGATCGACCTGGTGCTGCGCTTCCGTCCGGCCGCCGGCGCCCGCGCCGAGCTGCGACTGAACCAGCCGCTGCTCGAACAGCTGGCCGAGGCCGCCCAGGCCGCCGACATGCGCTTCCCGGGCCTGCGCACCGACTTCACCGAGCTGCTGCGCTACCCCGGCGTGGTCGAGGAGGAGGCGCTGGACCAGGCCGGCCTGCAGGCCGAGGCCCTGGCCCTGCTCGACGCCACGCTGGCCGAGTTCGTCGCCGCGCGCGAGCGCGAGGGCGCCAAGCTGGCCGCGGTGATGCGCGAGCGCATCGACGGCATCGAGCGCATCACCGTGCAGGTGCGCGAATGGCTGCCCGAGATCCGCGCCGCCCTGCGCGCCAAGCTGGACGCGAAGCTGGCCGACCTCAAGCTGCCGCTCGAGCCCGGCCGGCTGGAGCAGGAAGTGGTGCTGAACCTGCAGAAGATCGACGTGGACGAGGAGCTCGACCGCCTCGCCAGCCACGTCGCCGAAGCCCGGCGCGTGCTGTCGCTGCCGGAAGCGGTGGGCCGCCGGCTCGACTTCCTGATGCAGGAATTCAACCGCGAGGCCAACACCCTGGGTTCGAAGTCGGTGGACAGCCGCACCACCCAGGCCGCGGTCGAGCTGAAGGTGCTGATCGAACAGCTCCGCGAACAGGTGCAGAACCTCGAATGAACACCACTCCGCGCGGCACCCTGTTCATCGTCGCCGCGCCCTCGGGCGCGGGCAAGTCGAGCCTGGTCAACGCCGTGCTGGCGCGCGAGCCGGGCATCGCCCTGTCCATCTCCTTCACCTCGCGCGGCCCCCGGCCGGGCGAGCGCCACGCCCAGCACTACCATTTCGTCTCCCGCGAGGAGTTCGAGCGCATGGTCGCGGCGGGCGATTTCTTCGAACACGCCCTGGTGCACGGCGACTACAAGGGCACGGCCCGGCAGTCGGTGGAGCCGCAGCTGGCGGCCGGCAAGGACGTGCTGCTGGAGATCGACTGGCAGGGCGCCCGCCAGGTGCGGGAGAAGATGCCCGACGCGGTGAGCGTGTTCATCCTGCCGCCGTCCAAGGACGCGCTCGAGACCCGCATGCGCAACCGCGGCCAGGACAGCGAGGAAACCATCGCCCGGCGCCTGGCGGCGGCCCGGGAGGAGATGTCGCACTACGACGAGTTCGACTACGTCATCGTCAACGAGCACTTCGACGCCGCCGCGGCCGAACTCCGGGCCATCTTCGTGGCCCACCGCCTGCGCCGGGCCGCCCAGGCGGCGCGCCACGCCGGGCTGATCCGCGACCTGCTGGCCTGAAGCCGGGCCGGATTTGCGTGGGCCCAGCCCCGGGCGTACAATGCGCGGTTCGCGTAACCCATTGATTTTCCGTGGATGCCCTGGCCGGGCAGCCGCGGTCGAGGAGATCCCATGGCCCGCATCACCGTGGAAGACTGCCTGTCCGTCGTGGACAACCGCTTCGAGCTGGTCCTGATGGCGTCCAAGCGCGCCCGCCAGCTGGCCAAGGGCGTGGACCCGGCCCTGGACAACAGCGAGAACCAGGACAAGCCCACCGTGCTGGCACTGCGCGAGATCGCGGCCCGCAAGGTTGACCAGGCCATGATCGACGAGGTCGAGAAGGCCGAGCGCGAGCGCGCCGAGCGCGAGGCCCTGGAGTGGGCCGCCGCCGAGGTCGTGGATGACGACCTTTCCAAGGGCGGCGACGACCTGTAACGCCCCCCGGCATTGATGGGTTTCCCGCGGCCGCGTAGGCTGCGGGCATGTCTTCCTTCTCCAAGCCACGACTGGCGGAATCGCCCTGCCCGGACCCCTGTCCGGACGCCGTGGCCCTGCTCGAGCGCAAGCTCGGCGACTACCTGCCGGCGGACCAGGTCCAGCGCGTCCGCCGCGCCTACGAGGTCGGCGCCCGCGCCCACGAGGGCCAGCTGCGCAAGAGCGGCGAGCCCTACATCACCCACCCGATCGCCGTCGCCGGCATCCTGGCCGAACTGCGCCTGGACGCCGAGACGCTCTGCGCCGCCATCCTGCACGACGCGCTCGAGGACACGCCGCTGCCGCGCAGCGAGATCGAGCGCGAGTTCAGCCCGACCGTGGCCGAGCTGGTGGACGGCGTCACCAAGCTCGACAAGCTGCACTTCCGCGACCGCCAGGAAGCCGCCGCCGAAAGCTTCCGCAAGATGATGCTTGCGATGGCGCGCGACCTGCGCGTCATCCTGATCAAGCTGGCCGACCGCCTGCACAACATGCGCACGCTCGATTCGATGGCCGCGGAGTCGCGCCGCCGCATCGCCCGCGAGACGCTCGAGATCTACGCGCCCATCGCCCAGCGCCTGGGCATGAACAAGATCAAGGCCGAGCTGCAGGACCTTGGCTTCCGCGCGCTCTACCCGAGGCGCCACGCGGTCATCTCGCGGCGCATCGCCTCGCAGCCAGTGATGCGGCGCGAGGCCCTGGCCACGGTCGAGGCGCAGCTGGCCCAGCGGCTGGCGCAGGAGGCCCTGCCGCACACGCTGGTGAGCCGGGTGAAGTCGCCGTGGAGCATCTACACCAAGATGCGCCAGGAGAACAAAAGCCTGGACCAGGTGCTCGACGTGTTCGGCTTCCGCATCGTGGTGCCGGGCGTGATGCAGTGCTACCACGCGCTCGGCGCCGTGCATTCGGTGTACAAGCCGCTCGACGCACGCTTCCGCGACTTCATCGCCATCCCCAAGGCCAACGGCTACCAGAGCCTGCACACCGTGCTGTTCGGCCCGTATGGCGCGCCGGTGGAAGTGCAGATCCGCACCGAGGAAATGGACCTGGTGGCCGAACGCGGCGTGGCCGCGCACTGGCTGTACAAGAGCGCTGGCGCGGGCAGCTCCGCCGCGCAGGCGCGCGCCCAGGACTGGATCCGCAACCTGATGGACACCCAGCAGGCGGCCGGCTCCTCGCTCGAATTCCTGGAGAACGTGAAGGTCGACCTGTTCCCGGACGAGGTCTACCTGTTCACGCCCAAGGGCGACATCATGGCGCTGCCGCGCAACGCCACCACGCTCGATTTCGCCTATGCCGTGCACACCGACGTGGGCAACCACGCCGTCGCCGCGCGCGTGGACAAGAAGCTGGTGCCGCTGCGCACCAAGCTTGCCAGTGGCCAGAGCGTGGAGATCATCACCGCGCCCTCGGCCTCGCCGGGCCCGCAATGGCTCGAGTACGTGGTGTCGAGCAAGGCGCGCACCGCCATCCGCCACTTCCTCAAGCGCCTGGAGCACGAGGACGCCGTGGACCTGGGGCACCGCATGCTCGACCGCGCGCTCGAGGCCATGGAAAGCTCGCTCGACCGCATTCCCGCCGGCCGCATCGACCAGCTGCTGGCCGACCTGCGCTACCGCCGCCTGGAAGAACTGCTGGCCGACATCGCCCTGGGCAACCGCATGCCGGCGCAGGTGGCGCGCATCATGGTGCACGGCCAGGACGAGCTGCCGCTGCCCTCGGCGCCGCTGCCGCCGGTGCCCACCGAGCGCATCATGATCAGCGGCAGCGAGCGCGGCGTGCTCAGCTTCGCCGCCTGCTGCCACCCGATCCCCGGCGACGAGATCATGGGTTACCTCAGCGCCGGCAAGGGCGTGGTGGTGCACCGCGCCGACTGCCCGAACGTGGCCGAGTACCGCAAGTTCCCCGAGCGCTGCGTGCCCATGGCCTGGGACCGCAACGTCGAGGGCGACTACCGCGTCATGCTGCGCATCGAGGTGGAGAACAAGCCCGGCGTGCTGGCCCAGGTGGCGGCGGCGGTGGCCGAGAGCAATTCCAACATCGACGCGGTGGAATACCGCGAGCGCGACCTGACGGTGTCGGTGATGGAGTTCTCGATCGAGGTGCGCCACCGCAAGCACTTGGCCGACGTCATCCGGCGCATCCGCCGCCTGGGCGTGGTGCACGGGGTGCAGCGCGTCTGATCGCGGCTGGCGGGCGGTCGCGTGCCGCTCCTACAATGGCCGTCCACGCCGAACGCCGAGATCCGCCATGCCCCGCCAGCCCATCAGCACCCCGAACGCCCCCGCCGCCATCGGCCCGTATTCGCAGGCCGTGCGCGCCGGCGGCACCGTTTACCTCTCGGGCCAGATCCCGCTCGACCCGGCCACCGGCGAACTGGTGCAGGCCGACATCGCCACCGAGGCGCGGCGCGTGTTCGAGAACCTCAAGGCCGTGTGCGAGGCCGCCGGCGCCTCGCTGGATGATGTCGCGCGCGTCGGCATCTACCTGATCGACATGTCCGACTTCGCCCAGGTCAACGCCGTGATGGCCGACTATTTCCAGGCGCCGTACCCGGCGCGTTCCACCATCGCGGTCTCGGGGCTACCGCGCGGCGCGCGCGTCGAGGTCGACGCCGTGCTGGTCACCGGCTGAGCGATGGCCGGGCCGCCGCGCCGTCGCGGCGCCGGCGCCGCCACGCCGGCCCTGGCCGCGGGCGGCGAAGCCCGCGTGGGCACGCTGCCGGGCGTGGGCCCGAAGGTGGCCGAAAAGCTCGCCGCGCGCGGGCTGGAAACCGTGCAGGACCTCTGGCTGCACCTGCCGTTGCGCTACGAGGACCGCACCCGAATCACCGCCATCGCCGACCTGGTGCCCGGGCAGCCGGCCCAGGTCGAGGCGCGCGTGGTGGCGGTCGAACGCAGCTTCCGCTACCGGCCCCTGCTGCGGGTGGCGGTGGGCGACGAATCCCGCGGCACGCTGGTGCTGCGCTTCTTCCACTTCGGCAAGGCGCAGGTGGCGCAGTTCGTGCCGGGGCGGCGCCTGGTTTGCTACGGCGAGGCGCGTCCGGGCCAGCATGGCCTGGAAATGGTGCACCCCAGCTACCGCCTGCTCGCCGACGATGCCGACGCCACGCCGCGTGATCGCCTCGACCCCGTCTACCCGGCGGTCGAGGGTCTGGGTCCGGCTTCGGTGGCGAAGCTGGTGGGCGAGGCGCTCAGGCGGCTGCCGCCGGCGGATGAGCTGGAACTGCTGCCGGCCGGCCTGCGCGACCGCCTGGGCCTGCCGACCCTGCGCGAGGCGCTGCTGACCGCGCACCGCCCGCCGCCCGACGCCGACCTGGCGCTGTTCTCGGCCGGCCGCCACCCGGCGCAACGCCGGCTGGCGCTGGAGGAACTGCTGGCCCACCACCTCAGCCTGCGCCGCCAGCGCATCGCCCTGCGCGCGCACGGCGCCATGCCGGTGCGGCCCAAGGGCAAGCTGGCCACGGCCCTGCGCAAGCGCCTGGCGTTTGCGCTCACCGGCGCGCAGCAGCGCGTGCTGGAGGAGGTCGCGCGCGACATGGCCCGCCCCGAGCCCATGCTGCGGCTGGTGCAGGGCGACGTGGGCAGCGGCAAGACCGTGGTCGCAGCGCTGGCCGCGGCCAATGCGGTGGAAGCCGGCCGGCAGGTGGCGCTGATGGCGCCCACCGAGCTGCTGGCCGAGCAGCACCTTTCGAATTTCCGCGCCTGGCTCGAGCCGCTGGGCCTGCGCGTGGCCTGGCTGGCCGGCAAGGTCACCGGCAAGGCGCGCGCCGCGGCGCTGGCCGAGATCGCCTCCGGGCAGGCACAGGTCGTGGTGGGCACGCACGCGCTGATGCAGGAGGGCGTGGCCTTCGCCAGCCTGGCGCTGGCCATCGTGGACGAACAGCACCGATTCGGCGTGCACCAGCGCCTGGCGCTGCGCGACAAGGGCCTCTCGGGCAGCCAGGTGCCGCACCAGCTGGTGATGACGGCCACGCCGATCCCGCGCACGCTGGCCATGTCGGCCTACGCCGACCTCGATGTGTCGGTGATCGACGAAATGCCGCCCGGTCGCACCCCGGTGACGACCGTGGCGGTCAGCGGCGAGCGCCGCGCGGAAGTGGTGGAACGCATCCGCGCCGCCTGCGCCGAGGGGCGGCAGGCCTACTGGGTCTGCACGCTCATCGAGGAAAGCGAGGAAGTCGAAGGGCAGGCCGCGCAGAGCACCTACGAGCAGCTCGGCGCCGCCTTGCCCGAGCTTCGCCTCGGCCTGCTGCACGGGCGCATGAAGCCGGCCGAGAAGCAGGCGGTGATGGCGCGCTTCAAGGCCGGCGAGCTCAACCTGCTGGTCGCGACCACCGTGATCGAAGTGGGCGTGGACGTGCCCAACGCCAGCCTGATGATCATCGAGAACGCCGAGCGCCTGGGCCTGGCGCAGCTGCACCAGCTGCGCGGGCGCGTGGGCCGTGGAGCCGCGGCGTCGAGCTGCGTGCTGATGTACAAGCCGCCGCTGTCGGCGCTGGCGCGCGAGCGGCTGGAAGTGATGCGCGCCAGCACCGACGGGTTCCTGATCGCCGAGAAGGACCTGGAGCTGCGCGGCCCGGGCGAATTGCTGGGCACGCGCCAGACCGGCCTGGCCAGCTTCCGCGTCGCCGACCTGGTGCGCGACGCCGACCTGCTGCCCGAAGTGCACCGCGCCGCCGACGCGCTGCTGGCCGAGGCGCCGGCGCTGGCCGAGCGCGTGGTCGCGCGCTGGGTGGGCGGCGCGGCGCGCTTCGCTGGTGCCTGAGCGCGGCGAAGCGCGATTCGGCCATAATCGGCCGATGGACGAACGCATCCCGCTGCTGATAGACACCGACCCGGGCGTGGACGACGCGCTGGCCCTGCTGATGGCCTTCGCCGACACCCGCCACGAGTTGCTGGGCCTGACCATCGCCGCCGGCAATGTGGGCCTGCGCCACACGGTGGCCAATGCGCTCAAGCTTTGCGAAGTGGCCGGCGTGGACGTGCCGGTGTACGCCGGCTGCCCCGTGCCGCTGGTGCACCCGGCGGAAGACGCCGCCTACGTGCACGGCAACGACGGCTTCGGCGACACCGGCTACGAGCCCGCCGCCGCCCGCGCCCAGAACGAGCACGCGGCGCTGGCCATCCTTCGCATCGCGCGCGAGAACGCCGGCAAGCTGCTGCTGGTCACCCTCGGGCCGCTGACCAACCTGGCGCTGGC
Organism: Arenimonas sp.; assembly: GCF_041913985.1. Lineage (GTDB taxonomy): Bacteria > Pseudomonadota > Gammaproteobacteria > Xanthomonadales > Xanthomonadaceae > Arenimonas. The sequence goes on from NZ_JAYSEG010000026.1 coordinate 21,433, forward strand.
CCTGCGGCTGGACCCGGAGCTTCCCTCCCGCGTGGGCCGGCTGGTGGTGATGGGTGGCGCGGTGACGGGGCAGGGCAACACTTCGATCCCGGCCGAGTTCAACATCGCCTTCGACCCGGAGGCCGCCGACGTGGTGTTCCGCGCCTTCCCCCGGGCCGAGGTGGTGGACTGGGAGGCGGTGGTCCGGCACGGCTTCCTGCACCGGGACTTCGACAGCTGGCTGGCGGCCGGCGACGGCCGGGCCCGCTTCTACGACGCCATCTCGCGCTACACCCGCGGGTGGTCCGAGGGCCGGCGTGGCGCCCATTTCCACAGCGCCGACGCCCTGGCCATGGCCGTGGCCCTGGAGCCCGGCGGCGTGATGCGGGCCGAAGAGCGCTACCTGGCGGTCGAACTGGAGGGGCGCCTGAGCCGCGGCGCCACCCTGGTGGACTGGCAGCGCCGCACCGGTCGGCCGGAAAACGCCCGGATCCTGCTCGATTACGACCAGGCCCGGTTCGAGGCCCGGATCCGCGCGGCCCTGGGGGCCTGAGCGGCAGGGCGGGGGCGGGCTTGCGGCGACGACCGTTTCCTGCCTATAATTCCGGTCTTTCCCACGAATCCACGGCGGAACTCCAGCCATGAAGGCCGACATCCACCCGAACTACAAGGCAGTCGTCTTCCAGGACCTGTCCTCCGACTTCGCGTTCCTCACCCGTTCGACCCTTTCCAGCAAGGAAACGGTCAAGTGGGAAGACGGCAATGAATACCCGCTGATCAAGATCGACATCAGCTCGGCCTCGCACCCGTTCTACACCGGCAAGCAGAAGGTGATGGACACGGGCGGCCGCGTCGACCGCTTCCGCAAGCGCTACGCCAAGTAAGCGCCGGCCCGGCCCGCCCGGGCACGCGGTTCGCAAGGAAGGCCACCCCCTCGGGTGGCCTTTTGCGTTCCGGGAACCGTACCAAAGTACTGACTTGCATCACTGACTTCGCGGCGGGGCCTATGCGATACTTCCGCGAATGGTGCACGCCCCCCGGGCGGCATCTTCCGCAATGCGTTGCGAGCGCCGCGCCAGAACCTTCCCGGATGCGGCCCGCACATCCCTGAAAGGAGTCAGCCCGTGTCCGACAACAAGAGCGTCGTGCTCAACGCCGCCGGCAAGAACGTCGAGCTTCCCGTCCACCAGGGCACGCTCGGCGCCCCCTGCGTCGACATCACCCGCCTGCCCAAGGAAACGGGCCTGTTCACCTACGACCCCGGCTTCGTGGCGACCGCCAGCTGCCGCAGCGCGGTGACCTACATCGACGGCGACGAGGGCGTGCTGCTGTACCGCGGCTACCCGATCGAACAGCTCGCCAAGCACTCGAACTTCCTCGAGGTCAGCTACCTGCTGATGAACGGCCAGCTGCCGAACACCGAGCAGTTTGCCAAGTTCGAGCACGAAGTCACCCACCACACGATGATGCACGAGGCCTTCAAGGGCTTCCTGGGCGGCTTCCGCCACGACGCGCACCCGATGGCCATGCTCTGCGGCATGATCGGCTCGCTGGCGGCGTTCTACCACGACGACCTCGACCTCGAGGATCCCGAGCAGCGCCGCATGGCGGCCATCCGCCTGCTGGCGAAGGTGCCCACCATCGCCGCCGCCTGCTATCGCTATTCGATCGGCTGGCCGGTGCGCTACCCGCGCAACAACCTCGAGTACGTCGAGCGCTTCCTGCACATGATGTTCGAGGTGCCGAGCGAGCCGCTGCAGCTCAAGCCGGTGGCAGCCAAGGCGCTCGACCTGCTGTTCATCCTGCACGCCGACCACGAGCAGAACGCCTCCACCTCCACGGTGCGCCTGGTCGGCTCCACCGGCGCCAATCCCTACGCCTGCGTCGCCGCCGGCGTGGCCGCGCTCTGGGGCCCGGCGCACGGCGGCGCCAACGAGGCCGTGCTCAAGATGCTGGCCGAGATCGGCCGCCCGGAGGACGTCTCCAAGGCCGTCGACCGCGCCAAGGACAAGAACTCGGGCTTCCGCCTGATGGGCTTCGGCCACCGCGTGTACAAGAACTTCGACCCGCGCGCGACCATCATCCGCGAGATGTGCCACAAGGTGCTCAGCGAGCTCGGCGTGGACGACCCGATGCTGGAAGTGGCGATGCGCCTGGAAGAGGCCGCGCTGAAGGACGAGTACTTCGTGCAGCGCAAGCTCTACCCGAACGTCGACTTCTACTCGGGCATCATCTACAAGGCGCTGGGCATCCCGACCGAAATGTTCACGGTGATGTTCGCCATCGCCCGCACCGCCGGCTGGGTGTCGCACTGGCTCGAGCAGCAGACCGACCCGGAAGCCAAGATCGGCCGTCCGCGCCAGATCTACACGGGTTCGGCCGCGCGCGACTACGTGGGCATGGACAAGCGCTGAGGCGCGGCTCCAACGCCTGACCGGACGCCCCGCCTTGCGCGGGGCGTTCGCGTTTCGGGGCTCAGCCCGCCAGCAGGCGCGCCAGCGCGCCCCGGTTGGCGCGGGCCATGGGCGCGTCGTCGAGTGCATCCAGCGGCCCCTGGCGCTCGGCCAGGCGCGGCAGCACCACCAGTTCGAAGGGCAGGCCGTCGGCTTCGAAATGCCAGGCCGCGCACTCCCGTGCCGGGCCGCGTTCGAGGCGCAGCCGGCGCGACCGCTGCACCGCGGGGATGCCGCGTTCGATCAGCTTGCGCGCCACGGCGTCGGGGTCGTCGGCGTGCAGGTGCAGCTCGATCGCGCTGCGGTCGTCGGCGCTGCCGTCGAGCACCGCCCCGGCCAGGCGCGGCGAAAATTCCGCGAAGAAGTCCATCGCCGCCAGCGCGGCTTCGCGCTGGCGGCGCAGGCGGCCATCGTCGCCGGGGGGTGCGAACAGGCGGCGGTGCGCCGCGAGGGCTTCGCGGATTTCGTCGCCGCTGGGCAGCGAGGCGGGGTCGCGGAAGCCGAGCCGTTCGGCCGCCTTGCGGCGGGCGACCGCCGGGTCGCCGCCTTGCTCGGCCAGCAGCCGGGCCGCCTCGGCGGCGACCCGGAGGCGCCGCTGGCGGGCGCCCGCGGGCTCAGAAGATGTCGAACGCCTCTTCATTGCTCAGCACCGGGTCGAGGTCGAAGCCGGAGGCGCTGATCCGGTCGTAGTCTTCGCTCTTGAAGTAGTCGCGGACCGCGCCCGGGCTGCCTTCCGGCACCAGGCGGCCGGAGCTGCCGTCGACCCAGGCGGTGACCACGCCGGCCGGCACTTCGGGCTCGACCACGGGCACGTCCTTGAGGGCCGTGCGCATGTAGCCGATCCAGATGGGCAGCGCGGCCTTGCCGCCGTATTCGCCGCGGCCGAGGCTGGAGAAGTCGTCCTTGCCGACCCAGACCGTGGTCACCAGGTCGCCGCCGAAGCCGGAGAACCAGGCGTCTCGGTGGTCGTTGGTGGAGCCGGTCTTGCCGCCCAGGTCGTCGCGGCCCAGCACGGTGGCCGCGCGGCCGGTGCCGCGGCGCACGACGTCGCGCATCAGCGAGTGCACCAGGAACGCCGTGCGTTCGTCGATGGCGCGCGGCGCCAGTTCGCCCTCGGGTACCGCCGCGACCTCCGCGGCGGGCGCCTCGGCCCCGGCCGCTTCCGGCGCCGGCGCCGCGGCCTGCGAGGGGCCGAAGTCGAAGCCGTCCACCACCGCCGGGTCGCGCTGGCCGCCCGGCGCGCCGGGCGTGCCCCGGCCCGGGCAGCGGCGGCAGGCGTGCAGCGGCTTGGCCTCGCTCAGCACCTCGCCGTTGCGGTCGAGCACCCTTTCGATGAACCAGGGGTCCACCAGGTAACCGCCATTGGCGAACACCGTGTAGCCGCGGGCGATGGAAATCGGCGTCAGCGAGGACGTGCCCAGCGACATCGACAGGTTCGGCGGCAGGCTTTCCTGGCTGAAGCCGAACTGGGTGATGTAGCGGCTGGCGAAGTCCACGCCGATGGCGTCGAGCAGGCGCACCGACACCAGGTTGCGCGACTGCACCATGGCCTCGCGCAGGCGCATCGGGCCGGCGAAGTTGCCGGCGTCGTTCTGCGGCCGCCATACGTTGCCGGCGCGGTCGCGGAAGACCACCGGCGCGTCGAGCACGATGCTGGCCGGCGAGAAGCCACGCTCGAAGGCCGCGGCGTACACGAAGGGCTTGAAGCTCGAGCCCGGCAGGCGCTGCGCCTGGGTGGCGCGGTTGAACTTGTTCAGGCCGAAGCTGAAGCCACCGACCAGGGCGCGCACTGCGCCGTCTTCCGGTTGCAGCGACACCAGGGCGGCCTGTGCGAGCGGCACCTGGGCCAGGCGCAGCTTGCCGGTTTCGGCATCGAGCGCCAGGCGCACCACGTCGCCGCGCTTGAACAGCTGGGCGGGGGCCTTGCCGGTCCAGCGGGTGGCTTCGGCGTCCAGTTCCAGCGCCGTGCCGGCCGCCGTGAGCACCTGGGCCTTGCCGTCGGCCACGCCGGTGACCAGCACGGCCGACAGGCTGCCGACCGTGGGATGGGGCCGCAGGCGCTTGCGCAGGGCGTCCACGGGTTCGTCGGCCGGCAGGTCAAGGTGGGCTTCCGGGCCGCGGTAGCCGTGGCGCCGGTCGTACTCGAGCAGGCCCGCCTGCAGCGAGCGCACGGCCGCCGTCTGGTCCTCGGCGTCGAGCGTCGTGTAGACGCGCAGGCCGCTGGTGGTGGCGTCGGCGCCGTAGCGCTGCTCCATTTCGGCGCGCACCATCTCGGCCACGTAGGGCGCCTCGACCTCCACCTTGGGCTCGTGCGGGCTGGCGTTCATGGGCTCGGCCTGGGCCGCGCGCTCCTCCGCCTCGCTGATCATCCCTTCCTCGCGCATGCGCTGGAGCACGTAGTTGCGCCGGATCAGCGCGCGCTCGGGGTTGATGATGGGGTTGCCGCTGGAGGGAAACTTGGGGATCGAGGCCAGGGTGGCGGCCTCGGCCAGGGTCAGCTGGTCGAGCGACTTGCCGTAGTAATACTCGGCGGCCGCGGCCACGCCGTAGGCGCGGTTACCGAAGAAGCTCTTGTTGAGGTAGAGCTCCAGGATCTCGTCCTTGCCGAGCTCGCGCTCCATCTTCAGCGCCAGGAAGATCTCGGTGATCTTGCGGGTGTAGGAGTATTCGGCGCTCAGGAAGAACTGCCGGGCCACCTGCTGGGTGATGGTGCTGCCACCCGGGACGCGGCGGTCGCTGGTGGTGGCCAGCAGCCAGACGGCGCGGCCGATGCCGCGCCAGTCGACGCCCGGGTGCTCGTAGAAGCGGGCATCCTCGATGGCGATGAAGGTCTGCTTGACCCGTTCGGGCACGTCCTCGATCTCGACCGGGAACCGGCGCGTTTCGCCGATCAGGGCGATCAGCTTGCCGTCCCGGGAATAGATGCTCAGGGGCACCTGGAGCTGGACGTTGCGCAACTCCTGGACGTCCGGCAGGCGGGGGGAGATGAGCCAATACAGGATGCCGATGGCGGCCACGCCCAGCACGGCCAGTCCGGCGAAAAGGATCAGTGCCCGGCGCAGCAGGCGTTTGAATCGGGCCATCCAGGGCCTCTCCCGAGGTTTACATCGACGTGGGGCAAGGAGTATAGAACGTGGCATGGTCGGGCTGCGCCGTGGGGGCGGCCGGTTCCCGGCCCCGATTGCGTCTTGATAGGGAAGCGTGGGGTCGGCCAGGGGACGGCAAGCGGCATCCGGTCCAGGGGGGCATTGCCATTTGGGAATTTTTCGTTATTTAATGTAATGGCGCACCATTCGTGTGTAAGCGCCCGTCGGAAGGGGAGAAACCGTGGGTCTTTTCGGAAATGCCAAGACACCGCTGGTCGGCCTGGACATCAGTTCCACGGCCGTCAAGCTTTTGCAGCTCACCGAGTCCGGCGGGCGGTATCGCGTCGAGCACTACGCGGTTGAGCCCCTGCCTCCCAACGCCGTCGTCGAGAAGAACATCGTCGAGGTGGAAGCCGTCGGCGAGGCCATCAAGCGCGCCGTCGCGCGCTCGGGCACGAAGGCCAAGCACGCCGCGGCCGCGGTCTCGGGCTCCTCGGTGATCACCAAGGTGATCCCCATCCAGGGCGACCTGGACGAGGACGCGCTCGAGGACCAGGTCCAGCTCGAGGCCTCGAACTACATCCCGTACCCGATCGACGAGGTCAGCATCGATTTCGAGGTGATCGGCCCGGTGCCGAACAACCCCGAGATGATCCAGGTGATGCTGGCGGCCTCGCGCACCGAGAACGTCGAGCTGCGCCAGTCCGCGCTCGAGCTCGGCGGCCTCACCGCCAAGGTCATCGACGTCGAGGCCTTCGCGATGGAGAACGCCTTCAAGCTGGTCGCCGACCAGCTGTCGGTGCCCAAGGACGCGATCGTGGCCCTGGTGGACATCGGCGCCACCATGACCACCCTGAACGTGCTGCGCGGCCAGCGCAGCATCTATACCCGCGAGCAGGTCTTCGGCGGCAAGCAGCTCACCGACGAAGTAATGCGCCGCTACGGCCTGAGCTACGACGAGGCGGGCCTGGCCAAGCGCCAGGGCGGCCTGCCGGAGAGCTACGAGGTCGAGGTGCTCGAGCCTTTCAAGGAAGCGCTGGTCCAGCAGGTCAGCCGCCTGCTGCAGTTCTTCTACGCCGGCAGCGACTTCAACCGCGTCGACCAGGTCGTGCTGGCCGGCGGCTGCGCGTCCATCGCCGGCATCGGAAACCTGGTCGAGGAGCAGCTTGGCGTCCCGACCGTCATCGCTAACCCGCTCGCCAACATGGCGCTCGGTCCCCGCGTCCAGGCCCATGCCCTGGCGCAGGACGCCCCCGCGCTCATGATCGCCTGCGGCCTGGCCCTGAGGAGCTTCGACTGATGGCCAGAATCAACCTGCTTCCCTGGCGCGCCGAGCGGCGCAAGCAGCGCCAGAAGGAATTCATGACCATGCTCGGCCTGGCGGCTGCTGCCGGCCTGCTGATCAGCTTCCTGATCGTGATGTACTACAACGGTCAGATCGAGGGCCAGCAGAACCGCAACCAGTACCTTCGTGACCAGATCGCCCTCGTTGACGAGCAGATCAAGGAAATCGAGCAACTGGACAAGAAGAAGGCCAACCTGCTCGCCAGGAAGCAGGTGATCGAAGAGCTTCAGGCCAGCCGCTCCCAGATGGTTCACCTGTTTGACCAGTTGGTGCGGACCATCCCGGAGGGCGTCCGCCTGAGCTCCATCGCCCAGGCCGGACAGTCGCTGACCCTCACCGGCCAGGCGCAGTCCAATGCCCGCGTCAGCTCCTACATGCGGAACCTCGAGGAGTCGGGCTGGATGGCCAACCCCGATCTGTCGATTATCGAGGCCAAGGGCAATGACAAGGGCCTGCCCAATGCCTTCACCCTGAGGGTGACGCTGCAGACGCCGAAGCAGGAAGAGGAAGCGACCGAGGTTGGCGCGGCGGCCGGAGGTGTCCAGTGAGCAGCAAGAAGATCGACCTGCGCAGCCTCGACTTCAACAACACCGGCGCTTGGCCGATGCAGGTCAAGTTTGGCGCCTGCATCCTGCTCTTGGCCGTCATCGTCGGCCTGGCCTGGTACCTGTTCGTGAGCGACCAGCGGCTGACGCTCCAGTCCGAGGAGGCGACGGAGCTGACCCTGCGCGAAGAGTTCCAGGGCAAGCAGGGCCGCGCCGCTAACCTCGAACCGCTCAAGCAGCAACTGGCCCAGATGGAAGTGATGCTGCAGCAGATGCTCCGCCAGTTGCCCAGCAAGAACGAGATGCCCGACCTGATCGTCGACATTTCGCAGACCGCCCTGGCCGCCGGCATCAACAACGAGCTGTTCCAGCCGGGTGCCGAGAGCCAGCGCGAGTTCTACGCCGAAAAGCCGATCCAGCTGCGCATGGTGGGCACCTACCACCAGTTCGGCGCCTTCGTCAGCGGCGTGGCTTCGCTGCCGCGCGTGGTCATCATGACCATGCACGACATCTCGCTGCAGCCGCGTGATGGCAAGGACGGTACCTTGGTCCTGTCGGGCACGGTAAAGACCTATCGCTACCTCGACGACGAGGAATCGAACACCACCGCGGGAGGCGCCAAGTGATGGTCCCGTCCATGACCCGGAACGCCATGAGCGCCCTGCTCGTCGCCGCCGTGGCCCTGTCCCTCTCGGCCTGCACGCGCGGCAGCCGCGACCTCGAGGCCTGGGTGGCCGAGGTCAAGGCGCGCCCGGCGCCGCCGCTGGATCCGCTGCCGGTGATGAAGCAGTTCGAGACCTTCGAATACGCGGCACAGGACCTGCGCGACCCGTTCGCCCAGCCCAGCGCCGACCGCGACGGCGGCAACGCGCTGCGCCCTGATCCGAATCGCCGCAAGGAGGTTCTCGAGGCCTTCCCGCTCGACAGCCTCGACATGGTGGGCACGATCGGCGAGGGCAGTGGCGTGGTCGGCCTCGTGATGGGGCCGGACCGCGTGACGCACCGGGTCCGCTCGGGGAATTACATGGGACTCAACGACGGTCGCATCACCGCGGTGTTCGAAGACCGCATCGAGATTGTCGAACTCGTACCGGATGGGGCAGGTGGCTGGCTGGAACGTCCGGCCAAGATCGCCCTTGAAGACAATTGATTGGGGGAATGCACGATGACCGCGAATAAAACGATCGGCGAGGGGATGGGCACCAAGCGTCGCTGGGTGCTGACCATGGGAGCGCTCGCCGTCGGCCTGGCGACGTCACTGTCCGCCATGGCGGCGAACGTCCTCCAGGACGTGCGCTACGCCTCGGCCCCCGGGGGCAAGGTGGACATCACGCTGCAGTTCGCCGAGCCGGTGGGCGACGTGCAGGCCTTCACCACGGATACGCCCCCGCGCATCGCGGTGGACATCCCCGGGACCACCAACGGGCTCAGCCAGCGCCGGGTCGTCATCGGCAGCGGCGCGACCTCGGCGGTCTCCGCCGTGGAGGCCGGCGGCCGCACCCGCGTGGTCGTGGACCTGTTCCGCCCGGCGGGTTACACCACCCGCAGCGCCGGCAACCTGCTGGTGCTGACGGTTGACGCCGGCGCCCAGCCGAGCAGCCTGGCCACGGGTTCCGACCCGACCAAGAAGGTCGCCTCGGACATCGAGGTCGCCAACATCGACTTCCGCCGCGGCGAGAACGGCTCCGGTCGCGTCATCCTCCGCTTCAGCGGTGACGGCGCCGCCGCCGACATGCGCAACGAGGGTTCGCGCGTGGTGGTCGACGTGGCCAACGCCAGCATTCCCGAGTCGCTGCGCCGCCGCCTCGACGTCACCGACTTCGCCACCCCGGTCCAGAGCCTGGAGCCGAATGCGAACGCCGGCAGCACCCGCCTGGTGATCAACACCAGCGGTGCCTTCGACTCGATGGCCTACCAGACCGGCAACGAGTACGTGATCGAGGTGACGCCCAAGCGCGCCGCGCCGGCCGTCGTGGTCGCCGGTGCTCCCGGCCGCGCCGCGGGCGCCGTCGCTGGCGATGCCGAGGCCAAGCGCTATGCCGGCCGTCCGGTGACCTTCAACTTCCAGGACGTGCCGGTTCGCACCGTCCTGCAGCTGATCGCCGAAGAGTCGGGCCTGAACGTGGTTGCGGCCGACACCGTGCAGGGCAACGTCACCCTGCGCCTGATCAACGTGCCCTGGGACCAGGCGATGGACATCGTGCTGCGCGCCAAGCAGCTCGACAAGCGCCGCGACGGCAACGTCATCTGGGTCGCGCCGCAGAAGGAAATCGCCGACTTCGAGAAGGCCGTGGCCGATGCGCGCATCGCCAACGAAGAGCGCGAGCCGCTCGTCACCGAGTACATTCCCATCAACTACGGCAATGCCGAAGAGATCGCTGCACTGCTGACCGAGAACAGCAAGAACTCCGGTGGCTCCAGTGGTGGCAGCACCGGTGCGATGGTGAAGGGCTTCCTTTCCCCGCGCGGCAGCGTCAGCTACGACAGCCGGACCAATACGCTGCTGCTGATCGACATCCCCAGCAAGGTGGCGGAGATCCGCAACCTGCTGGCTACCCTGGACCGCCCCGTCGACCAGGTTCTCATCGAGGCCCGCATCGTGGTGGCCACCGAGGTGTTCGCCCGCGAGCTGGGTGTGATCTTCGGCGTGCAGGACCGCACCGGCACCCTGGCCAACAGCAACGAGACCACCACCGATTCCGGTTTCGCGGTCAACCTGCCGGCGACCACCCCGGCCGGCGCCCTGAACCTGAGCATCCTGCGCCAGGACATTGCGCTTGAACTCGAACTCTCGGCCCTCGAGGAAGAAGGCCGCGGCGAAGTGGTTTCCAACCCGCGCGTCATCACCGCCAACCAGCGCGAAGCCGTCATCCGCCAGGGTGACGAAGTGGCCTACCTGACCATCCAGCCGGCCACCACGCCGGGTGCGGTCGCCACGGCCACCGTCGAGTTCAAGGAAGTGCTGCTCGAGCTGAAGGTCACCCCGACCATCACCCAGGACGGCCGCGTCTACCTGAACCTCGCGGTGAAGAAGGACGAGGTCAGCGAACTCATCGCGAACCCGGCCGGCGGCTTCATCCCGCAGATCGCCAAGCGCGAGGTCAGCACCGCCGTGCTGATCGACAACGGCCAGACCGTGGTCGTGGGCGGCGTCTACGAGTTCAAGAGCCGCGACGACCTGCGCAAGGTGCCGTTCCTGGGCGACCTGCCGGTGCTCGGCAACCTGTTCAAGAACAAGTCCAAGGGCATGGAGAAGGCCGAGCTGCTCATCTTCGTGACCCCGCGCATCCTGCAGGTGGCGCACAAGGGCTGAAGCCCGCCGTCGGAAACGACAGGCTGACCGGACAGGGCCGCGCAAGCGGCCCTGTTTCGTTTCACGCCGTCGTGAGCCGCCCGCCGGGCAGGCTGTTGTAAGCTGGGGCCGACCCCAAACAGGCTCCCCCGGTGACGATGACGCTGACGCGCCCCGCCGGCGCCCTGGCTGCCCTCGCGGCGTCCGAGGCCGCCGCCGCCCCCACGCTCGACGACCGCATCCAGTCCCTCTTCGGCCCCGTAGCCGATACGCTCTCGGCCTTCGTCTTCGTGGAAGTGCCGCTGCCCGGTGGCCTCAGCGCGCCGCTGGTCGTCCTGTGGCTGGCCGCGGCGGCCTGCCTGTTCACGGTCTACTTCCGCTTCATCAATGTCCGCGGTTTCGCCCACGGCTTCCGCCTGATCCGCGGTGACTACGCCGAGCCGGGCGGCCCCGGCGAGGTCAGCCACTTCCAGGCGCTGACCTCCGCGGTCTCGGGCACGGTCGGCCTGGGCAACATCGCCGGCGTCGCGGTCGCCATCACCGTGGGCGGACCCGGCGCCACCTTCTGGATGATCGTCGCCGGCCTGCTCGGCATGTCCACCAAGTTCGTGGAATGCACCCTGGGCGTCATGTTCCGCCGCCAGAACCCGGATGGGAGCATGTCCGGCGGGCCGATGTACTACCTGCGCGACGGACTGGCCCGGCACCGGCCGGGCCTGGCCGGCTTCGGCCGCGGCCTGGCGGTGTTCTATGCCGCCTGCATCGTCGCCGGCGCCGTGGGCTCCGGCGCGCTGTTCCAGGCCAACCAGACCTTCGCGCAGGTGCTGAACGTGACCGGGGGCGCCGACGGCCCCCTCGCCGGGCGCGGCTGGCTGTTCGGCCTCGTGCTGGCGACGCTGACCGCCATTGTGGTCGTGGGCGGCGTGAAGCGCGTGGGCCAGGTCACGGCGCGCCTCGTGCCCGGCATGGCGCTCATCTACCTGCTGGCCGGCGTGGCGGTGCTGTTCGTGCACGCCGACCGGATCCCCGACGCGCTGGTGGCCATCCTGCGCGGCGCTTTCAGCGGCGAGGCGGCCTATGGCGGTGTCCTGGGCGCGATCATCGTCGGATTCCGCCGCGCCGCCTTCTCGAATGAAGCGGGCCTCGGTTCGGCGGCCATCGCCCACTCGGCGGTGCGCACGCGCGAGCCGGTGACCGAGGGTTTCGTCGCGCTCTGGGAACCCTTCATCGACACCGTGGTGATCTGCACCATGACGGCGCTGATCATCATCGTTTCCGGCGAGTACCTGCACCCGGGCACCGACGGCGTGGCGCTCACCTCCAACGCCTTCGCCTCGGTGTTCGCCTGGTTCCCCTACGTGCTCACCGTGGTGGTGTTCCTGTTCGCCTACTCGACCATGATCACCTGGGCCTACTATGGCTCCAAGGCCATCGGCTACCTCAGCGGGGAATCCACCCTCGCCCAGAACCTGTTCAAGCTGGCCTTCCTGGCCATGACGGTGGTGGGCTGCTCGATGCAGCTCGGCAGCATCGTCGGCATCGCCGACGCGCTGCTGCTGTTGATGTCGGTGCCCAACCTCATCGGCGTCTACCTGCTCATGCCAGTGGTCCGGCGCGAGCTCGAGAGTTACCTGGCGCGCCTGCGCTCGGGCGAGATCCGCCCGGCCGCCGGCCCACGACCGGAGTAAGCCCATGGCCAAGATGTCCCTGCACGCCCGCATGCTGGTCGGCTTCGTCGCCGGTACCAGCCTCGGCCTGGCCGCGAACCTGTTCGCCGCCGACGCCGCCTGGCTCGACGCTCTGGTGCGCTACGTCGCCGACCCGGTGGGCCAGGTGTTCCTGCGCCTGCTGTTCATGCTGGTCATTCCGCTGGTGTTCTCGGCGCTGGTGCTGGGCGTGGTGGAAATCGGCGACCCGAAGTCGCTGGGGCGCATCGGCGGCAAGACCCTGGTGTGGATCCTGGTGGTGACCACGATCGCCGTCGCGATCGGCCTGGTGATGGTCAACCTCATCCAGCCCGGCCGCGGCCTGCCGCCCGAGCTGGGCCAGTCGCTGATCGCCCAGGCCGGCGAGCGCGGCGCCCAGATCGCCGCCGGGCGCGAGGCGGTGTCGGGCATCAGCGTGCTGCTCAACATCGTGCCGCGCAATCCGGTGGAAGCAGCGGCCAGGGGCGACCTGATCGCCGTGATGTTCTTCGCCCTGATGTTCGGCATCGCCGCCACCGTCATCCGCAGCGAGGGCACCCGTGCCTTCGTGGCCACGGTGCAGGGCGTGTACGACATCTGCCTGAAGCTGATCGACTGGGTGATCCGCCTTGCGCCCTACGCCGTGGCCGCGCTGCTGTTCTCGATCACCGCCAAGCTCGGCTTCGACGTGCTGGTGCAGCTGGCGCGCTTCGTGGCCACGGTGCTGCTCGCGCTGGGCATCCACTTCTTCGTGGTGTTCCCGATCCTGCTGCGGGTGCTCGGCGGCATGTCGCCGCGGGCCTTCTTCAAGGGCGCGCAGCCGGCGCTGCTGACTGCCTTCTCCACCTCCTCCTCCAGCGCCACGCTGCCAACCACGCTGAAGGTGACGGAGCAGGGGCTGGGCGTGCCGCGCCGGGTCGCCCGCTTCGTCTGCACGCTGGGCGCCACCGCCAACATGAACGGCACGGCGCTGTTCGAGGGCATCACGGTGCTGTTCCTGGCGCAGTTCTTCGGCGTGGAGCTGGGCTTGCTGCAGCAGGCGCTGGTGCTGGTGATGTGCATCCTCGGCGGCATCGGTGCGGCCGGCGTGCCCGGTGGCTCGCTGCCGGTGATCGCCATGATCCTGGCCCTGTTCGGCATCCCGCCCGAGGGCATCGGCCTGGTGCTGGGCGTGGACCGGCTGCTCGACATGTGCCGCACCGTGGTGAACGTGGGCGGCGACATGGTCGGTTCCGTGGTGATCGGCCGCACGGAGCCGGCCGTCGAGCCGTCCCCGGTGCCGTAACACCCCGGGTCCGGCGCCCGCAAGGGCGACAGCGGGCGCCGGACCGGCGACAATAGCGCCCCGTCGGCCCGGCCCCGGGCCCCGTTCTGGACGCCCTCATGACGACGCCTTCCCGCCGCGACCTCGCCAACGCCATCCGCTTCCTGGCCATTGACGCCGTCGAGGCCGCCAAGTCCGGCCATCCCGGCATGCCCATGGGCATGGCCGACATCGCCGAGGTGCTCTGGAACGACTTCCTGAGCCACAACCCGAACAACCCCAGGTGGTTCAACCGCGACCGCTTCGTGCTGTCGAACGGCCACGGCTCGATGCTGATCTACGCCCTGCTGCACCTCTCGGGCTACGACCTGCCGATGGAGCAGCTGCGCCGCTTCCGCCAGCTGCACAGCAAGACCGCCGGCCACCCCGAATACGGCCACACCCCGGGCGTCGAAACCACCACCGGCCCGCTGGGCCAGGGCCTGGCCAACGCCGTGGGTATGGCGCTGGCCGAGCGCCTGCTGGCACAGCGCTTCAACCGCCCCGAGTTCAACGTCGTCGACCACCACACCTGGGTGTTCCTGGGCGACGGCTGCCTGATGGAAGGCGTGTCGCACGAGGCCGCCTCGCTGGCCGGCACCTGGGGCTTGGGCAAGCTCATCGCCTTCTGGGACGACAACCACATCTCGATCGACGGCGACACCGCCGGCTGGTTCACCGACGACACCCCGGCGCGCTTCGAGGCCTACGGCTGGCAGGTGATCCGCAACGTGGACGGCCACGACCCGCAGGAAATCATCCAGGCCATCAAGACCGCGCAGGCCGAAACCGGCAAGCCGACCCTGATCTGCTGCCGCACCACCATCGGCTTCGGCTCGCCGGGCAAGGCCGGCAAGGAATCGAGCCATGGCGCCCCGCTGGGCAAGGACGAAGTGGCCGCCACCCGCGAGGCCCTGGGCTGGCCGCACGCGCCCTTCGAAATCCCCGCGGCCATCGCCGACGGCTGGCGCGCCGGCAACGCCGGCCTGGTGCGGGAGGAGCAGTGGAACCGCCTGTTCGACGCCTACGCCAAGGCCTACCCGGAGCTGGCCGCCGAACTGGTGCGCCGCTCCCACGGCGAACTGCCGGAAGGCTTCGCCGACGCCGCCCGCGCCTATGCCGCGAAGCTGCAGCTCGAGGGCCCCGTGGTCGCCTCGCGCAAGGCCTCTCAGATGGCCCTCGACGCCTTCGGCCCGCTCTTGCCGGAGCTGGTGGGCGGCTCGGCCGACCTGGCGCACTCCAACCTCACGCTCTGGAAGGGCAGCAAGTCGGTCACCACCAACGACGCCAGCGCCAACTACGTGCACTTCGGCGTGCGCGAGTTCGGCATGAGCGCCATCTGCAACGGCATTGCCCTGCACGGCGGCTTCATTCCCTACGACGCCACCTTCCTGGTGTTTTCCGACTACTCGCGCAACGCGCTGCGCATGTCGGCGCTGATCCCGACCCGCACGATCCACGTGTTCACCCACGACTCGATCGGCCTGGGCGAGGACGGCCCCACCCACCAGCCGGTCGAGCACCTGGCCTCGCTGCGCTATATCCCGAACAACGACGTGTGGCGCCCCTGCGACGCGGTCGAGTCGGCGGTGTGCTGGCAGGCGGCCATCGAACGCACCGACGGCCCCAGCTGCCTGGTGTTCAGCCGCCAGAACCTGGCGCACCAGCCGCGCACCGCGCAGCAGGTGGCCGACATCGCCCGCGGCGGCTACGTGCTGTCCGACCCGGGCGAGGGCACCTTCGACGTGGTGCTGCTCGCCACCGGCTCCGAGGTGGAGCTGGCGATGGAAGCCATGCGCCGCCTGGCGGGCGAGGGCATCCGCGCCCGCGTGGTGTCCATGCCCTGCGCCGAAGTGTTCGCGCGCCAGCCGCTGGAGTGGCGCGAGGGCGTGCTGCCGTCCTGGTGCCGCAAGCGCGTGGCGGTGGAAGCGGGCGTCACCGGCTACTGGCGCCAGTTCACCGGCCTGGACGGCGCCGTGGTCGGCATCGACCAGTTCGGCGCCTCGGCGCCGGCCGACCAGCTGTACAAGCACTTCGGCATCACCGTCGAGGCGGTGGTGGACGCGGCGAAAGCGCTGCGCTGATCCGCCCCGGAAGCCCCGGGATCAGGCGGTCCCGGGCACGCACAGGTTGCGGTGCAGCGCCTCGATGACGTCGTGCACCGTGCCGTCGGCCACGGAATAGAACACCGCCTGCGCTTCGCGCCGCGTGTTCACCAGCCCCTTGTCGCGCAGCACCGCCAGGTGCTGCGACAGCGCCGACTGGCTCAGCGGCACCAGGGCGTTGATCTCGCCCACCGACATTTCCCGTTCGATCAACAGGCACAGCACCCGCAGGCGCTGCGGGTTGGCCATGGCCTTGAGCAGCTCGGCTGCGGCTTCGGACTGGGTTTCCATCTGTCGTGCGGGGGTGGCCATGGGGGGTGTCCAGGTTGATGTTGACATTATGCCAGAAAGCTAATTAAGCTACAACTAAATTAGCAGTGCCGGATATTCCGGCCACCGGGAGGACGTGATGGCCAACATCGTGGTTCTGGGCGCAGGCATCGGCGGCATGAGCGCCGCGTATGAAATCCGCGCCGAAATCGGCAAGGAGCATCGCGTCACCGTGGTCGGCGACGGCGATCTCTTCAGCTTCACCCCGTCCAACCCCTGGGTGGCGGTGGGCTGGCGAAAGCCCAAGGACATCCAGATCGGCGTCCGGCCGCACCTCGCCAAGAAGGGCATCGAGTTCGAAAACGCGGGCGCCGCCGAAGTGCTGCCCGCCGAGAACCGCATCCGCCTGCGCGACGGCCGCGACCTGGCCTACGACTACCTCGTCATCGCCACCGGCCCGCGGCTGGCCTTCGACGAGGTGCCTGGCCTCGGCCCCGAGGGCGGCTTCACCCAGTCGATCTGCACCACCGGCCACGCGCAGACGGCCTGGGAAGCCTACGAGGCCTTCCTGAAGGACCCGGGTCCCATCGTCGTTGGCGCCGCTGCCGGTGCCAGTTGCTTCGGCCCGGCCTACGAATTCGCCATGATCCTCGACGCCGACCTGCGCAAGCGCAAGCTGCGCGACCGCGTGCCGATCACCTACGTCAGCCCCGAGCCCTACGTCGGGCACATGGGCCTGGGCGGCGTGGGCGATTCCAAGGGCCTGCTGGAATCGGAATTCCGCCAGCGCCACATCAAGTGGATCACCAACGCGAAGATCAGCAAGGTCGAAGCGGGCCTGATGCACGTGGCGGAGATGGACGCGCACGGCCAGCCGCTGGCCAGCCACGAGCTGCCCTTCAAGTATTCGATGGTGCTGCCGGCCTTCACCGGCGTCGACGCGGTTCGCTCGGCCAAGGAAATGTGCAACCCGCGCGGTTTCGTGCTGATCGACGCGCACCAGCGCAACACGAAGTACCCGAACATCTATTCGGCCGGCGTCTGCGTGGCCATCCCGCCTGTCGAACCCACGCCGGTCGCCACCGGCGCGCCCAAGACCGGCTTCATGATCGAGTCCATGGTCACCGCCATCGCCCATAACATCGCGGCCGACCTGGCCGGCAAGCCGGCGGAGACAAAGGCCACCTGGAACGCCATCTGCCTGGCCGACATGGGCGACACCGGCGCGGCTTTCGTTGCAATCCCGCAGAACCCGCCGCGCAACGTCACCTGGGCCAAGATGGGCAAGTGGGTGCACCTCGCCAAGGTGGCTTTCGAAAAGTATTTCCTGCTCAAGATGAAGTCCGGCAACACCGAGCCCGTGTACGAGAAGTACGTGCTCAAGCTGCTGGGCATCGGCAAGCTCAAGTAAACCTACGGAGAAAGACCATGAACCTCGACCGTGCCGTGATGGCCTTCGCCGGCGTGATGATCCTGCTCAGCGCCGCCCTCGTGTATTTCGTCTCGCCCTGGTGGCTGCTGTTCACCGCCTTCATCGGCCTGAACCTCATCCAGTCGTCCTTCACCGGCTTCTGCCCGGCGGCGATCGTGTTCCGCAAGCTCGGCTTCGGTGCCGGCTGCGCCTTCAAGTGAGGTAAGCGCATGTCCCCGTCGTCCCGCGTCCTGCTTCCCGCCGTGCTCGCCACGTTCCTGCTGGCGGCCTGCGGCGGCGAAACGCCCGTGCCCGCCACCGCGCCGCCGGTCTCCTTCGAGACCCTGGTGGTCGAGCCGCGCAGCTCCGCGCGCGAGCGCAGCTGGGACGGCGTGGTCGAGGCAGTGAACCAGGCCACGCTGTCGGCGCAGACCGCCGGCCGCGTGCTGGAACTGCCCTTCGACGTGAACGACTACGTCGAGGCGGGGCAGGTGGTCGTGCGCTTCACCGACGTCGAGCAGGTCTCGGCGCAGCGCCGTGCCTCGGCCGCGCTCAACGCCGCCCAGGCGGACTACACCGAGGCGGAGTCTGCCTTCCGCCGCACCGAGGAACTGGTGGCCAAGCAGCTGCTCGCCAAGGCCGCGCTCGACCAGGCCCGGGCCCGCCGCGACGCCGCCCGCGCCTCGCTCGAAGCCGCCCGGGCCGGCGTCAGCGCCGCCGGCGAGCAGGTCGATTACACCGTCATCCGCTCGCCGTACTCCGGCATCCTGGTCGAACGCCACGTGGAAGTGGGTGAGTCGGTGCAGCCGGGGCAGCCGCTGATCTCGGGCCTGTCGCTGCAGAAGCTGCGCCTGGCCGTCGAAGTGCCGCAGAGCGACATCGCCGCCATCCGCCAGTACGCCGAGGCCACGGTCATCCTTCCCGGCGGCGGCCGCGTCGACGCCGACAAGGTCATCGTCTTCCCCTACGCCGACCCGAACACGCACAGTTTCAAGATCCGCGTCGAACTGCCCGAGGTCGAAACCGGCCTGCAGCCCGGCATGACGGTGAAGGTGGCCTTCAAGACGGGCGAAGCCGAGAACCTCTGGATCCCGACCTCGGCGCTGGTGACGCGCAGCGAGGTGACCGCGGTCTACGTGGTCGGCGCCGACAACCGCGTGTCGCTGCGCCAGGTGCGCCTGGGCCACCGCCGCGAGGGCGAGGTGGAAGTGCTGGCCGGCCTGGCCAAGGGCGACCGCATCGCCGCCGACCCGCTGGCGGCGCTGGCCCACCTGGCGGGGGAATCCAACGATGGCTGAGCCGCGCTTCGGCCTCTCCGGGCGCCTCGCGCGCGCCTTCCAGGCCAATCCGCTGACGCCGGTGCTGGCCGTGGCGGGCCTGCTGCTGGGCCTGTTCGCCACGATGATCACGCCGCGCGAGGAAGAGCCGCAGATCGACGTGACGATGGCCAACATCATCGTGCCGTTCCCCGGCGCGCCCGCCGAGGACGTGGAGAACCTGGTCAGCGTGCCGCTGGAGCAGGTGCTGTCCGAGATCGAGGGCGTCAAGCACGTCTACTCGATCAGTCGCGCGGGTTCATCGCTGATCACCGTGGAATTCGCCGTCGGCGTGCCGCGCCAGGACGCCCTGGTGCGCCTGTACAACCAGGTCTATTCGAACGCCGACTGGGCGCCGCCGGGCCTCGGCGTGGGCCAGCCGCTGGTGCGGCCGATGGGCATCGACGACGTGCCGGTGATGGCGGTGACGCTGTGGACCGACGACCCCGCGCGCGGCGGCGTCGAACTTGCCGAGGTCGCGCACACGCTCGAATCCGAACTCAAGCGCGTGCCCGGTACGCGCGACGTCTACACCCTCGGTGCGCCCGAGCGCGCGGTGGTGGTGGAGCTCGACGCCACCCGCCTGGCCAGCTACGGCATGACCGCCGACGACCTGGCCGGCGCCCTCGGCGCCGCCAACGTGGTCACCCAGGCCGGCGACCGCGTCACCGCCGCCGGCGTGAGCCCGCTCACCGCCGGCCGCTACCTCGCCGACGCGCAGGAAGTGGCCGGGCTGGTGATCGGCCTGCAGGGTGGCCGCCCGCTTTACCTGGCCGACGTGGCCGAGATCCGCCGCGGCGCCGACCTGCCCACGCAGTACGCCTGGTACACCGCGCCGGAAGGCCGCGTGCGCCCGGACGGCGGCGTCGCGCCCGCGGTGACGATCGCCATCGCCAAGAAGCCGGGCTCGAACGCGGCCGACATCACCACCGCGATTGCCGGGCGCCTCGAAGGCCTCAAGGCCACCGTCATCCCCGAGGGCATCCACGCCACCATCACCCGCGACTACGGCTACACCGCCAACGACAAGGCGATGAAGCTGATCCAGAAGCTGGTCTTCGCCACCCTTTCGGTGGTGCTGCTGGTGCTGTTCACGCTCGGCTGGCGCGAGGCCATCGTGGTCGGCAGTGCCGTCATCCTCACCCTGGCCATCACGCTGTTCGCCTCGTGGGCGATGGGCTTCACCATCAACCGCGTGTCGCTGTTCGCGCTGATCTTCTCCATCGGCATCCTGGTGGACGACGCCATCGTG
>NZ_JAYSEG010000027.1:0-39454 GCF_041913985.1 Arenimonas sp.
GCTCCACTGAGCGGGAATCGACCCTCGCCTTCGCGGTGGGGCCGGCGCCAGTTCGGTGGACAGGCCGGACCTGGGAGAAGAACCAAAAGAAAGGGCCCCGCGATGCGGGGCCCTTCTTGTTGCGCGGCTTGGACGCTCAGTAGACGTCGTTCACCGTGTTGTTGATGTTGAACTTGCCGGTCGGCGTGATCAGGCGGGCGTCGTCGATGACCGCCTTGAGCTTGAGCGTCTTGTCGTCCACCACCACGATGGCCGAACGCTGGTCCTTGCCGTTCCACACCGAGAACCAGACCTCGTCGCCGGCCGCGTTGTACTCCGGCTGCACGACGCGCTTCGGCCCCTCGCCCAGGTTCGCCCACTCGGCGATCGGCAGCACGGTGTAGCCGGCGTCGAGGTCGTTGATGTTGAACACGGCCACCGACTGCGACACCTTCGCATCCGGGTTGAGCGGCGTGTCCACCCACAGGTTCGCCGACTTCGGGTGGGTCTTGATGAACAGCGAACCGCCGCCCTGGCCGTGCAGGACCTCGACCACCTTCCAGGCCTGGTCCGGATGGCCCTCCGGGTCCGTGCCGATCAGGGTGATCTTGTCGTTGCCCAGCGCCGAGGTGCCCCAGACCGGGCCGTACTCGGGGTGCACGAAGTTCGCGCCGCGGCCCGGGTGCGGGATCTTGTCCACGTCGATCAGGCCGACCATGCGCTGCTCCTGCGAGTCCACCACGGCGATCTTGTCGCTCTGGTTGGCCGCGGTCAGGAAGTAGCGCTTGGTCACGTCCCAGCCGCCGTCGTGCAGGAAGCGGGCGGCGTCGAGCGTGGTGATCTTGAGGTTGTCGATGTCGCTGTAGTCCACCAGCAGGATGCGGCCGGTTTCCTTGACGTTGACGATGAACTCCGGGTGCTTGTGGCTGCCGACGATGGCGGCCACGCGCGGTTCCGGATGGTACTCCTGGGTGTCCACCGTCATGCCGCGGGTCGAAACGATCTTCATCGGCTCGAGCGTCGGGCCGTCCATGATCACGAACTGAGGCGGCCAGTAGGCGCCGGCGATCGCCAGCTTGTCCTCGAAGCCCTTGTACTTCGAGGTCTCGACCGAGCGCGCCTCGAGGCCGATCTTGATCTCGGCGACGCGGTCGGGCACCGGCATCCACATGTCGATCAGGTCGATCTTGCCGTCGCGGCCGATGGTGTACACGTAGCGGCCCGAGTGCGAGACGCGGGAGATGTGCACGGCGTAGCCGGTCTTGATGATGTTGATGATCTTCTTGGTGTCGCCGTCGATCAGGGCGATCTCGCCCGAGTCGCGCAGGGTCACCGAGAAGACGTTCTCGAGGTTGTAGTCGTTCATCTTGCGGGTCGGGCGCTCGGCGAGCGGGACCAGCACCTTCCAGCTCTCGCGCATCTCCGCCATGCCCCATTCCGGCGGGTTGGGCGGGGTGTGCTGCAGGAAGCGGGCCATCAGGTCCACCTGCTTGGCGCTCAGTTCGCCGCCGGTGCCGAAGTTGGGCATGCCGCCGGGCGAGCCGAAGTTGATCAGGGCGCGCAGGTAGTCGGTGCCGCGGGCCTGGGTCAGGTCGGGCGTGAGCGGCTTGCCGGTGGCGCCCTTGCGCAGCACGCCGTGGCAGCCGGCGCAGCGCTGGAAGAAGATGTCGGTGGCTTCCGCGAACTCTTCCTCGGTCATGTCGGGCGCGCCCGGCGTGCGGTGCATCTTCACGTCGGCGGCGGCGAGGGTGGAGGGCGCGCCCTCGTAGGCGGCCTGTGCCTGGCTGGTGCCGGGGTGGGCCTGGCCCTGGGCCGGGTCGGAGGCGCCGGCGACCTTCTTGCGGGCGGCGGCCACCTGGCCGGCGCTGAAGCGCGTGTCGAGGTCGTTGAACTCGTCCATCACGTGGTTGAGGATGGCCGCGATGTCGGCGTCGCCGAGGTGGCTCATCGCCGGCATCACCGAGTTGTACTCGTTGCCGTTCACGGTGATCTTGCCGTTCAGGCCGGCCAGCACGGCCTGCAGGGCGCCCTGCGGGTCGCGCTGGATCCAGTCGGAGTCCTTGAGCGGCGGGAAGGCGCCCACCAGGCCCTGGCCCTCGGCCTGGTGGCAGGCGGCGCAGTTGGCGAGGTAGGCGGCCTGGCCGGCCTCGGCTTCGGATTTCGGCGCGCGCTCGTTGACGACGTCGCTCTCCGCCGCCGCATGGGCGGACACGGCGCACAGCGCGAGCGCGAGTGCGGTGCTGATCAGCGTTCTTTTCATGGTGGTTTCCCGTAGATGGACTTTCACGTGTTCGGCGGTCGACCCGCCGTCGGGTGAAGCTTGGTCCCGCCCCCCGCAGGTCTCCCCTGACCTGCATCAAGCGCAACGAAGATTCGGCGTCTTCACGGTCAGCGTTTTGACGGTGGTCAAATCCGCGCCGGTTGCGGGTAACTTACGGTGCCGGCAGACCCTGACTCGCGGAGTTTTCGATGTCCATGACGACCCTGGCCCTGGCGATGGCTGCCGCGCTCGCGGCGCCCGACGGGGCCGACGAGGAGTTGCGCACGCTCGACGCCGTGGTGGTGGTGGGCAGCCGCAGCGCAGAGCCGGTGAAGCTGGTCGTCGGCGCAGTCAGCCGGGTCGACCGCGAGGCCATGGAGCGGCGCGGCGTGCAGACCATCGAAGACCTCGCCCGGCTGGTGCCTGGCCTCGACGTGGGCGCCGACGCCAACCGTTTCGGCGCCCAGGGCTTCAACCTGCGCGGGCTGGACGGCAACCGCGTGAGCGTCGAGCTCGACGGCGTGCCGCTGGCGGATGGCTTCGGCGTGGGCCAGTTCGCGCTGGCCGGCCGCGACCTGGTGGAACTGGGCATCGTCGACCGGGTGGAGATCCTGCGCGGCCCCGCGTCCACGCTGCACGGCAGCAAGGCCCTGGCCGGCGTGGTGGCCTACTGGACGCCCGACCCGGCCGAGGCCGAGTGGCGCGACGACGAAGACCATGTGCAGGGCGCGGCCCGCGCCGGCGCCGGCAGCCGCGACCATGGCCGCTGGCTTTCTGGCCGCCTGCTGGCGCGCAGCGACGACGGACGGCTCGCGGCGCTGGTCTCGCTCGGCCGCCGCCAGGGCGAAGAGATGAGGAACGCCGCCGACGACCCGGCCTTCGCCGCCAACCCCGTCGACTACCGGAATGACAGCGCGCTGGCGCGCTTCTCGCTCGACGCCGGCGCCGCCGGCCGCTGGAGCGCCATCTTCGAGCGCGGCGAAGGCTCGCGCCAGACCGACGTGCAGTCGCTGCTGTTCGGCCCCGGCCGCTTCAACACCACTTACGCGCTGCTGGGCGACGACCAGTACAAGCGCCAGCGCTACAGCCTGGGCGCCGAGTGGGGCCAGGTGGGCGCACTGGGTCCGGTGCGGCTGCTGCTCTACCGCCAGGACACCACCACCGACCAGTTCTCCGACCAGTACCGGCTGGCCGACCGCGCCACGCCGTTCCTGTCGCGGCGCGAGCGCCGCTTCGTGTTCGGCCAGGAAAGCACCGGCCTCGAGCTCAATGCGCAGTGGCGCGGCGAATGGCTGGGCGCGGAGCACTGGCAGGTGTTCGGCGTGGACATCGCGCGGCACGATTTCCGCGGCCTGCGTGACGGCATCGAAACCAACCTGGCGACCGGCACGCAGAGCAACGTGATCCTGGGCGAAGTGTTCCCGCTGCGCGACTTCCCCAACAGCCGCGCCACCGAAGTGGGCGTGTTCTGGCAGGACGAAATCCGCCTGTCCGACGAATGGGCCGTGGTGCCCGGCCTGCGCTGGGAGCGCTACCGGCTCGACGCGCGGCCCGACGCGCTCTGGCGCGAGGACAACCCGGGCGTGGTGCCGGCCTCGCTGGACGATGATTCGGTGACGCCCAAGCTGGGCCTGCGCTGGACCCGCGGCGCGCTCGGCCTGTACGGGCAGTACACCCGCGGCTTCCGCGCGCCGCCCTTCAGCGACGTCAACATCGGCCTGAACCTGCCGAGCTTCAACTACGTGGCCTTGCCCAACCCGGACCTGAAGCCCGAGCGCAGCGAAGGCCTGGAGCTGGGCGCGCGCTGGAACGGCGAGTTCCTGCAGGGCAGCGTGGCGGTATACGAGAACCGTTTCCGCGACCTGATCGAATCGCGCGCCAACCTCGGCCGCAACGAAAGCGGGCAGCTGGTGTTCCAGTCGGTGAACCGCGACCGTGCGCGCATCCGCGGCCTCGAGCTCGAGGGCCGCTGGTACCTGGAATCGCTGTCGGCGAAGGCGCAGGGCTGGTACCTCGACGTCGCGGCCACGTGGTCGGAGGGCGACGACACCGCCCGCGACCAGCCGCTCAACTCGGTGCCGCCGCCGCGCGCCAGCCTCGCGGCCGGCTTTGAATCCGCCGACGGACGCTGGGGAAGCGAACTGCGCCTCACCGGCGTGCAGGGCGTGGACCGCGCCGACCAGAGCGCGGGCGCGCTCTACCTGCCGCCCGGCTATGGCAGCTGGGACCTGCACGCCTGGGCCGAACTGGGCGAACAGGTGCGCCTGAACCTGTCGGTGTTCAACCTGGCCGACCGCCGCTACTGGGACTGGTCGGCGCTGCGCGGCCTGGCCGCCAATGCCGACGACATCGACTTCTATTCCCGCCCCGGCCGCGGCGCCAGCCTCAGCCTGAGCGTGGATTTCTAGCCCCGGTTGACCGAAGTCAGGGCGCCCGCGGGCGCCCGGCGCCCTAATGGCGCCATGACGGGGCAGGCGCGAGTACATGGCCAGGCTGGCGCTTGAACTGGCGCCGGAGCCGTCCGTGCCCGCGCGTTTCCTGCGCACGGTGCCGGCCTGGGGCGCGCTGGCCGGCCTGATGCTGCTGGCGCAGGGGCCGGCGCTGCTGGCCTCGCGCTGGTCGCCGGCCACGGTGGCGCTGGTGCACGTGTTCACCCTGGGCGTGCTGGGCAACGCCATGTTCGGCAGCCTGCTGCAGTTCCTGCCCGCGGCGGCCGGCGTGCGCGTGCGCGGCGGCGCGGGCTTCGCGCGTGCGCTGCATGCCGCGCTCAACCTCGGCACGCTGGCGCTGGTGGCCGGCCTGGCCTGGCCGCTGCCACTGTTGCGCGAACTGGGATCGGGCCTGCTGCTGCTTGCTTTCCTGATGCTGGCGGGCGCCGCGCTGCCCAACCTGCTGCGGCGAGTGGCCGGCAGCCTGCTGCATGCGGGCATCGCGCTGTCGTTGTTCGGCGGACTCGCCACCGCGGCCTTGGGCGGCCTGCTGGTGGCGGCGCTGGCCGGACGCGTGGCGATTCCCCTCGAAGACTGGACGAACCTGCACGCGGCCATTGGCCTGCTGGCCTGGGTGGGCGCGCTGCTGGCCAGCGTGGGGCGGGTGGTGATGCCGATGTTCCAGGGCACCCCGGCCGCGCCGGCCGGCGCGCAGTCGGCGCTGCTGGCGGCGGTGGCGATCGGTCTGCCGCTGGCGGGCGGCGTACTGCTGGCCAGCGGCGACGCGCTGGCCCTGCGTGCGCTGCTGGCGCTCGCGGCCGTGGCGGTCGCGCTCGGTGGCCTGTGGCTGCAGTCGCGTTCACGCAAGCCGATGTCGGCGGCGCTGCCGCGTGGCTGGCGGCTGGGCTTCATCGCGCTGGCTGCGGCGGCGGCAGCGATGGCCACGGGCGACGCGCGCCTGGCGGGTGC
Organism: Arenimonas sp.; assembly: GCF_041913985.1. Taxonomy (GTDB): domain Bacteria; phylum Pseudomonadota; class Gammaproteobacteria; order Xanthomonadales; family Xanthomonadaceae; genus Arenimonas. The sequence goes on from NZ_JAYSEG010000027.1 coordinate 5,638, forward strand.
GCTGGCCATCGGCGCGGCGCTGCCGCTGCTGGTGATGGCCATGCTGGTCGAGATCAGCGCCTTCCTTGGCTGGATCGCGCTGCACCGCCGCTGCGGGCGCGGCGTGCAGCTGCCGGGCGTGCACACGCTGCTGCCGCCGCCGCATCGCCAGCGGCTGCTGCTGGGCTTCGCCGCGTCCGCGCTCACCCTGCCTGCCGCCGTTGCGTGGCCGTCCTGGCCAATGGCCGTGGCGGCTGGCCTGGCCCTGGTCTTCGCCCACCTGCTGCTGGCCCTGGCCCAGCGCCATATCGCCCGGGCGGTGGCGGCTTTCGCCGCCGCGCACCCACCCGGCCCACCTCCACCGCGGGAACCTGCCCATGCAACCTGAACCCAGCGTCCTGGCCCTGCTGCGCCGTGGCATCGACGGCGTCGACGACGCGTTGCTCCTCCTGCTCGCGGGCCGTCGCCGGCTCGTCGGCGCGGCCGCCGGCTTGAAACAACGCGCGGGCCTGCCCCCGCGCGACCCCGAACGCGAACTGCGCGTGCTGGCCCGCGGCCTGGGCCTGGCGCGCCGGCTGGGCCTGCCGCCGGAGCTCGCGCGCGGCCAGCTTTCGCTGGTGATCGCCGATGCCTGGCGCCAGCAAGGACTCGATGGCGCGCAGGACGAAGACGAGGACGCCATCGACGGCGTGGCCATGCGGCCGGCGCTGGCCGGTCCGTCGGGAGCGGCGTCCTCCGAACCGCGCCGCCGCCTGCTGCGCTGGCTGCCGCCGCCGAAACGCTGGGCGCCCGTGCTCGCGCGCCTGCCGCAGGCCTGGCAGCAGCGCGCGCTGGAAGCGGCCGTGGCACGCCTGCTGTCGGCGCCGCTGGCCAGGGGTGACCTGGAATTCATGCGCGGCCGCCGGCTGGGCATTTCGGTCCCGGACCTGGGCCTGTCGTGGGTGCTGGAACTGCAGGGCGACCGCCTGCGCGCCAGCGACGAACCCGCCGAAGCCACCGTGCGCGGCAGCGCCACCGACCTGCTGCTGCTCGCCAGCCGGCTCGAGGACGCCGACACGCTGTTCTTCCAGCGCCGGCTGGAACTGACCGGCGACACCGAGCTGGGCCTCACCGCGCGCAACCTGCTCGACCGCCTGCCCTGGGAAACGGTGCCGCTGGGTGCGCGCATCGCCCTCAACCGCGGCGCGCGCCTGGCGCGCGACGCCCGCGACGCCTATCGGGAAACCGCATGAACGCCACCGCCCCCACGCAAACCGATTTCGCCCCCCGCTGGCGCGAAGGGCTGGACGAGGAATACGCCACGCTCTCGGCCACGCTCGAACGCCTGCTGCCCTGCCTGGAGGTGCCGCTGCACCTGCCCTGGATCGACGCGATCCAGCGGCTCAAGCGCGAGCGCGGCGCGGTGGTGATGGCGCACAGCTACCAGTCGCCGGAAATCTTCCACGGCGTCGCCGACGTCACCGGCGATTCGCTGGCCCTGGCCCAGGCCGCCGCCACCTGCGACGCCGAAGTGGTGGTGCTGTGCGGCGTGCACTTCATGGCCGAGACCGCGAAGATCCTGGCGCCGCAGGTGAAGGTGCTCATCCCCGACGCGCGCGCCGGCTGCTCGCTGGCCGACTCCATCACCGCCGCCGACGTGCGCCTGCTGCGCGCGCGCCACCCGGGCGCGCCGGTGGTGAGCTACGTGAACACCACCGCCGAGGTGAAGGCCGAATCCGACGCCTGCTGCACCTCGGCCAATGCCGTGCAGGTGGTGGAGGCCATGGGCGCCGACAAGGTGATCTTCCTGCCCGACCGCTACCTGGGCGCGCACGTGGCCAGCCGCACCGACGTGCAGCTGGTGCTGTGGGACGGCCGCTGCGAGGTGCACGAGACCTTCACCGCGGCGCAGGCGCGGCATGCGCGCGAACGCTTCGATGCGCGCTTGGTGGCGCACCCCGAATGCCCGCCGGAAGTGCTGGCCGAGGCCGATTTCGTCGGCTCCACCACCGCCATGGGCGCCTGGCTGGCGCGCGAGCAGCCCGAGCGCGTGGCGCTGATCACCGAGTGTTCGCTGGCCGACAACCTGCGCCTGCAGTTCCCGGCCACCGAATTCATCAAGCCCTGCAACCTCTGCCCGCACATGAAGCGCATCACCCTGCAGAACATCCACGCCTGCCTGCGCGACCTGTCGGGCGAAGTGTTCGTTCCCGGGGACGTGGCGGTGCGCGCACGCCGCGCGCTGGAACGCATGCTGGCGGTGGGCCGGCGCGACGCGGCCTGAGCATGTCGACGCCGCTGGTGGTGGGGGGGGCCGGCGTGGCCGGGCTGGCGGTGGCGCTGTCGGCGGCGCCGCGGCCGGTGCTGCTGGTCAGCCGCGGGCGGCCGGGTGCGGCGAGCGCCAGCGCGCTGGCGCAGGGTGGCATCGCGGCCGCGCTGGGCGAAGGCGACGACCCCGCGCAGCACGCGCAGGACACCATGGTCGCGGGCGCGGGCCACAACGACGCCGCGCGCGTGGACTGGCTGGTGTCGCAGGCGCCCGCGGCGGTGGGCTGGCTGGAGGAGCAGGGCGTGGTGTTCGACCGTGGTGACAAAGGCTACCGGCTCGGGCGCGAGGGCGGCCACGGCCGCCACCGCATCGTGCACGCCCGCGGCGATGCCACCGGCGCCGCCGTGGTGGCTGCGCTGGCGGCGTGCGCCGACGCGGCCGCGCACGTCACCTGGCTCGACGCGCACACGCTGCGGGCCCTGGGCCTGCGCGAGGGCCGCATCGCCGGCCTGCGCCTGGCGGATGCCGCCGGAATCATGCACGAACTGCCGGCGGCCGACGTGGTGCTGGCCACCGGCGGCCTCGGCGCGCTGTTCGCCGCCACCACCAACCCGCGCGGCGCGGACGGCTTCGGCCTGGCGCTGGCGCTGGAAGCGCGCGCCGCGGCGCGCGACCTCGAGTTCATCCAGTTCCATCCCACCGCCCTGGATGTCGCCGGCGACGGCCCGCGCCCGCTGCTGACCGAAGCGCTGCGCGGCGCCGGCTCGGTGCTGCGCGACGAACGCGGCGGGCTGCTGATGGCCGGCCGCCACCCGCTGGGCGACCTGGCGCCGCGCGACGTGGTGTCGCGCGAGGTATTGCGACACCGTCGCGGCGGCGGATCGGTGTGGCTCGATGCCACCGTGCTGGGCGAACGCCTCGCCGCGGATTTCCCAACCGCGATAACCACCTGCCGCGCGCACGGCATCGACCCGCTTCGCGAATGGATCCCGGTGGCGCCCGCCGCGCACTTCCACATGGGCGGCGTGGCGGTGGATGCGCTCGGCCGCAGCACGCTGCCCGGCCTGCACGCGGTGGGCGAGGTGGCCTGCAACGGCGTGCACGGCGCCAACCGGCTGGCCAGCAATTCGCTGCTCGAGGGCGTGGCCTTCGGGCGCCGGCTCGGCGCCTGGCTGGCGCGCAACCCCTCCGCGCCCGCGGGCACCGCCAGCCGCTGGGTCACGCCGGGCGACGAGGCGTCGCCGTTCGACCTGCGAACCTTGCGCGCGCTGCTCGACGAAGCGCTGGGCCCCGTGCGCGACGGCGAGGCGCTGCGGCGCGCGCTGGCGCGGATCGCCGCCATGCCCGGGCTGTCGCGCGCGTGGCAGGGCCGGCTGGCGCTGCGCCTGCTGCATGCCGCGCTGGCGCGGCGCGGGAGCCTGGGCGCGCACTGGCGCGAGGACGCCTGCGAAAACGCTTCCATACACCAGCGAATCGCTACGCCTGCGTACGGCGAAATTCCTTGATGCGCGCCGTCGCATGCGCGACATTGGCGCGGTTTGGCCCATCTCCCGCACTCCAAGAAGTCCTGATGAACCTCCCGCATTCCTTCGATCGCGCCCAGCTGCTGGCCTGCGCCAGCGGCGCCATGTTCGGCCCCGGCGGCGCGCGCCTGCCTTCCGACCCGATGCTGATGTTCGACCGCATCACCGAGATCAGCGAGGAGGGCGGCAAGTTCGGCAAGGGCATCATCCGCGCCGAGCTCGACGTGCGCCCGGACCTGTGGTTCTTCGCCTGCCACTTCGTCGACGACCCGGTGATGCCGGGCTGCCTGGGCCTGGACGCGATGTGGCAGCTCACCGGCTTCTTCCTGCCCTGGCTGGGCGAACCCGGCCGCGGCCGCGCGCTGGGCGTGGGCCAGGTGAAGTTCACCGGCCAGGTGCTGCCGACCGCGAAGCTGGTGAGCTACGAGATCGACATCCGCCGCGTCGTGCGCGGGCGGCTGAAGATGGTGATCGCCGACGGCCGCACCCTGGTGGACGGCCGCGAGATCTACACCGCCGAAGAGCTGCGCGTCGGCCTGTTCACGTCCACCGAGGCGCTGTGAGCATGCGCAAGGTCGCCATCACCGGCATGGGCATCGTCTCCTGCCTGGGCAATGAACTCGACGAGGTCTCGGCCGCGCTGCGCGCCGGGCGTTCCGGCATCCGCCACCAGCCCGAGGCGGCCGAGCGCGGCCTGCGCAGCCAGGTGGGCGGCGCGCCGGCCATCGACCTGGCCGCGCGCATCGACCGCAAGGCGTTGCGCTTCATGGGCGACGGCGCGGCCTTCGCGCACGTGGCCATGCAGTCGGCCATCGCCGACGCCGGCCTGTCCGAAGCCGACATCCGCAACCCGCGCACCGGCCTGCTGGCCGGCTCCGGCGGCGGTTCGACCCAGTGGCAGGTGGAAGCCGCCGACCTGCTGCGCGAACGCGGCGTGCGCAAGGTGGGGCCGTACATGGTGCCGCGCACCATGGGTTCCACCGTGTCGGCCAACCTGGCCACGGCCTTCGGCATCCAGGGCGTGAGTTATTCCATCGCCGCGGCCTGCGCCACTTCGGCGCACTGCATCGGCGCCGCGGCCGACATGATCCGCGCCGGCCGCCAGGACATCATGTTCGCCGGCGGTGGCGAAGAACTGCACTGGACCCTGAGCCTGCAATTCGACGCCATGGGCGCACTGTCCACCCACCACAACGAACACCCGGAAACGGCCTCGCGCCCCTACGACGCCAACCGCGACGGCTTCGTCATCGCCGGCGGCGCCGGCATGCTGGTGCTCGAGGACTACGAGCGCGCCCGCGCCCGCGGCGCCCGCATCCACGCGGTGCTGGCCGGCTACGGCGTCACCTCCGACGGCGCCGACATGGTGGCGCCCTCGGGCGAAGGCGCGGTGCGCTGCATGCACATGGCGCTCGAAGGCGTTGACGCGCCGGTGGACTACCTCAACACCCACGGCACCTCGACGCCGCTGGGCGACCTGGTGGAGCTGCGCGCGGTGCGCGAGGCCTTCGGCGACCAGATCCCGCCGCTCTCGTCCACCAAGGCGCTGTCGGGCCATTCGCTCGGCGCCGCCAGCGTGCACGAGGCCATCTACTGCCTGCTGATGATGCGCGACGGCTTCATGGCCGGTTCGGCCAACATCGAAACGCTGGACCCGCAGGCCGAAGGGTTCCCCATCCTGCGCGAAAGCCGCGACGCCGTGCTCGACACCGTGATGTCGAACAGCTTCGGCTTCGGCGGCACCAACGCCACGCTGGTGTTCCAGCGCGACCGCGGCTGATCAGCCCGGCGGCAGGCCCGGCTTGCCGGGCTGGCCGTGCCAGTAGCCGTTCACCGCGCCCCGGCGCGGCGGCGGCAGCGGTGAGCGCCGCGCCAGGTCGAAGTGCTCGACCACCGACGCCATGTCCCGTGCCTGCGGGTACAGCCGCAGCACGTCCACGCCCAGCGCCCGCAGTACCGGCAGCTCCGGCCCGAGGTCGGTGGTTTCCTCGCCCTGCACCTGGATGCCGTTGATGCGCAGGAAGGGTTCGCCTTCGCGCGTGGCCAGCGGCAGGCCGTCGGGGTGCTCGATGCAGCGGAAGCCGCAGGCGTCCTTGGCCACGTCCAGCGCGCGCGCCGTGAAGCAGCGCGCCGAGTAGGCCAGCGGCAGCCGGCCCCAGGCGATCAGCTCGATTTCGGGGCGCGGCTGGTCCGCGTCGTCGAGCGCCCCGAGCAGGTCCTCGAGCAGCTGCAGGCCCTGTTCGACGCCGGGCACCCAGCGCCGCAGCCCGTCCTCGGCCAGCATGGCCAGGGCGCGGTGGTTGTAGATGTTCAGGCTGGGCCCGGCCACGAAGGGGCGGCCGCGTTCGCGGCACAGCTGCACGGCGGTGAGGTCGTTGGCTTCGATGAGGAAGCGGCCGTCGTCGAGCATGCGGTTCACCGCGTTGAGCTCGGACTCGGCCTCGACCAGGGCCAGGCTGGAGAGCACCACTTCCTTGCCGGCCTCGGCCAGCTCCGCGGCCAGCGCGATCCAGTCGCGCGTGCCCAGCTCGCGGCGCTTGCTGCAGACCGTTTCGCCGAGGTAGACCACGTCCACCGGCCAGTCGGCGGCTTCGCGGTAGAAGGCCAGCGTGCGTTCGCGCGGCCAGAAGTACTGCAGGGGTCCGAGGCTGAGTCTCATGCGGGTCAGTGCCAGGCGCGGTGGTAGGGGCCGAGGGTGGTCTGGTGGCCTTCGGCGTGGGCCGACAGCGCCTGCTGCCAGCGCGGCTGCGCCGACCAGTTCGCCGGGTCGGCGCGGTGGCGGTCGATGGCTTCGCGCCAGGTCTGGGTGACCGCCCGGACGTAGGCCACGCCGCGCTGCCGGCCTTCGATCTTCAGCGCCGCCACGCCGGCGTTCGCCAGCTGCGGCAGCAGTTCCAGGGTGTTGAGGCTGGTGGGTTCCTCCAGTGCGTGGAAGACCTCGCCGCCGACGTCGAAGCGGCCCTTGCAGACGGTGGGGTAGGCCGCGGGTTCGCCCGGCGCGTAACGGTCCATCAGCAGGCCGTTCAGGCGCACGCCGCGCTGGCCGTCGGCGTGTTCCTCCCAGCGCACGAAGCGCGCCGGCGAACACACGCCGTGGCGGTTGGGCGAGGCGCCGGTGACGTAGCTGGAGAGCTGGCAGCGCCCCTCGACCATGATGCACAGGCTGCCGAAGGCGAACACTTCCAGCGGCACCGGCGAGAACTCGCACAGGCGCTCCACCTGCTGCAGCGACAATACCCGCGGCAGCACCGCGCGGCTGATGCCGAAGCGCTCGTGCATGTAGCGCAGCGCCGGCGCGGTGGTGGCCGAACCCTGCACGGACAGGTGCCGGGCCATGCCGGGGTGTTCGCGCAGGGCGTGGTCGAGCACGGCCATCTCGGCGGCGATGATGGCGTCGCAGCCGAGTTCGGCGGCATGGTCCACCGCGGCCTGCCAGGCGCGCAGGCGGGCGGTTTCCGGGTAGGTGTTGAGCGCCAGGTAGACCTTGCGGCCGCGCTGGTGGGCGTAGGCGATGCCGGCGCGCAGTTCGGCTTCGTCGAAATTCAGGCCCGGGAAGGCGCGGGCGTTGGTCTGGTCGCGGAAGCCGGCGTAGACGGCGTCGGCGCCGGCGTCGATGGCCGCCTGCAGGGCCGGCAGGTTGCCGGCGGGACACACCAGTTGCATCGCGAACTCCGCGCCGTGGACTGGGTCACATGCTCGCCGCCGTGCCCCGGCCTGTCGTTGACCTGAGTCAGTTACCCGCGCCGCCGGGAGGTGCAGCATGGCGGTGCGTGGCCCGCCGTGCCGCGCGCCGAACCTGAAGGAAAACCGCCATGTCCCGTCCGATCCTCGTGCTCTGCCTCGCCCTGCTGCTGCCGCTGCCGGCGCTGGCGGGTGAACACGCCCACGCCACCGAACCGCAGGCCCATGAGGGCCACGAGGCGCACGCCGCCACCGCAGCCGAAGCCGACGCGCCGGCCGTGCGCTGGCAGCCCGACGCGCCGCTCAGCCGCGGCATGCAGCGCGTGCGCGCCGCCACCGCGGCGCTGGAACACGGCGAGCACGGCCACCTCGACGCCGTGCAGGTGCAGAACATCGCCGCCGAACTGCGCGCGGCGGTGGACGAGATGTTCGCCAACTGCCGCCTCGAGCCCGAGCCGGATGCCGCCCTGCACCCGCTGCTGGCACGCGTGCTCGGCGCCAGCCGCGCGCTTTCCGAAGGCGAATTCGACCAGGCCGCCCTGGACGAGCTGCGCGCCGTGCTGGCGCGTTACCCGGTGCTGTTCGACGACGCGGCCTGGAGCGTGTCCCAGAGCGACTGAACCCGGCGCTCCACCGCCGCGTCGGGCACGATGGGTTCGCTCCAGGCGCGGCTGGTTTCGGCCGGCCACTTGCGGGTGGCGTCCAGCCCCAGCTTCGAACCCAGGTTCGGCACCGGGCTGGAGAAGTCGAGGTAGTCGATGGGCGTCTTGTCCACCAGCAGGCTGTCGCGCACCGGGTCCACCCGGGTCGACAGCGCCCAGAGCACCTGCGACCAGTCGCGCACGTCGATGTCCTCGTCGGTGACGATGACGAACTTGGTGTAGGTGAACTGCCGCAGGTAGGACCAGATGCCCATCATGATGCGGCGCGCATGCCCCGGGTACTGCTTGCGGATGCTGACCACGGCGATGCGGTAGGAGCAGGCCTCGGGCGGCAGGTGGAAGTCGACGATCTCCGGGAAGATGCGCCGCAGGATCGGTACGAACACCTCGTTGAGCGCCGAGGCCAGCACCGAGGGTTCGTCCTCGGGCGCCCGGCCCATGTAGCTGCCGTGGTAGATCGCGTCGCGGCGCAGGCGCAGGCGCTTCACCGTGAACACCGGGAATTCGCCCTGGGCGTTGTAGTAGCCGGTGTGGTCGCCGTAGGGCCCTTCGAGCGCGGTGTCGCCCGGTTCGATGAAACCTTCCATCACGATCTCGGCGCCGGCCGGCGCGTCCAGCCCCGTGAGCTCGCTGTGCCACGTGCGGGTTCGCGCGCCGCGCAGCAGGCCGGCGAACTCGTATTCCGACAGCGTGTCGGGCACCGGCGCCACCGCGGCCAGCATCGTGGCCGGGTCGGCGCCGATGGCCACCAGCACCGGGAAGGGCTGGCCCGGAAACGCGGCGCGGAAGTCGGCGAAGTCCAGCGCGCCGCCGCGGTGCGGCAGCCAGCGCATGGCCACGCGGTTGCGGCCCAGCAGCTGCTGGCGGTAGATGGCCACGTTCTGGCGCGGCTGGCGGGTGCCGCGCGTGACCACCAGGCCGAAGGTGACCAGCGGCGCCACGTCGCCGGGCCAGCAGCGCTGGATGGGCAGGGCGCCGAGGTCGATGTCCTCGCCTTCGAGCACGACGTCGTTGAAGGCCGCGTCCTTCGTGGTGCGCGGCGCCACCAGCGCCAGCTGCGCCAGTTCCGGCCAGCTCGACAGGGCCTGGCGCAGGTTCGAGGGCCAGCGCGGTTCCTTCACCGCCGCCAGCAGTTCGCCCAGCTCGCGCAGCGAGGCCAGCGGGCGGCCGCCGAGCGCCAGTTCGATGCGGTCTCGGTGGCCGAACAGGTTGCCCAGCAAGGCATGCTTCGAGCCCACCGGGTTTTCCATCAGCAGGGCGGGGCCGCCGCGCTTGAGCGCGAGCCGGCACAGTGCGGTGCTTTCGAGGTCGGGGTCCACCGGTTCGGCGACGCGGCGCAGCTGGCCGCGGCGTTCGAGCGCGCCCAGGAAACCGCGCAGGTCGGCGTGGCTCATGCGGGCGTGGCGCCCAGGCGTTCCCGCAGCGCGTGCAGGGCCGGCGCCAGCGGCAGGCCGTGCGCCTGCAGCCAGATCGGGTCGAACAGGGTTTCGGCGTAGCGCTCGCCGCGGTCGCAGAGCAGGCTGACGATGCTGCCGCGCTCGCCGCGTTCGCGCATGCCCTCGGCCAGGGCCAGGCAGGCCACCAGGTTGGTGCCGGAACTGCCGCCGTAGCGGCGGCCCAGCAGCTCCTCGAGCAGCCAGGCGCCGGCGATGGAATCGGCGTCGTCCACTTCCTGCACCGCGTCCACCACCTCGAACAGGAAGCCGGGTTCGACGCGCGGGCGGCCGATGCCTTCGATGAGCGTGGGCTGGCTGGCCACCGCCGCCGCGCTGCGCGTGCGCCAGCCGTGGGCGAAGGCGCCGCCGGCGGGTTCGGCCACGCAGGTGCGGGTGTCGAGCTGGCGGTAGCGCAGGTAGCGGCCGATGGTGGCCGAGGTGCCGCCGGTGCCGGCGCCGCAGACGATCCAGACCGGCTCGGGCTGCGGTTCTCGCGCCATCTGCGCCAGGATCGATTCGGCGATGTTGTTGTTGCCGCGCCAGTCGGTGGCGCGTTCGGCCAGGCCGAACTGGTCGAGGTAACACAGGCCGTCGTCGGCGGCGCGTTCGCGCGCCAGCCGGCTGGCGTCCACCCCGGCCGGCACCAGCACGCATTCGGCGCCGAGCGAGCGGATCAGGCGCACCTTGGCCGGCGCGGTGCAGTCGGGCATCACCGCCTGGAAGCGCAGGCCCAGCAGGCGCGCGAACCAGGCCTCGGAAATGGCGGTGCTGCCCGAGGAGGCGTCGATGACACCCTGGCCCTCGCGCAGCCGGCCGTTGCACAGCGCGTACAGGAACAACGAGCGCGCCAGCCGGTGCTTGAGGCTGCCGGTGGGGTGCGAGGCTTCGTCCTTGAAGTAGAAGTCGATGCCCGGGAAGGCGGGCAGTTCGAGCCGCAGCAGGTGGGTGTCGGCCGAACGCGCGGCCTCCTGCGCCAGGCTGGCCAGGGCCTGCTTCAGCCAGCGGCGGTCGCCGGCGGCGCTCACGGCGCGGCCACCAGCGCGGCGGCCGTGCGCTCGAGGTATTCGAAGTACATCTCCAGGTAGCTGATGCCGTTGCCGGTGTCGAGCAGGAAGGGGTTCATCAGCGTGTGGCGCAGGATGACGAGGCGGTCGTCGTCTTCGCCGCCGGCGTCGAGCGTGGCCGGGTCCAGGTCGAGCGAGGCGAGCACGCGGGCGGTGTCTTCCGGGCCCAGGATCTCGGGGCGCAGCGTGGTCATGGAGCCGAAGAACTCGCGCGCCTGCAGCGGCTGGCGCGGGTCGTAGCTCAGGCGCTCGTGCAGGGCGCGAACGAAACGGTTCATGGTGGCCACGTCGCGGTTGCCGGCGGGGTTGAGCGCCAGGCAGATCAGGTTGCTGTCGGGCTCGAAGGGCAGGCTGCAGTGCAGCTTGCCCGCCATGCGCGCGGCGAAGCGGGTGGCGGCGGTGCGGAAGGCTTCGGTGGCCAGGATGGATTCGCGCGGCAGCGCGCCGAAGTTCTCGTGGTCCAGCGGCAGCACGCGGTGGGTGACGTACACCGCGGCGGCGGCGGCGCCGGGCTTGGATCCTTCCGGGATGTAGCGGCCGAGCTGGCGGAAGCGGCGGAAGAAGTCGCCGTCCTCGCCGGGGCTGAAGACGTAGTCGGCGTCCTCGGCCAGCAGCGCCATGGCGCGCTGGTCGCGGCACAGGAAGGCGCCGGCGCCGTAAGGGATGTAGCCGAGCTTGTGCGGGTCGACGGTGATCGAATCCACCCTTGCGAGCGCGCCCACGGCGGCGTGCACTTCTGGCGCCGGGAAGTCCTGGAACTCCTCGCGCATGGCGGAGAGCTTGCGCAGGCTGCCGCCCGGTTCGCGGAACAGGGTGGCCAGGTAGCCACCCCAGGCCGCGTCCACGTGCACGCCGAAGCCGAGGCCCTGGGCGGCCCAGCGCTCGCGCGCGGCCACCAGTTCGTCCACCGGGTCGATGGTGCCGAACTCGGTGCTGCCCAGCACGCCCACGCACAGCAGCACGGGCTGGCGTTCGCGCTGGCAGCGTTCCAGGATCTCCTCGAGCGCGCCGGGGTCCAGGCGCATGCCGCGCTCGGGCACCAGCTCCAGCTGGGCGCGGCCCAGGCCCATCAGCTTCATGCCCTTGGACCAGGAGTAGTGCGCGGTCACCGGCGCCAGCACGCGCGGCGAGCGCAGCGTGGGGTGGCGGGCCAGGAAGTCGGCCAGGCCCAGGGTTTCCAGCCGCTGCGCGGCCAGCGCGCGGCGCCAGTGGCGGCGCTCGGCCGGCGTCTGCAGCGCCAGCCAGCCGTTCCAGGCGTCGAGCAGGGCCACGGTGGCGGCGGGCGTGAGGTTGAAGGCGGCCTCGTCGTCGCCGGGCAGGGCCAGGCCGGGCGGCGCGGCGGCGCGCAGCGCCACCGGGAAGGCCTTCAGTGCCAGCGCGAGGCGCAGCGCCTGGAAGTTCGCCAGCGTGCCGCCCGAGGTGAGGTGGCCGAAGGCGCAGTCGGGGCGCGCCGGGTCGTCGACGAAGCCGAACATGCGCGCCAGCTGCAGGCCCACCTTCAGCTCGAGGTCGATGGTGACGGGCGCGGCGTCGATGCTGACGTTGTTCGGGTTGTAGGGCAGGGTGAGGAACTGCGCCGCCAGGCCCGGCAGCAGCAGGTCGGACACCATGTGGCCGATGTAGCGCGGGCTGTGGAAGGGCACCGAGCGCTTGAGCGAGGCCGAGAGCGCGTGCAGTTCGCGGCGCATGCGCGCTTCGAAATCACGGAAGGCCGGCTCGCCGGCGGCTCCGGTGGGAATGGCCGGCGGGTCTTCGGGGTGGAAGTTGCGGCGCCAGTAAACGTGGTCGCGCAGGAATTCGACCACCAGCTTTTCCAGCAGGGTGTCGTTCTCGCCGTAGGGGCCGAGGAAGCAGGGGTGGATGGCGGGCGAGGTCATGCGAGGGCGGCCTGCAGGATGCCCAGCGGGTGGTGCGCGCGGGCGACGAAGTACATGAAGGCGAAGGTGGCCAGCGCCGCGGCGTAGAACAGCGCCCGCGCCCGCGGGCTGCGCGCGCGCTTGAGCGCGAGGCTGCCCAGCACCACGTACACCACCAGCAGCGCCAGCTTCACCGACAGCCAGGGCACCACGAAGGGATTGAGCTTGAGCGCGGTGAGCAGCATCAGCGCGGCGGTGAGCAGCACGGTGTCGATGGTGTAGCTCAGGTAGCGCAGTGGCGCCGCCATGGCCCACTTCACGCCGCCAAGCACCAGCGCGCCGCGCAGCGCGAACAGGCCGCCGCTGGCCAGCACCGCGGCGATGTGCACCATCTTGATCTGCAGGTAGAACGCGAGCATCCGGAACTCCGTTGCGAATTCAGCCCGGGCGGCCGTCGATGCGCGGCGTGGCGTAGATCCACAGCGAGCGCAGCACCCAGGGGAGGAAGACGAGCAGCCAGCCGAGGCCGGCGGCCAGGAACCACGGCGCGGGATTCGCGGCCAGCTCCGAACCCACGCGCAGCAGCGCCACGGCCTGCATGCCGATGAAGGCCAGCGCCGGGATGCGCCCCAGCACCAGCGGCCGGCCCGAATGGCCCTGGGTGACGCGCGTCACCATGGCCACCAGCAGGCTGCCGAAGAAACCCACCGCCACCGCGTGCACCGGGCCGCGGCCCAGGGTGAATTCACCCGTGCCCAGGAACCACAGGCTCTGCACGGCGTACAGCGCAAGCGCGATGGGCAGCCAGGCGTAACCCACGAACAGCACCCGCAGCAGCGCCGGCGCCTTGCCGCGCGGCCACCAGCGCCAGAGCATCAGGCCGTGCAGGGCCAGCAGCGGCAGGTCCACCAGCCACAGCCACTGGTAGAGGTGGGCCAGTTCCAGCGCCAGGTGGCCCAGCCACAGCGGCCAGCAGGCGGCCAGCAGCCACATCGGCCGCCAGGCGCGGTAACCGGCCACCACGTTGCCGGCGAAGAAGGGGAACATGCGGTGCGCCACCGTCGAATAAATGGGCACCAGCAGGCCGAAGGTGCCGATCTTGAGCATGGCGAAGGCCAGGCGCGGCTCCTGCGGCATGTGCAGGTACACGGCGAAGGCCAGCAGCCCCGCCAGGCCCATCACCAGCCCCGCGAAGCACGACACCGCGTGCCAGTTGCCGCTGCGGTCGCGCGCCAGCCAGCCGGCCAGCACGGCCATGGCGGCCAGCCAGCCGGCCAGCGTGTTCACCACGCCGATGTGCAGCAGCAGCGCCGAGCCCGACAGCAGGCCGGCGAGCGTCAGCGCCTGGCCGGCCACCAGGCCCAGGCCCACCGGCAGGTAGTGCCAGCGGCTGGCCTCCACCTGGCCCATCCAGCGCGGGAAAACGGTGAGCAGGAAGCCGAAGATGAAGGCGGGCAGCACCTGGTACTGCATGACGAAGGCATGCATCCAGCCGGCGGGCACGCTGGGCGTGGGCAGCAGGCCGCCCAGCCAGCCGGTCCACCAGGCCATGGCGGCCAGCACGTTGGCGGCGCCCACGAAGAACAGCAGGCGGTGCGGGGCGGCCGCGATGGCGGCCAGCGGGAAGGGAGAGGCTTGCGGCAGGGTGGCCATGGCGGGCTCCTGGGAACGTGCCGCCATGGTGCGGGCACGGCCGCGGCCGCGCCTTGATGCAAGTCAGTCGCAACGCCCCCGGTCAGGGTTCGGCGTGGCGCCGCAGCAGGTTGAAGTAGGACTTGTTGAGCAGGTCGAGCGCGCGCTGGGTGCCTTCCTTGCCCACCAGCTGGTCGCGCGCCTCGGACAGGTCGTACAGCATCTCGCGCACGGCCGGTTCGCGCACCAGGCTCTGCACCCAGCCCACCACGGCCAGGCGTTCGCCCTGTTCCACCGGCCGCACGCGGTGCAGCTGGCCGGTGGGGTAGCAGATGGCCGAGCGGGCGGGCAGCTTGTAGGCCGATTCGCCGCTGCCGGTTTCGAAGGCCAGCTCGCCGCCCTGGTAGGCGTCGGGCTCGTTCAGGAACAGGGTGAAAGAAACATCGCTGCGCACGTGGTTGGGTTCGCCCATGATCGGCGCGTCCACGTGCAGGCCGTAGGCCATGCCCGGCTGGTAGCGGCTGACCAGCATGGCCGCCAGCCGGCGCGGGTGGGCGATGCCCATGAAGGCGTCGCAGCGGCCCAGGGCCTGCATGACCACGGCGGAGATTTCCTTCATCACCGGGTGGTTCCAGGGGATCTGCTGGTTGTTCTTGGCCTTCTGCAGCAGCTCACCGGTGGTGGCCTTGCCGTCGGTGAAGGCGACGGTGGCGGCGAGCCGCTTGATCAGCACCAGTTCGTCGGGGGTGATCAGTTCCGGCAGGGTCAGGATCATGGCGGGGCTCGTGGCGTTCGCGGGTTTCCAGGGCCCAGTGTAGGGCCTCGCGCCGGGGCGCCACTACCGCCGGTGCGCGGCTGGCACACTGGCGCGGTGCGAAATCGTCCCCCCGCCATTGAAGGATTGGCCGCCAGCAGGCTGCAGCTGCCGCCTGGGCCCTGGGCCACGGTGCTCGAGGGCCTGTGCGCGCGATTCCGGGCGGTGCCGCGTGCGCAGTGGCTGGACCGCATGGCGCGTGGCCGGGTGCTGGATTCTTCCGGCCGGCCGCTGGCGCCGGACACGCCGTACCGGGTCGGGCTGGAAGTGCACTACTACCGCGAGGTGGCCGAGGAGCCACGCATTCCCTTCGAGGAAACCGTGCTGCACGCCGACGCCGACCTGCTGGTGGCCGACAAGCCGCACTTCCTGCCGGTGGCGCCCACCGGCGCGCACGTGCACGAAACCCTGCTGGGCCGGCTCATCCGCCGCACCGGCAACCCCGGCCTGGTGCCGCTGCACCGCATCGACCGCGACACCGCCGGGCTGGTGCTGTTCTCGGCGAACCCGCGCACCCGTGCGGCCTACCAGGCGCTGTTCCGCGAGCGCCGCATCGATAAGGGCTACGAGGCGATCGCGCCGGCGCTGCCGGGCCTGGAATTCCCGCGGGTGCGCCGCAGCCGCATCGTGCCCGGCGAGCCCTTCCACCGCATGCAGGAGAGCGACGGCCCGCCGAACAGCGAAACCCGCATTGATGTGATCGAGCGTGGCGAGGGCATGTGGCGTTACGCCCTGTCGCCGGTCACCGGCCGCAAGCACCAGCTGCGCGTGCACATGGCGGCGCTGGGGGCGCCGATCGTGGGCGATCCGCTGTATCCCTCGGTAGCCCATCGCGGGCCGGGTGACTATTCGGCGCCGCTTCAACTGCTGGCGAAGCGGCTGGAGTTCGTCGACCCCGTCACCGCCGAAACGCGGTGCTTCGCCAGCCGCTTCCGGCTCAGGGCGTGACCGGCGCGGCTTCGGCCGCGAGGGTTCCGGGCGCCTCGTCGAAGGTCTCTTCGTCCGGCCCGATCACGCGATAGCCGCGCGCGGCGAGCGTCGCCAGGACGCCGTCGTCGGCGAGGAGCAGGGAGATCGGCACCACGCCGACCGTCGTGCGGTGTTCGGCCAGCACCTGCTCCGCCGCCTCCACCCACCTGGCCTGCATTTTCGCGCGCACGTCGTCGACGCCGCGCTGGCGAAGGACCGGGGCGTCCAGCAGCGCGGTGATGCAGGCGCCCGCCGGATAGGAATCGTGCAGCGTGCGCAGCGCTTCGATGTCGCCGGTCGCCCACGCCCTGGCGCGGTCGGACAGCAGGGTGACGTCACCCTCCAGGTGGCGAAGCGTGCGCTCGAAACATTCGACGTCGTCGAGATCGCCCTGCTTGAATTCGCGCAGGGCCTGGCGCGGATCATCGATGGTGATCACCAGCGTGACCGGGATGCGCGGCAGCTTTCGGCGCTTTGCAGCTTCGTACACGTGGCCGCTGGCCGGGGAATCGAAGGAAAGGCCGGCGCGTTCGACCCGCTTGCTGTACAGCTTTTCCGCGGCAAACACCGGCCGCCAGCGTTCGATGCCGCGGTCGCGGCCGATGTACTCGGCCTTCAGCGCGCTCCAGCGCGCATGCAGCTCAGGCGCCAGCACATCGGACAAGGTCTTGTTGTCGGGCAGCTTGCGGGCGCCGAGGGCCGAGGGCAGCAGCGTCATCGCGTGCAGCATGCCGCGGCCCGTGGTGACTGAAACGCCGGGGGCTTCCAGGACGGCATCGGCTTCGGCCAGGCGCGCGTCTATTTCCGCGGACTGCCACTGCATGCGGCGGGGCACCGGGCTGAGGCTGCCGACCAGCCAGAGCACGTGGTCGTCGCGGCGAACCTGCCACAGCCCGGGGCCAGGCATCACGCCGGTGACTTCAACCTCGGCGAGCGTCGCGGGCGGTTCCTCCGGGGCCGTGTCCGCATGCGCGGCGTTCCCGAGCAGCAGCAGTGACGCAAGCAGGCCTGTCCGCAAACGCTGGCTCATCCGAAGGGTCTCGAGGGGCGGTGCGCGAAGCCTAGTGGGGCCTGCGTTAAACCATGGTTATCGCAGGGCGCGGCGGAAAAAAACGGGGCCGCAATGCGGCCCCGTCGAGGGTTGTCGAACCCGGGGATGCGCCATCCTTAGCGCGCGGTCTCGACGCCTCCCTCCACCTTGGCCGGGGCCGTGCGGGGCGCGATCCACAGGCGCAGCACGAACCAGGCCAGCGACAGGGCGCCGACGCTGAAGATCGTGTCGCCCGGAACGCGCATCCACACCAGCATGTCGATGATCGGCCGCTGCATGAACTCGGCCGAGCGCGCGAACCAGTAGCCTTCGCCGATCGCCGCGTTGAGCTGCAGGATGCCGATCGGCAGCAGGGTGAACAGCGCCATGCCCGCCAGGCCGATGTTCATCGCCCAGAAGGCGGTGCGCAGCGGCGCTCCCGGCCAGATCGCGTTCGGCTTCATGCCGCGCAGGCAGAACAGCATCAGGCCGATGCCCAGCATGCCGTACACACCGAACAGCGCCGTGTGGCCGTGCAGCGGGGTCAGGTTCAGGCCCTGCATGTAGTACAGCGGCAGCGGCGGGTTGATGAGGAAGCCGAACAGGCCCGCACCGACGAGGTTCCAGAACGCCACCGCGGTGAAGAACAGGATCGGCCACTTGTAGCGCTGCATCCACGGCGTGGCATGGCCCAGCTTGTAGGTGTGGTAGGCCTCGAAGCCCACGTAGGCCAGCGGCACCACTTCCAGCGCCGAGAACGAAGCGCCCAGCGCGATCACCGCCGTCGGGGTGCCCGTGAAGTACAGGTGGTGCAGGGTGCCCAGCACGCCGCCCGCCATGAACACGATGGTCGCGAACAGCACCGCCACCGTGGCCGTCTTCACCTTGATCAGGCCCAGCTTGGTGAACAGGAAGGCGATGACGGCCGTGGCGAACACTTCGAAGAAGCCTTCGACCCACAGGTGCACCACCCACCAGCGCCAGTATTCAACCATCGACAGGTGCGTGTGCTCGCCCCACAGCAGGCCGGCGCCGTAGAACAGGCCGATCGCCACGGTGGAGAGGAAGAGCAGGGTGGTGATGGACTTCGACTCGCCGCCCTTGCGGATGGCCGGCACCAGGCAGCGGCCCACCAGGGTCAGCCAGATGCCCAGGCCCAGGAACAGGAACCACTGCCAGAAGCGGCCCAGGTCCACGTATTCCCAGCCCTGGTGGCCCCACCAGAAGTTCTTCTCGAGGCCGAGCTTCTGCATCACCGCGAACCACTGGCCCGCGAACGAACCGACCACGATGATGATGAGGCAGACCCAGAGCACGTTCACGCCCAGCGCCTGGTATTTCGGCTCATGGCCGGAGATGGCCGGGCCGATGTACAGGCCCATGCCCAGCCAGGCCGTGGCGATCCACAGCACCGCCAGCTGCGTGTGCCAGGTGCGCGTGAGCGAGTAGGGCAGGATCTCGGAAAGCGCGAAGCCGTAGGCTTCCTGGCCTTCCACCTGGTAGTGCGCGGTCACCGCGCCCAGCAGGATCTGGGTGAGGAACAGCGCGATCACGATCCAGAAGTACTTGGCCGTGGCCTTCATCGACGGCGTCACCACCACCTGCGCCAGCGGGTCGGTGAGCGGCAGCTTCGGCTCCTCGTCCTTGCCGTGGCTGACGGCGTAGTGCCAGCCCAGCAGGGCCACGCCGGCGATCAGGAACAGCACGCTGAACACCGTCCAGGTCAGCAGGTGCGGCGGCGGCACGTTGCCCACCGTCGGATCATGCGGCCAGTTGTTGGTGTAGGTGATGTCCTTGCCCGGGCGCTCGGTGACGGCCGTCCAGGCGGTCCACCAGTAGAACGCGGTCATCTGGCGGCGGTGCTCGGCGTTCGGGACGGTGTCGTCCTTCATCGCGTAGGCCTCGCGCAGCACCTTGGTGGCCGGGTCGTTGCTGAACAGGCTCTGGTAGTGCGCCGAGACGTTGGTGATGGCCGCCAGGCGGTCGGCGTCGATGGTGATGGTGCCGCTGCCTTCGTCGAAGGTGTTGGCACGCATCATCTGCTGCAGGCGGGCCTCGAGCGCGGCCTGCTCGGGCTTGCCGAGCGAGGCGTAGTCGGGGGCGGAGTATTCGGCCCGGGCCCAGCGGTCGAGGATGTCCACCGCCTCGCGGTGCAGCCAGTCGGCCGTCCAGTCCGGGGCGACGTAGCCGCCGTGGCCCCAGATCGAGCCCAGTTGCTGGCCGCCGATGGACTGCCAGACGGTGCGGCCGGTCTGGATGTCATCGCGGGTGAAGACCACCTCGCCCGAGGTCGTGACGACCTTCTCGGGGATCGGGGGCATGACACGGTGGATCTCGCTGCCGACCCAAAGCAGGGCGGCGAACGACACCGTGAGCAGGACGGCGAGTGCTGTCCATAGTTTGCGGGTACTGCTCATGACGGCTCTCCTGACAGGATGCCGCCATGCTCGTCACCGGGCCCTTCCCGGTCACTGACTCAGGTCAAGTGGCCTTCAGTTCCGCAGCACGGCCCGGGCCAGCTCTTCGAGGCCGGCGGGGTTGGTGATTTCCAGCTCGCGCCGCTCCACCTTCACCAGGCCGTCTTCCTGCAGGCGGCGCAGCACGCGGCTCACCGTTTCCGGGGCCAGGCGCAGGTAGTTGGCGATGTCGGTGCGGGTCATGGTCAGGTGCAGGCGCGTGGCCGAGAAGCCGCGCTGGGCGAAGCGCCGCGACAGTGCCACCAGGAAGGCGGCCATGCGCTGGTCGGCGCTGTAGTCGCCGGCCAGCAGGGCGGCCTTGCCGATGTCCTGGCTGAGCAGGCGGAACAGCTGGGCCTGCAGCCCCGGCATGCGGGTGGCCAGCAGGGCCATCTTCGGGAACGAGAACCGGCACAGCATCACCGTGTCCAGCGCCACCGCGTTGCAGGGGTAGCGGGCCTCGGAAATGGCGTTGAGGCCGATGATCTCGCCGGGCAGGTGGAAGCCCAGCACCTGCTCCTGGCCGGTGGCGTCGAGCACGTAGGTCTTCACCGTGCCGGCGCGCACCGCGGCGATGGCGTTGAACTCGTCGCCCTCGCGGAAGATGTGCTCGCCCTCGTGGAAGGGCCCGATGTGCTCGACCAGCACGTGCAGGTCCATCAGCGACGACTTGTCGTAGCCCTGCGACAGGCAGGCGTCCGAGAACGCGCAGGTGCTGCAGAAATGCAGGGCGTCGCCGTCGTCGGCGATGGGGTTGTGCCGCGGGCGGTGCGCCGGCGGGGTCACGGGGTCGCCCCGGCCAGGCTCAGATGGCCTTGGAGAAGCGGGCGGGTTCGGCCTGGGCCTGGTGCAGGTAGCGGTCGAAGCATGCCGCGATGATACGCAGCAGGAGCCGCCCGCGCGAGGTCGCCGTGATCCGGGTGGCCGAGACCTCGACCAGGCCGTCGGCCTTCAGGGGCTCCAGCCGGGCCAGGTCGTCCTGGAAGTAGAGGCCGAAGTCGATGGCGTGGCGCTCCTCGAGCTCGGGGATGTCCACCTCGCCCTGGCACATCAGCTGCTGGATCAGGTCGGCCCGGAGCACGTCGTCGGCGTCGAGCTGCATGCCGCGCCAGGTGGGCAGGCGGCCGTTGTCGATGGCGATCTCCCAGCTGGGAAGGTCGCGCGGGTTCTGGCTGTAAGTGTCGCCGATGTGGCTGATGGCGCTCACGCCCATGCCCACCAGGTCGCAGTCGGCGTGGGTGGTGTAGCCCATGAAGTTGCGGTGCAGGCCGCCCTTCTCCTGGGCCACCGACAGGTCGTCTTCGGGCAGGGCGAAGTGGTCCATGCCGATGTAGCGGTAGCCGGCGGCCGAGAGCTTTTCGATGGCCAGCTGCAGCAGGCCGAGCTTGTCCTCGGCGCTGGGCAGCAGGGCTTCGTCGATCTGCTTCTGCGGGCGGAACAGCTGCGGCATGTGCGCGTAGCTGTAGATGGCCAGGCGGTCGGGGCGGGTGGCCACCACGGTGTCGAGGGTGCGGCCAAAGCCTTCGCGGGTCTGGCGCGGCAGGCCGTAGATGAGGTCGACGTTGACCGAGCGGAAACCGTGCCTGCGGCAGTCGTCGATCACCGCCTGGGTTTCCTCCACCGACTGGATGCGGTTCACCGCGGCCTGCACGGCCGGGTCGAAGTCCTGCACGCCCAGGCTGGCGCGGTTGAAGCCCATGAAGGCCAGGGCCTCGATGTCGCCCTTGTTGATGAAGCGCGGATCGAGTTCGATGGAGAAATCACGCCCCGGCGACTGGCTGAAGCGGAAGTGGGTGTTGAGGCTCTCGAGCAGCTCGCCGATCTGGGTGGGGCTGAAGAAGTTCGGCGTGCCGCCGCCCAGGTGGATCTGCAGCACCTCGCGGTCGCGGTCGAACAGCGGGCCCAGCATGGCCACCTCGCGCACCAGGCGCGACAGGTAGGTTTCGGCGCGGGCCAGGTCGCGGGTGATGATGCGGTTGCAGCCGCAGTAGAAGCAGGGGCTGAAGCAGAACGGCACGTGCGCGTACAGCGACAGCCGGCGCGGGATCGGGTCGTCGTTGCTCAGGCGCGCCGCCTTGGCGAATTCCGCCGGCCCGAAGCCGGGCTTGAACTGCGGCGCGGTCGGGTAGGAGGTGTAACGGGGACCCGGCCGGTCGTACCGGCGGAGCAGGTCGGCGTCGAAGGGAGGGATGGCGGCCATGGCAGGCAGACTAGCGGCCGGCGCCGGCCGCGTCCTTGACACCGGTCAAGCCGCAGTATGCGCTCAGATCCATTTGGCGCGACGCAACACGACGAACAACCCGGCCACCACCGCCACGGTGGTGCCCACCAGGATGGCGTAGCTGTAGCGGCCGCCGAGCTCGGGCATGTGCTGGAAATTCATGCCGTACCAGCTGGCGATCAGCGTGGGCGCGGCCAGCAGGCCGGCCCAGCCGGCCAGGCGCTTCACCACTTCGCCCTGGGCCACGGTGACCAGGGCCAGGTTCACCGACATGGCCGCGGTGAGCATTTCGCGCAGGGTGTCGGTGGCGTCGTTCACGCGCAGGGTGTGGTCGTACACGTCGCGCAGGTACAGGCGCATTTCCTCGCCCACCAGGTGGGTGTGCACGCGGGTGAGCTGGCCGGTGATGTCCTGCATGGGCGCCACCGCCAGCCGCAGCCGGGTGAGTTCGCGCTTGAGCTCGTAGAGCTTGCGCACCGTCTCGCGGCTGAAGGCCTCGGCGAAGATGTCCTGCTCGAGCTCGTTGAGCTGGTCGCGGAACTCGTCGACGATGGGCAGGTAGTTGTCGACGATGAAGTCGAGCACCGCGTACAGGCCGTACACCGGGCCGATGGCCAGCAGCTCGGGTTCGCGCTCGCAGCGGGCGCGCACCGTGTTGTACGACAGCGAGGTGCCGTGGCGCACGGTGACCAGGTAGCGCTGGCCGACGAAGATGTGGGTTTCGCCGAACGAGACCTTGCCTTCCGTGGCCTGCGCGGTGTGCACGGCGATGAACAGGGAATTGCCGTAGGCCTCGATCTTCGGCCGCTGGTGCGCGTGGTGGGCGTCCTCGATGGCCAGGTCGTGCAGGTCGAATTCCTCCTGCAGCTTGTCGAGCAGCGATTCCTCGGGCTCGTACAGGCCCACCCAGACGAAGCTGCCGTCGTCGACGGCCAGCACGTCGCTGATCTGGTCGAGGGTGATGTCGCGGCGGCTGCCGTCGCGGTCGTAGCGGACGCAGTTCACCACGCAGGCGGGCGAGGGCTTCAGGGAATTCTCCATGCCGGCATCATCGGCCGGCATGGGCCCGCGGGCAAGGTCAGCGCTTCGGGTCGAAGGTGCGCAGCAGCGCCCAGTGCAGCGGCAGGAGCAGCAGCACCCATTCCACGTTCTGCTGCGGCAGGAAGGGCAGGAACTTCATGAAGCCCGCCACCGCGGCGCCGCCGGCCACCAGCCACAGCAGCGGCCGGAAGCCGCGCCCGGGTTCGCGGCGGCGCAGGCGCGCCCAGGCGCCGGGCAGCAGGGCCAGGCAGAGCGGGCTGAGCAGCAGCAGGTTCTCGTTGCCGTGCGCGGCCACGTGGGCGGTGCCCAGCCACAGGAAGGCCAGGGTCAGCCCGGCCAGGCCGGCAACCGTCCAGAAGGCCAGGGCGCCGACGGCCAGCGCGCGCGGCGCGCGGCGGCCGGCCCACAGCACCAGGCCGGCCAGCGCCAGGCCGGCCAGGAAAGCCTGGCCGCGCAGGCGCGGGGCCTCGGCGGGCGGCTGGCCGATGCGGTGCGGCAGCACGGATTCCTCGCGGGCCACCAGCGGGCGGCCGTCGGCGAGCTTCACTTCGCGCAGCGCGTCGCGCAGGCGCATGGGGATGAACGACTCCTCCCAGCGCGACAGCGGGCGGTCGGCGTAACCGGCCAGGCCGACGTGGAAACCCACGGCCATCCACGGCGCCGGCGCGGCCAGGCGCAGCGATTCGCTGCGGAAGGTGTTGCCCTGCGAGCGGCCGGAGAGCTGCGCCTTTAGCGCGCCGTCGAGGGCCTCGTCGAGCGCGTCGCGCACCTTGGTGGAGCAGTTGGCGGTGTAGTAGTCGTAGGTGTAGCGGGCGTTCTCCGGGCGGGCGTGCACGGCCAGGGCGGCGGCCAGCGCCGTGGCCTGTTCCGGCGACAGGTCGAGCCACTGCACCACCACGCCGCGGCCGGCGCGTTCGTAGCCGTACAGGTCCTGCGACAGCGACAGCACTTCCAGCCGGTAGTTCATGCGGCCGCGCACGAAGTTCCAGTGGAAGCCGGGTTCGTCGAGGTCGAAGAAGCCGAAGTTGTAGGACAGCGGGCCGGGGCCGGCCGGGTCGTCCACGACGATGGCGTTGTGGCCGAAGCGTTCCCAGAAGACCTCGCCCGGCTCCATGGTGAGCACGCCGATGCGCGGCGCGGCCGCGGCCAGGCCGGGCAGCAGCCAGGCCAGGCACAGCAGCAGGAGCATCGGCAGGGCGGCCGCGCCGCGGCGCCGCTCAGGCTTCTGCATGCACGCTCACCACGAAGGTATGCACGCGGCGGCGGTCGGCGCGGCCGACGCGGAAGTGGAAGCGGCCCAGGGCCAGCTCCTCGCCCGCCTCGGGCAGGTGGCCGATGGCCGCGGTGACCAGGCCGCCGATGGTGTCGTATTCGTCGTCCGGGAAATCGGCGCCGAACTGGTCGTTGAAGTCGCCGATGGGGGTGAGCGCGTCGACCATGAACTGGCCGTCGGCCTGGGCGGCGATGAGCTTGGCCTCGTCGGCGTCGTCGTGCTCGTCGTCGATCTCGCCGACGATCTGCTCGAGCACGTCCTCGATGGTGACCAGGCCGGCGACGCCGCCGTGTTCGTCCACCACGATGGCCATGTGGTTGCGCGAGAGCCGGAATTCCTTGAGCAGCACGTTCAGGCGCTTGGACTCGGGGATCAGCACCGCCGGGCGCAGCAGTTCGCGCACGCTGCCGGGACCGCCGTCGGCCACCATGCCGCGCAGCAGGTCCTTGGCCAGCAGGATGCCGAGGATCTCGTCGCGGTCCTCGCCGTGCACGGGGAAGCGGCTGTGGCCGGATTCGACCACCATCCGCATCAGGTCCATGAACTTCGCGTCCACGGGCAGGGACACCATCTGCGAGCGGGGCACCATGATGTCGCCGACCTGCTGCTCGGACACCGACAGGGCGCCCTCGAGCATCTTCAGGGTATCGGCGCCGAGCAGGCCGTTGGCCTGGGCCTCGCGCAGGATCTCGACCAGGTCTTCCCTGGTCCGGGGTTCGCCGGAAAAGGCCAGGCTCAGGCGATCAAGCCAGGAGCGGCGTTCCGGCGGGCTACTAGGGGAATCTTCGGACATCTCGGCAGGGCAGGCGCCACGGCGGCGGAGTGCCCGATTCTACCCGAGAGACGTACCAGGTTCATTTTCCCAGGTACCAGGTTCATTTTCCCGGATTGGGGTCTGGCAAATGCCGGCTCCCAACCCGGGAAAATGAACCTGGTACCTTCGCTTCAATAAGGATCCGGCAGGCCCAAGCCCGCCAGGATCTCGCGCTCGAGCCGTTCCATGGCCTCGGCCTCCCGCTCGTCCTCGTGGTCCATGCCCAGCAGGTGCAGCACGCCGTGCACGGTGAGGTGGGCGTAGTGGGCGGCCAGGGACTTGCCCTGGTCCTGGGCCTCCTTGGCCACCACCGGGGCGCAGATGACCAGGTCGCCGAGCAGGGGCAGGTCGACGCCCTCGGGCAGGTCGGCCGGGAAGCTGAGCACGTTGGTGGCGTAGTCCTTGCCGCGGTAGTGCCGGTTCAGGGCCCGGCCCTCCTTGGCGTCCACCAGCCGGATGGCCAGGTCGGCGCGCCGGATGCGCCCCTGGGCGGCCGCGGCGGCCCATTTGCGGAAACTGGCGGCGCTCGGCAGGCCCTTGCGGGGCAGGCCGTAGCTGACGCCGACATCGAGCTGCACCGGACCCTTGGTCATTCCTGCGACTCCTTGCCGTCGCGGGCATCGTAAGCCCGGACGATGCGTGCCACCAGCGGATGCCGTACCACGTCGTGGGCGGTGAAGAAGGTGAAGCTGATGCCCTCCACCCCGCGCAGCACGTCGATGGCGTCGCGCAGGCCGGACTTCTGGTGCTTGGGCAGGTCGATCTGGCTCAGGTCGCCGGTGATCACCGCGGTGGAGCCGAAGCCGATGCGGGTGAGGAACATCTTCATCTGCTCGATGGAGGTGTTCTGCGCCTCGTCGAGGATGATGAAGGCGTCGTTGAGCGTGCGGCCGCGCATGTAGGCCAGCGGGGCGATCTCGATGACGTTGCGCTCGAGCAGCTTGGCCACCTTCTCCACGCCCAGCATCTCGTACAGCGCGTCGTAGAGCGGGCGCAGGTAGGGGTCGACCTTCTGGCTCAGGTCGCCGGGCAGGAAGCCGAGCTTCTCGCCGGCCTCCACCGCCGGGCGCACCAGCAGCAGGCGCTGCACGCGGCTTTCGTTCAGGGCCTCGACCGCCATGGCCACGGCCAGGAAGGTCTTGCCGGTGCCGGCCGGGCCGATGCCGAAGTTGATGTCGTGGGTGGCGATGGCGTGCAGGTACTTCGCCTGGTTGGCGCCGCGGCCGCGCACGGTGCCGCGCTTGACCCGGATGGTCACTTCCTGCGGCGAATGGCCCTGGTCGAGCCGCTCGAGGTTGGCCTGGCCCATGCGCAGGTGGATCTTGTGCGGGTCCAGGGTTTCGAACGCGGCTTCCTCGTAGAGCGCGCGCAGCAGCTTTTCCGCCGCTTCCACCGCGGCCTCGTCGCCGGTGACGCGGAACACGTGGCCGCGGTTGGCCACTTCCACGCCCAGGCGCAGCTCCACCAGGCGCAGGTGCTCGTCGGTGGGGCCGCACAGGTTCGCCAGGCGGACGTTGTCCTCGGGTTCGAGCGCGAAATCGCGCTGGCCGCGCTTTCTCATGCCAGCGCCTCCCCGGCCACCGCCACCACTTCGCCGCGCAGCGAATTGGTGCGCGCCTCGGTGATGCGCAGGTCGACGAACCGGCCCACCAGGCGCGGATGGCCCGGGAAGTTCACGTTGCGCATGTTTTCGGTCTTGCCGGTGAGCTCGGCCGGGTCCTTGGCGCTGGGGCCTTCCACCAGAACGCGTTCGATGGTGCCGACCATGGCTTCGGAAATCCTGCGCGCGTTGGCGTTGATGGCAGCCTGCAGGCGCTGCAGGCGGGCGTTGGCCACCTCGGCCGGCACCTCGTCGTGCAGGTTGGCGGCCGGCGTGCCGGGGCGGCGCGAGTAGGCGAACGAAAAGCTCTGGTCGAAGCCGACGTCCTCGATGAGCTTCATCGTGGCCTCGAAGTCGCGCTCGGTCTCGCCGGGGAAGCCGACGATGAAGTCGGAGCTGATCACGATGCCGGGCTTGGCCTCGCGCAGGCGGCGGATCTTGGCCTTGTACTCGAGCGCGGTGTGGCCGCGCTTCATGGCCGCCAGGATGCGGTCCGAACCCGACTGCACGGGCAGGTGCAGGAAGCTGGCCAGCTGCGGCACGTCTCGGTGCGCTTCGATCAGCGCGTCGGTGAATTCCACCGGGTGCGAGGTGGTGTAGCGGATGCGGCCCACGCCCTCGATCTGGGCGATGGCGCGGATGAGCAGGGCCAGGTCGGCCTCGTCGCCGTCGGCGGTGGCGCCGCGGTAGGCGTTGACGTTCTGGCCGAGCAGGTGGATCTCGCGCACGCCCTGGGCGGCGAGCTGCGCGCATTCGAGCAGCACGTCGTCGAAGGGCCGGCTCACCTCCTCGCCGCGGGTGTAGGGCACCACGCAGAACGAGCAGTACTTCGAGCAGCCCTCGATGATGGAGACGAAGGCCGTGGGCCCCTCCGCGCGCGGCTCGGGCATGCGGTCGAACTTCTCGATCTCGGGGAAGCTCACGTCCACCTGCGGCCGGCCGCTGTCGCGGCGGGCGTCGATCATGCCGGGCAGGCGGTGCAGGGTTTGCGGGCCGAACACCAGGTCGACGAAGGGCGCGCGCCGGAGGATGGCCTCGCCCTCCTGGCTGGCCACGCAGCCGCCGACGCCGATCAGCACCGGCTTGTCCTTCTTCAGGTGCTTCCAGCGGCCCAGCTGGGAGAACACCTTCTCCTGGGCCTTTTCGCGGATCGAGCAGGTGTTGACCAGGATGACGTCGGCCTCGGCCTCGTCCTGGGTCAGTTCCAGGCCGTGTTCGGCGGCGAGCACGTCGGCCATGCGGGCCGAGTCGTACTCGTTCATCTGGCAACCGTGGGTCTTGATGTAGAGCTTGCCCTTGGCAGGCGAAGTCCCGGGCATGGCGGCGGTTAATCCGTTCCGGAGGGGGGCAATAGTGTAGCGCGGGGGAGGGGGGCCACTTGGCAAGCGGCCCCGGCAGGAGTAAACCTCGCGCCCATGACCCTCCGTCCCGCCCTGCTGGCCTGCCTGCTGGCCGCCGCCGCCTTCCCGGCCGCGGCGGGCACGCTCTACCGCTGCACCGGCGCCGACGGCATCCCCAACTACACCGGCCAGAAGATCGCCGGCGCCAGCTGCAAGGTGGTCTCCACCTTCAGCCAGGCCGACGCCCGGCCCCGGGCCGCGGCGCCTTCGGCCGCGGCGGCGAATGGCGGCGGGGGTGGCAGCCGCCCCGCCGCGGCCCCGGTGAGCTTCCGCACGGCCAGCGCCGGCCAGTCGCTGGCGGCGGCCGATGCCAGCGCCGGCGCCCGGGTCACCCGCGGCGCGGTCTACAAGTACGAGCGCGACGGCGTCACCCACTACACCAACGTGCGCCCGGCCGGCAGCGGCGCGCAGATGTTGTTCAGCTACGTCGAGACCTGCTACGCCTGCGGCCTGCTGCCGGGCGTCGATTTCGGCACCGTGCGCCTCAACCTCGACGCCTATTCGGGCGAGGTGAAGGCCGCCGCCCAGGAGTTCGGCGTGGAAGAGGCGGTGGTGCGGGCGATCATCCACGCCGAATCGGCCTTCCGCCCCAACGCCGTCTCGCATGCCGGCGCCCAGGGCCTGATGCAGCTGATCCCGGCCACGGCCAGCCGCTTCGGCGTCTCCGACGTGTTCGACCCGGCCCAGAACATCCGCGGCGGCGTGCAGTACCTGGCCTGGCTGCTCAAGCGCTACCAGGGCAACCTGACCCTGGCGGCGGCCGGCTACAACGCCGGCGAGGGCGCGGTGGACCGCCACGGCGGCGTGCCGCCCTATGCCGAGACCCAGCGCTACGTCGAACGCGTCGGCCAGCTGGCCGAGCGCTACCGCGGGGCCCTGACGGCCCAGTGAGGCCCGGCGCGGGCGGTCGTGCCGCCGCCGTTGTCGCTCTCGCGCCGCGTCCGCTACAATTGCGCGTCTTTGCCGGCCCGGTGGGCCGTGCATGTTGTCTTTCAGCCACTTAGCAAGAGTTTTCGGAGAGCCGGATGGCTAACGAAGGGGTCAACACGGGGCGTCGCCGCTTCCTGACTGCCAGCACCGCCGTGGTCGGCGCGGTGGGCGTGGGGTTCGCCGCGGTGCCGTTCATCAGTTCCTGGAAGCCCAGCGCCCGGGCCCAGACGGCCGGCGCGCCGGTCGACGTCGACATCAGCAAGATCGACCTCGAGCCGGGCATGCGCATGATTGTGCAGTGGCGCGGCAAGCCGGTGTGGATCTTCAAGCGCACGCCGGAACAGCTGGCCGCGCTGCCGAAGCTCAACGACCGCCTGCGTGACCCGGACTCGGAGAACGCCGACCAGACGCCGGCCTTCGCCAAGAACGAGGGCCGCTCGATCAAGCCCGAGCTCGCCGTCATCGTCGGCATCTGCACTCACCTGGGCTGCTCGCCGAGCTACGTGCCGGAACTGCAGCCGCAGGCCTTCGACAGCGAGTGGCAGGGCGGCTTCTACTGCCCGTGCCACAACTCGCGCTTCGACCTGGCCGGCCGCGTGTTCCAGGGCGTGCCCGCGCCTTCGAACCTCGAGGTCCCGCCCTACCACTTCGTCGACGACAACCATCTGGTCGTGGGCGTCGCGCCCGAGGGAGCCGCGTAATGGCCAACATGATCTCCCGCTCCGTCGAGGGCGTCGTGGGCTGGTTCAACGAGCGCACCCCCGGCCTGATCCCGGCGTACAAGAAGCACATGTCGGAGTACTACGCTCCGAAGAACTTCAACGTCTGGTACTACTTCGGCTCGCTGGCCATGCTGGTGCTGGTCAACCAGATCGTCACGGGCATCTTCCTGACGATGCACTACAAGCCGTCCGCCGCCGAGGCCTTCGCCTCGGTCGAGTACATCATGCGCGACGTCGAGTGGGGCTGGCTCATCCGCTACATGCACTCCACGGGCGCTTCGCTGTTCTTCGTGGTGGTGTACCTGCACATGTTCCGCGGCCTGATCTACGGCTCGTACCAGAAGCCGCGCGAGCTGGTCTGGGTGCTGGGCGTGGTCATCTTCCTGGTGCTCATGGCCGAAGCCTTCATGGGCTACGTGCTGCCCTGGGGCCAGATGTCCTACTGGGGCGCGCAGGTGATCATCAACCTGTTCGGCGCCATCCCGGTGGTCGGCGTCGAGCTGACCGAGTGGATCCGCGGCGACTACCTGGTCGCCGACGCCACCCTGAACCGCTTCTTCGCCCTGCACGTCATCGCGCTGCCGCTGGTGCTGCTGCTGCTGGTGGTCCTGCACCTGGGCGCCCTGCACGAAGTGGGTTCGAACAACCCCGAGGGCGTGGACATCAAGAAGGTCAAGGACAAGGACACCGGCAAGCCCAAGGACGGCATCCCCTTCCACCCGTACTACACGGTGAAGGACCTGTTCGGCGCCGGCTTCTTCCTGATGATCTTCGCCTTCATCGTCTTCTTCGCCCCGGCGATGGGCGGCTGGTTCCTGGAGTGGGACAACTTCATCGCGGCCGACCCGCTGGTGACCCCGGCGCACATCAAGCCGGTGTGGTACTTCACCCCGTTCTACGCGATGCTGCGCGCCATCCCCGACAAGCTGCTCGGCGTGATGGTGATGGGCGGCGCCACCATGATCCTGTTCGCGCTGCCCTGGCTCGACCGCTGCAAGGTCAAGTCCATCCGCTACCGCCCGATGCTGCACAAGATCCTGATCACGATCTTCTGCGTCGCCTTCGTGGTGCTGGGCTGGCTCGGCGCGCAGTCGGGCTCGGACACCCAGAAGCTGGTGGCCCAGGTCCTGACCGGCTATTACTTCCTGTTCTTCATCACCATGCCGTTCTGGTCCGCCATGGGCCAGACCAAGGCCGTTCCCGAGCGGGTGCCCTCGCATGACTAAGCTGCGCCTCATTGCCCTCCTGCTGGCCCTGGTGCCGGCGATCGGCCTCGCGGCCGGTGCCGGTCCGAAGCTCGAGACCTCGGGTACCGACCTCAGCGACAAGGCCTCGCTGCAGCGCGGCGCCGGCCTGTTCATGAACTACTGCGCCGGCTGCCACGCCCTGTCCATGCACCGCTACTCGCGGATCGCCTCGGACCTGGAGCTGAGCCCGGAGCTGGTGGAACAGAACCTGATGCCGGCCCACGCCAAGATCGGCGAGAACATCAACACCGGCATCAACACCGGCGACGGCAATGCCTGGTTCGGCAAGGCCGCGCCCGACCTGAGCCTGATCGCCCGCGCCAAGCTCGGCGGCCCGGATTACGTGTACTCGTACATCAAGGGCTTCTACATCGACGAAACCCGCCCGCTGGGCTGGAACAACACCGTGTTCCCGGGTGCCTCGATGCCGAACGTGCTCTGGGACCTGCAGGGCATCCAGCGCCCGGTGTACGACCAGGGCGCCGACGGCCAGAGCCACATCACCCGCCTCGAGCTCGCCAGCCCGGGCCGGCTGAGCCCGGAGGAGTTCGACCGGGTGGCCCGCGACATCAGCGCCTTCCTGCAGTACGTGGCCGAGCCGGCCGCGCTCAAGCGCGAGTCCGTCGGCGTCTGGGTGCTGCTGTTCCTGGGCTTCTTCACGTTCATCGCCTACCTGCTGAAGCTGGAATACTGGCGCGACGTGCACTGATTTCCCCGTGGAATCAGTGGCTTGGGGCCGCCTTCGGGCGGCCCTTTGCTTTTCCGGGTGCCCCGGCTTGCGGGAAACCGGCCGTTTCGGGCAGGGTTAAGCCTTCACGACGACCGCCGGCAGGGGCTGGCGGCGCCCTGGGGGATCCCTTGATGGCAGCCAGTCCGCGTATCCGCAACGCCCTGACCCTGTTTTCCGCCCGTGATTGCGTCGTATGCCACCGCGTCAGGCTGGTGCTGGCGGCCAAGGGCGTCACCTACGAGCTGGTGCCGGTGGACCCGGCCAGCCCGCCGGAAGACCTGGTGGACCTCAACCCCTACCACTCGGTGCCCACCCTGGTGGACCGCGACCTGGTGCTCTACGCCGCCTCGGTGGTGTCGGAGTACCTGGACGAACGCTACCCGCACCCGCCGCTGATGCCGGTGGACCCGCTTTCTCGCGCCCGCCTGCGCCTGGCCATGCTGCGCCTGGAGCACGAATGGGTGCCGCACGTGCAGGCCGTGCAGCATGGCACCAAGGCCCAGGCCGACGCCGGCCGCAAGCGCCTGAAGGAGCTGCTGCTGGCCTCGCTGCCGTTGTTCAAGGCCTCGAAGTTCTTCCTCAACCCGGAGATGAGCCTGGCCGACTGCGCCATCGCGCCCATCATCTGGCGCCTGCCGGCGCTGGGCGTGCAGCTGCCCAAGGAAGCCAAGCTGATCGAGGACTACGGCAACCGCATCTTCCGCAACCCGGCTTACCTGCGTAGCCTTACGCCGGAAGAAAAGGCGCTGCGCGAACTCCCTCAATGACCGAAAGCACGACCCGCATGGGTTCCAACCGCCCCTACCTGCTGCGGGCCCTCAACGAGTGGATCAACGACAACGGGATGACGCCCTACCTGCTGGTGGATGCCGGCCGGGACGGGGTGCAGGTGCCCGCGTCGTCGGTGAAGGACGGGCGGGTGGTGCTCAACATCGCCCCGCGCGCCGTCGCCCACCTGGCCATCGACAACCACGAAGTGCGCTTCATGGCGCGCTTCGGCGGCGTCAGCCAGTCGGTCATCGTGCCGGTGTCGGCGGTGATGGCCATCTACGCCCAGGAAACGGGGCAGGGCATGATGCTGCCCGACGACGGCGGTTCGATCGACGATGACGGCCCGGAGCCGCCGTCGGGGCCGGACGCGGGCGGCGAGCCGCCGCGCCGCAGCCACCTGCGCGTGGTGAAGTAAGGCCGCTCAGTCCAGGGTCGGGCCCGCGGGGCCCGGCGGCATCGGCCCGGCCAGGGCGCGCAGCTGGCGCCCGTGCAGCACGATGCGGCCGGCGTGGCGGTCTTCGCCGCCGGTGGAGTATTCAAAGCCGAAGTGGCGCTCCAGGCCCAGCCAGCCGTCCGGCCCGCGCCGCACCCGGATGGCCAGCAGGTGCACGCTCTGGTCGAGCCATTGCACGCCGGCGCGTGCGCAGGCGCGCTGTCCGATGACAGTGGCGGTTTCCGCCGCGGCACGGCCGGCAAACCAGAAAACCAGCAGGCCCATGGCCAGCGCGGAAACGATCAGGGTCGAGAGCATGCCTGCAGTGTGGGGACGCCGCGGCCGGCCCACAAGCCGCCCCCTGCCCGCCTTGCCTTCACATGGCTAAGATAGGCGCGGACCTTGGCCGGACGGCCACGCCGATTCGCAGGAGAGCGAAGATGAAACTGGTGTTTCCCAATGGCGAACACGCGCAGGTGCTGCTCAGCCACGGCGTGAACCGCATCGGCTCCGGCGCGGAAGGCGCGGTGGTGCTGTCCGAGCCCGGCGTCGCGCCGCTGCACTGCGAAATCCACGTCACCAGCACCGGCGCCAACCTGCAGGTGCCCGCGGGCGGCGGCGCGGTGACGGTGAACGGCAAGCCGGTGGCCGACATCATGGCGCTGCGCGCCGGCGACCAGATCGGCATCGGCCCGGTGCAGGCGCGCTTCGCCGTGGTGGAGGCCGCGCGCTCGGCGCCCACGCCCTCGGGCGCCGCCGAGGAAGACACCGGCGCCACCCGCGTGCGCATGGCGGTGCCCAAGTACGTGCTGCGCGGCGTGTCCGGCGCAGTTTTCGGCAAGGTGTTCCCGGTGACCGGCCCGGTGGTGATCGGCCGCGCGGCCGAGGCCGACATTTCCGTGCAGGCCGACGAGATCTCGCGCCGCCACGCGCTGGTCAAGCCCACGCCGGACGGCCTGTCGGTGGAGGACCTGGGCTCCTCGAACGGCACCTTCATCAACGGCAAGCACGTGCAGCAGGGTTTCCTGAAGCCCGGCGACGAACTTCGCCTCGACGCCGTGCGTTTCATCCTGGTGGCGCCGGGCATGGAAATGGCCCAGCAGACCACGCGCCTGGCCACGCCCGAGGCCGCGCCGGCCGCGGCCGGTGGCGGCGGCGTGAGCAAGTGGGTGCCGATCATGCTCACCGCCGCGGCGGTGCTGGTGATCGTGGCGCTGGTGCTCAGCCGCGGCTGATTGCACCTGCTGTTGTAGGAGCGGCTTCAGCCGCGAAGCTTCTCGCGAAG
>NZ_JAYSEG010000028.1:0-38818 GCF_041913985.1 Arenimonas sp.
TCTCACCCCAAACCCTAGGGCAAAACCCAGACACAAGCGGCTTCAGCCGCGAAGCCCTTCGCGAAAAGCTTCGCGGCTGAAGCCGCTCCTACAAAGGCGGCGGGCTCAGTCCGCGGGCACGGTGCGGCCGCGGGCCCAGTCGCGCAGGGCCTGCACCTGTTCGGCCATCAGCACGCTCAATGGGCGGGTGTTGCGCAGTTCCTGCAGTACGCGCGCCTCGTCCACCGGCACGCAGTCGGCGTGGGCGGCGTAGAGCGCGCTGACGATGGCCTGCTCGATCTCGGCGCCGGAAAACCCCTCGGCGGCATCGGCCAGCGCGCTAAGCGAAAAGCCTTCCCAGGCCACCTCGCGCCGCGCCAGGTGCAGCCGGAAGATCTCGGCGCGGGCGCCGTGGTCGGGCAGGTCCACGAAGAAGATCTCGTCGAAGCGGCCCTTGCGCAGCAGCTCCGGCGGCAGGTCGTGCACGGCGTTGGCGGTGGCCACCAGGAACACCTTCGACTTGCGCTCGGCCATCCAGGTGAGGAAGTAACCCAGCACGCGCCGCGACACGCCGCCGTCCTCGCTGCTGCCGCTGGCCGCCAGGCCTTTTTCCAGTTCGTCGATCCACAGCACGCAGGGCGCCAGCTGCTCGGCCGAAGACAGCGCGTCGCGCAGGTTCTTCTCGGTTTCGCCGTGGTACTTGTTGTAGAGCGTGCCGAAGTCCAGCCGCACCAGCGGCACGTTGAAGCCGCCGGCCACGGCCTTGGCCGCCAGCGACTTGCCGCAGCCCTGCACGCCCAGCAGCAGCATGCCCTTGGGCGGGTCCAGGCCCGGCGGCAGCGCGTCGGCGGTGAAGGCGGCGCGGCGCTGGTTCACCCAGGCCTTCAGGCGCTCCAGGCCCGCCACCTCGGAAAAGCGCGCGGTGTCGTATTCGAAGTGCAGGTGGCCCGACTTGTTGAGCAGCTCGAACTTGAGCTTGGCCAGCTCGGGCAGGTCGCCCAGGTGCAGGGCGCCGTCGCTGAAGATCAGGTGCCGCGCCAGCCGCCGCGCCTCGGTGAGCGACAGCCCGCGCAGGTTGCGCACGATCACCTTCAGCGCCTCCTGGTCCACTTCGACGCGCTTGCCGCCGTGTTCGCGCATGTACAGCGCGGCTTCGTCCTGCACCAGCTTCAGCAGCGCGCGCTCGTCCGGCAGGCGCAGGCTGAAGCGCACGGCGTGGTGTTCCAGGTCGGGCGGCAGTTCGATCTTCGCGCCCACCAGCACCAGGGTGTGGGCCTTGCTGCCGCGGCGCTCGAGCGTCTCGCGCAGCAGGCGCTGGGTGGTGGCGTAGCCCAGGTAGGGGTGGAAGTCGAGCAGCAGGCAGATGCTGCGCTGGTCGAGTTCGCGGATGGTGCGCAGGGTGGTGGTGGCGTCGGGCGGCGAGAGCGGCGCGTCCTCGCCGTCGAGGTCCACGCGGCGCAGGCCCTCGGTGATGGACCAGCGGTACAGCGGCCGCCACACGTTCATCAGCAGGTGCCGGAACAGGTCGACCACCCGCGCCTCGTCGGGCGTCTCGATCACGACCAGCGCGGTGTTGGCCCGCACCAGCGACGTCAGGTCCTGCAGCTCGCCCATCGAAACTCCCCTGTACCGGATCCCGATGATACCGGAGCCCCGCGGGCCGCCCCCGGGCCCGCCTTCCTCGCCCGCGCCGGGCGGGGTAGAGTGAAGCCTCGTCCCGGCAGCGGAGGCACGGCATGCGCACGATCCTGGTCGCGAGCTCGAAGGGAGGCGCCGGCAAGTCCACGGTGGCCACCAACCTGGCCGCGCACTTCGCGGTGGAAGGCAAGGCCACGGCCATCCTCGACGCCGACAAGCAGAAGTCGTCCACGCACTGGTGCGAAAAGCGCGCCCACCTCGACACCGCCGTGCTGCCGCTCGACGGCTGCAGGCGCAACTGGGACAAGCAGCTGCCCGAGGGCATCCAGCGCCTGGTGGTCGACGCGCCCGCCGGCGCCATGGCCGACGACCTGCAGGCCTTCCTGGACATGGCCGACGCCGTGGTCGTGCCGGTGCTGCCCTCGGCCATCGACCTCGAGGCCACGGTGCCCTTCCTCAACAGCCTGGTCACCCACCCCCGGGTGAAGAAGGGCAAGCTGCCGGTGGGCATCGTCGGCAACCGCCTCAAGCCCTGGACCGGCGCCTCCCAGCAGGCCGTCGCCCAGCTCAAGGGCTGGCCCTACCCGCTGGTGGCCGAATTGCGCGACACCCAGGCCTACGTGCTGCTCTGCGGCCTGGGCAAGAGCATCTTCGACTACCACTCCGAACAGGTGCGCAGCCACCAGGAAGACTGGGCGCCCCTGCTCCGCTGGCTCAAGAAATCCCTCTGACGCGACAAGGAAGGTCATGCGCGAACTGATCCTGCTCCGCCACGCCCACGCCGAACCGCCCGCGCCGGGCCTGGACGACTTGGACCGCCCGCTGTCCCTTCAGGGCCAGGCCGAGGCCGAGGCCGCCGGCCGCTGGCTCCGCGACCACGGTTACCTGCCCGACCGCGTGCTGTGCTCCCCGGCCCGCCGCACCCGCGAAACCTGCGAAACCGTCATGGCCGCGCTCGGCTACGTCGAGTGCAAGCAGGAGCCGCGCATCTACGACGCCACGCCCGGCCGGCTCATCCAGGTGGCCGACGAACACCGCGACCTGGCCCGCGTGCTGATGGTCGGCCACAACCCCGGCTTCGAACAGCTGGCGGCCCTGCTCAGCTCGGGCCAGTCCGGCGACTTCCGCGGCATGCCCGCGGGCGGCGTGGCGGTGCTGACGATGCCGGCCGACGCCGCGCTCGAGCCCGGCATCGCCCGGCTCACCGCCTTCTGGTGGCCCTGACCGGATGAAGGCCGCGCGGGCCGGCATCGGGCTGGCCCTGCTGGCCGGTGGGCTGCTGGGGCCGCCGGCCGCCGCCGCGGTGGACACGGCGCCCGAGATCGACCCGCGCGCCTCGCGCGCCGCCATCACCGTCGACCTGCGCGTCGGCGGCCGCGTGCAGGGCCGCTTCCAGGACTTCGACGGGCAGCTGCTGCGCCATCCCGACGGCCAGCTGCAGGTGCAGGTGCGCCTGGACGCCAGCCGGCTCGTGCTCGAGGGCCCGGGCTGGATGGACCGCTCGATGCGCTCGGAAAAGTTCCTCGACGTGGCCCGCCACCCGGTCATCCGCTTCCGCTCCGAGCCCTTCGCGCCCGGGCTGTCGCGCGAGGGTGGCTGGATGGCCGGCGAACTCGAGCTGCGCGGCGTGTCCCGCCCGGTGCGTTTCCAGGTGGCCCCGGCCGCCTGCGAGGCCCCGGGACTGGACTGCGACATCCATGTTTCCGGCGTGGTCAGCCGGCGCGAATTCGGAATGGTGGCTTACCGGGTGTGGCTGCAGGACGGCGTGGGCTTCGACTTCCGGGTGCGTCTGCGGCAGTCTGGGCGCCCATGACCCCCCGCCTGCTCCTGTTCCCCCTGCTGCTGGCGCTGTTGGCCGGCTGCACCAGCCTGCCCAAGGCCGAGATGCGCGCCGCGGCCGGTTACGCCGAGGCCGGCCGCGCCGCCGCCCCGTCCTGCGAAGGTTCGGCCGAACCGGCCTGCCAGGCCATCGCCTCGCCCCTGCTCGAGCTGGGCGACCAGGCCCTGGCCGCCTCCACCCCGGAGGCGCCGCGCCATTTCGCCACCCTGCTCGACCGCGGCCAGGACGCGCTGATCGCCCGCGTGCACCTGATCCGCGCCGCCCGTCGCAGCATCGAGCTGCAGAGCTTCATCTTCGACACCGACGACACCGGCGCCCTGGTGCTGGAGGAGCTGCTGGCGGCGGCCCGCCGCGGCGTGAAGGTGCGGGTGCTGCTCGACCAGCTCTACGGCCTGCCCGACCCGAACCTGCAGGCGGCGCTCGCCGGCGCGCACCCGAACTTCGAGCTGCGCCTGTACAACCCCACCTTCAACGAGGCCCGCACCCAGTCGCTGCAGTACGCGGCCGGCATCCTGTGCTGCTTCCGCAAGTTCAACCGGCGCATGCACACCAAGCTGCTGCTGGTGGACGGCACGGTCGGCATCACCGGCGGGCGCAACATCCAGGACCGCTATTTCGACTGGGGCGCGGGCTACAACTACCGCGACCGCGACATCCTGGTGGCCGGGCCGGTCGCGCAGGCGATGGCCGCCAACTTCGAGGCCTTCTGGACCTTCGAGCGCAGCCGCCCCGCGGACACGCTCAAGGACGTGGCCCGGCGCCTGGTGCGCGCCGGCGGCGTGCCCGCGCACCGCCTGCTCGACCCGGCGCGCGAGCGCCCGCCCCGGGTGCAGGCCATGGCGGCCATCGCCGCCGACGGCGCCGCCGTGTACGAGCGCCTGGCGCCGCTGACCCTGCCGGTGGGGCCCGTGGACTTCTTCGCCGACCTGCCGGAAAAGCACACCGGCGAATCCACCGCGCACGAGGACGCCTCGCGCGCCATGCGCGAGCTGGTGGCCTCGGCCGAACGCGAGCTGGTGCTGCAGACGCCCTACCTGGTGCTGTCGCGGCCGGCGCGCCAGCTTTTCCGCGAGCTGCACCAGCGCCAGGACGCGCCGGTGATCGAGGTCTCCACCAATTCGCTCGCGGCCACCGACGCCTTCCCCGTGTATGCGATGAGCCACAAGTACAAGCGCATGTACCTGCGCGAGATGGGCTTCCGCATCCACGAGTACAAGCCTTACCCCACCGACGCGCCGATCGACGTGGCCGCCACCGGCGCCCTGGGCCCCGAGCGCGCCACGCTGCCCATCTTCGGCTCCGGCTCGTCCGGTTCGGCCTCGGGGCCGGTGCCGCTCAAGCGCGCGGGCATCCGGGTGGGCCTGCACGCCAAGTCCATGGTGCTCGACGACCGCGTCGGCGTGGTGGGCAGCCACAACTTCGACCCGCGCTCGGACAACCTCAACACCGAATCGATGGTGGTGGTCCGCGACCGCCAGTTCGCCGTCGCCCTGCGCGCCAGCATCCAGCGCGACATGGCGCCGGAAAACGCCTGGATGGTGGCGCGGCGGGAGAAGCCGCCGCTGTTCTCGGGCCTGAACTACAGCCTGGGCAAGGTGTCCGAGAAGCTGCCGATCTTCGACCTCTGGCCCTTCCCCTATGCCAGCAGCTTCGAGCTCAAGCCCGGCTGCAACCCGACGGCGCCGCCGGACCCGGCGTTCTACCGCTGCTACGAGGACGTGGGCGCCTTCCCCGAGGTGGACCTGCCGTCGAAGTCGATCTATACCCGCATCCTGACCGCCTTTGGTGCCGGGCTGGTGCCCATCCTCTGAGCCCGGCCCCCCGCTTCGATTGACGGGGAATGCGCCCCGGCCTAGGCTGCTCGTTCTCGTTACCGACCGCCGGAACCGCCCGCATGCCCCTTTCGCTCAGCTTCGAACTCTCCGACCGCGACCTCGCCCACTTCACCCAGGCCATGGAGTCGGCGCGCGCCGCCGCGGGCAACAAGAGCGCCGAGGAAATCATGTCGGCCGCCTCCGTCCTGCTCCAGGGCGCCGACCAGATCGAGCTGCCGGACTTCATCGCCGAGCGCCTCGACCGCCTCGACGCCATGATCGCCATGCTGCGCGACGACGGCTGGCACCTGCCGGAAGAAGACAAGCAGCGCGTGCTGTCGGCCCTGGTCTACTTCG
Organism: Arenimonas sp.; assembly: GCF_041913985.1. GTDB lineage: Bacteria > Pseudomonadota > Gammaproteobacteria > Xanthomonadales > Xanthomonadaceae > Arenimonas. The sequence continues at coordinate 5,629 of NZ_JAYSEG010000028.1, forward strand.
CCGACCCGAAGGACGTCATCCCGGACAACGTGCCGGTGCTGGGCTACTTCGACGACGCCATCGCCATCGAAATGTGCGTCAAGGACCTCAAGCACGAGCTCGACGCCTACGACGAGTTCTGCGAATTCCGCCAGGGCGAGGCCGAGCGCCGCGGCCTGGACCCGGCCAAGGTCGGCCGCGCCGACTGGCTGGAAGCCCGCCGCGACGAGCTGGTCGACCGCATGCACCGCCGCCGCAACCGCCAGACCGGCAGCGGCTACGGCGACAGCTCGGGCTACCAGCGCCGTGGTTACACCACCGCCTACCGCCCGGGCATGATGCGCGTCCGCTGAGGCGGCGCACCGCCCGATGACCGACCCGTTCAAGCACCGGCCCGGGCTGGAGCAGCTCAACGCCATGCTGGCCGGCACCGCGCCGGGCACGCTGGGCATCCGCATCACCGAGCACGGCCCGGACTTCCTCCGGGCCACCATGCCCGTGGACGAGCGCACCAGGCAGCCCTTCGGCCTGCTGCACGGCGGTTCCTCGGTGCTGCTGGCCGAAACCCTGGCCAGCTTCGGCGGCTACCTCTGCCTCGACCCGGCGTCCGGGCAGCAGACCGCCGGCCTCGAGATCAACGCCAACCACCTGCGCGCCGTCACCGAGGGCGTGGTCACCGGCACGGCGCGGCCCATCCACCTCGGCCGCACCACCCAGGTCTGGGAAATCCGCATCGAGGACGAGCGCGGCCGGCTGGTGTGCATTTCGCGCATGACCGGGGCCGTGGTGGGCCGCTGAGCCAGCGTACCCCGGCGTCGGGTGTTTCCCGCCGCGCGCTGCGGCACAATTGGGCCAATGTCGAATCCCACTGAAGCGGCGCGCCCGTCGCGCGACTGGCGCCGCCCGTTGCGCTACCTCTGGCGTCTGCCGTTCCTGGCGCTGCACCTGTGCCTGGGGCTGCCGCTCACGCTGCTGCTGATCAACCCGCTGAGCGCGCGCATCGAGCTGCGCGGCGAGCGGCTCGACCACCGCATGGTGCGCTGGTGGTCGGGCACCCTGATGCGCATCTTCGGCTTCCGCGTGCGCCGCTACGGCACGCCGCTGCCGGGAGCGGCGCTGTTCGTGGCCAACCACGTCAGCTGGATCGACATCGAGCTGATGCACAGCCAGCGCATGATGGGCTTCGTGGCCAAGGCCGAGATCGCCCGCTGGCCGCTGGTGGGCTGGGTGGCCAGCCGCGGCGGCACCATCTACCACCACCGCGGCAGCAACGACTCGCTGCACGGCGTGATGCACCAGATGGTGCAGCGGCTGGAGGCGGGGCAGGCGGTGGGCGTGTTCCCCGAGGGGCGCACCACGCGCGGCGACGCCATCGCCGTGTTCCACGCGCGCATCTTCCAGCCGGCCGTGGTGGCCGGCGTGCCGGCCCAGCCGGTGGCGTTGAAGTACGGCGCGCGCGGCGACGCCCAGACCATCGTCGCCTTCGGCGAGAAGGAAAGCTTCTTCGCCAACTTCGTGCGCCTGCTGGGCGAACCCTCGCGCCCGGCCGAAGTGCATTTCCTCGAGCCCGTGGCGGCCAGCGAAGACGGCCGCCGGCGCATGGCCGACACCTGCCGCGAGCGCATCATCGCGGCCATGGCGGGCTGAGGCCCGGCATGGCCCACCCGGCGAACTACCGCCCGCCGCGCTGGCTGCGCAACGCGCACCTGCAGTCGGTGCTCAGCTCGATGCCGCTGCGCCGCGCCGCCGGCGAGCGCGCGCTGCGGCGCCTGGGCGCGGTGACCACCGAACACGTCATCGCCGTCGAGGACGGCGTGCGCCTGCAGGGGTTCCACAGCGCCGTGCCCGGCGTCGCGCCGCGCGGCCTGGCCCTGCTGCTGCACGGCTGGGAAGGCAGCGCCGACTCGGGCTACATGCAGCACACCGCGGCCACGCTGCTGGCGCGCGGCTTCGAGGTGTTCCGGCTCAATTTCCGCGACCACGGTAACACCCACCACCTCAACGAAGACCTGTTCCACTCCTGCCGCCTGGCCGAAGTGGTGCAGGCCGCGGCCGAGGTGGCGCGCCGCTTCCCGGCGCGGCCGATGGTGGCGGCCGGCTTCTCGCTGGGCGGCAACTTCGCGCTGCGGCTGGCGCTGGCGGCGCCAGCGGCCGGCGTGCCGCTGGTGCACGCGGCGGCGGTGTGCCCGGCGATCGACCCGGCGGCGGTGCTGCGCGCGCTCGAGCAGGGGCTGCCGCTCTACCACTGGTACTTCATGCGCAAGTGGCGGCGTTCGCTGCAGCGCAAGCGCGCGCTGTTCCCGCACCGCCACGACTTCGACGATTCGGTGCTGGCGCTGGACATGCGCGGCCTGACCGGCTGGATGGTCCGCCGCCACACCACGATGGCCGGCATCGAGGACTACTTCGAAGGTTACGCCGTGGCCGGCGGCCGCCTGGCCGGGCTGCAGGTGCCGGTGAGCGTGCTGGCGGCGGCCGACGACCCGGTGATCCCGGTGGAAGGTTTCCCGGCGCTGCAGCTGCCGGCCCATTCGCGGCTGGAAATCGCCGACTTCGGCGGCCACTGCGGCTTCCTCGAGGGCGCCCACCTGGGCGGCTTTTCCGAGCGCTGGGTGGCCGACCGGCTCGAGGCCGCGGCCGGAGCCGCCGGGACGGCTACAATGGCCGTTTCCGCGCCTGCCTGAAGACTCCCATGCTTGCTGACATCACCGAGGCCCTGCGCCGGGGCGACGCCGCCGCCGCGCTCGCCGCCGCCCGCGCCACCGTCGCCGCCGAACCCGAGAACGCCGCCGCCCACCACCTGCTGGGCGTCTGCCTGCAGCGCACCGGCGACGCCGCCGGCGCCCGCCAGGCCTTCAACCGCGCGCTGGAAATGGCGCCCGACGTGGCCGCCCACCACTTCAGCCTGGCCACGCTGGCGCTGTCCGAGGGCGACGCCAAGGCGGCCGTCCAGGGCCTGCAGCAGGCCCTGGTGCTCGACCCGAACCAGCTCGGCGCCTACGTGATGCTGGCGCACCTGGCCCTGGGCCGCGGTGACCAGGCCGAGGCCGAGCGCAACCTGCGCCTGGCCCAGCGCGTGAGCGCCGAACACCCGCAGGTGCGCGTGCTCGAGGGTTACCTGGCCCAGGCCAGGGGCGACGGCGAACGCGCCCTGAAGTGCTTCACCCTGGCCGTCGAGGCCGACCCGAACCTGGCCGCCGCCCACCTGGCGCTGGGCCAGGCCTTCCTGGCCCGCCGCATGTGGCCTTTCGCCGAGCAGGCGCTGTCGAACGCGCTGCGACTGGATCCATCGCGCGCGCCGGCCACGCTGCGCGCGCTGGTCGAGGCCCGCCGCCGCCAGGGCAAGGCCCGGGAAACCCTGGAAACGCTCGGCGAGCTCATCGCCCTGGTGCCGGGCGACCCGGTGGCGCGCGTGCTGCGCGCCGAGGTGCTGCTGGAGATGGGCCGCGGCGAGGAAGCCGCGACCGACCTGGAAGCCGTGCTCGACGCCCACCCCACCCACGCCCCGGTGCTGGGCCAGGCCGTGGCGCTGCTGCATCGCCTCGGCCGCCCCGAGGAGGCGCTCGCGCGCGCCGAGGCCGCGCTGGCCAGGGCCCCGGACCAGGACGAGCTCTGGAAGGTGCGCCTGAACGTCTCGGGCATGCTGGGCGAAGACGCCAAGGACATCCTGGACCGTTGGCAGGACGCCCTGCCGGACTCGACCGCCTGCCTCGAGATGCTCACCGCCTTCCACGACACCCGCGGCGAAGACGCCCTGGCCGAGACCTACGCCGACCGCGCGCTGGCGATCAACCCGGACCTGTACGCGGCCAACCTGTACAAGCTGCGCAGCGAATTCCCGCAGGACCCGGCGCTGGCCCTGGCTCGCGTCAGCCGCCTGCTGCCGATGGCCAGCGACGCCCTCGCCCAGCGCACCCTGCTGGGCTGGCGCGGCCTGGCGCTCGACGCGCTCGGCCGCCACGCCGACGCCGCCGGCAGCTGGCGCGAGATGATCCGCCGCCCGGCCACCGGCCAGGTGCCGCCGCCGCCGGCGATCCCGGCCTCGGAAGCGCCGGCCGGCCGCATCGACGCCACCCTGCTGTGGTCGCCGCCGGGCGTGCGCGCCGAGTTCGTGCTGCGCCTGGCCAAGGCCCAGCTGGGCCAGCGCCTGCGCCTGGACCGCATCGGCAACATTGCCGCCGGCGACGGTTTCGGCGCGCTGCGCTTCGCGCCCGGCCACCCGGAGGCGGGCAGCGCCGCGCGCTGGGAAGAGTCGCTGCGCGCCGCGGGCCTGGAGCCGGCCGGCGCCGTCGACTGGCTGCCGCACGTGGACGGCTACACCTTCGCCGCGCTCGGCGGCGCCCGCGTGCTGGCCCTGCTGACCGACCCGCGCGACGCCCTGCTCAACTGGATGCTGCACGGAAGCCTGCAGAACTACCTGTTCCTGCATGAAGTCGGGCATTCGGCCGAGTGGCTGGCCTCGGTGCTCGAGGCCCTGGCCGACGAAGCCGAGGCCTCGGGCCGCATCGAGCTGGTGCGCCTGGACGCCGACGCCGGCGAGGCCGCGCAGCGCATCGAGCAGGCCCTGGGCCTGGGCGAACCGCTGCCCGGCGTGATGGGCCGCGGCACCCGTTTCCCCACCGGCCACTGGCGCAACTACCGCGAAGCCTTCGCGGAAGAGTTCGCGCGCCTGGCCCCGGTGGCCGCGCGCCTGGGTTACCCGGCCGACTGAGCCGCCGCGCCGGCGGGCCTCAGCCGCCCGCCGGCAGCCCCAGCAGCAGCGCCACGCCCAGGCCGATGCGGTACCAGGCGAAGGGCGTGAAGCGGTGCGTGGCGATGTAGCCCAGCAGCCAGCGCACGGTGGCGAAGCCCGTGGCCGTGGCGGCCGCGAAGGCCACCGCCAGGCCCAGCCAGTCCTCGTTGCCCGCGGTGCCCTCGAGCACCGTCTCCAGCAGCGCGTAACCGCTGGCGGCGAACATGGTGGGAATGCCCACCAGGAACACGAATTCGGCCGCCGCCGGCTTGCGGTTCAGGCCCAGCAGCAGGGCGATGAAGATGGCCGCCGCTGAGCGCGAGGTGCCGGGGAACACGCCCGCCAGCACCTGCGCCAGGCCCACGGCCACCGCGATCTTCCAGGTCACCTGGTCGCTGGGCGGGCCGCGTTCGCCCAGGCGTTCGGCCACCAGCATCCAGACGCCGCCGATCACCAGCGCCCAGGCCACCGGCGTCACCGTTTCCGGCAGCTCCCAGCCCAGCAGGCGCACCGGCAGGCCCACCACGGCGGTGACGCCGAAGGCCAGGGCGATCTTGAGCAGGTAGTCGCGCTGCGCCTTCACCCCCAGGCCCGTGGCCAGCTGCCAGAGCCGCTCGCGGTAGACCAGGGTGATGGCCAGGATGGCGCCGGCCTGCACGGTGATGTTGAACAGGTCGGAGCGCGCGCCCAGCCAGTGCTGGGCAATCAGCAGGTGGCCGGTGCTGGAGATCGGCAGGAACTCGGTCAGGCCCTCGAGGATGCCAAGCAGCAGGGCGGTCAGCAGGTCGGTCAGGGTGTGCGGGGGGGGGTTTTGTGGGCGGCAATATTCCCGGCGCCGGCTTAACACGGTGTTGGTGCGGCTTGTGCGGGGACCCGTGCTGGCCAGGAGCGGTCGCGGCTGAAGCCGCTCCTACAGGGATTGCGCCAAACTGGTGCGAAGTGGTCAAAGCGAAGCACCATGCTGGTGCCGCTCTCGCCGCGCCGATACAAAAATATCAGTGTAATCAATGACTTCAGAATCCACCTGGCTTGGCACGGCGCTTGCAACCCCATGCGCACGTCCCTCCTTCCAGGAATGTTCCCCATGCCCTACAGCCACATCGAAAAACTCATCAAGGACAACGCGGTCGAGTTCGTGGACCTGCGCTTCGCCGACGTGCGCGGCGTGCAGCACCACGTGAGCTTCCCGGTCTCGATCGTCGAGCCGGCGCTGTTCGAGGACGGCAAGATGTTCGACGGCAGCTCGATCGCCGGCTGGAAGGGCATCAACGAGTCCGACATGGTGCTGCTGCCGGACCCGGACACCGCGGTGATGGACCCGTTCACCGCCGACCCCACCCTGATCCTCACCTGCGACGTGCTCGACCCGGCCACCATGCAGGGCTACTCGCGCTGCCCGCGCGGCATCGCCAAGCGCGCCGAGGCCTTCCTCAAGGCCAGCGGCATCGCCGAGCAGGCCTTCTTCGGCCCCGAGCCCGAGTTCTTCATCTTCGACTCCGTGCGCTGGGCCAACGAGCAGGGCAACACCTTCTTCGAGGTTGATTCCGAGGAAGCGCACTGGAACAGCAAGAAGAAGTACGAGGGCGGCAACTCCGGCTACCGCCCGGGCCTGAAGGGCGGCTACTTCCCGGTGGCGCCGACCGACCAGCTGCACGACATCCGCGCCGAGATGTGCAAGTTGCTCATGGCCGCCGGCCAGGAAGTGGAAGTGCACCACCACGAGGTGGCCAACGCCGGCCAGTGCGAGATCGGCACCAAGTTCAATTCGCTGGTGAAGAAGGCCGACGAGCTGTTCATGCTCAAGTACATCGTCAAGAACGTCGCCCACCGCAACGGCAAGACCGCCACCTTCATGCCCAAGCCGCTGGTCGGCGACAACGGCAGCGGCATGCACGTGCACCAGTCGCTGGCCAAGGGCGGCGTGAACCTGTTCACCGGCGACGGCTACGGCGGCCTGTCGCAGCTGGCGCTGTGGTACATCGGCGGCATCTTCAAGCACGCGCGCGCCATCAACGCCTTCACCAATTCGGGCACCAACAGCTACAAGCGCCTGGTGCCGGGCTTCGAGGCGCCGGTGATGCTGGCCTACTCGGCCTCCAACCGCTCGGCCTCGTGCCGCATCCCGTACGTGGCCAACCCGAAGGCGCGCCGCATCGAGATGCGCTTCCCGGACCCGATCCAGTCGGGCTACCTCACCTTCACCGCGCTGATGATGGCCGGCCTGGACGGCATCCGTAACAAGATCGACCCGGGTGCGCCGAGCGACAAGGACCTGTACGACCTGCCGCCCGAGGAAGAGAAGAACATCCCGACCGTCTGCCACTCGCTCGACCAGGCGCTCGACGCGCTGGACAAGGACCGCGAGTTCCTCAAGGCCGGCGGCGTGATGACCGACGACTTCATCGACAGCTACATCGCGCTGAAGATGCAGGAAGTGACCAAGTTCCGCGCGGCCACGCACCCGCTGGAATACCAGATGTACTACGGCGTCTGAGCCTCCCCCACGAGCCTCGTCGGATGCCGGCGGCCCGGGGAAACCCGGGCCGCTTTTTTTGGAGCCCCGCATGCGCATCGAAGAAGACGACCTGACCCGCCCGGTGGTGCACGCCCTGCTCGCCGAACACCTGGCGCAGATGCGCGCGCAGTCGCCGGCCTGCAGCGTGCACGCGCTCGACCTCGGCGGCCTGCGCGCGCCCGGCGTGAGCTTCTGGTGCGCCTGGGACGGCGCGCAGTTGATGGGCTGTGGCGCGCTGAAGGCGCTGTCGCCGGTGCACGGCGAACTCAAGTCCATGCGCACCGCCGCCGCGCACCGCCGCAAGGGCGTGGCGCGGGCGATGCTGGCGCACCTGCTGGCGGTGGCGCGCGAACGCGGCTACGAGCGCGTCAGCCTCGAAACCGGCACGGCCGCCGGCTTCCTGCCGGCGATCGGCCTGTACGAATCCGCGGGCTTCGAACGCTGCGGGCCCTTCGCCGGGTACCGCGAGGATCCGCACAGCCTGTTCATGACGCGGCGCCTGTAGCCGCGGGCGCTGGGCGCCGGGCCGGGGCGCGGCTACCATCGTGGCCATGCCCCCGCGAGGTGACCGATGCCCCCGTACCCCGTGACCACGCCCGCCTTCGCCAGGCCCGCGCCCGCGGCAAGGTGCGCGGCGTGAGCGACGGCGCGCCGACCGGCCGCATCCTGCTGGTGGACGACGACCCGGCGCTGCTTGAGTCGCTGCGGCTGTTCCTGGAATCGGAAGGCCACCGCGTCCACGTCGCCGAAACCCTGGACGACGGCCTGCGCCTGGCCGCCACGCTGCCGCTGCAGGTGTGCCTGCTCGACCGCAACCTGGGCATGGACTCGGGCGTGGACGCGCTGCCGCGCCTGCTCGAGCTGGCGCCGCGCCTGCGGGTGGTGATGCTGACCGCGCATGGCCGCGTCGAGGACGCGATCGAGGCCATGGCGCGCGGCGCCTCCGATTACCTGGTCAAACCCTGCTCGCCGGCGCAGCTGCGCGTGGCGGTGGCGCGCCAGCTCGACACCGGCCGCCTGATCGACCGCATCGCCGCGCTGGAAAGCCAGCAGGACGCCGACCCGCCCGAGCTGGCCAGCGCCAACCCGGCCATGCAGGCGGTGCTCGCCATGGCGCGCCAGGTGGCGGCCACCGACGCCAACGTGCTGCTGCTGGGAGAAAGCGGCACCGGCAAGGGCGTGCTGGCGCGCGCCATCCACCGCTGGAGCCCGCGCGCGGCGGCGCCCATGGCCACCGTGCACTGCCCCTCGCTGTCGCCCGAGCTGCTGGAGAGCGAACTGTTCGGCCACGCCCGCGGCGCCTTCACCGGCGCTGCGCAGAGCACGCCGGGCCGCGTCGGCCACGCCGAGGGCGGCACCCTGCTGCTCGACGAGATCGGCGATTTCCCGCTGGCGCTGCAGCCCAAGCTGCTGCGCTTCATCGAGGACAAGGCCTACGAGCGCGTCGGCGACCCGGTAACGCGCCGCGCCGACGTGCGCCTGGTGGCCGCCACCAACCACGATCTCGCCGCGCAGGTGGCCGAGGGCCGCTTCCGCGGCGACCTGTACTACCGCCTCAACGTGGTGTCGCTGGCGCTGCCGCCGCTGCGCGAACGGCCCGAGGACATCGACGCGCTGGCCGAGGGTTTCCTGGCCCGGTTCGCGCGCCGCCACGGCCGGCCGGCGCGCCGCTTCGCGCCCGCCGCCGCCGCCGCGCTGCGCGCCTACGCCTGGCCCGGCAACGTGCGCGAGCTGCAGAACGTGGTCGAGCGCGCGGTCATCCTGTGCCCCGACGCGCAGGTAGGCACGGCCTGGCTGCAGCTGGGCGTTGCCGGCGCCGCGCCGTCGGCGCCGGCCGTCGCGCCCGGCGCCGCCGTCACGCTCGACGAACTCGAGCGCGCGCACATCGCCGCCGTGCTGGCGCAGGCGCCCACGCTGGAAGAAGCCGCGCGCACGCTCGGCATCGACGCCTCCACGCTCTGGCGCAAGCGCAAGGCCCTGGGCCTGTGAGCCTGCCCCGGCCCGGGCGCCGCGCGCTGTTCACCGGCCTGCTGGCGCTGGCCGTGGCGGCGCTGCTGGCCTCCTCGGTGCTGTCGCTGCGCACCACCGACCGGCTGGCGGTGTCGATCGCCAGCGTCAGCCAGACCCAGCGCGTGATCGAACAGATCAACCGGCTCTGGGGCCTGCTCGGCGACCGCGACAGCGAAGTGCTGCGCTACCTGCTGCTGGGCCGTGAGGAGCACCTGCAGGCCTTCCGCGACACCGTGCGGCGCATGGAGGCCGCGCGCAGCCAGCTGGCTGGCGAAACCCGCGGTGACCCGGTGCAGGCCGCTGCGCTGGCCGAGCTCGCGCGCCTGCACGAGGAGCGAATCGAGCGCGCCGAGCAGCTGATCGCGCTCAAGCAGCGCGCCCTGGCCGGCGACGGCGCGGCTGCCACGCAGCTCGACCGCGAATTCGATGGCAGCCCCGCCAGCGGCAACGCCGAGGCCATGCGCGCCGTGCTCGACGCCATGGTGCAGCACGAACGCGACCGCCTGGCGCGCCAGCGCGCGCAGCGCGAGCTCACCGTGCGCCACAACCGCCAGATCGTGCTGGCTGCGAACGGCCTGGCGCTGGTCGCCGGCCTCACCGCGCTGCTGGCCATCGGCCGCCTGCGCCGACGCGAGCGCGAGGCCGAGCGCGCCGCGTTCGAGGCGCAGCAGGCGCGGCGCATCGCCAGCGAGCGGCAGGCCAGCCTGGAGCTGGTGGCGCACGACCTGCGCGGCCACTTCGGCAACCTGCTGTTCGCCTCCGACCTGGTGCGCGACGCCGCCGCGCCCGAGGCACGCGCGCGCCTGGCGGCCTCGGTGCGCGGTTCTGCGGCGTCCGGCCTGCTGTTCCTGCAGGCGGTGCTGGAGCAGGCGGCGGGCGAGGCGCGCGGCGAAGCCGTGGGCGCGCTCGACCTGGGCGCCGAACTGCGCCGCGTGCTGGAGGAATTCGCCACGCCGGCGGCGGCGCGCGGCATCCGCTTCGCGCGCCGCGGCGACGAGGGGCTTCAGCTGCGCGGCCAGCCGCTGGCGCTGGCGCACGTGCTGCGCAACCTGGTGTCGAACGCGGTGAAGTTCGCGCCCGAGGGCGGCCTGGTGGAACTCGAGGCCGAAACCCTTCCCGACCGCGGCCGCCTGCGCGTGCTCGACCGCGGACCCGGCGTGCCCGAAGCCGAGCGGGGCGCGCTGTTCCAGCGCTACGTGCCGCTGTCGCCCACGCCGGGCGGCGCGGCGCCGGCCTCCACGGGCCTGGGCCTGGCGCTGGCGCGGCAGCATGCCCGCGCCCAGGGCGGCGAACTGCGCTACGAGCCGCGCGCCGGCGGCGGCGCCTGCTTCGTGCTGGAGTGGCCGCGGGCCTGAGGCATTGCAGCCTGCAATGCCAGGAATTGCGTTTCGCACGAATGGACGCGGGGGCCTCGCGCGAAACCGCGCCGGCAGTGGCTGCGCACCTTGGCATGGAGCTTGCGTGGCCTTCGGCGACGAGCCACGGACGACGCCCCCCGCCATGCCCATCGACGACCTTCGCCACGCGCACCTTCCCGAAAACGCCGACGCCCTGCCGGTGGAGGAAGCGGTGCGCGCGGCGCCTGCCTTGCCGGGCGCGCCCTTCGCCTGGGCCTTCGGCGGTCCGGTGGCGACGGCCGGCGGCGACGCGCCGGCCTGGCGCGAATTCCTCGCCCCGGGCGCCAGCGGCGACGACGCCTGGCTGGACTACCTGCGCCGCTGAGCGGCCTCAGCCTGCGGGCGTGGCCGCCGGCTCCGCGGGCAGCGGGTGCGCGCGCAGCGCCTTGAAGCGCCAGCCGTCGCCGTCGCGCACCACCAGCGTGTGGTTGACGAAGCGCCGCAGCAGTTCGCGGCCGCCATCTGCGGTTTCGCGCTCGAGCCGCACGTGGCCGTCGGCCATCACCACGCCCGGCGCCACCTCGCGCAGCGCCACGATCTCGGTGACGTGGTGCATGCCCGCCGGGCGCCCGGCGAAGGAGCGGGTGAAGTAGTCCAGGATGCCCTCGCGCGAGTCGAAGGCCACGCGGTCGGCGAGGCGGAAGTCGGCGTCGGGCGCGAACATGGCCGCCAGCCTGCCGGCGTCGGCGGCGTCCCAGTGCGCGTCGCTTTCGGCGGCCATCGCCAGCAGGGTGGCGCGGTCGGATTCGGCGAGCTCGCGGCAGTCGCCGGCGCCGGGGCAGGCCCAGGCGGCCAGCATCAGCAGGCTGGTCCAGAACAGCTTGATCATCGGGGACTCCTTCGGGCCGCAAGGAAGCGGCAGGGACACGAAGCCTAGCGACGGCGCGGCCGGCGGTCAGCGCCGATGCGGCGAAGCGTGGCCGCCGCGCGGCGGGGCGCGGCGTCTCAGGCCGGGGTTTCCAGCCCCAGGTAGGCGCGGAACATCCGCGCCTGTTCCGCGACGAAGCGCGCCAGCCCGAGCTCCGGCGGGATGCGTTCGAGCACGATCGCCGACTGCAGCGTCTGCAGCGTGGTGAACAGCCCCAGCGAAACCGCCAGCCGCGGGTCGGGATGCCGGATCTCGCCCGTGCGTTCGGACAGCCAGGCGTGCATGGTGGCCATCAGCTCGGCGCTGCGTTCGGCCTGGCCGTGCTGGTCGGGCGACTGCCAGTAGCCCACCACCAGCGCGCGGATCAGCCGCTGCCGCGCCAGCTGGCTGTCGGCGAACGCCGACAGCAGGCCGTCGATGCGTTCGCCCAGGCCGGCGCCGGCCCAGCGCGGCTGCGCCAGCATCTCGCGCAGGCGCTGGAACTGCTGCTCGTGCACGCGTTCGAGCACCAGCGGCAGCAGCGAGTCCTTGCCGCGGAAGCGCTTGTAGATGGCGCCCACCGAGACATGCGCGCGTTCCGCCACCTGCTCGATGGTCAGCGCGTCGGCGTCGCCGGCGGCCAGCAGGGCTTCGGTGGCGGCCAGGATACGGTCGCGCGTGGCGGCGCTGCGCGGCTGGCGCGTGGGACGATCCGGCGAGGGGCGGGCACGGGTGGCCAGGCGCGTTTCCGGGCGTGGGTTCGCGAAAAGTATAGGGCGGTTCGCTTTTGCCTCCCGCAGGCTGCCCGCATGCCCCCAACCCGCGAGTCCGCCATGCTCCGCCAGCTGCTGGTCGTTTCCCTCGTCTTCCTTGCCGCGTACTTCGGCCTGCCGGCACTGGGCCTGGCCCTGGCGGGGCCGGCGGCCGTGGCACTGGCCAGCCTTGCCGCCGTGGTCATGCTCCGGCGCGATGGTGAATCCTGGCCGGCGCTCGGCCTGGCGCGTCCCACGCGTCCGCTGCGCCTGCTGGCGGCGTCGCTGGGCATCGCCGTGCTGGGCTACCTGGCGGCGGTGGTCGCCGTGGTGGTGGCGACGAAAGTGCTGGGCTGGCCGCCGATGGCCTCGGCGCGCCTGGGCGCGGTGCAGGGCAACCTGCCGGCGCTGCTGGGCATCCTGGCCATCGCCTGGACCACCGCCGCGCTGGGCGAGGAGCTGCTGTTCCGCGGCTTCCTGCAGGGCCGGCTTCAGGCGCTGCTGGGCGAACGCCGCGGCGCCGGCCTGCTGGCCGCGGCCATCCAGGCCCTGGTGTTCGGCTTCGCCCACGCCTACCAGGGCCCCACCGGCATCCTGGTCACGGGCAGCCTGGGCCTGGTGTTCGGCCTGGTCTGCCTGCGCACGAAGTCGCTCTGGCCGCTGGTCATCGCCCACGGCCTGGTCGACACGCTGAGCCTGCTGGCGCTGTACGCGGGCCGCCTGCCGGCGTAGCGGGCGGCGAGCCACGCGCGCGGATTTGGCCGATACTCGCGGCCATGTCCAGCCCGCACGTCATATCCCTTCCGCTCGCGGTCGCTCCCGAACAGGCTCCCATCGCCGCCGACCGCGTGATCGCCGGCCAGCCGGTGCAGAGCACCTGGCTCGAATACGCCGACGAGGCCGCCGGTTTCTACGTGGGCCGCTGGCGCTGCACGCCGGGCAAGTGGCGCATCGCCTACACCGAGCAGGAGTACTGCCTGCTGCTGTCGGGCACCAGCGTGCTCACCGCCGACGACGGCACTGCGCTCACCGTGCGCGCCGGCGACGCCTTCGTCATCCCGGCCGGTTTCCGCGGCACCTGGGAGGTGCTGGAAACCACCACCAAGCGCTTCGTCATCCACGAGCCGGCCGCGCCCTGACGATGTCGACCACGCCCGGCCCGCCGCTGCCCGAGCAGCTCGCCACGCCGCTGGCCTGGCTCGACGCCGAAGGCCGGCTGCAAGGCTGCAACCCCGCCTTCGCCAGCTGGCTGGGCATCAGCGCGCGCCGCCTTCAGGGCCTGGCGCTGGCCGAGCTCGACGCCGAAGGCGGGCGCCTGGCCGAACTGCTGCCGCGCCTGCCGGAATCCGGCGAGGCGCTGCGCGTGCGCCGCGCGCGCCTGGCCTTCCCGGGCGCGGGCGAACACTTCGCCGACCTGTGGCTGGCGCGCGGCGACGACGGCGGCGCGCGCGTCGAAGCCCACCCGGCCGACGAATTCCCCGGCGAAGACCCCGCCACCGCGCTGCCGGCGGCGCTGTCCGCCGCGCTCAAGGGCCTGGCGCACGAAATCCGCAATCCGCTCGCCGGCATGAAGGGCGCCGCGCAGCTGCTGGCACGCCGCGTCGACAGCGACGAGGCGCGCGAACTGGTCGACCTGGTCGGTTCGGAAGTGGACCGCCTCGCCGCCCTCGTCGACCGCCTGATGAACCCGGCGCCGCCGCGCGCCTTCGCGCCCACCAACATCCACGCCGTGCTCGAGCGCGTACGCCAGCTGGCCGAGGTGGAAGCCGGCTGGGCGGTGAAACTCGTGCGCGACTTCGACCCCTCGCTGCCGGAATTCCCCGGCGACGCCGACCGCCTGGTGCAGGCGCTGTGGAACCTGGTGCGCAACGCGCTCGAGTCCGGCGCCTCGCAGGTGCAGCTGCGCACGCGCGCCGAGCACCACGTGCTCATAGGCGACCGCGCGCACCGCCTGGCCGTGCGCGTGGACATCGCCGACGACGGCCGCGGCGTGCCCGAGGACCTGGCCGAACGCATCTTCCTGCCGCTGGTGTCGGGCCGGGCCGAAGGCACCGGCCTGGGCCTGCCGCTGGCCCAGCAGGTGGCGCGCGAGCACGGCGGTTCGCTGGGCTACCGTTCGCGCCCGGGGCACACGGTGTTCACCCTGCTGATCCCGGTGCCGGACGGCGAGGGCGAGGCGCCGGCGGCCAGCGCCTGACCCGGCGCGGGAGGACGCGCGCGGGCATCCCGCCGGGCTGGCGGGGCGGTACTTGTGGCACGGTTGCCTGCCGACAGGTTGTGCAATGATAGTAGTGTCAACTACTACTACTTACGCCGTGTCCACCGAACCGAACCCCGAACAAACCCTGGCCAGCCTCGGCTTCACCGAGCTGGAAACCCGCATCTACGTGGCCCTGCTCAGGCAGTCCCCGCAGACCGGCTACGGCCTGTCCAAGGCGCTGGGCAAGGCACCGGCCAACATCTACCAGGCGCTGGCCTCCCTTTCGCTCAAAGGCGCCGTCCTGGTGGAGGAAGCGGGCGGCAGCCGCAGCGCCAGCGCGGTGCCGCCGGACGAGTTGCTCGAACAGCTGGGGCGGCGCTTCAAGGCCTCCAGGGACGCGGCGGCCGACGCGCTCGCCAAGGTGCACGTACCCTTGCCCCAGAACCGCCTCTTCCAGATCCAGGACGTGGACCAGTTCTACGCCCGGGCCGAAGCGCTCATCGACCAGGCCGGCGAAACGATCCTGTTCGACCTGTTCCCGGAGCCGCTGCGCCGGCTGCACCCGGCCCTGCAGCGCGCCCACCTGCGCGGCGTTCGCATCGCCGGGCTGGTCTACGAGGAAGTGGACGCCCCGTACCCCGCAAGCCTGGCCGCCCGCGCGGGATTCGCGCTCGAACGCTGGCCGGGCCAGCAGGCGACGGTCGTCGCCGATGCCAACGAGTACGTCCTCGGGCTGATCGCACGTGATGGTGCGTGCCTGGTGCATGGCCTGTGGACCGACAGCCCCTACCTCTCGTGCATGCAGCACAGCGGCCTGTCCGCGGAAATCGAGCTGGGCTCGCTGGCCCACGGCGAGGACGGCCCCGCCTTCGCCGCGACCAGCCTGCTCGCCGCCATGCCGCCCGGCCTGCGCCGCCTGACCGGTCTTCCGACCCATGGAGACGAAACATGAACCCGACGAACTCGCACAGGCGCCGCCTGCTGGGCGGACTGGCGGCTGCCGCCACCTTGCCGCTGCTGGCCGGGTCCGCGACGGACGCGGCGGCACGCAGCACGCGCACGGCATCGAAGGACGCGCGCCTCGGCATCGCCATCGTCGGCCTCGGCGGCTATGGCAGCCTCGCCCTGGAGCGCTTGTCCCAGTCGAAGGTCGCCAGGCCGGCGGGCATCGTCAGCGGGTCGCGGGAGAAGGCCCTGGAGGCCGCCGCGCGTTACGGCATCCCGGCGGACGCCGTCTACGGCTACGACGACTATGAACGCCTGGCCCGCGACGAACGCATCGATGCCCTGCACCTGTGCCTGCCGGTCGGCCTGCACGTCGAACACGGCCTGCGCGCCTTCGCCGCGGGCAAGCACGTGCTGTGCGAGAAGCCGCTCGCCGCCACGGCCGGCGAGGCCGAACGCATGGCCGCGGAAGCGAGCCGCGCGGGCCGCCTGCTGATGCCGGCGTATCGGGCCTGGTTCTCCGACGCCGTGCAGGACGCGATCGGCCGCATCAGGCAGGGGACGCACGGCCGCCTGGTGTCCGTGGATGCCCACAAGGGTTTCCCGATGGCGCTGCCCGCCGGCAACTGGCGCTTCGACCCGGCCCTGTCCGGTGGCGGTTGCCTGCTCGACATCGGGCTCTACAGCCTGCAGCTGCAGCGCTGGTGCGCCGGCGGCCTGCCGTTGTCCGTGCGCGCCATCAGCCACCGCGGCAACGACCCCCGGTTCGCGCACGTGGAGTCGGACATCGCCTGGGTGGCCGAATTCGCCGGCGGCGTGCTGGCCACGGGCTCGGCGAGCTGGCGCTACCGCAACCAGAACCGCCTGCGCATCGGCCTGGAGACGGCGTGGCTGGACATCGACCCGGCCACGCCCGCGATGGGCGAGCGCCTCCGCATCGGGCTCGATGCGCCGCCCCGGATCGAGGAGCCGCAGTTCCCGCTGCGCGACCAGATCCCGTGCATGTACGACGCCTTCGCCGAGGCCTGCCTGGGACGGCGCGAACTGCCCGTGCCCGCCAGCGAAGGTATCGCCGACCTGCGGATGGCCGAGATGGTCTATCGCGCGGCGAATGCTGCCCCGGGAGGAGCGCACCAATGAACCAGCCCATCCTCCGAATGGCCCTCGGGGCACTGGCCTGCCTGCTCCTGTGCACCGCCGCCATGGCCGCCTCCCCGGCGGCTACGGACGAGCCGGAGGTGCCGGCTGCGGGGACGGTTCGCTTCGCGGACGGCAGGCGCAATTCCGGATGGCTCGATTTCGAGTTCTTCCGCGAACAGCGCATCTTCCTGCCGGCGCGGGTCAACGGCCGCGACACGATGCTGCTGCTCGACAGCGGCGCCGAAATGAGCGTGCTCGACAGCGCCTTCGCGGAATCGCTCGGCCTGGCCCGCACCCGCAACGTCACCGCCAAGGGTACCGGCGGGACGCAGGACGCCAGCTTCCTGCCCGCCCTCAACGTGGAGATCGGCAACCTGCGCCTTGATGGCGTCGCCGCCGCCGCGGTCGACCTGTCGGGCGTTTCGGCGATGGTGGGGCACGCGCTGCCCGTGGTGCTTGGCAACGAGGTCTTCGCGCAAGCCACGATCGAGATCGACTTCGCGCAGCGGCGCATCCGCTTCCACGATCCCGCTTCCTTTCGGCCGCCTGCCGGCTTCCGATCCCTTGCGGCCACCCACGGACCCGAGGGCATTCGCCGCATCCCGGCCACGCTCGAAGGCGAGGGTCCGCTGTCCTTCGATTTCGATCTTGGCAACGGCAGCCCGGTGCTGGTGTCCGCGGGCCACTGGCGGCGGGAAGGCTGGTTGGTGGGGCGTCGAACGGCTGGCGCCTTCGGCGGCGGAATAGGCGGGATGCAGGAGCAACGCGTCACCCGGGTGAAGTCACTGGAACTCGCTGGTTTCCGCCTCCGCGACCTGCCTGCCACCCTGCTGCCAGCCGAAGTTTCGAACCCCGGAACGAGCCCGGCCGCGGGCAACCTGGGGCTGCCGGTGTTCCGGCGCTTCCACCTGGTCGTCGACTATCCCCGCGACCGGCTCCTGTTGCGGCCCGCGGAAGACGCGGCGCGGCCGTTCATGCACGATCGCAGCGGACTGTACGTCCTGCGCGAGGACGGGGCGCTCAAGGTGGCCTACGTGGTGCCGGAAAGCGCGGCGGCGCAGGCCGGCTGGCAGGCGGGTGACCTGATCGAGACCGTCAACGGCACGCCCGTGCGGGCGCTGGCAGACCCCGGCGCCTGGCGTCTTGGCCAGGCCGGCACGACGGTGCGGTTGGGCATGCGGGACGGCTCCACCCGCGCGCTCGTTCTGGCCGATTACCTCTGAGACAGCGTCCGTCGGAGGTTGCCCGTTTGCACTATGATGGTGCGAACCCCCAAGGCCCGCCGCATGCCCCTCCCGCCTTCGCAGCCGCCCCGCGTCTGGGTCGTGGACGACGACCGCGCCGTGCGCTTCGTGCTGGCCCAGGCCCTGCGCGACGCCGGCTACGCGGTGGCCTCGTTCGAAGGCGCGCGCGAGGCCCTGGCCGCCCTGCGCGACGGCGAAACCCCCGACCTGGTGTTCACCGACGTGCGCATGCCCGGCGTGGACGGCCTGGCCTTCCTGGATTCGCTCAAGGCCGCGCGCGCGGAGCTGCCGGTGGTGGTGATGTCGGCCTACACCGACGTGGCCAGCACCGCCGGCGCCTTCCGCGGCGGCGCGCACGAGTTCCTGTCCAAGCCCTTCGACCTGGACGAAGCCGTGGCGCTGGCGGCGCGCGCGCTGCCCGAACTCGCGGCGGCGCGCCCCGAGCCGGCGCCGGAAACGGGCGATGAACTGGTGGGCGACACGCCGGCCATGCGCGAACTGTTCCGCGCCATCGGCCGGCTGGCGCAGGCGCCGCTGTCGGTGCTCGTCACCGGCGAAACCGGCACCGGCAAGGAGCTGGTGGCGCGCGCGCTGCACCGCGAATCGCCGCGCGCGCACAAGCCCTTCGTGGCGCTCAACACCGCCGCCATCCCGGCCGAGCTGCTCGAGAGCGAACTGTTCGGCCACGAGGCCGGCGCCTTCACCGGCGCCCAGAAGCGCCACGTCGGCCGCTTCGAGCAGGCCGACGGCGGCACGCTTTTCCTCGACGAGATCGGCGACATGCCGGCGGCGCTGCAGACGCGGCTGCTGCGCGTGCTGGCCGAGGGCGAGTTCTTCCGCGTCGGCGGCCGCGAGCTGATCCGGGTGGACGTGCGCGTCATCGCCGCCACCCACCAGGACCTCGAGGCGAAGGTGCGCGACGGCAGCTTCCGCGCCGACCTGCTGCACCGCCTGGACGTGGTGCGCCTGCACCTGCCGCCGCTGCGCGAGCGCAAGGCCGACGTGCCGGCGCTGGCCGCGCGTTTCCTGGCCCGCGCCGCGGCGCGCCTGGGCACGCCGCCCAAGCACTTCCACCCCGCCGCGCTCGAACGCCTGCAGCGCCACGACTGGCCCGGCAACGTGCGCGAGCTGGAAAACCTGTGCTGGCGCCTGGCCGCGCTGGCGCCCGGCGACACCATCACCGTGCGCGACCTGGGCCAGGCCCTGCGCGGCGGCGAGCCGGCGCGCGCCGGCCACTGGCAGCGCGAGCTGGCCGGTGAAGTGCGCGCGGCGCTGGCGCGCGGCGAGGCCGACCTGCACGCGCGGCTGCGCGCGCAGTTCGACAACGTGCTGCTCGAAACCGCGCTCGAACACAGCCAGGGCCACCGCCAGAAGGCCGCCGAAAGCCTGGGCCTGGGCCGCAACACGCTCACCCGCAAGCTTGGCGCCCGGCGCCGCCGCGAACCTTGATTGCGCGCCGACGCCCGCGCGCGCACCCTTTGCTTCACCGAAACGAGGAACCCACGATGAGCCCGAAGCACACCCTGATCGCCGCCGCCCTTGCCCTGGCCCTGTCGGCCTGCAGCCCGACGGCACCCGAAGCCGCGCCGGAAGCCGCCCCCGAAGTCGCCGAGGCCCCGGCCGAAGCCGCGCCCGCCGATGCCGCCGCCGGCATGACCCAGCCGGCCGCCTCCGCGCGCGTGGTGCTGGCCCCGCTGCAGGACAGCGGCGTGGCCGGCGAGCTCACCTTCGACGTCGCCGACGGCGGCGTGCGCATCTCCGGCACCGTCACCGGCCTGCCGGCCGGCGGCCAGCACGGCTTCCACGTGCATGAAACCGGCGACTGCAGCGCGCCCGACGGCAGCAGCGCCGGCGGCCACTTCAACCCGGCCGGCGCCCCGCACGGCGACCGCCACGGCGACGGCCCGCACCACGCCGGCGACATGCCCAACCTCGACGTGGCCGCCGACGGCAGCGCCGCGGTGGACCAGGTGCTCGCCGGCCTCGAGATCGCCAGCGGCGGCGCCAACGACATCGTCGGTCGCGCCGTGATCGTGCATGCCCAGGCCGACGACTACGCCACCCAGCCCACCGGCAACGCCGGCGGCCGCATCGCCTGCGGCGTGATCGAGCTGGTGAACGCGCCGCCCACCGACGCCTCGCCGGCCGGCCCGGCGCCGCAGGAATGAGCCGCGAGGCTGCCGAGTCGCTGATCGTCGTCCGCCCCGCCGGGGTGGACGACGTGCCGCGCCTGCGCGACTGGGCCCGCGCCATGGCCCTGGAAACCGAGCACAAGCAGCTCGACCCGGCCACCGTCGAGGCCGGCATCCGCGCCGTGCTCGACGAACCGGGCCGCGGCGCCTACCTGGTGGCCGAACACCACGGCGAACCGGCCGGCACGCTCATGCTCACCTACGAGTGGAGCGACTGGCGCAACGGCGACTGGTGGTGGATCCAGAGCGTGTACGTGGCGCCGGAACACCGCCGCCAGGGCGTGTACGCCGCGCTCTACCGGCACGTGCACGCCCGCGCCGAGATGACGCCGCGCGTGTGCGGCCTGCGCCTGTACGTGGAGCGCGACAACGCCGCCGCCCAGCGCACCTACGAGCGCCTGGGCATGGTGGACGCGGGCTACCGCATGTACGAGGCGCCCACGCCCTAGCGCCGATGGCCGACTACCTGCTCTACGCCACCGAGCGCTACGCGCTGCCCATCCTCGCGCCGCTGGCGGAAACGCTGCAGGCGGCCGGGCATCGCGCGCACGCGCTGCTGGTGCGCGGCGCCGCGGGCAGCGCGCTGCCGGCGCCGGTACGCGCGGTGGGCGTGCGCGAGGCCGTGGCGCTGAAGCCGCGCGCGGTGTTCAGCGCCGCCAACGACGTGCCGACTTTCATTCCCGGCGCGAAGGTGCAGCTCTTCCACGGCTTCAACGTCGAAAAGCGCAGCGACGAACGCGGGCACTTCCGCGTGCGCGGCCTGTTCGACCTCTACTGCACGCAGGGCCCGGCCACCACCGCGCCCTTCCGCGCCCTGGCCGAGGCGCAGCGCCACTTCGCCGTGGTGGAAACGGGCTGGACCAAGCTCGACCCGCTGTTCCGCGGCCACGACGCCGAGGCCGCGGCGCTGCGCGCGCCGGCGGCGGGCCGGCCGGTGGTGTTCTTCGCCTCCACCTTCACCGAGCGCCTGAGCGCGGCGCCGCACCTGCATGCGGCCATCGCCGCCGAAGTGGCGCGCGGCGAGCGCTACTGGCTGCTCACGCTGCACCCCAAGTGCCCCGCGGCGCTGTTCGAACGCTACCGCGCCCTGGCCGGCCCGAACGCGGCCTTCGTCGAAACCGAGCAGCTGGTCACCGCGCAGCGCGCCGCCGACGTGCTGGTGGCCGACACCACCTCGGTGGTTTCCGAATTCGTGGTGCAGCGCAAGCCGGTGGTCACCTTCCGCAACCGCGCGCCCAAGCCGCACATGCTCGACTTCGACGACCCGGCCCGGCTGCCGGAGATGCTGGCGCGCGCCTTCGCGCCCACCGCCGCGCTGCAGGCGGCCATCGACGCCTACGCCGAAGCCATCCACCCGTCGCGCGACGGCCGCGCCGGCGAACGCGTGCTCGCCGCCACCGATGCGCTGCTGGCCGGCGAGCTGGGCACGCTGCGGCGCAAGCCGCTGGCAGGCTGGTGGCGCGGCCTGCAGCTGCGCCGCGAGCTGGGTTACTGGGGCCGCTGAGCTTCCCTCAGCGCGGGCGGCCCAGTTCCAGCAGCAGGATGCCGTCGCCGCCCTCGCGGATGCCGTAGCCAAGCTGCAGCGGGCCCAGCCAGGAATCGAAGCCGAAATACACGCTGCCGTGCAGCTCCGAGGCGCCGTCGTCCAGGTCCTGGCCGCGGCCCCAGGTGCGGCCCAGTTCGATCGTGCCGCCCAGCACCGCCGAGCGGCTGAGCACGCGGCCCAGTTCGTAGGTGTAGCCGGCGTAGGCCAGCGCGTAGTTCTGCGCCAGGCGCTCGTTCGGCCGGTAGCCGGCGAAGCGGGTCAGGCCGCCCAGGCGGAACAGGCCGGGCACCGGGATGTCGTCGTCGCTGGTGACGTGGTAGCGCAGGCCGCCGAAGCCCGAGTGCTTGCCGATGGCGTGGGCCGATACCAGGTCGAAGTTCGACTGCGTGTAGTCGGCGTCGGCGCCCAGCCCCGTGCGCGAGAGCACCGAGCTGAGCACCGCGTAGGTGCCCGCGCGCGGCAGGTAGGTGCTGTCGATGCGGTCGTAGGTGAGCGCGAACTCTACTTCGCCCTGGTCGAAGTCCAGGCCGCTGAACAGCGGGTTGCCGATTTCCAGCTCCACCTCGCCGTAGCGCCGGCGCAGGCCCAGGGTGGCGGCGCCGTAATTGCCGAACTCGCGACCCAGCGCCAGGTCGATGCCGAAGTTGGGAACGCGGTAGTTCGCCAGGCGCTCGCCGTTGTCGTCGAACAGGCCGAACTTCGGGCTTTCGTAGCTGGCCTGGGAGACGAAGAAGTAGTCGCCCTCGACGCCCAGCGGCTGGTAGTAGTCCACCAGCAGGCCGGTTTCGTCGCCCAGCTGGAGCAGGCCGCGTAATTCGCCGCCCAGGCGGTTCACCGGCGCGCGCAGCACGCCGGCGCGCAGGTTCACGAAGAAGTCGCCGCTGAAGTCGGAATACAGGCTCAGGCCGGTCTCGAGGTAGTTCGGCCCGTGCCGGTGCGGCACCACGGTGACCACCACGCCGGTCTGGCCGTTTTCCTCGACCAGGTCGTAGCTCACCTGGTCCATGGTTTCCAGGCCGTAGAGCTCGAGCAGGTTGCGCTGCAGGCGTTCGGTGTCCAGCGGCTGGCCCGGCGCGATGTCGATGCGCGAGAGCAGGAAGGTGTCGTCGTAGCGGCTGCGGTTGTCCAGGCGCACGAAGTGCACCACCGGCACCCCGGCGGACGGCGCCGGGCGCGCCGCGGCCAGCGTGTCGTACTGGCCCGCCTCGACCCCGAGCGCCGCCAGCCGCGGCCGCACCGTCTCCAGGCTCTGCTCGCCGATCCGGAGCGCGAGGTCGAGTTTGGCGAAATCGGTGGTGGCCACCTGGTCGGCCAGCGGCGGCCGGATGGCGATGTCCTGCGGCCCCAGCGCGGCGAGCTGGGCCTGCGCGCTGCCCACCGTCATGAAGCTGCTGATCTGGTCGATGATCTGGAACAGGTTGGCGCTTTCGTCGAGCTTGCCCAACGGCGTGCCCACGTCCACCGCGATCACCACGTCGGCGCCCATGGCGCGCACCACGTCCACCGGCACCTGGTTCACCAGGCCGCCGTCGAGCAGCACCTTGCCGTCGATGACCACCGGCTTGAACGCGCCCGGGATGGACATGCTGGCGCGCATGGCCTGGGCCAGGTTGCCTTCGCCCAGCACCACGGCCTGGCCGGAATTGAGGTCGGTGGCGACGGCGCGGAAGGGAATGGGCAGGTCGTCGAAATCGGCGCGGGTGGCCACCGGCTGGGTGAGCTGTTCGAGCAGCAGCAGCACGCGTTCGCCCGAGAGCACGCCGGCGGCCAGCTTCACGCCTTCGTTGCCGATGCCCGGCTTGCCGGGGATGAGCGACAGGTCCTCGTCGCGCTTGCGGCGGAAGGTGCGCTGCGGGCGCTCGAGCCGGTCGTTGAACATGCGCGGCCAGTCGAGCTCGCGCAGCTTCGCTTCGATCTCGTCGGCGCCCAGGCCGGAGGCGTACAGGCCGCCGACCAGCGCGCCCATGCTGGTGCCGGCGATGCAGTCCACCGGCACGCGCTGGCGTTCGAGTTCCTTGAGCACCGCCACGTGCGCGAAGCCGCGCGCGCCGCCGCCGCCCAGCACCAGGCCGATGCGCGGGCGGCCGGGGTCGTCGCCGCCGGCGCGGCAGGGCAGGTCGGCGGCCGTCGCGGGCAACGCGGCGAAGAAACCCAGGACGAAGGAAAGCAGCAGGCGGAAAGACATTCGGGGGGCCTCGGGCCGGCCTGGCGCCGGCGTTGCCCGCACAGTCTATCGGCCGGCGCCAGTTACTCGGAGAGGATGGCGCGCGGGTCCTGCCCGGCCGGGCAGTGGTCGTAGGTGACCGGCACGCCGTGGGCCTCGAGCACCGCGGCCAGCTGGCGCTGGCGCATCTGGAAGCGTTCGAAGGCGCGCGTGAGCTTCACCGCGTCGGCGCCTTCCGGCGCGAAGCCGCCCTCGGTCCAGGCGTCGATGTCGAGCAGGGCCATGCGCACGCCCTGGTTGGCGTACACGGCCAGCGGTTCCGGCGGCGCGTCGAGCCACTGCTCGGTGTCCGGCGCCAGCAGCGCGGCTTCCAGCAGCGGCCACAGCGGCGCCAGGCCGACGTGTTCGTACTGCAGTGCCATCATGGCCGCCAGGTCGTTGAGCGTGAGCAGGCGCGCGTGCTCCACCGCCACCGCGAAGCCGTCCTGCGCGGCCAGCGCGGTGTCGGCGGCGGCCATGCCGGTGTCGAGCAGCACCTGCTCCAGGCGTTCGCCCACCGGCGCGACGGCGGCGGCGTCGCCGCGCAGCAGCAGCGGCAGCAGCTTGAGCGGGCCGCCGGCGAAATCGGCCGAGGGCCGCAGCGTTTCCGGCAGGCCCTCGGCGCCGGCGCCGAAGCCGATCACGCGGCCGCCGGCGGCACCGGGCGCGCGCGCCACCAGGCGCTCGAGCTCGGCGTGCAGCGGGTAGCCCGGGCGCAGCAGTTCCACCGGGTCGAACAGCGCCGCCACCAGCGCCAGGTCGAGGCCGGCGGCCTCGGGCACGAGCTTGGCGAGGTCGCGCGCCACCAGGCCGGCCAGCGCCCCGGCTTCGTCCACGCCCAGGGACTGGCGGCCGGGTTCGGCGCCGGGCGACAGCTCCAGCGCAAGGGCGCCGAGGACACTCAGGACGGGCTTCGACATACGGGTGCGTGCGGTGACGGGTTATGATCGCCATCATACCTTCCGCGACAGGACGGCCCGTGCAGAACCGGCCGCAGGCATGGATTTCCAAGACTACAAATCCTTCTGGAACGACAAGGCCAGCACGCCCACCGGCGCGATGGTGGCCGTGGACGGCAGCCACGACGAACGCACCCTGCGCCTGACCGGCGCCTTCTCGGCCGCGCAGGCCCGCGCCGCGCTCGGTTTCGCGCCCGGCGACCGCGTGTTCGAGCTGGGCTGCGGCGTCGGCCGCATCGGCCGCGAGCTCGCGGGCGAAGTTGCGCACTGGCACGGCCTGGACATCGCCGAGAACATGCTCGAGGTCGCCCGCGGCCGCCTGGCCGGCGTGGGCGACTGCGCCTTCAGCCCGCTGCGCCGCAGCCGCCTGGACGCGCTCGAAGACGCCTCGATGGACAAAGGCTACTGCGTGGCCGTGTTCATCCACATGGACAAGGAAGACTTCGTGCTCTACCTGCGCGACGTCGCCCGCGTGCTCAGGCCCGGCGGCCTGTTCTACTTCGACCACTGGAACCTGGCCCACCCGGTGGGCTGGCGCCGCTTCTCGCTGGAAGTGGACCAGGCCGCGCGCCTGCCGCCCGGCCAGCGCAAGGACGTGGCGCGCAACCAGTTCTGCGTGCCGCAGGAAGTGGAAGCCTACGTGCGCGGCGCTGGCCTGGAAGTGCTGGCCGTGGTGACCGACACGCCCTGGGTGCAGGTGGTGGCGCGCAAGCCCGACGGCGACGCCGCGGCCGCCGCGCGCGAAGCCGCGCGCCTGCAGGCCGCCGCGCCGCGCATCAGCTACGGCGCGCAGTGGACCGCCTACTTCGACGCCATCGTCGCCGACGAGGCCCGCGCCCAGCCGCCGCATTCGCTGCTGGCGCTGCTGGCGCGCGAGCCCGCCGACGACCCGGTGGCCCTGATGTTCCGCGCCTGGATCCACGGCGCCTGGCGTTCGCGGCCCGACTGGGGCCCGGTGCCGGCCGGCCTGGAACCCGGCGCCTGACCTTCCCCGAATTCACGTGCAAGGAGTGAGCCCGATGTCGCTTCCCCGTCGTGTCGCCATCCTCGGCGGCGTCCGCATCCCCTTCTGCCGCAACAACACCGCCTACCACGACGTCGGCAACCTCGGCATGTCCATCAAGGCGCTGGGCGCGCTGGTGGAGAAGTTCAGGCTGCACGGCGAGGCGCTGGGCGAAGTGGCCATGGGCGCCGTGCTCAAGCACTCGAGCGACTTCAACCTGGCGCGCGAGGCGACGCTGAGCTCGGGCCTGTCGCCGTCGACGCCGGGCATCACCATCCAGCGCGCCTGCGGCACCTCGCTCGACACCGTCATCACCGTGGCCAACAAGATCGCGCTCGGCCAGATCGAGGCCGGCATCGGCGGCGGCAGCGACACCACGTCCGACGTGCCCATCGCGGTGAACAAGCGCCTGCGCCGCCGCCTGCTCGACCTGAACATGGCGCGCAGCTTCGGCGCGCGCCTGAAGGCCTTCAAGGGCTTCAGGTTCAGGGAGCTCACGCCGGAATTCCCGGGCGTGGGCGAGCCGCGCACCGGCAAGTCCATGGGCGAACACTGCGAGATGATGGCCAGGGAGTGGAAGATCACCCGCGAGGCCCAGGACCAGCTGGCCTTCGAATCGCACACCAAGGCCGCCATGGCCTACGAGCGCGGCTTCTACAAGGACCTGGTGGCGCCCTTCCGCGGCGTCGAGCGCGACAACATCCTGCGCCCCGACACCACGGTGGAGAAACTCGCCACGCTCAAGCCGGCCTTCGACAAGACCTCCGGCCAGGGCACCCTCACCGCCGGCAATTCCACCCCGCTCACCGACGGCGCCTCGGCGGCGCTGCTCGCCAGCGAGGAATGGGCCGCGGCGCACGGGCTCGAGGTGCAGGCGTACCTGCGCGACGCGCAGGTGGCGGCGGTGGACTTCGTGCACGGCGAAGGCCTGCTGATGGCGCCCTGCTGGGCGGTGGCGCAGCTGCTCCAGCGCAACAACCTCAAGCTGCAGGACTTCGACTTCTACGAGATCCACGAGGCCTTCGCGGCCCAGGTGCTGTGCACGCTCAAGGCCTGGGAAGACCCGGTGTTCTGCAAGGAAAAACTCGGCCTCGACGCGCCGCTGGGCAGCATCGACCGCAGCAAGCTCAACGTGGTGGGCAGCTCGCTGGCGCTGGGCCATCCCTTCGCCGCCACCGGCGCGCGCATCGTCGCCACGGCGGCCAAGCTGCTCAAGGAAAAGGGCCAGGGCCGCGTGCTGGTCTCGATTTGCACCGCCGGCGGCATGGGCGTCGCCGCCATCGTCGAGCGCTGACCCCGTTCCTCAGGGCGGCAGCAGCGGGATGCCGTGGGCGTTGCGGATTTCCGCGACCGCCTGGTCGGCGATCTGCTGGCGCAGGCTGCGGCCGTCGAGCGGCAGCGCCGGCTCGCCGCGGCCCAGGCGCAGCGCGTTGGCGTAGGCGATCTGGGCGCGGCCGGCGTCGTTCTGCGCGGTGAACACGTGGCCCAGGCTTTCCCAGGCATCGGCGCCGGCGCCCTGCGCCAGCGCGCGGTGCAGGTAGTCCTCGGCCTTGCCCCACAGTTCCTGCGCGCGGCACAGGCAGCCCAGCGTGGCCAGCAGGCCGGGGCTGCTGGGGTGCGCGGCCAGCCAGGCTTCGGCGCGCGCCAGGCGCTGGCTGTCGCGGCCCGCGGGCAGGCGGCCGTAGAGCGCGGCCAGTGATTCGTCCCAGTTCGCTTCCAGCGCGTCGGCCACGGCCAGCGCGCCGGCGTCTTCCAGGCCCAGCGGCGCCGCGCGCCGCGCGAACGCGGTGGCCACCGGCGCGGCGTGCTGCAGGCGCTGCGGCAGCGCGTGCCAGGCCTGCTGCAGCGTATTCGCGTTCGAGGCTTGGGCGAGGCTGGCGGCGGTGATCTTCAGTTCCAGCGCGGCCAGGCCGTCGGCGTCGAGCGCCTGGTCGCGGCGCAGGCCGTTGAGCAGGGCCTGGGCCTCGGCGGCGCGGCCGGCGGCCACCAGCGCCTCGGCCTGCAGGCGGCCGGCGCGCGGCGGCCGCGGCATGGGCAGGCCCGAGAGCGCGGCCAGCGCGTCTTCGGCGCGGCCCTGCTGCAGCAGGCGTTCGGCCTGGTCGAGTGCGCCGGCGGCGGCGTCGTGCTTGAGCAGCGCGGCCTGGTGCTTCGCCGCGGCCTCGGCGTCGCCGCGCGCCGCGGCGGCGCGGCGTGCGCCCAGCAGGGCCGGGGTGCGCAGCGCGGGGTCGTCGGCGGCCTTGGCCAGCAGCTGTTCGGCGCGCTGCCAGCGGCCCTGGTGCAGGGCTTCCAGGCCGCTCACCAGGCGGCTGCGCGCCAGCTGGTGCGCGTGCCGGCGCCAGGCCCGCAGCGGCAGCCGCAGCAGCCACCACAGCGCCCACAGCGCGAACCACAGCAGGCCCCAGGCCAGCACGAAATACGCCAGCGTGGTGGTGTAGGTCAGGCCGCGGAAGCGCACCACCACGTCGCCCAGGTCCTGCGAGAACCAGTGCCAGGCCAGCGCGCCCAGCACCGCCAGCGCCAGCCACCACAGCAGGCTGCGGTAGAGGTTCACGGCGCGCTGCCCCGGCCGCGGCGCAGGTCGCGCAGCTGCTGCAGGGCGGCGCCTTGGTCGGGCAGCGCCGGCGCCAGCGGCTGGCTGGCCAGCGCGGACAGGCGTTCGCGGCGTTCGCGCAGCAGGGCGTCGTCGGCGTACAGGCGCTGCAGCCACTGGTCGATGCGCTGCAGGCTGGCGTGGAAGCCGGCGTCGTCGCGGCGTTCCAGCGCGGTGCGCGCGAGCGCCAGTTCCAGCGCCAGCGTGGCTTCGCCGGTGGCGCGGTCGGCGGGCGAGATCAGGTCCTGGCTGCTGCTGGGGCGCACCTGCACGATGGCGTCGAGCAGGCGCTGCCAGCGCGAACCGCCGTCGGCCGCCACCGGCGGCGTGCCGGGCGCGCGGCTGGACAGGCGCGGCAGCGTGGCCTCGAGCGCGTCGAGTTCGCCGGCGGCCAGGTCGCGCGGGTCGTCGGGCAGGGCGCGCAGCGCGGCCAGTTCCTGGCCCAGGGTCTGGCGCAGGTTGATGTACTGCGGGTCGGTCAGTGGCGCCAGGGCCTGCTGCGCCAGCTGGGTGGCGTGGATGGCGCCGGCGATGTCGCCGCCGACGGCCAGCCGCGCCTGGGCCAGGCCCAGCAGCAGCTCCACTTCGTCCAGGCGCAGGGCTTCGCTGCCCTCGGCGGCCTGCGCCGACAGTTCGCGCAGGTTGTCCTCGAGGATGGCGGCGCGCTGGCTGACGCCCAGCACTTCCTCGCGCAGCAGGCCGGTGCGCGCGTGGGTGTCGGTGAGGCGCTGGTCGATGCCCTGCTGGTTGCGGCGCAGGCCGGTGATGGCCTGTTCGGCGTCGAGCAGGCGCGCGTCGAGCGCTTCCGGGCTGAGGTCGGGACCGGCGTCGTCGGCGGGCGCGAAGCGCTGCCAGGCCCACCAGCCGCCGGCGCCGAGCGCCAGGACGAGGATGGCCGCCAGCAGCCACGACAGCAGCCCGGCGCGCGAGCGGGAAGCGGGGGAATCGGGGGAAGGGTCGAGCTCAGTGTCCACGGCGGGGGGTTAACGCAGGAACCTGTCTCATCCTACCGGAAGCGTCCCCGGGCCACATCGGCGGCGAGCGCCTCGAGCAGCTTGCCGGGCGCGGCGCCGGGGGCCGGCACGATGGCCTGGAAACCCAGGGCCGCGAGCTGCACGGCCAGGCGCGGGCTGCTGGCCACCGCCGGCCGCGCGCGCAGCTGGTCGCGGGCCGGTGCATCGAGCACCGACCACAGGCCGTCGAAGGCCTCGCTGCTGGTGACCAGCAGGGCCGACCGCGGCGGCAGCGCCGCCAGCGCGGCCAGCTGCGACGCACGCGGGCGGATCGCCTCGCGGCGGTACACGTCGGCGCGGTGGATTTCGGCGCCGCGGCCGGCCAGGGTTTCGGGAATCAGCCCGCGGCCGCCGGGCGCGGTGACCAGGCCCACGCGCACCAGCGGCGCCTGCAACGACGGCAGCGCCAGCAGCGATTCGGAGTCGGAGCCGCCCGCCGGGGTGATCGCGCCGGGCACGCCGGCGCGGGCCAGCGCCCGCGCGCTGCCTTCGCCCAGCGCGAACCAGCGCTGCCCCGGCTGCACGCGCAGCGTGGCCTGGCGGCTCGCGAACACCACGGCCGCCGGGCTGGTGACCACCACCACCGGGCAGGCCAGCGCCGCCTGCAGCGCCGGCCCGACCGGGCGCTCGCGCAGCGCCAGCGTGGACACCGCAAGCACGCGCGCACCCAGCGCCGCCGCCGCGCGCCGCACCGGCCCGTGGCTGCCCGAGGGGCGCAGCGAGATGACGTACCATCCCGCCAGCGCTGGCGCGGTCGCTGCCTTTTCCATGCCGCCAGCTTCGCACAGCTTCCCGGGAAAACGGCACCGCATGACCAGGCTCGACGAACTCAACGCACACTACGACGCCATGCCGCCGGTGGCCGCCATGCGCATCCGCGCCACCGCCTACGACGGCCAGAGCCTGCGCCTGCACGCGCCGCTGGCGCAGAACGTCAACGACAAGGACTGCGCCTTCGGCGGCAGCCTGGCCAGCATCATGACCCTGGCCGGCTGGGGCCTGCTCACGCTGCGGCTGGCGGATGCCGGCATCGACAGCGACGTCTACGTCGCCGACAGCCAGATCCGCTACCTGCGCCCGCTGTTCACCGACCTCGAGGCAGAGGCCCGGCTGGCCGACGACGTGGACTGGGACGCCGTGCTGCGCGCCTGGCGCGAACGCGGCCGGGCGCGCGCCTCCATCGTTTCGCGCATGCTGGGCCCGGACGGCGCGCCGGTGGCCGAGCTCACCGCCCGCTTCGCCGCCCTGCGCGGCGACTGAGCAGCCCGGGGGCGGATATGCATAATGGCCGCATGAACCCGTCCCTGCGCCTGCTTTCCTTCCTCCTCGTCCTGCTGCTGGCAGCCTGTGGTTCGGTCGGCGGCAAGCGCACGCCGCTCGACCAGACGCTGTACGACTACGTCAGCGCCATTCGCTGGAGCGAGTTCGAGCTGGCCGAGAAGTTCGTCGACCCGGAGCAGCTGCGCCGGTCCGGCTTCTCCGACCTCGACCGCGAGCGCTACAAGCAGTTCCAGGTGGCGGGCTACGAGGTGAAGTCGGGCCACGAAACCGGCGACGGCCTCTACGAGCAGGTCGTCGAGATCCGCTTCGTCAACCGCAACACCCAGGTCGAGAAGCTGGTCACCGACCGCCAGCGCTGGCGCTGGGACCCCGAGGCCGGCCGCTGGTGGCTGGCCAGCGGCCTGCCCGACCTGGGCACCGGCCGCTGACCGGTTTGGCCCGGGGCCGCGCGGGCCCCATAATGCCGGCCCCGCTGTCGCCGTGACCTGCCTGCCATGGATCGCCTGATCGAGTTCGCCCAAGCCAACCTGCTGCTGTCGGTGGCCTTCGCCGGCCTGACCGTTGCGCTGGTCTACACCGAGATCGCCCGCCTGTTCCGCCCCTTCAAGGGCGTCAGCCCGGCCCAGCTCACCGACCTGATCAACCGCGAG
This sequence comes from Arenimonas sp., assembly GCF_041913985.1. Taxonomy (GTDB): domain Bacteria; phylum Pseudomonadota; class Gammaproteobacteria; order Xanthomonadales; family Xanthomonadaceae; genus Arenimonas. The sequence goes on from NZ_JAYSEG010000028.1 coordinate 36,827, forward strand.
AACGCCCTGGTGCTCGACATCCGCGGCCAGGCCGAGTTCGAGAAGGGCCACATCATCGGCGCCAGGCACCTGCTGCCCAGCCAGGTGGACCCGGAAGGCAAGCTGCTGGCCAAGGCCAAGGAATCGCCGGTGGTCGTGGTCTGCTACGCCGGCGTGTCCGCCACGGGCGTGGCCCAGAAGCTGGCCAAGGCCGGCTTCAAGCGCGTCAGCGTGCTCGAGGGCGGCATCGGCGCCTGGCAGCAGGCCGGCCTGCCGCTGGCCAAGGGCAAGGCCTGACCCCACGCCGTCCGGGGCTGCCATGCCCCGGCCCGACCGGCATGCGATAATCGCCGGTCTTTCCACCGAATCATTCCCGGAGCACGACCATGGCCGAGCAGAACAACGGCGCCGCCGCCGAGCAGCAGGCGCAGTTCACCATCCAGAAGATCTACGTGAAGGACGTTTCCTTCGAAGTCCCGAACTCGCCGCAGATCTTCAACGAGCCCGGCCAGCCGCAGCTCGAGCTCAACCTCAACCAGAGGGTCGCGCGCGTGGCCGACGGCCTGTTCGAGGTGGTGCTTGCCGTCACCGTGACCTGCAAGCTCGCCGAGAAGACCGTGTACCTGGCCGAAGTGCACCAGGCCGGCCTGTTCGGCCTGGGCGGCTTCGACGACCGCACCCTGGACATGATGCTCGGCACCTACTGCCCGAACGTGCTGTTCCCGTACGTGCGCCAGACCGTGGGCGAACTGGTCGCCAACGGCGGCTTCCCGCCGTTCTACCTGCAGCCGATCAACTTCGAGGCCCTGTACGCCGAAGGCCTGCGTCGTCGCGCCGAGCAGGCCCAGGGCGGCGCCATCCAGGCCCCCGAGGCCGGCAACGCCTGATCCGGGCGTAATGCCGATGGACCCGGCCAAGCCGTCGGTCGCCGTGCTCGGGAGTGGTTCCTGGGGCACGGCACTGGCTTCGCTGATCGCCCGCAACGGGCACCCGACCACGATCTGGGGGCGCGACGCCGCCCAGGTCGAGGCGATCGCGCGCACGCACGAGAATCCGCGTTACCTGCCGGGCATCGCCCTGCCGGAAACGCTGCGCGCCAGCACCGACATCGCCGCCACCGTGGCCGGCGCGGACCTGGTGCTGGTGGTGACGCCCAGCCACGCCTTCACCGAAACCCTGCACGCGCTCGCGCCGCACCGCCGCCCCGCGGCCGGCGTGGCCTGGGCCACCAAGGGGTTCGAACCGGGTTCGGGCCGCTTCCTGCACGAAGTCGCCGCCGAGGCCCTGGGCTCCGGCGTGCCGCTGGCCGTGGTCACCGGCCCGTCCTTCGCCAAGGAAGTGGCGCAGGGCCTGCCCACCGCGGTCACCGTGCATTCCGACGACGAGGCCTTCGCCCGCGAGGTGGCCGAGTCGCTGCATGGCCCGACCTTCCGCGCCTACACCGGCAACGACATGCTGGGCGCCGAGCTTGGCGGCGCCATGAAGAACGTGCTGGCCGTGGCCACCGGCGTCGCCGACGGCATGTCGCTGGGGCTCAACGCCCGCGCCGGCCTGATCACGCGCGGGCTCAACGAAATGCTGCGGCTCAACGTGGCGCTCGGCGGCCGCGCCGAAACCCTGATGGGCCTGGCCGGCCTGGGCGACCTGGTGCTCACCTGCACCGGCGACCTCTCGCGCAACCGCCGCCTGGGCCTGGCGCTGGGCCGCGGCCAGTCCATCAAGGACGCCGTGGCGGCGATCGGCCAGGTCGTCGAGTCGGTGCAGACCGCCGACGAAGTGATGCGCCTGGCCGAGCGCCACGGCATCGAGCTGCCCATCTCCGACCTGGTGCGCCGCGTGCTGCACGGCGACATCACCCCGGTCGAAGGCCTGGGCATGCTGCTCGCGCGCGAGCAGAAGCCCGAATACCCCGCGGGTTTGTTCGGCTGAAACTGTAGGAGCGGGGGGGGGGCCGCCCCGAGGAGAGGGGACAGTGGCGGCGGGAGGGCCGCACAACAAGGTGGTTGTTGACAG
>NZ_JAYSEG010000029.1:0-38737 GCF_041913985.1 Arenimonas sp.
TCAGCCGCGAAGCTTTTCGCGAGAAGCTTCGCGGCTGAAGCCGCTCCTACAGGAAAGCCGCCGTGGCGGAACCGTTCAAGAACCTGATCAACGCCTCGCTGGTGCGTGCCTGCGCGCACCACCTGCAGCGCGCGTGGCGTGGCTTCGACCGCCGGGCCTTCGAGGCGCGGGCGCTCGACGGGCTCGAGGCGCTGGAAATGAAGGCCCGCGCCATGCACATCACCGACGCGCTCGAGGCCACGCTGCCCGACGACTTCGACCGCGCCGCCGGCATCATCGAAACCGCGCTGGCGCCGGCCGCCACCGACGACAGCCTGGCTTTCGGCATCACCGACGCCGGCCTGGCCGGCTGGATCGGCTGGCCGCTGGGCGAATACCTCGCCCGTCGCGGCCAGGCCGCGCCCGAACGGGGTCTGCTGGCCCTGCGCGAACTCACCCAGCGCTTCACCAGCGAATTCGCGGTGCGGCCCTTCCTGGTGAACCACCTGGACCTGACGATGGCGCACCTGCACCGCTGGAGCACCGACCCCAGCGCGCACGTGCGCCGCTGGACCAGCGAAGGCAGCCGCCCGCGCCTGCCCTGGGGCCTGCAGGTGAAGTCGCTCATCGCCGACCCGTCGCCCACGCTGCCGCTGCTGCGCGCGCTGCAGGACGACCCCAGCGCCTACGTGCGCCGCAGCGTGGCCAACCACCTCAACGACATCGCCAAGGACCATCCCGGGCTCGTCGCCGGCTGGTTGGAAGAACACCTGCCCGGTGCGCCCGCGGAGCGCACGGCGCTGCTGCGGCACGCCAGCCGCACGCTGGTGAAACGCGGCGATCCGCGCGTGCTGGGCGCCTGGGGGCTGGGCAAACCCTTCCGCGGCGAGGCGACGCTGGCGGTGTCGCCCAAGCGGGCTTCGGTGGGCGGCGGCGTGGCGCTGGTGGCCACGCTGGCCTCGTCCTCGCCGCGCGCGCAGTCTCTGGTGGTGGACTACGTGGTGCACCACGTGAAGGCGAACGGCGGCACGTCGCCCAAGGTGTTCAAGGGCTGGAAGCTGGAACTCGGCCCGCGCGAGACGCGACGGCTGGAGAAAAAACATTCGCTCAGGCCCATCACCACCCGCGTTTACCACCCCGGCCTGCATCGCGTGCAGCTGCAGGTGAATGGCAAGGTGGTGGCCGAGGCGGCCTTCACCCTGGCCGTTCCGCGCTCCGAGCTTGTGTAGGAGCGGCTTCAGCCAGGTGGGTGAGCAGTTGCAGCAAACTGCGCACGTCGGTGTGGTTGTGCGCCAGCACGCGGCGCAGGTCGGTGGCGGGGCCGCCCTGCAGGTAGTCGCGCCAGGCGCGCGGGGCTTCGCTGCCGGGCAGGTCGTCTTCGCGCAGCACGCGCAGCAGGCGGCGCTCCACGGTGGCCAGGCGGCAGTTTTCCCACTGGCCGCGGTAGCGGCGGCGCACCGGGTGCAGCAGGTCCAGGTGCGCCAGCGGCGTGACCGGGCAGGGCAGCCGCGCCAGCCGGTAGCGCGCCTTGAGCAGCGGCGCGTCGTAGCTGCGGCCGTTGTAGCTCACCAGCACCGTGCCGGGTTCGAGCCAGCCTGCGAAGGCTTCCAGCATCGCGGTTTCCGCGGCGAGCGTGGTGGAGAGCAGCTGGCGGATGCGCAGCTGGCCGTCCACCAGGTCGCTGGCGCCCACCATGAAGGCGCGCGTGCCGGTGCCGCCGGAAAGGCCGGTGGTCTCGGTGTCGAAGCAGAGCAGGCGCGCGGCCTCGACCGTGTCGAAGCCCTTGGCGAAGCTGGCGTCGAGCATGGCGGGCAGCGGCGGTGCTTCGTGGCGGGATTCGAAGTAGCGCAGGCCGGGGGCGATTTCCTCGCCGGGCAGGTGGCGGTCGAGCACGCGCGGCGTGGACGGCACCGCCGCCAGCGTGCGCGTGCGAAGGCCGAGCAGGCGGCGGATGTTTTCGGGGACTTGGGGGCGGGGAGGCTGGGGCGAGGTTGTGCCGTCTCCCCAACCCCTCTCCCCTCGGGGGAGAGGGACGGGGAGAGGGCGCTCCTTCCCCGCCTGCCGCTGCAGCGCCCGCAATTTTTCCGCCAGCGCCGCGCTCACGCCGCCGGCTCCAGCAGCGCCAGCACCTTGGCGGCGAGCGCTTTCGGCGTGGCTTCGGACTTGTCCTCGTCGCCGGCCAGCACCGGGCCCACGCAGGCGGGGCAGCCGGCGCGGCAGTCGCAGGCGGCCACCAGGGCGCGTGCGCGCTGCACCAGTTCCGCCTGCCGCCGCCACAGCGGTTCGCTCAGGCCGATGCCGCCGGGGTAGTTGTCGTACAGGTACACGGTGGGCGTGAAGCGTTCGGCCGTTTCGGGGCTGGCGGTTTCGCCGCCGGCGCCGCGCAGCTGGCCGCGGCCGCGGCCGTCGGCGTGTGCGAACCAGGCGCCGTCGCCGCTGCCCACCGCCTGGCGCAGGTCGCGGCCTTCGGCCATCACCGCCACCGTGGCCACCACGTGCAGCGCGTGGGCCGCGCCCAGGAAGCCGTCGAGCGCATCCTGGCGCGAACCGAAGGCCTGCTCCAGCGTGTCCTGCGGCAGCTGCCACCAAAGCGCGGTGGTGTGCATTTCCTGGTCGGGCAGGTTCACCGGGCCGTAGCCGATGTTCTCGTGCGTGTAGTAGCGGATCTTCTTGTAGCCGGGCACGCGCCGCACCACGTGCACCTCGCCGTGCTGGGCGCTGCCGTCGCCAGCGCGCACGCCGTCGAAGCGCTCGAGCACCTTGAGCTTGGTGTAGTCGATGGCGTCGGTGTAGTAGTCGACGTGCGTACGCGTGACGTAGGCCTTGCGGCCTTCCCAGTCGAGCCGCTCCACCTGGAAGGGCACCGACTGCACCATGTGGATGGCGCCTTCGTAGAGCGTGAGCGCGGCGGCGGAATAGTCCACCTCGGCGATGATCTTCTGGGCGCCGTCGGTGCGGTCCACCACCACGAAGTTGCCGTCGGCCACCGAGCGCAGGCTCACCGCGTTGGCCGGGTAGCTGTCGGCGATCCAGTCCCAGCGTTCGCCCTCGGCGTGCAGCACGCCGGTTTCGGCCAGCACGTCAAGCCAGGGCGCCGGGTCGAGCGGGCCGTAACTTTCGCCGCGCAGGAAGGGCAGTTCGAAGGCGGCGCAGCGCAGGTGGTCGAGCAGGATCAGCGGCTGGTCGGGCGCGATGCGCGCGTGTTCGGGATTGGCCTGGGCGAAGAAGTCAGGGTGCCGCACCAGGTACTGGTCGAGCGGGTCGGACGTGGCCACCAGCACGCCCAGCGACGGCTGCTGGCGCCGCCCCGCGCGGCCCACGCGTTGCCAGGTGGCGGCCACCGAGCCGGGGTAGCCGTTGAGCACCACCACGTCGAGCGCGCCGATGTCGACGCCGAGCTCGAGCGCCGAGGTGCTGACGATGCCGTCCACGCTGCCCGCGCGCATGGCCCGCTCGGCCTCGCGGCGCTCGTTCGGCAGGTAGCCGCCGCGGTAGGCGCGGATGCGCGGCGGCTTGCGCGGGTCGTGGTCGAACACGTCCTTGAGGTACTTGGTGAGCACTTCCACCATGGTGCGCGACTGCGCGAACACCAGCGTCTTGAGCCCCGCGCGGATGGCCAGCCGGGCGATGCGGTTGGACTGCGAACGCGCCGAGGCGCGCAGGCCAAGGTCGGGGTTCACCACCGGCGGGTTCCACAGCAGCAGGTGTTTTTCGCCCACCGGCGCGCCCGATTCGGTGATGGCCTGCACCGGTGCCTCCACCAGCGCCTCGGCGTGCGCGCCCGGGTTGCCGATGGTGGCCGAGCACAGGATGAACTGCGGGTTCGCGCCGTAGAACGCGCACACCCGCTTCAGCCGGCGGATGACGTTGGCCAGGTGCGAACCGAACACGCCGCGGTAAGTGTGCACTTCGTCGACCACCACGTAGCGCAGGTTCTCGAAGAACTGCGCCCACTTGGTGTGGTGCGGCAGGATGGCCTGGTGGAGCATGTCGGGGTTGGACACCACCAGGTCGGCGTGCAGGCGCACGGCCTGGCGGGCGTCGCCGGGCGTGTCGCCGTCGAAGGTGTGGCAGCGCAGGCCCAGGTTGCCGGCGCGGTTGAGTTCCAGCAGCTCGGCCACCTGGTCCTGCGCCAGCGCCTTGGTGGGGAACAGGAACAGCGCCTTGGCCTGCTGGCGCATGGCGGCCGACACCACCGGCAGCGTGTAGCACAGGCTCTTGCCCGAGGCGGTGGGCGTGACCACCACGAAGTGCTTGCCGGCCTGCGCCGCTTCCCAGGCCTCCGCCTGGTGGCTGTAGAGCTGGCCGATGCCGCGTTCGCGCAGGGCATCGGCCAGGTTCGGCGGCAGGTCGGCGGGCAGCGGCGCGTAGCGGCCGTCGCGCGCGGGTTGCACGAAGTGGCCGGTCACCCGGTCGCCGTATTTGTGCTGCAGGCGCTCGGCCAGCTGGCGCGGGTCGCGGGCGCGCGGGCTGCCGGGCAGCTCGGCCGGCGTGGCGGGGTCGAGCGCCAGGGCGCGGGCGTCGTGGCGGGCGAGGGCGGTGGAAGGCATGGCGGGCGGCGTCCGGGGCGGGGAGGCCATTGCAGGCCCGGGCCGTCTCAGGGCATGAGACACGCGGCCGGCGTAGGCTTGACCGAGGTCAACGCGCCGCGGCCCCCGCGGCGTAGCGTGGCCGCATCAGGCCGCCCCGCGGCGTTGTCCCGAAGGCTTCCCGGAGGAATTGCCATGATCCGCGACTTGTTCGTCTTCCTGCAGGGCACCGCCACCGACGCCGGTGCGCTCGACGCCGCCGCCGCGTTCGCGAAGGCCCACGACAGCCACGTGGCCGCGCTCTCGGTGGTGCACACGCCGGTGCCTTTCGCCACCGAGTGGGGCATCACCGGCGCGGGCCTGGACCAGGCCGGCTACGACCTGCTGCGCAAACTGGCCGAGGACACCGCTCAGGCCGCGCGCGACCGCCTGGCCGCCGCCGGCGTGCCGCACGAAGTGCGCGTGGTGGATTCGCCCCTGGCCTGGCCCGAGGAGGTGGCCGCCCTGCACGGCCGTTACGCCGACCTGTGCGTGTTCGGCGGCCCGCTGGCCGACGACCGCACCGCGCGCTTCGCCGTGGGCTTCGACGCGCTGCTCATGCACAGCGGCCGCCCGGTGCTGCTGGTGCCGGAGAAGGTGAAGCCCATGGTGCCGCCGCGCCGCGTGGTGCTGGCCTGGCAGCCGCGCCGCGAAGCCAGCCGCGCCCTGCACGACGCCCTGCCCTGGCTGCCGCGCGACGCCCGCGTGGACGTGGTGGTGGTGGACCCCGAACCCACCGCGCTGGGCCATGGCGAAGCGCCCGGCGCCGACATCGCCCGGCACCTGGCGCGGCACGGCTGCCACGCCCAGGTGGCGGTGGTGGAACGCGGCGTGCGAAGCACCGGCGAAGCCATCCTCGACCACGCCCGCGAATGCGTGGCCGACCTGCTGGTGATGGGCGGCTTCAGCCATTCGCGCTGGCGCGAGCAGGTGTTCGGCGGCGTCACCCGCACCGTGCTGCAGGGCGCGCGCCTGCCGGTGCTGTTTTCGCACTGAGCCCGCGGCTCAGCCCACCGCCAGCCGGTTGCGGCCGCTGGCCTTCGCGGCGTAGAGCTGGCGGTCGGCGGCGCGGATGAGCGAGGCCGCGTCTTCGCCGGCGCCGTAGCTCTTGGCCAGGCCCGCGCTGACGGTGACCACGCCGTGCGGGCTGGCCGGGTGCGGCAGGGCCAGCGCGGCCACGTCTTCCAGGATGCGGCGCAGGATGCGTTCGGCATGCGGCACCGCGATGGCGGTGAACAGCACCGCGAATTCCTCGCCGCCGTAGCGGTAGCAGCGCACGTCGCGGCGCATCTGCCCGGCCAGCACGGCCGCCACCTGGCGCAGCGCGTGGTCGCCGGCCTCGTGGCCGAGGGTGTCGTTGTAGGCCTTGAACGCGTCCACGTCGAGCATGCCCAGGGCCATGGCCTTCAGCGGCTCCTGGCTGGCCACCACCTGGGCCAGGTCGGCGTCGAAGGCGCGGCGGTTGGGCAGGGCGGTGAGGCCGTCGGTGCGGCTGAGCTGTTCGAGCTGCTCGTTGGCCTCGGCCAGCGCGCGCGTGCGCACCGCCACGGTGTCCTCGAGTTCGTGCTGGCGCTGTTCCACCTTGGCCGCCAGTGCCCGGAAGCTGCGCACCAGGCTGCCGATCTCGTTGTCCTGGTCGGCGGGCAGGCCGGCGCCGGCTTCGGCCGGGGCTTCGCCGCGGGCCAGGCCGTCGGCGGCGTCGCGCAGGCGGCGGATGGGCTGGCTAACGCGGCGGTCGAGCACGCTGCCCACCGTCACCAGCAGGATCAGCTGCAGCGCCAGGCCCAGCACCAGCATCATCATCGCAGCCTTGTGCGCCACGGTGGCGATCTCGTCCTCGGGGAAGAGCGTCACCAGGCGCCAGTCCGGGCCGTCGATGCGGGTGAAGGCCAGGTAGGCGCCGCTTTCCGCGTCGTGCATCACGTGCGAAGCATGGCCCTGGTCCATGTGTTCGCTGGCCAGGCGGTGCACGCGCGCGGGCAGCGGGTCGTCGAGCTCGTCCACGTGCAGCACGCCGCGCTCGCGGTCGCGTTCGGCCATTTCGCGGGGGCCGGCGATGAGGTGGCCGTCGCGGCTGAGCAGCAGCACCTGCGCGCCCGGCAGGCGGCTGCGCTCGAGCCGCGCCAGCAGGGCGTCGAGCAGGATGTCGTGGCTGGGGTTCACCAGGTGCCGGCCGTCGGCGCTGTCCACGGGCAGCTGGTAGGTGACCGTCCACTGCCGCGCGGTGAGGTCGAAATACAGGCCCGACCACACCGGCTGCCGTTCCGGGTTGTTGGCCCGGAGCGTGGCGGCCACCACCTTGCCGGCGGTGATGTCGAGGTCGGCGCGGGCCTGGCGGCCCCAGGGCGTGCCGGGCCAATAGAGCACCATCGCGTTTTCCGGCAGCGAGACGTGCAGGTTGGCGAAGGGCTCGCCCCAGGCGGGGCCCAGCTCGGCCGCCAGCTCGGTGGCGATCACCAGCCGGCGGCGGAAATCGTCGTCCAGGGGCGGGTGCTTCGTGCCGACGAAGCCGGTGGTGTGCACCGCGTAGCGGCCGTCGGCGGTGCGATGGCCGCGGTACCAGGAAGGATCCAGGCGCAGCGCGCCGTCGGCGCCGGCGGCGTACAGGGCGTCGAAGCGCGCGCCGTAGTCCACGGCGGCGTCCTGGTAGCGGCGCAGGAATTCGGCGCGGAAGTGGTCCAGGTGCGCCTGCGCGTCGCGGAAGGCCTGCTCTTCGTGCCGGCCCTGGTTTTCGGCGAAGGCCTGCATCTGTGCCAGCGCGCGATCGCGCGAGGCGTCGTAGGCGTACAGGTAACCCAGCCCGGTGGCGCCCAGCACCGCCAGGCCCGACCAGAACGCGACGCGCCTAAGGACCTGGTGCGCCAGCAGACGCATTGTTCAGCCGCAGCGCACCGTCAGCACGCGGTTGTCGGCGTCCACTTCGAGATTCAGGCGGTCTTCGCGCCAGTCCATGGTGACGGCCATGCCCGGGCGGATGACCCGGACGCGGTCGGAATGGGTGTCGGCGCGAACCTTGGCCACCAGGGCTTCGTCGGCGATCTGGCCGACGGCCCACTGGCCGGGGGCGGGGTCACAGGTCATGGCGGGTTCCTCGGGAGCAACGGGGGCGTCCATGGCGGGCGGCGGCGCCTCGGCGAATTCCGGGGCGCCGGTGTCGGCGTCGGCGGGCGGCGCGGTTTCCTGCGGCGGCGTGGCGCAGGCGGCCAGCGCGAGGCCGGCGGCGAGGGCGAGGCAGAGCGGGCGGAACAGGGACATGCGCGGGCTCCGGAGCGGGGGCTGGCCCCCAGACTAGCGCAGGCCCGGCCGGAGCGTCTTCAGCGCCGCGCGCCCCGGTCGGCCCGGGCCAGCGCGGCCCCGCCGCCGAAGTGCGCGAGCACCGCGTCGGCGGTTTCGCCGGGGTGGGTTTCCATCGGGCAGTGGCCGGCGCCGGCCAGGGTGACGCGCCGCGCCGCGGGCAGCGCGGCCTGCAGGCGGTCGGCCACCTCGGGCTTCACCCAGGCGTCGTTTTCGCCCCAGAGGATGAGGCTGGGTACCTGGTCGAGGTCTTCGCCGCGCGGGGTTTCGGGCCAGCGCGCGGCGTAGCCGTTCATGATGGCCAGCGCGGTGCCGGGCTTCTGCAGCGGCGCCAGGTAACCCGCCACTTCCTCGGCGCGCGGCGGCCGGCCATACGCTTTCCCAAGCAATTCGCCGATCTTTTCTTCCTTCAGATAGCGGCGTTCCACCCAGCCGGCGAACCACTGGCGCAGCTTGGGCGAGCGGAAGCGCTCGCGGCCGCGCAGCTCGCGCGCCGAAGGAATCGGGTTGCCGGCCACGTAGGCCACGGCCGCCACCCGGCCCGGCAGGGCCAGCACCAGCTCGGCCACCACCCGCGTGCCCATGGAATGGCCCAGCAGGCACCAGGCCTGCCCGCCGGCCTGGGCCTGCAGCCACGGCGCCAGCGCCGCGCCGGCGGTGTCGGGGAAGGGGCGGCGGGCGCTGTAGCCGTAGGCCGGCAGGTCCAGGGCCCAGACCGGGTGGCCGGCGGCGGCCAGGGCCGGGGCCAGTGCCCGGAAGGAGAAGGTGGAGCCGCCCAGCCCGTGCAGCAGCAGCACCGGGCAGCCCGTGGCCGGGCCTTCGGCCGGCCAGTGCCTGACGTGCACCTCGACGCCGGCCACGGTTTCCAGCCGGGAATTGGCGAATGGCGCGGCGGCGGCGGGGCCGCCGGCCAGCAGCAGGACACCGAGAAGGAGGAGGGCGCGCATACCGCATTCCAGCGCGCGGAGTGTCGGCGCGGCGTCACGGATTCGTGCTTCTACGGAAACGATACGTGTCGCCAGACGGCCTTTGTTACCAGAAAGGCGACACCCATCCTATGCCCATCCCACGGAGGCTTTCCCCATGACCACCCGCCTGAACACCCCGCACACCCTGGCCGGCCTGACCCTGCGCAACCGCGTGGTGATGGCCCCGATGACCCGTTCCCGCGCCGAGGGCAACCTGCCCAACGCCCTGATGGCCGAGTACTACGGCCAGCGCGCCGGCGCCGGCCTGGTCATCACCGAGGGCGTCTCGCCCTCGCCCAACGGCCTGGGCTACTCCCGCATCCCGGGCATCTTCAACGCCGAGCAGGCGCGCGGCTGGGCCCAGGTGGCCAAGGCCGTGCACGCCGGCGGCGCGAAGCTGTCGATCCAGCTGATGCACAGCGGCCGCATCGGCCACGCCGCCAACCTGCCGGCCGGCGCCGAAGTGCTGGGCCCGTCGGCCATCGCCGCGGCCGGCCAGGTGTGGACCGACACCTCGGGCATGCAGCCGCACCCGGTGCCGCGCGAAATGACCGCCGCCGACATCGCCGCCACCCGCGAGGAATACGTCCGCGCCGCCATCCTGGCGCGCGAGGCCGGCATCGACCTGGTGGAAGTGCACGCGGCCAACGGCTACCTGCCGGGCCAGTTCCTGAACCCGAAGTCGAACCAGCGCACCGACGAATACGGCGGCAACGGCGCCAACCGCGCGCGCTTCCTGCTGGAAATCGTCGACGCCACCATCGCCGCCATCGGCGCCGGCCACGTCGGCGTGCGCGTCTCGCCGTTCAACCCGTTCAACGACCTCGAGGCCGGTTTCCCGGGCGAACGCGAGGACTTCCTGGCCCTGGTGGACGAACTGGCCCGCCGTGGCATCGCCTACCTCAGCCTCATCGCCACCCCGGGCGCGCTGCCCGAGGGCCTGGTGGCCGAGGTGCGCGCCCGCTACGAAGGCACGCTGATCCTGGCCGGCGACTACGACGCCGCGCGCGCCGAAACCGACCTGGCCGCCGGCCTGGCCGACCTGATCGCCTTCGGCCGTCCTTTCATCGCCAACCCGGACCTGCCGGCCCGCCTGTTCGCCGGCAAGCCGCTGGCCGAGATGGACGCCAGCAAGCTCTACAGCCCCGGCCCCGAGGGTTACACCGACTACCCCGCGCTGCGCGAAACCGCCGCCGCCTGAGCCCGACCGGGACTTCTGGCGGTGCCGGCGTTCACCGGCCGCGTGTGAGAATCCGCGCCCCATGATGTTCCGTCTCCGCCAACTGCTGATGATCGTGCTCGCCAGCCTCGTGCTGGCGGGCTGCGCCAGTTCGGGCCAGCGGCCCGACCTGGCGCGGCTCTACGAAACCCAGCCGCTGGACCCGGCGCAGCCGCCGGTCATCCTGATCCACGGCCTGATGGGCTCCACCCTGGTCGAGCGCGACACCGGCAAGGAGTACTGGCCGGGTTCGCTGGGCACCCTGGCCTTCAGCAACTACCGCGAACTGGCCCGCGTACGCGAGGTGGAAGCCCGCGGCGGCGGCCTGGTGCCGGGCGACCTGTTCTACGGCGTGGCGCGGGTGGACTACTACGAGGCGCTGATCGACGCGCTCGAGCGCGTGGGCCGCTTCCAGCGCGGCAAGCCCGGCGTGCCCGTGCACGGCGACGACGACCGCCGCCGCTACTACGTGCTGCTGTACGACTGGCGCAAGGAAAACATCCACGCCGTGCGCCAGCTGCACGAACTGATCGAGCAGATCCGCCGCGACTACGACGACCCCGACCTGGCGGTCGACATCCTGGCGCACAGCAATGGCGGCCTGATCGCCAACTACTACCTGCGCTACGGCACCGCCGACGTGCTCGACCAGGCGCAGTTCACGCCCTGGGACGAGGGCGGCAGGCGCATCCGCCGCATGGTGCTGCTGGGCACGCCGGCCATGGGCTCGGTGGTGAGCCTCGAGCGCCTGCAGCAGGGCGTCAAGATCGCGCTGCGCACGGTGCCGGTGGAAGTGCTGGTGACCTTCGCCACGCCGTTCGAAACCCTGCCGCACCCCGACGCCGGCGTCATCTACAGCGCCGACGGCAAGCCGCTGGACTTCGACATCTACAACGCCGACGCCTGGCGCGTGCGCCGCTGGGGCATCTTCTCGCCCGAAGTGGAGGCGCGGGTGCTGGCGGCGGCGCCCGACCACGAAACCGGCGCGCTGCAGATGGCCGAACTGCAGGCCTACTTCGTGCGCCACCTGGCGCGGGCGAAGCAGCTGCAGCTGGCCCTGGGCCAGCCGGCGCCGCCGACCGGCACCGACGTGGCCGTGCTGGGCGGCGACTGCACGCTCACCCCGGGCCGCGCCGTGCTCGACCGCGACCCGCGCGACCCGCGCAGCGAACGCCTGGTGATCCGCCCGGGCGAGCTGCGCCACAAGGTGGCCGGGGTGGACTACGAGCGCCTGCTGATGGTGCCCGGCGACGGCCTGGTCACCCGCGAGTCGCAGCTCGGCCGCGGCCAGTTCGAAGGCGTGGGCGCCGGCATCGAGGCCTTCCCGGCCGCCAGCAGCTTCTTCCTGTGCGAGCGCCACGACCAGCTGTCGGTCAACCCCTACGTCCAGAACAACCTGCTGAACTTCCTGCTGGCGCCCTGACGCCCGGGCGCCCCCGGCCCGGCATAGAATGCCGGCATGAAGGACCTGCGCCCCCTGCTGATCGACTGCCGCATCGAGCTGCGCAAGCTCGCGCGCGATTTCCAGAAGACAGAGCTGTGCGAGCGCCTGGACCTGGCCATCCAGCAGGTGGCCAACGCCAGCCTGGCGCCGGCCGCCGCGCCGGTGAACGAGGCCGCGCCCGGCACCCCGTCCGAAAAGACCCAGACCGTGAGCCAGGTGGCGCTGGCCTGGCAGACCGCCGCGCGCGACCTGAAGTTTTCCGACCCGGCCATCCACGCCCGGCTGAGCGAAAAGGTGATGCGCCTGCTCGGCGCCAGGTCGCTGGCCGACCCGGCCACGGAAATCCTGCAGCTCGAAGGCATGCTCAAGGCCGCCGAACAGCGCATCCAGCAGCTTGAAAAGGCCCAGCAGGCCATCGAGGTGGAGCGCGACGCCCTGCTCGGCGCGCTCGCCAGCGCCGTGCCCAGCCTGCGCGACGCCGGCGACCGCCTGGCCGTGGGCCTGGCCCGCGTGGCCTGGCTCAAGGCCGAGGCGGAGAAAGCCGCCAGCGGCAGCGCGCCGGTGAAGCGCGCGCCCGAGCCGCAGGACACCGTGCCCACGCCGGAACTGCTGGCCGCCGCCGCCGCCGGCGCCGTGTCGCTGAGCAAGGAACAGCGCGAATGGTGCGTGGGCGAAGCCATGGTGGTCACCGGCTTCCAGTACACCCCGGTGGAACTGATCGAGAAGGGCGACGCCGCCATCGCGCGGCTGATCCTCGATGCCCGCAAGTCCGCCTGAGGCCTGCCCCTGCGGCCGCGGCGACTACGCGCACTGCTGCGGTCCGCTGCACGCCGGTTCGCCGGCGCCCGACGCCGAGGCGCTGATGCGTTCGCGCTACAGCGCCTATGCGCTGCACCTGGCCGACTACCTGCTCGCCACCTGGCACCCTTCGACGCGCCCGGCCACGCTGGCCTTCGACGAACAGCCGCCGCTGTGCTGGCTGGGCCTGGACGTGAAGCGCCACGCCGCCGACGGCGACCGCGCGGTGGTGGAGTTCGTGGCGCGCTACCGCCAGGGCGGCGGCAGCGCCGGGCGGATGCGCGAAACCAGCCGCTTCCTGCGCGAAGGCGGGCGCTGGTATTACGTGGACGGCGACGTGGCCGGCTGAACCGCGGCGCTCAGGCGCCGGCTTCGAAGCTCTTGTCGCCCACCAGCACGCGGCCGTCGGCGTCGCGCACCACCACGTCCACCTCGATGCCGTCGCGCACGCTCTGCGTGACCACGCAGAAATCCTCGAACTGGGCCAGGATGCGCTCGAGCGACTTGTGCGCGCCCGGGCCCTCGGCCATGTCGATCTCGGCGCGCACGCGCGGGATGCGCCAGCGCCCGGCTTCGTTGCGGGCCATCTCGCCGCTGATCTTCGCCCGCAGCGGGCCCGGCGCGTTGCCGAACTTGCGCAGCGCGAAGGTGAGGCTGGCGGCCAGGCAGTTCGCGATCGCCGCGAGCAGCAGCCTCGACGGATTCGGGCCGGCGCCGGCGCCCAGCGGCGCGGGTTCGTCGGTCATCAGGTCGTCGATGCCGTCGCCGAAGCTGACGCGGAAGGCGTAACCCTCCTGCTGTTCCAGGTGGACCTCGATGGTCTTGGTTTCCATGGGCGGTTGCTCCGGCGTCGGGTTCAGGGCCCGAGGGTAGCAAGGAGCACGGCGATGCGCGCCTCCGACAGTTCGCCCACGGCGCGCGCGGCGACACGGCCGTCGGCGTCGAGCAGCAGCAGCGTGGGGTAGCCGATGGCGCCCGCGGCCTGGCCCCAGCGCGACGCCGGGTCGAGCAGCACGTCCGCGGCGGGCAGGGCGTGTTCGTCGGCGTAGGCCTGCACCTCGGCGCGGGCCTCGCCCTGGTTGAGGTAGGCGATGCGGATGCCCGGGTGACGTGGCGCCGCCTCGCGCAGGCGCGGCAGCGTGCGCCGGCAGGACGGGCACCAGGTGGCCCACAGCACCACCAGCACCGGGCCGCGGCCGTGCAGGTCGTCGGCCACGCCATCGGCCAGGCGTTCGAGCGCGAAACGCGGCGCGGGCGGCCGCGTCGGTTCGCGTTCGAACGACAGCGCGCCCACGAGCAGCAGCAGGAGCGACGCGCCCAGTGCGCCGGCAACCAGGCCCGGTCGTCGTTCCGGGCGCCGCCAGCCGACGAACAGCAGCAACCCGCCGACCGCCGCGAGGCCACCCGCCAGCGACCAGCCGCCGTCGCGCAGGTTGAGCAGGCTGGTTGGCGCGTCGGCGTAGGCGCCCGCGTGCAGCAGCACGTAAGCCAGCCGCGCGCCGCAGGCGCCGGCGAACAGGGCCCACCAGAGCGCGCGTTCGTCGCCGGCGAAGCCTTCGCGTTCGCCGCGACGGCGCCAGCGCGCGGCGAGCAGCGCGGCCGCGAACAGCGCCAGTGCCAGCCATAGCCCGCCTGGCAGCAGCAGTGGCCCGAGCGCGAGTTCGGGAATGTCGAGACGGAAATCCATGCGATCGGAACTGCGACGAAGTTGGCGGTCAGGCGGTGATGGTTACAAGTGAAACGATTATTTGTTGCATCGCAAGGTTGACAGTCCCGTGACCGCAGCGCACCTTGCGCGCCAGTCATACTCATACGGGTAGGGGTATCGAATCATGAGTTCCATCCCTGGTTCCAGCGCCTGCGAGGCCGGCGCCAAGCCGCTCTGGCGTCCTCACGCGGCGGGCGTGCTGCTTGGCCTCGGCCTGCTGCTCACCTTCGTGCTCACCGGCCACGGCCTCGGCGGCAGCGGCTTCACCACCGCGTTGGCCGCGAAGAGCGCGCAGGTCGTGGCCCCGGCCGCCACCGAAGCCAACAGCTACTTCGGCGGCATGGTCGAGGATGGCCGCAACCCGCTCGACGCCTGGATCACCTGGCAGGTGATCGGCGTGGCCTTCGGCGCGCTGATCGGCGCGCTCAGCGCCCGCCGCTTCAAGATCCAGCTCGACGGCCCGGGCGCGCTCGGCAAGCCCGGCCGCGTCGCCATGGCCCTGCTGGGCGGCATGGTCGCGGGCTTCGGCGCGCGCATCTCGCTGGGCTGCACCAGCGGCCTGGGCCTCTCCGGCGCGGCCACGCTGGCCACCGCCGGCTTCGTCTTCCTCGGCGGCTTCTTCATTTCGGGCGCGGTGTTCGGCCTGCTCACCCGGAGGCTCTGGAAATGACTTTCCCCATCGGCTTCGACGGCATCATCTCCGGCCTGCTCTGCGGCCTCGTGTTCGGCTTCGCGCTCGAGCGCGCCGGCTTCGCCAGCGGCTGCAAGCTCACCGCCCAGCTGCGCTTCCAGGACTGGGCCGTGTTCAACGTGATGTTCACCGCCATCCTGGTCTGCGCCGTGGGCCTGTACGTGCTGCGCCTGGCCGGCCTGGTGGACATGGAGCAGGTCTACATCCCCACCACCTACCTCTGGGCCACGGCGCTCGGCGGCGTGGGCGTGGGTGCCGGCATGGCCATCGGTGGCTACTGCCCGGGCACCTCGGTGGTCGGCTTCATGTCGGGCCGCATCGACGGCCTGGTGTTCTTCATCGGCATCATCGCCGGCACCTGGCTGTTCGCCGGTGCCTACGACTTCCTGTTGCCCATGCTTGAGGCGCTGCCCGGCCCCGAGGCGCAGACCCTTTCCGAACTCGCCGGCGTGCCCGACTGGGTGGTGCTGGTGGCGCTGACCGCCGTCGCCGCCGTCGTCGGCTGGTTCACCGCCCGTCCCAAGGCAGCCGCCTGAGCGGCCGCACTGATTCCAGGAGCAAGACCATGAGCAAGACCTCCCACAGCACCACGCTCACCGCCCGTCTCTCGGCGCTGATGCTCGTCGCCGGCGCGCTGGCCCCGGCCGCCTTCGCCCAGGACGCCAAGCCGGCGCAGGAGCCCGCGCAGGCCACCGAGCAGGCGCAGGACGCCGACAAGGACAAGGCCGCTGCCCCGGCCGCCGCGCCGGCCGCCGCGCCGGCCCCGGCGCCCCCCGCCGCCGCGCCCAGGAAGCCGGCCAACCCCTGCGCCCCGGCGCCGCGCAAGAAGAAGGCGCGCAATCCCTGCGCCTGAAGCCGGCCCACGCCTGAGCCCGCCATGTCCCCGACCCTGCCACGCCTCGCCGGCCGCGACGAAAACCTGCCCGCCCTGCGCGCGGCCGGCTCGGAGCTGCTCGACGTGCTGCATGCGCTGCACCGCAAGGGCCGGAACGTGGTGACCGAGCTGATGCACCCGCGCACTTCGCTGGGCGAGTGGGAACACCTGCCCGCCGACGACGTGCTCGATCCGGCCACGGGTTTCCGCTACTACTACCACGCGCATCCGGACAGCGCGGCCAGGCGCGAGCACGGCCACTTCCACCTGTTCCAGCGCGTGCCGGGCAACGGCGGCAAGCCCGCCTTCACCCACCTGGCCGGCGTGTCGGTGAACGCGGCGGGACTGCCGCTGCGCGCCTTCACCACCAACCGCTGGGTCACCGACGAGGTGCTGCAGCCGGCCGAGGCGGTGGGCGCCATGCTCGACCGCTTCGACGTGCGCACGCCGCGCCGGCTGGAACTGGTGCACCGCTGGCTGGGCGCCGTGACGCGCCTGTTCCGCCCGCAGCTGGACTGGCTGCTCGCCCAGCGCGACCAGCGCATCGCCCATGAACTGCCGCGCCGGCCGAACCTGTTCGAAGACCGCCGAACCGAGCTGCTGTCCGAATGCACGCTCGACCTCGGG
The DNA here is from genome assembly GCF_041913985.1 of Arenimonas sp. Classification (GTDB taxonomy): domain Bacteria; phylum Pseudomonadota; class Gammaproteobacteria; order Xanthomonadales; family Xanthomonadaceae; genus Arenimonas. The sequence goes on from NZ_JAYSEG010000029.1 coordinate 16,171, forward strand.
CGCCAGTTCGCCCGCCTTGAACACGCCACCGCCCCGGCCCGGGGCTGAAGGAAGGACCATGAAACCCTATGCCCTGATGTTCTCGCTCTCCGCGCTGCTGTCGGCGCCGCTCGCCGCGGTGGAACTGCCCGGCCCGGTGGTCAGCCCCGAGTGGCTGCAGCAGAACCGCGACGCCGTGGTGGTGCTCGACGTGCGCAATGGCCTGGACGCCTTCACCGGGGCGCCGGAATACGAGACCGCCGAAGACGGCAGCAAGAAGCTGGTCACCGTCGGTGGCCACGTGCCCGGCGCCCGCCCGGTGGACTTCAACACCCTGCGCGTCAGCATCACCGTCGACGGCAAGAAGATCGACAAGATGCTGCCCCCGCGCGAACAGGTGCAGGCGCTGGTGCGCGGCTGGGGCGTGAACCAGGGCGACGTGCTGGTGATCACTTCGCCGGGCGAGAGCTTCGATGAATCCGACATGGCCGCGCGCCTGTACTGGACCCTGAAGGTACACGGCCACGAAGCGATGGCGCTGCTCGACGGCGGCAACGCCGCCTGGGGCCAGGCCGGCCTGCCGCTGGTGACCGACGCCGCCACCACGCCCGCCGCGGGCAACTGGACCGCCGGCGAGCTGCAGGCGAAGTGGTTCGCCGCCGCGGCCGACCTCAAGCCCGGCCAGGCCAGCCCGCAGCTGGTGGACGCGCGCCCGGCGCCGCAGTACCTGGGCCTGTTCTTCAAGAAGCCGGCGGTGACGGCCGGCGGCCACGTCGAAGGCGCGGTGAACTTCGCGCCGGACGTGCGCACCCGCGAAGCCGGCCTGGCGCGCGGCTTCTTCACCGCCGACCGCTACCGCCAGGTGCTGGGCGCCGTGGGCGTGAAGCCCGAGGCCGGCAGCATCGTGTACTGCAACACCGGCCACATGGCCGCCGGTGCCTGGTTCGTGCTGAGCGAAGTGCTGGGCGTCGAAGGCGTGAAGCTCTACGACGGCTCCATGCACGAGTGGACCACGCTGGGCCACCCGGTGGTGGGCCTGGACTGATCCATGCCCTTCCTGGCCGCCCCCGTGATCGCCTCAGCCGCCGCCCGCGGACCCGAGAGCCTCGGCTTCGAGCTCGAGGTACACGGTGTAGGCGTTGCGCCGGTTGGCGGCCTCGAAGGTGGGCAGGTTCGCGTACCTGCTCCAGTCGATGCGCTCGTAGGCCTCGTCGAAGGGAACCATGTCCTGCACGGCGCGGCCGAGTTCCGTGCGCAGGAAACGCAGGTAGCCGCCGGTGAGCGCCAGGTCGGCGGCGACGCTTTCCGAGGCTTCGCCATGGCCCGGCACCACGACCCTGGCGCCGGCGGCCTGCATGCGTTCGATGGCGGCCAGCCAGCCGCGCGTGTTGCCGTCCACCACGAAGGGCAGGCGACCGCTGAAGTACAGGTCGCCGGCGAACAGCACGGCGTCGTCCGCGACCAGCAGCATCATGTCGTCGGGCGCGTGCGCATGGCCGCCGGTGACCAGGCGGAAATCCACGCCGCCCAGCGAGAAGGCCTCGCTGTCGGTGGCCTTGAATTCGATCCAGCGGTCGGCGGGCAGCACGCGGGTGCTGTCGTCCACCCACGGCGCCAGCTCGACGCGGCGCTGGGCCAGGCGTTCGCGCGCGAGGTCGGAGGCCAGGTAGGCCTGGCCTTCGCTGCGCGCCCAGATCTCGGCGCCTTCGGCCTGGAACACCTGCAGGCCGTAGACGTGGTCGGCGTGGTAGTGGGTGACGATGACGCGGCGCACGGGCTGGTCGGTGACGGCGCGGATGGCCGCCAGCATTTCGCGCGCCAGCGCCGGCGTGCCCAGCGCGTCCACCACCACGACGCCGTCGTTGGTGACCACGAAACCGGCGTTGCTGGTGTAGCCGCGGTTGGCCTGGCTGGCCACGCCGGAATCGCCGTGGAAGTACCAGCTGTGTTCGCCGACGCGCACCGCCTCGAGCGCCGCCACCGGGGCGCTGGCGCAGCCGGTGGCCAGCGCCAGCGCGGCGCCGAGCAGGGAAAGTCCAGGTCGTGCACGCGTCGGGTTCATGCCGCCAGCCGGTTGGGGATGTGCGTGGAATCGTACCAGCACGCAACGAAAACGATGATGCGGGAGACGCACCGATGAGTTCCGAATCCACCCGCCCGGGGCGCCTGCTCAAGGCCCCGGAAGGCTTCCTCGACAACGACTTCATCAAGTCGGTGAACAAGGAAGGCTTCAACGAAGAGCGCCGCGACTGGATGCGCCGCATGTTCACCGCCGCCGCCGGCGTCGCCGCCGCGGCCGCGCTGCCGCGCCTCGCCGCCGCGCAGGAGGGCGACCCCGACATCCTGAACCTGCCGCCGTGGTCCACCTCGCTCGGCCTGCCGGTGGCGCACCGCCCCTACGGCCAGCCGGCGAAGTACGAATCGAACCTGGTCCGCCGTGAAAGCCCCGGCCTGGCCAGCGTGCCGCAGGCCTCGGTGGCGTTCACCCCGCTGCAGGGCCTGTTCGGCATCATCACGCCGTCGGGCCTGCACTTCGAGCGCCACCACCAGGGCTGGCAGGAAATCGACCCGGCCCGCCACCGCCTGATGATCAACGGCCTGGTGAAGACCCCCAAGGTCTACACCATGGACGACCTGATGCGCCTGCCGTCGGTGTCGCGCATCCACTTCATCGAGTGCGGCGCCAATTCCGCCATGGAATGGGGCAACGTGGCCGTGCCGACCGTGCAGTACACCCACGGCATGCTCTCGTGCTCGGAGTACACCGGCGTGCTGCTGTCGACGCTGCTGGAAGACTGCGGCATCGACCTCAAGCGCGCGAAGTACCTGCTCGCCGAGGGTGCCGACGGCTCCAGCATGACCCGCACCATCGACATCGAGCGCGCGCTCGACGACGCCATGGTGGCCTACGGCATGAACGGCGAGATGATCCGCCCGGAGCAGGGCTACCCGCTGCGCCTGGTGGTGCCGGGCGTGCAGGGCGTGAGCTGGGTGAAGTGGCTGCGCCGGCTGGAAGTGGGCGACAAGCCCTATGCCACCAAGGACGAGACCTCCGGCTACGCCGACCTCATGCCCGACGGCACCATGCGCCAGTACACCTCGATCCAGGAGGCCAAGTCGGTCATCACCTCGCCGTCCGGCGGCCAGGTGCTGCTGGAGAAGGGCTACTACAACGTCACCGGCCTGGCCTGGTCCGGCCGCGGAAAGGTGAAGCGCGTCGATGTCTCCTTCGACGGCGGCATCACCTGGCAGACCGCGCGCCTGGAGACGCCGATACTGAGCAAGGCGCTCACCCGCTTCAACATCGGCTGGGCCTGGAACGGCGAGCCGGCGCTGCTGCAGAGCCGCGTCATCGACGAGACCGGCTACGTGCAGCCCACCTACGGCCAGCTGCGCGCGGTGCGCGGCACCCGTTCGGTCTACCACAACAACGCCATCCAGACCTGGAAGGTCGCTGAAAACGGCGAGGTGTCGAATGTCCAGGTCGCCTGAATTCACGGGCCTGTCCCTGGCGCTGCTGCTGGCGCTGGCGCCGGCCGCGGGCGCCTTCGAAGGCGTGGGCCGCCCGGCCACCGAGGCCGAGGTGAAGGCCTGGGACATCGACGTGCGCCCGGACTTCCAGGGCCTGCCCGAGGGTTCGGGCAGCGTCATGGACGGCGAGCAGATCTGGATCGAGAAGTGCTCGTCCTGCCACGGCGACTTCGGCGACGCCAACCACGTGTTCCCGCCGCTGATCGGCAACACCACCGCCCAGGACATCGAAACCGGCCGCGTGGCCGCGCTGGCCCAGGCCGGCGCCACCCGAACCACCATCATGAAGGTGCCCACCGTCTCGACGCTGTGGGACTTCATCAACCGCGCCATGCCCTGGGACAAGCCCAAGTCGCTCAAGCCCGACGAGGTGTACGCGGTGGTGGCCTACATGCTCAACCTCGCCGAGGTGGTGCCGGCCGACTACGTGCTGAGTCACGAGAACATCGCCTGGGCGCAGTCGCGCATGCCCAACCGCAACGGCATGACCTTCGACCACGGCCTGTGGAAGGTGGACGGCAAGCCCGACACCCGCAACAAGGCCTGCATGAAGGACTGCCGCGAGACGGCCGAGGTCACCTCGAGCCTGCCCGACTTCGCGCGCAACGCCCACGGCGAGCTGCAGAAGCAGAACCGCGAATACGGCGCCATCCGCGGCGCGCGCACTTCGCCGGAAGGCGAGGCACCGGCCGAAGTGGCCGCGGTGTCGAAGGCGCCCAACGAGCTGCTGTCCGGCAATGCCTGCCTGGGCTGCCACGGCATCGACGCCAGGCTGGTCGGCCCGGGCTTCCGCGAGATCGTCGCGAAGCACAAGGACCGCGCCGACGCTGCCGAGTACCTGGCCGGGAAGATCCGCAACGGCGGCTCCGGCGTCTGGGGCGCGATCCCCATGCCGCCGCAGCCGCAGCTCGACGACGAGCAGGTGAAGACCCTGGTGCGCTGGCTGCTCGACGGCGCGCCCGAATAACCCCCATTCCACGCAAGGCGAACACGATGAACCAGCGAAACACCCGCACCCTGCTTCCCCTGGCCGCGCTCGCCGTGGCCGGCCTGTCCGGCGCCGCCAGCGCCGCCGCGCCGACCGACGCGCTCAGCCGCAATGCCTGCTCGGCCTGCCACGGCGTGGACGCCAAGATCGTCGGACCGGCCTTCGCCGACGTCGCCAAGAAGTACGCCGGCCAGGCCGACGCCAGGGACGCGCTCAAGGCCCGCATCAAGGCCGGCGGCTCCGGTGCCTGGGGCCCGGTGCCGATGCCGCCGCAGCCGAACCTGTCGGACGCCGACCTCGAACTGATCGTCGACTGGCTGGTCGGCGGCGCCAAGCCCTGATCCCCGCTTTCCACCCCACGCGCAACACGGAGTTTCCATGAACCTCAATCGTCGTTCCTTCCTCGTCTCCGGCGCCTCCGCGCTGGCCCTGCTCGGCGTCGCCGCGGCGTGGCCGGTGCGTGCGCTGGCCAAGCTGGTCCGCCCCGAGGCGGCCTTCACCGCCACCACCGTCAATGACGCCCTGGCCGGCATCGGCGGCGCCGCCGAAACCAGCGCCGAGATCGTGTTCCAGACCCCGGAGATCGCCGAGAACGGCGCCGTGGTGCCGGTCAGCGTCACCAGCAACATCCCGGGCACCGACCAGATCTCGATCCTGGTCGAAGCCAACCCGAACCCGCTGGTCGCGGTGTTCTCGATCCCCGAAGGCACCCTGCCCAGCGTGATGACCCGCGTGAAGGTCGCGCAGACCTGCAACCTCACCGCCGTGGTGCGTGCCAACGGCAAGAACTACTCGGTGTCGCGCGAGACCAAGGTCACCCTTGGCGGCTGCGGCGGCTGATCCAGAAGCATTCGAAGGAGAAAAGACATGGGCAACCCGATGCGCATCCGCGCCACGATCAAGGGCGACACCACCGAAGTGAAGGTGCTGATGTCCCACCCGATGGAAACCGGCCAGCGCAAGGACTCGGCCGGCGCCGTCGTCCCCGCGCACTTCATCACCTCGGTGGTGGCGCACCACAACGACCGCGAAGTGCTGTCGGCGGAGTGGGGCGCGGCCGTCTCGCAGAACCCCTTCCTGCAGTTCTCGTTCAAGGGCGGCGCGGCCGGCGACAAGGTCAAGGTGTCCTGGACCGACAACAAGGGCGACACCCGCAGCGACGAAGTCGCACTGGCGTGATGCCATGACCCAGTCCATCCCCAAGACCTTCGTGCTCGGCCTGGCGCTCGCGCTGGCGCCGGTGGCGGCTAGCTTCGCCCAGTCGGGCAGCGACGTGTTCGCGGAGTACCGCGAGATGTTCGGCGACGACAACCCGGCCGAGCTGGCCGAGATGCAGGGCGAGGAAATCTGGCGTGCGGTGCGCGGCCCGAAGCAGGCCTCGCTGGAGCAGTGCGACCTGGGCCTGGGCCCGGGCGTGCTGCAGGGCGCCTACGCGCAGCTGCCGCGCTGGTTCGAGGACGCGGGCCAGGTGATGGACCTGGAAATGCGCCTGCTGTGGTGCATGGAAAAGCAGCAGGGCCTGGACGTCTCGGCCCTGCGTGCCCATCCGTTCTCCGAGCAGGGCCAGCAGCAGACCGACCTCGAGGCGCTCTCGGCGTTCATCGCCGCGCAGTCGCGCGGGGCCACGGTGGCGGTGCCGCAGCAGCACCCGGCCGAACGCCGGGCCTTCGAGAACGGCAAGCGTTTCTTCAACTACCGTGCGGGCCCGCATGATTTTTCCTGCGCCACCTGCCACACCCACGACGGCAAGCGCATCCGCCTGCAGGACATGCCGCGGCTCAACACCGTCGAGGGCGCCAAGGGCTCGTTCCCGACCTGGCCGGCCTACCGCCTGAGCCAGGGCGCGGTGCGCACGCTCGAGTGGCGCATGAACGACTGCATGCGCCAGCAGCGCCTGCCCGGCCTGCAGCACGGTTCCGACGTGGCCATCGGACTGATCACCTACCTCGGCGTGCAGGCCAACGGCGCCGTGATGGATTCGCCCGGCCTGAAGCGATAGGACCCCGACCATGAAGACCCTCCGAACCGCTTCCCTGCCGCTGCTCGCCGCGCTGTTCGCGGCCGGCTGCGGCCACGCGCCCAAGGCCGGCGACACCGCCGCCGCCTTCGACGCGCCGCTCGACATCACCGGCTCCTTCGCCCCGCGCGGCCAGGCCGGCATGGACCGCCTGGACCAGGACGAAACCCAGCGCATCTGCAGCGAATACGAAGGCAAGCCGGTGCCGCCCGAGCTGGTGACCACCATCATGGAAGCCGCCAACGCCGGCATCCGTTTCCCGGCCGACGGCAACTACCTGGGCGACTGGAAGAACGGCGAGAAGATCGCCAAGACCGGCACCGGACTGCAGAGCAACGACGACCCGAACCTGCCCAACGGCGGCAACTGCTATGCCTGCCACCAGATGGCCGCGGAAGAGATCGCCTACGGCACCATCGCGCCTTCGCTGGGCCTGTACGGCAAGCTGCGCGGCAACAGCGAACCCATCCTCAAGTACACCTGGACGCGCCTGTGGAACTCGCACGCCTACAACGCGTGCTCGCACATGCCGCGCTTCGGCGAGAAGAAGATCCTCGACGAGCAGCAGCTCAAGGACGTGATGGCCTACCTGTTCGACCCGCAGTCGCCGGTCAACCTCGAAGCGCCCGGGAAGAACTGAAATGCAGCGCCGCGAATTCCTGTCCGTCATGGCGGCCGCGGCCGCCGCCCTGGCCCAGTCCGACCCGGCGCTGGCGCGCAGCCCGCGGGCGATGCGGCGGCTCTACGACGTGCCGCGCCACGGCAACGTGCACCTGCTGCACTTCACCGACAGCCACGCCCAGCTGCTGCCGATCCACTTCCGCGAGCCGTCGGTGAACATCGGCGTCGGCGAAGCGCTCAACCGCGCCCCGCACGTGGTCGGCAAGGCTTTCCTGGAAAGCTTCGGCCTGCGCGCCGGCACGCCGGAGGCACACGCCTTCACCTGCCTGGACTTCGTCGGGGGCGCGCGCGAATACGGCAAGGTCGGCGGCTTCGCCCACCTGGCCACGCTGGTGAAGCAGCTGCGCGATTCCCGCCCGGGCGCGCTGCTGCTCGACGGTGGCGACACCTGGCAGGGTTCCGGCACGGCGCTGTGGACGAACGGCCAGGACATGGTCGACGCCTGCAAGCTGCTCGGCGTGGACGTGATGACCGGCCACTGGGAATTCACCCTGGGCGCCGAGCGCGTGCAGGAAATCATCAGCCGGGACTTCGCCGGCAAGGTGGAGTTCGTCGCGCAGAACGTGAACACGCGCGACTTCGGCGACCAGGTCTTCAAGCCCTACGTCATCCGCGAGATGAACGGCGTGCCGGTGGCCATCCTGGGCCAGGCCTTCCCCTACACGCCCATTGCCAACCCGGCCTGGATGGTGCCCGACTGGAGCTTCGGCATCCAGGAAGAGGCCATGCAGGTGGCCATCGACGCCGCCCGCGCCGAAGGCGCGCAGGTGGTGGTGCTGCTTTCGCACAACGGCATGGACGTGGACCTCAAGCTCGCCTCGCGCGTGCGCGGCCTGGACGCCATCCTCGGCGGCCACACCCACGACGGCATGCCGATGCCCACGCGCGTGCGCAACGCCGGCGGCGAAACCCTGGTGACCAACGCCGGCAGCAACGGCAAGTTCCTGGGCGTGCTCGATTTCGACGTGCGAAACGGCAAGGTGGCCAGCTGGAAATACCGCCTGCTGCCGGTGTTCGCGAACGCGCTGGCCGCCGACCGGGACATGCAGAAGCTCATCGACGACGTGCGCGCGCCCTACCTGGCCAGGCTCGACGAGCCGCTGGCCCGCACCGACGAGCTGCTCTACCGCCGTGGCAACTTCAACGGCAGCTTCGACCAGCTGATCCTCGACGCCATGCTCGAGGTGAAGGGCGCCCAGGTGGCGCTGTCGCCGGGCTTCCGCTGGGGCACGTCGCTGCTGCCGGGCGACACGATCCGCATGGAACACCTGATGGACCAGACCGCCATCACCTACCCGCACTCCACCCTCACCGACATGAAGGGTTCGATGCTCAAGACCGTGCTCGAGGACGTGGCCGACAACCTGTTCAACGCCGACCCGTATTACCAGCAGGGCGGCGACATGGTGCGCGTGGGCGGCATGGACTACTCGATCGACCCGAACGCCACCATGGGCAACCGCATCCGCGACATGCGCATCGGCGGCGTGGCGGTGGAAGCCGACAAGACCTACCGCGTGGCCGGCTGGGCGCCGGTGGCGGAAGGCGCGCAGGGCGAGCCGATCTGGGACGTGGTGGCCGGCTGGCTGCGCGACCGCAAGACGGTGTCGCTCAAGCAGGTCCAGCAGCCGAAGCTCATCGGCGTGGACGGCAACGCGGGCCTGCTGGGCTGAGGTGCGCTTGGAACGATCAGGCGTACTTGCTGAGCGTGCGGATGATGCCGGAGACGCGCTCCTGGCGCTGGCCCTCGTCCCGGCCGTCGGCGATCTCGTATTCGAGGCTGCAGGCCATCATTTCGAAGAAGGCGCGGTCGAGCGCCTGGCGCGCGGCCGCGAGCTGCTGGGCGATGTCCTCGCAGGACTCGCCGCCCTCGACCATGCGCAGGACGCCGCGGATCTGCCCTTCCACGCGGCGCAGCCGCAGGCCGATGGCACGCTGGTGCGCGGCGCGGATCTCGGTGGCGGTCTGGACGGTGGCGACGGCGGTGCCGGTGGCCTTCTTCGGCGCCTTGCGCTTGCTCGGGGTCGGCATGTTCGCGGTTCCAAAATTGCTTCGGGAATGCTAGCACACGGCGCCCGCAGCGCCCTTCGCAGCGCGGCCTGCAGGGCCGGGGTGGCGCGATGAGCGAAGCCCAGCTGCTGCAGGCCATCGCCGGCGGCGCCCTGATCGGGCTCTCGGCCGGTTTGCTGTTCATCTTCAATGGCCGCATCGCCGGCGTGAGCGGATTCTTCGGCGACGCGCTGGCCAACCCGAAGTTGCCCGAGACCGCGGCGCGCGTGCTGTTCCTGGTCGGGCTGGTGGCGGGTTACCTGCTGGTGCGCCACTTCGTGGCCGGCACCGGCGGCATGCAGCTGCAGGTGGGCTGGGGCGGCATGGTGCTGGCCGGGCTGCTGGTGGGGTATGGCACGCGCCTGGGCTGCGGCTGCACGTCGGGGCACGGCATCTGTGGCATCGCCCGCCTGTCGCCGCGCTCGCTGGCCGCGACGGCGGTGTTCATGGCGGCCGGGGTGGGCACCGTGTTGCTGCTGCGCCTGGCGGGGTGGCGCTGATGCGCGCGGTCGTCGCCCTGGCCTGCGGCACGCTGTTCGGCGCCGGCCTGACGCTGGCGGGCATGACCGATCCCGCGCGCGTCATTGGTTTCCTCGACGTGGCGGGCGCCTGGGACCCGAGCCTGGCCGTGGTGATGGCCAGTGCGCTGGCAGTGGCGCTGCCGATGTTCCAGTGGGCGCTGCGGCGCCAGGCGCGCCCCGTGCTGGCGCCGCGCCGGTACCTGCCCGAACGCACCGAGATAGACCGCGACCTCGTCGTCGGCGCGCTGCTGTTCGGCGCCGGCTGGGGCATCGCCGGCCTGTGCCCGGGACCGGCGATTGCCGGCCTCGGCTCGGGCCGGCCGGAACTCTTCGCCTTCGTGCTCGCCATGGCGGCGGGCGTGGGGGTGCGTGCCTTGCACGCGGCGCGCACGGCGCGCCGCGACGACTGCCGGAGCTAGGCGCCGTGCGCCGCCCGCGGTTGCCAATGGAACAACTAAAGCCACGGGCCGATGGTCGGCCAGGGCAAACACGCCACCGGCTCGCGCGCCGGCGGTGAAATCCCGGGGAGGGAACCATGCGCACGACTGTCCACCACCGCAAGTTGCACACCACCGCGATACTCGCGGCGATCTCGCTGCTCGGGAGCGGATCCGCCTTCGCCACCAACGGCTACTTCTCGCACGGCTACGGCACCCAGAGCAAAGCCATGGCCGGCACCGGCGTGGCCCGTTCGCTCGACACCCTGGCCCCGGCCACCAACCCCGCCGGCCTGCTCGGCGTCGAGGACGGCATGGACGCGGGCATGGGCTGGTTCTCGCCCGATCGCGGCTACGAAGTCACCGGCGGCCCGTCCGGCGCCTGCATGTCGGCGCAGCAGTGCACCTTCGGCGTCGGCCCGGCCAGGCTGCGCAGCGACAAGGACTATTTCCTCATCCCGCACTTCGGCTGGAAGCGTTCGCTGGGCGAAAACGCCGCGATCGGCGTGGCCGTGTACGGCAACGGCGGCATGAACACCCGCTACCTCGGCGGCAGCGCCACCTTCGGCGTGCCCATGGGCAGCGTGCCCCCGGGCATGGGCTTCACCATGCCGGGCACCTTCGGCGACGGCACCGCGGGCGTGGACCTGATGCAGATGTTCATCGCCCCGACCTATGCGCGGGCCTTCGGCGAGGACTCCTCGTTCGGCATCTCGCCCATCATCGCGCTGCAGAGCTTCGAGGCCCGCGGCCTGGGCAACTTCGCGCCGTTTTCTTCCGACCCGACCAAGCTCACCAACAACGGACACGACACCAGCTACGGCCTGGGCCTGAAGCTGGGCATGCAGACCCAGCTGGGCGAGGGCGTGCGCTTCGGCGCCTCGTACCAGACCAAGATGTCGATGAGCGAGTTCGACGACTACGCCGGCCTGTTTGCCAACCAGGGCGACTTCGACATCCCGGCCACCGCCACCGTGGGCATGGCTTTCGATGCCGGCGACAAGCTGACGGTCGAGTTCGACGTGCAGTGGATCGCCTATGGCGACGTCGACTCTATAGCCAATCCGATGCTGCCCAACCTGATGATGGCGCCGCTCGGCGCGAACGGCGGTGCCGGCTTCGGCTGGGACGACATGACGGTGTTCAAGCTCGGCGCCGAATACCGCGCCACGGCCGACTCCACCTGGTACTTCGGCTACAGCCACACCGACCAGCCGATCCCTTCGAGCGAAGTGCTGTTCAACATCCTCGCCCCGGGCGTGGTCGAGAACCACTTCACCGTCGGCTACAGCCGCGCCCACGGTTCCAAGGGCAACCGCTGGACGGTGTCGGCGATGGTCGCGCCTTCGGTGGAAGTGCGCGGCGGCAACCCGCTGGACCCGGCGCAGACGGTCGAGCTGAGCATGGACCAGTACGAAGTCGAGTTCAGCTACCACTTCAAGGGCTGAGCCAGGCAAAACGAAGGCCGGGTCGCCCTGCGGCGGCCCGGCCTTTTTGTTTGCGCCCGCGGTGGCGGCGTCAGGGCTTGATGTAGGCCGCGCCCTCGTCGCACTGCAGGCGGGTGAGTTCGGCCACGCCGGAGGGCACCACCTCGACGTCGGGCAGCAGCTGCTCGCGCTTGATGTCGCGCGCCACCAGGGTGTTGTTGCAGACGCGGAACTTAACCCCGGCCGCGACATGGGTGTCGACGATGGCCTCGTAGGAATTGCCGTGCTCGTCCATGGCGCCGTCGAGCAGGAAGTCCACGCCGCCGCCGAAGGCCACCACCACGAGTTCGGCGGTCGGGTCCGCGGCGCGGTGCGCGCCCAGGTTGCGCATCATCTTGATGGCGCGGGTGTGGTCGCTGATGTGGTACGCGGCGGTGCGGTGTTTCGGCTTCGCCGGCGTGGCCGCGGCCGCGGCGGGCCGGGCGGCGGCGAGCGCGGGCAGGGACAGGCCCAGCAGGGCCAGCTTGCCCAGCAGGCCGCGGCGGCCGGTTGGCGTCGTGTTGGTCATGGTCGTTCCTTACTTGGCGACCGGGCGGCCGGCCGCCGCCCAGCCATTGAAGCCGCCGGCCAGCGACACCGGGTCGCGGAAGCCGAGCCGGCGCAGCGCATCGGCCGCCAGCGCGCTGCGGGCACCGCTGCGGCAGCTGAGGATGATGGTGGCCTCGCGATGGCCCAGCGCCGGGTCCTTCACGCAGTTCACGGCCGGGTGGCCGTCCACTTCGAACTCGAGCACGCCGCGCGGGATGTTCACCGCGCCGGGGATGTAACCGGCGGCGAACTCGGCCGGTTCGCGCACGTCCACCACGGGCGTGCCCGCGGCCTGCAGTTCGAGCAGCTGCTCGTGGTCGATCTCGCGGATGTTGGCCTTGGCCTCGGCGACCATGTCCTGGACGGTTTTCATTGGCATCTCCTGGGGTGGCGTGAGGAGCAGGGGAAGAATACGCCGGCGTCAGCCGGCGAACAGGCCCGGCGCGGTGCGCGCGATGATGAACAGGCCCATCAGCACCAGGAAGACCGAGAACATCTTCCTCAGCTTCTGCTGCGGCAGCCGGCCGGCCAGCTGCTGGCCGACCAGGCTGCCGCCGGCGCCCACGGCCGTGAATATGCCGATCAGGCGCCAGTCGAGCACCAGGCCGGCGGCACCCAGCACGCTCACGTACTTGGCGAAGCCGCTGAAGGACTTGAGCGCGATGATCCACAGGCTGGTGCCGATGGCGCGGTGCATCGCCAGGCCGCCCAGCAGAACCAGCGCCGGCAGGATGAGGAAACCACCGCCCACGCCGACCAGGCCGGTCAGCACGCCCACGCCCAGGCCGTCGAGCACGATCAGCAGGCGCGAGCGCGGCACGTGCACATGGTCCACGGGCCGGACTTTCGCCGGCCGGAACATCATCCAGGCCGCCGCCAGCATCACCAGCGCGAACAGGAACAGCTGCACCGGGCCCGGGATCCAGCGCGAGATGGCCGCGCCCAGCCAGGTGCCCGCCATGCCGGGGATGCCGAACCAGACCACGCTGCGCCAATCCACCTCGCGCTTGAGCGTCCAGGGAATGGCGCCGGCCAGGGCCACGCCGCCGACGATGGCCAGCGAGCCGGCGATGGCGATCTTCTCGGGCTGGCCCACCAGGTAAACCAGCACCGGCACGGTGAGGATGGAGCCGCCGGAACCCAGCAGCCCCAGCGACAGGCCGATGGCCACCGCGCCCAGCAGGGCGAACCACATCATGGCGTCGCCACCGTTACGGTGGCTGCGGCGCGCGGGGTCGGGGCGCTCATCGGGGGTCGCTGCCTTGGATAGGGTGGGGGGTATGTCCCACGCCGCCAATGTAGGAGCCGGCACCCGCCATTGCAAGGCGTCGTTCCGCGGCCGGCCCCGGAAATACGAATCCCGGCACACCGAAATGCTCAACCTGCGCACGGCTTATGCATACGCCGGCTACTGTCATATTGTTAAGCACTTGTAAACATCACTGCTCCGGCCATCCGGCCTTGAGTAGTGGAGTAACGCAAGATGCAATCCCGTACGCTTTCCGCGTCCATCCAGCGCGCGCTGCTGGCCATGGCGGCGGTCTCGGCCGGCGCGCTGTCCGCCACCAGCGCACTCGCGCAGGAGTCGGAAGACGCCGCCACCCTCGACACCATCGAAGTCACCGGTTCGCGCCTCAAGCGCGCCGACATCGAAGGCGCCGTGCCGGTCATCGTGATCGACCGCGCCCAGATCGACGCGTCGGGCGACGTTTCCGTGGCCGACGTGCTGCGCGACTCGACCTTCGCCTCGTTCGGCAACTTCAAGCCGCAGTCGGGCTCCTCGGCCCAGTCGCTGGCCACCATCGACCTGCGCGGCGTCGGCTCCGGCCGCACCCTGGTGCTGATCGACGGCCGCCGCGCCCCGACCAACCCGATGTCCGCTTCGTCGGGCACCGACCTCAACGCCATCCCGCTGGCTGCCGTCGAGCGCATCGAGATCCTGTCCGACGGCGCCTCGGCCGTGTACGGCTCCGACGCCATCGGCGGCGTGGTCAACGTGATCCTGCGCAAGGACTTCAACGGCGCCGAGCTGCGTTATGGCATCGGTTCGACCGAAGTGAAGGGCGGCGACCTGCAGGACATGTCGGTCGTGTTCGGCTCTTCGTCCGACCGCACCCGCGTGATCGGCGGCGCCTCGTCCTCGAAGCGAGGCATGGTCTTCACCCGTGACCAGATCGGCGGCTCGGGCCGGGGTGTCTCCGACTACGGCAACAACTTCTACGACTGGACCGTCGTCGACGCGAACGAAGACGGCGTGATCGATACTGGCGACCTTGGCGACGTCGACGGCGACGGCAATGCCTATGACGGCCTGACTGGCGACCTTGGCGCGGTACCGGGATTCGCCTGCAACCAGGGCGCGTTCTACTTCCTGGCCAACGGCCTGTGCTCGTTCAACTTCAACTCGGTCGCGGCCAACGACGCCAAGGTCGGCACCAAGTCGGTGTTTATCCGCGCTGACCACCAGATCAACGACAACTGGTCCATCTACGGCTCCGCCAGCATGACCAAGGTCGAGACCTTCGGTCGCTATGCGCCGGTCCCGGGCGTGGTGCGCGTCGAGGACGGCACCTCGCAGGACATCAACAACAATCCGCTCCTGATCGCTGCCCACGACGGCGTCACCGACGGCCTGCCGACCTACTACTTCCACCGCTTCGCCGCGGCCGGCAATCGTGACAACTTCACGGACACCACCAATGCCGACTATCTGGTGGGTTTCCAGGGCCAGCTGACCGACACCATCGGCATCGACTTCGGCGCCCGTCGCACTGACTACAAGTACACCGAGCTGGGCCGTGGCTACATCGTGGCCAGCCTGGCCAATGCCGCCGCCAACAACGGCGACTACGACCTGACCGACCCGTACAGCGCCGACCCGGCGGTCCTGTCGGGCATGCAGGCCACCATCAGCCGCGATTCCCGCTGGACCACAGACGAAATTTACGCGCTGCTCAACTTCGACCTGTTCGAGATGGGCGGCGGCACCTCCAACGGCGTGTTCGGCGTCGAGTACCGCGAAGACAACCTGGTCGACCTGTACGACTCGCTTTCGGAAGCCGGCGAGGTGCTGGGTTCCTCGGGTAATTCGACCTCCGGTTCGCGCGACGCCAAGGCCGTGTACTTCGAATGGCTGCTGCCGTTCACCAGCAACTTCGACA
Organism: Arenimonas sp.; assembly: GCF_041913985.1. Lineage (GTDB taxonomy): Bacteria > Pseudomonadota > Gammaproteobacteria > Xanthomonadales > Xanthomonadaceae > Arenimonas. Next base: position 31,550 of record NZ_JAYSEG010000029.1, read on the forward strand.
TCACGCTGGCCGGCCGTTGGGACAGCTACAGCGACTACGGCAACGACTTCTCGCCGAAGATCGCCATGCGCTGGCAGCCGCTGGACACCCTGACCCTGCGTGGTTCCTTCGGCCAGGGCTTCCGCGCCCCGGGCCTGGACATCCTGAACGCCAAGACCGCGTTCTCGGCCGAGCCGGTCAACGACGCGGCGTCCTGCGCCGCTGTGGGCGAGCCGAGCACCTGCCAGCTGCAGGTCAACACCTACTTCCAGGCCAACCCGAACCTGTCCTCGGAGCAGTCGACGCAGTTCAGCGTCGGCGCGGTGTGGGATCCGCTCGAGTGGCTTGACCTCTCGGTGGACTACTACAACATCGAGATCGAAGACTCGATCAGCCAAATCACCCCGCAGGCGATCATCAACTCCGAACTGGATCCGGTCACCTACGGTCCGATTCCGCCCGGCATGAGCATCACCCGCCGCGCCGATGGCTCCATCAAGGAAATTGTCGCTGGCTACGCCAACCAGGGCACGCTGGAAACCGATGGCATCGATTTCCGCGCCAACACCAGCTTCGACCTGGGCAAGTACGGCGAACTGCGCAACCAGCTGACCATTTCGTACATCAACAGCTACGACGTTGACGACGGCCTGGGCAACATCACCGAGTTCCTGGACATCAACGGCTACCCGGACCGCCGCGGCAGCCTGTACAACACCTGGACCTTCGGCGACTTCACCGCCGGCTGGAACATCAACTACATCGGCGCCAACGGCCCGGTGGGTGGCTATGCCACCAACGACGTGCAGCTGACCTGGAACGCGCCGTGGAAGGGCACCATCACCGTCGGTGCCACCAACGTCGGCGACCGTTACCCGGAGCTGACCGCGTTCGACGGCCGTCCGTGGAACTTCTACCTGTACGACGCCTACGGCCGCACCACGTACTTCCGCTACACGCAGACGTTCTGATGCAGCCACCCCCGGCGCCGGGCAACCGGCGCCGGGACACGCAAGAAGAAAGGCCCGCAACGCAAGTTGCGGGCCTTTTGCTTTGGGCGCGGACGCCGCGGGACGTCAGCGCGCGGCGGAGCGGCGGATCTCGGAGGTGGTGTAGCCGAACTTGGCCTTGAAGGAGCGGCAGAACGCGCTCTTGCTCTCGAAGCCGACCACTTCGGAAATGTCGCCGATGGGCATGCGGGTGTTGCGCACCAGGGTCCAGGAGCGGTCCACGCGCAGGCGGCTGGCGTATTCCACCGGCGTCTCGCCGAACACCTCGCGGTACAGGCGGATCAGGTGGGTGGGCGAGTAGTTCGCCACCTCGGCCAGGCGGCCCAGGTCCAGGCGCGACTCGCGCCCGTAGGTGACCAGGTGGCGCACGCGCATCAGCCGCACCAGCACCTGTTCGCGGCGCTGGGTGGTGCGGCCGCTGCAGGCGTCGAGGTGCTGGCGCAGCGGGCACTGGGCGTCGTGCAGCGCCGACACCAGGGCGCCGAGCGCGGCTTCGTGGCGGGCTTCGCCCTGCCGGGCCAGGCGCGCCACCCGCACCATCAGGCGGCGTAGTTCATGTTCGGGCTCGAGCTGCCAGGGCAGCAGCATGCGGTCGGGGCCGCCCTGCGTGCCCTGCAGGCGGCGGCTCCACAGCGCGGCGGGGGCCGCGATGCCGATGGCGCCGACCGGACCGTGCGAGAACAGTCGCATCGCGCCGTCCTGCCAGGTGAGCAGGCGGCCGGCGGCGACGTCGCCGTTGAACTGCGGCGACTGCACGCCGAGCGAACCGCGCAGCACCCACCAGGCCGAAGCCCAGCCGGCGGGAACGTCGATCTGCACGCCGCGTTCGGTGGCGGTGACGAAGTGGAAGCGGTCGCCCGACAACGCGAGGGCTTCCGCGAAGCCGAGGCGATGGTGGGAGGCGGAGGACAAGGTTGCGCGTGGGCTCATGGCACTTTTTCCGGGGGATAGCGCCAGTTTCCACGGAGCCACAAGGGCCGCATGGGTCGGAGGTCATGTCCAGGGGTGCGAACAGCGGACGTCCGGGCGGCGGTTTCGGCGCGGTTCAGAAAAGCGGCGAAAAGCGCGATGCAACGTCAATCCAAGCGGCAATCCATGTACACGCCAGCGCAATGCACAACGTTCAAGATGCATCCGTCAGCGACGCCAAATCTCTCTCTCTCCAACGGCACGGCGAACCGGGAACCTTCAGAGTGGGTTCGGGACAAACTGGTTCGTCTTCGCAGACACGGCCCGAATGGATTCGGGCCGTTTTCATTTGCGGCCCCGGCATTCCGTTAGCATGGCCCTGGCTTGTTCCGGAGCGTCGCCTTGGCCTGCAACCTTCCTGTATTTCGTTTCATCGGCGCCTGCCTGTTCATGGCGTTGGCGCTGCCGCTGGCGGCCGCGCCGCCCGCCACGCCGTCGGCACCGCTGCAGCTGCTGCCGGGTGAATACCTGTGGTTGCCCGAGCTCGCCCCGAAGGGCCCGCTGCTGGTGCTGGTGAGCCTGCCCGAGCAGCGCGCCTATGTTTACCGCAACGGCGTGCGCATCGGCGTGGCCACCGTGAGCACCGGCAAGAAGGGCCATGAAACGCCCACCGGCGTGTTCACCATCCTGCAGAAGAAGCGCGAGCACTTCTCGAACCTCTACGACGACGCGCCGATGCCGTTCATGCAGCGGCTTACCTGGGACGGCGTGGCGCTGCACGCGGGCCGCGTGCCGGGTTATCCCGCCTCGCACGGCTGCGTGCGCCTGCCGGAGGCGTTCTCGGAAAAGCTGTTCGGCGTGACCGAGCGCGGCATGACCGTGGTGATCATCGACGAACCGGGGCGCGCGCCCATGCTGGCCGACCCCGCGCTGTTCCCGCCGCCGCCCGCCGCGCCGCGCGCCGGCACGCCGGTGGCCGAGCTGGCGCTGCCGCCGCCCGCCGGCGCCGGCTACACCTGGACACCCGACGCGGCCCCGGCCGGCGCCATCACCGTGGTGCTGAGCACCGGCGACCGCGAGATGGTGGTGCTGCGCGAAGGCGTCGAGATCGGCCGCGCGCCGGTCGGCGTGGCCGGCCCGCTGCCCGGCGGCACCACGGCCTACACCCTGCTCGACGGCCTGCGGGACGACGCGCTCCCCCTGCTTCCCGAGCGCCCCCGCCGGCGCTGGCTGCGGGTGCTGGGCGAGGGCGGCGACGACCCGGCCGACAGCCTGGCCGCGGCCGCGCTGCGGGTGGACCCGGCCTTCGTGGCCCGGGTGTATGACGCCCTCACCCCCGGCGCCACCCTGGTGGTCACGGATGAACGGTTGCGCCCGGCCGCGGCCCTGACCGTGCTCGAGGGGGATGGAAAACCGCCGGCCGAGCCCCATTGAGCCGCGTACATACCCCGGGATGTATGCTGATGGCCATGACCCGCCGCCTGACCTGGCTCCTGCTGCTGGCCCTGCCGCCCGCCTTCGCCGGCGAACCGTTGCTCGAGCGGCTGTCGGCCGCGGCGCCCGCCGCCGACCCGCAGGTGCTGGCCCTGGCCCTGGAAGCGCGCGAGTGCGCGATGCAGGCCGAGACGGCGCCCGCCTCCGACCGCCTGGCCGTGATCGACTACTCGCGCCCCTCCACCGAACCGCGCCTGTGGGTGTTCGACCTGCGCGAGGGCAAGCTGCTGTTCGCCGAACACGTGGCGCACGGCAAGGGCAGCGGCGAGAACCATGCCACCGCGTTTTCGAACCGCGACGGCAGCCATCAGTCCAGCCTGGGCCTGTTCCTCACCGCCGAGACCTACCAGGGCGGCAACGGCTATTCGATGCGAATGGACGGCCTGGAGCCCGGCGTGAACGACGCCGCGCGCGACCGGATGATCGTGATGCACGGCGCCGGCTACGTGGATCCGCTCACCGCCGCGCTGCAGGGCCGCCTTGGCCGCAGCTTCGGCTGCCCCGCGGTGCGCCGCGAGGTGGCGCGCCAGATGATCGACACCCTCAAGCAGGGCCAGCTGCTGTTCGCCTACTACCCCGACGAAAACTGGCTGGAAGCCTCGCGCTTCCTGGGATGCCGCCGCGACGCGCTCGCGCGCCGCAAGACCGGGGCCAGCCAGGGCTGACCCCGGCCCGGCCGATCAGAAGCGGTAGTTCAGCGCGAGGCGCAGGGTCTCGAAGTCCGCCTCCTGCCGCACCGACTCGGTATACGGCGGCGACGTGAAGCTGCTGCCCGGCAGGTATTCGGTGTCGAAGCCGAGCGAGTCGACGTCGGCCATCAGCCACTCGCCGCGCAGCGACCACTGGTTGCCGAAGTCATACTGGTAGGCAACACCAATCTCGGTGCCCTCGAGGGTATCCGAGCCGACGCCGGCCTTGAGGTAGTTGCCGTTGCTGACGATGCCGGCGAAGGCCTGCGCGTCCACCTGCACCCAGCCCACGCTGAGCGAGAACAGGTGGCTGCCGCTGGCCCAGCCGATGCGGCCCTTGAGGGCCAGCTTGTCGTCGAGCTCGATGGCGTTGCCGTAGTCGTAGCTCAGGCTGGGGAAGGTCGCGGTGGGCGTCAGGCCGGTGGAGCGGTCCTCGTCGATGCCCAGCTTGCTCCAGTCCAGTTCGGCGCCGAGCACGAAGCCGCTGGTGAACTGGTGGTTGTAGCCCACCTGCAGGCCGTAGACGGAGCCACTGGCATCGAGGCCGGGCGACAGGCCGGCCGCGACTTCGTCGCGCAGGGCCTGGCTTTCGACCGACCACTGGCCGCCGAGGGTGGTGTTGGCTTCGGCGTCCGAGTCGCCCTGGCCTGCGTGGACGCCGGCGTACCAGCCGGTCCAGTCACCGTTGGCGGCCAGGGCCGCGGGGGCGGCCAGGGAAAGGGCGATCAGGAGCGAGAGTCGTTTGTGCATGTGCGTTTCCTCAAGGGGGATGACATTGCCCGCCCGCGGGGGGCGCTTGCGGGTGAGGGCAATGTGAAAAACGCGGCGGCACGGCCGGCCCTGCCAGCTTTCCAGGGGAAAGCCGACGGACGGCAGGAACGGGGAGGGGAAGGGGGGAGATGGCGCGCCCGGAGGGATTCGAACCCCCGACCTGGCTTCGGAAGCCGTGAAAAGCCAGCGGTGGCAAAGGATTGCGGACCGTGTCCTGTCGTCCGTAGCGATCTGGCCGGCTTGAGCACGAACCCGAGCCGGCTTGGCACGACGTCGCTTGGAGTCAATCTGCGCCCCAGCCCAAGGCTTTGGCCGGCACATTCGTGGGAGTAAAGGCCAGCTTCCAAGGTGGTTTCGGTGTGTTACAAAAACACACACATAGTTGACAAATAGATAGCAATTGGAACAGTCTTGCGGCATGGATCCGCACGCCAAAGCCAAGCACCTGCTCGAAACCCACGGCAGCGCCCGGGCCCGCGAACTCCGGGCCGCTGGCCTAGAGGGGGCCCAGATCGCGCGCCTGGTGAAACGGGGTGAGCTGGTCAGGCTGGCGCGTGGCGTCTACTCGCTGCCCGGCCGGGCGCCGTCGGCGGACGAGGGGCTGCAGATCGTCGCGCGCCGGGTGCCCGACGGCTTTTTCTGCCTCCTGACGGCGCTGCGCTTCCACAGGCTCACGACACAGGCACCGCACTCGGTCTGGCTGGGAATCGCCGCCGGCCGGCACGCGCCCCTGCTGGACTGGCCCGCGCTGCGGGTCGTTCGGTATTCGGGTGCCGGCCTCTCGGCCGGAATCGAAACCCACGCCCGCGACGGCGTGCCGCTGCGCGTGACCAGCGTCGCCCGGACTGTCGTGGATTGTTTCAAGTTCCGAAACAAGATCGGTCTGGACGTGGCACTGGAGGCGCTCGCCCAGGTGCGCCGCGAGCGTCGAACGAGCAACGACGAAATCTGGCGAATGGCGAGTCAGTTTCGGATGGCGAATGTGATGCGGCCTTACCTGGAATCGGTGGCATGAGCGTTCCCTCGCCATCACGGATTGACTCGATCCGCCAGCGGTTGCTGAACCATGCGAAGCAGGTGGGCGAGGAATTCCAGCTCACACTCGACCGTTATGCCGTCGAGCGCCTGCTATATCGGCTTTCAATTTCGCGCCACCGGGATGATTTCCTGCTCAAGGGCGCCATGCTTTTCCGGCATTGGTTCGACCAGGAGCACCGCCCGACACGTGACGCGGATTTCCTCGGGTTCGGTTCGCCGGACCCGGCAAGGGTCGAAGCCATCGTGCGCGAACTCTGCGCGATAGAGGCCGATGACGGCCTGGTGTTCGATCTCTCGGGCCTCGGCGTCAGCGAGATCCGCGAGACGGCCCGCTATGACGGGCTGCGCGTGAATCTGCGCGCCCGCCTGGGCGCCGCCGCGTGCCTGGTCCAGTGGGATATCGGATTCGGAGATGCGGTTACGCCAGGGCCCGAGGACGCCGAGTTGCCGACCTTGCTCGAGGACCTGCCCGCGCCCTCGCTGCGCATTTATCCGCGCGAAACCGTTTTTGCGGAGAAACTGGAGGCCATCGTCGTGCTCGGCATGGCCAACAGCCGGATGAAGGACTACTTCGACCTGCTCAGCCTGGCCCGGGAGGGGCGTCTCGATCCGGCCGAACTGCGAAATGCCGTGTCCGCCACCTTCGAGCGGCGGAACACACCCATGCCGCCGTCCCTCCCGATAGGGCTGACGGCCGAATTCGCATCGGACAGTGCCAAGCAAAGGCAATGGCGGGCCTTCCTCAAACGGGGCCGCCTGGAAGCGCCTGGGCTTGTGGAGGTGGTGGCCGAGTTGGCTGGCGTCGTGGCGGCGTTTCTTGGGACCCCGCAGGCCTCCCAATAGCCGGGGGCGGCCCCGCCGGCAGTCAGCGCTGGGATGCCAGGTACGCCAGTAGCCGCTTGAGCCGCGGCGCCGGGTTGGCGAACTTCACCTGCTGCTCGTCGGAGGCCTCGGGGTCGAACTTGCCGCGCTTGCCCTTCTGGCTGCTGGCCCAGACATGGGACGACTTGTGGTCCGGGTCCCCGGGGTCGGCCAGGGTTTCGAGCAGGCTCTCGTAGCCGCCCGGGCCGCCACAGTCATCCGGCGGGGCGGAGCGCTCGCCGGCGATGCAGCGCGGGTATTTCTTGCCCGGGGCCGCCTCGAGGATCTCCTCGAGCACGACCGTGTGCTCCCAGCCGTCGCCGAAGTCGTACTCGTACTCAAGCCGCGGGTTGGCGCGGGTCAGGACGTCGGCCACGCGGTGTGAATCGCCCCGGCTTCTCCGGAGGCCATTTCGTTTGAGTCACGCCGCGATGGCG
>NZ_JAYSEG010000030.1:0-38531 GCF_041913985.1 Arenimonas sp.
AGGGGGTCAGGTTCACTTATCTGCCCGCGGGCAGATAAGTGAACCTGACCCCCTTCTTCTACAATGGCAGGCATGAATCCGCTCTCTTCCCTGATGCCTGAGCTCGAGGCCGGGCTGGTCGCGCTTGGCCTGCCGGCGCAGCCGCTGGCCGCGCGCCTGCTCGACTACCTGGCGCTGCTCGACCGCTGGAACCGCACCTATAACCTCACCGCCATCCGCGACCCGCGCGAAATGCTGTCCAAGCACCTGCTCGATTCCCTGTCGATGTGGCCGCACGTGCGCGACGGCAAGCTGGCCGACCTGGGCACCGGCCCCGGCCTGCCCGGCATCCCGCTGGCCCTGGCCCGGCCCGGCCTGCAGGTGACCCTGGTGGAGAGCAACGGCAAGAAGACCCGCTTCCTGCGCGAAGTGGTGCGCCAGCTGGGCCTGGCCAACGTGCGCGTGCTCGAATCGCGCGCCGAGGCCGTGGACGAGCCCGGCGCCTACGACCAGATCACCGCCCGCGCCATGGACACCCTGGCCGGCATCCTCGCCGTCGGCGGCCACCTGCTGGCCCCCGGCGGCCGCCTGCTGGCCATGAAGGGCCAGCGCCCCGACGCCGAGATCGCCGCCCTGCCGCCCGGCTGGCGGGTGGAAACCGTGCAGCCGCTCGCCGTCCCGGGCCTGGAGGGCGACCGCCATCTGGTCACCGTCACCCGCGGGCCGGCCGAGGCGGCATAATCGTCGGTTCAGGCCGCGCAAGGAGTCCGCATGGGTCGCATCATCGCCATCGCCAACCAGAAGGGCGGGGTCGGCAAGACCACCACGGCCGTGAACCTGGCCGCTGCCCTGGCGGCCACGCCGCGCAAGGTGCTGCTGGTGGACATGGACCCGCAGGGCAACGCCACCATGGCCTCGGGCGTGGACAAGCGCGAACTGGAGAACTCCAGCTGCGAAGTCCTGCTGGCCGAATGCCCGGCCGCGGCGGCCATCGTGCGCTCGCCCGAGGGCTTCGACCTGCTGCCCGGCAACATCGACCTCACCGCCGCCGAAATCCGGCTGATGGACGAACCGGCCCGCGAGCAGCGCCTCAAGACCGCCCTGGCGCCGCTGCGCGAGCAGTACGACTACCTGATCATCGACTGCCCGCCCTCGCTGTCGCTGCTCACGCTCAACGCCCTGGCCGCGGCCGACGGCGTGATCGTGCCCATGCAGTGCGAATACTTCGCGCTCGAGGGCCTGAGCTCGCTGGTGGACACCATCAACGCGCTCAAGGGCAAGCTCAACCCGGCGCTCGAGATCGAAGGCATCGTCCGCACCATGTTCGACGTGCGCAACAACCTCGCCAACGCCGTCTCCGGCGAGCTCACCAAGCACTTCGGCGACAAGGTGTTCCGCTCGATCATCCCGCGCAACGTGCGCCTGGCCGAGGCGCCCAGCCACGGCCAGAGCATCGTGGGCTACGACCGGGCCTCGCGCGGCGGCATCGCCTACCTGGGCCTGGCCGGCGAGATCGTGCGGCGCGAGCGCAAAGTTTCCAAGGAGATGGCATGAGCACCAAGAAGCGCGGCCTCGGCCGCGGCCTGGACGCCCTGCTGGGCACGGGCAACAAGGGCGCGGCGCCCGCCGCCGACGCCAGCCCGGTGGAAAGCGGCGAGGGCCTGCGCACCCTGCCCATCCACCACCTGCAGCCCGGCAAGTACCAGCCGCGTTCGGCCATGGACCCGGCCAAGCTCACCGAGCTGGCCGAGTCCATCAAGGCCCAGGGCCTGATCCAGCCCATCGTCGTGCGCGCCATCGGCAAGGGCAAGGACGGCGAAGCGCGCTACGAAATCATCGCCGGCGAACGCCGCTGGCGCGCCGCCACCCAGGCCGGCCTGACCGACGTGCCGGTGGTGCTGCGCGAGGTCGACGACCGCGCCTCGATCGCCATGGCGCTGATCGAGAACATCCAGCGCGAAGACCTCAACCCGCTGGAAGAAGCCCTGGCCCTGAGCCGCCTGATCGACGAGTTCTCGCTCACCCACCAGCAGGCCGCCGAAGCCGTGGGCCGTTCGCGCGCCTCGGTGTCGAACCTGCTGCGCCTGCTCGAGCTGCCCGAGGGCATCCGCAAGCTGCTCGAAGACCGCCAGCTGGAAATGGGCCATGCCCGCGCCCTGCTCACCCTGGCCCCGCAGGCCGCGCTGTCGCTGGCGCGCGAGGCGGTGGCCGAAGGCTGGAGCGTGCGCGAGGTGGAACGCCGCGCCCAGCTGCTGGCCAAGGGCCAGATCCCGGGCAAGAAGCCGGCCAAGCCCGCCGCCAAGGGTTCCGACGCCGACATTGCCAGCCTCGAGCGCGAGCTGTCCGAGAAGCTGGGCGCCAAGGTGGCCGTGCAGCACGGCCGCGGCGGCCGCGGCAAGCTGGTCATCGCCTACCACGGGCTCGACGCCCTGGAAGGCATCCTCGAGCGCCTGCGCGGTTAAGCCCCCATGACCCAGCCCCAGCTTTCGGTCGTCATTCCCGCCTTCAACGAAGAAGGCAACGTCGCCACGCTCGTGGACGAGGTGCTGGCCGCGCTGCGCGGCGTGGTGCCCTTCGAGCTGGTGATCGTGGACGACTGCAGCCGCGACGGCACCCTGGCCGTGCTGCAGGCCGCCAAGGCCCGCGCGCCCGAACTGCGCGTGCTGGCGCACCAGCGCCAGAGCGGCCAGAGCACCGCCATCCGCACCGGCGTGAAGGCCGCGCGCGCCCCCTGGGTGGCCACCCTGGACGGCGACGGCCAGAACGATCCGGCCGACCTGCCCAGGCTGCTGGCCGCCCGCGACGCCGGCCCGGCCGACGTGAAGCTCTACGCCGGCTGGCGCGTGAACCGCCAGGACACCGGCAGCAAGAAGTGGGCCTCGAAGTGGGCCAACGGCATCCGCTCGCGCCTGCTGCGCGACGCCACGCCCGACACCGGCTGCGGCACCAAGCTGTTCGAGCGCGCGGCCTTCCTGGAGCTGCCCTACTTCGACCACATGCACCGCTACCTGCCGGCCCTGATGCAGCGCGCCGGCTGGAAGACCACCAGCGTGCCGGTGAATCACCGCCCGCGCGGCGCCGGCGCCTCGAAATACACGAACCTGGGCCGGGCCCTGGTCGGCGTGCGCGACCTGATGGGCGTGGCCTGGCTGATCAAGCGCAGCAAGCTCACCGACGTCCGCGAACTGGAGTGAGGCCATGAACGAGGAAATCGCCTGGCTGGCCTGGACCGGCCTGCACGTCACCCCGTGGAAGCTGATCGGCTACACCGGCGCCCTGATGTTCGGCGGCCGCTGGGTGGTGCAGTTCTTCGCCTCGCGCCGGGCCGGCAAGCCGGTGATCCCCCGGGTGTTCTGGTACATGAGCCTGGTCGGGGCCCTGATGACCCTGAGCTACTTCCTGTTCTCGTCCAAGCAGGACTCGGTGGGGGTGCTGCAGAACCTGTTCCCCACCTTCACGGCGGCCTACAGCCTGTGGCTGGACATCCAGCACCGCGGCTGGCACCGGGACAAGGCCAGCCACTAACCCCCCCTGTGGATAAGTCTTGCCTGGGGGCCCCGGTACGGGCATAATGCGCGGCTCGCTCCGCATCTGCCCCACAGGCCCTGGCCCCGGTAGTGCGATCCCGGCCCCTGGCGGAGCGTTCGCTGCATCCCGCATCGCATGCGCCTGCAGGCCACCCGGCCCGCCGCGCGGGGCCGCCGCCGCCCGGGCTATGGGCGGCCAGTCCGACCCAGGAGCTACACCATGAGCCGAATTTGCCAAGTGACCGGCAAGGGCGTGCAGAGCGGCAACAACGTCTCGCATGCCAACAACAAGACCCGCCGCCGTTTCCTTCCCAACCTGCACGAGCGCCGCTTCTGGGTTGCCTCGGAGAACCGTTGGGTGAAGCTGCGTGTTTCCATGCACGCCCTGCGCACCATCGACAAGAACGGCATCGACGCCGTCCTGGCCGAAATGCGCGCCCGCGGCGAAAAGATCTGAGGAGGACTGAACCATGGCATCCAAGCGCGACAAGATCCGCCTGACCTCGTCGGCCGGCACCGGTCACTTCTACACGACCGACAAGAACAAGAAGACCACCCCGAACAAGATGGAGATCAAGAAGTACGATCCCGTCGTTCGCAAGCACGTGATCTACAAGGAAGGCAAGATCAAGTAATCCGCGCAGCGGATTACCTGTAGGAGCGGCTTCAGCCGCGAAGCTTTCCAGGAAGAACCCGCCCTCGTGGCGGGTTTTTCTTTGGGCGGCTTTTGTAGGAGCGGGGGGGGCCCCCCAACCCCGACCCCCAAAACTCAGCGGGGGAAGGCGACCCCAAGCGGGCCCGCGGGGGGGGGGTTTTTTTTTGGGGGGTTTTTTTGGGGGTGCCGCTCCCCCCCCCCCCCCGTCCCCAAGGGGGGGCGCGCCCCCCCCCGCTCCTACAGGGAGACGAGGGTGAAGCCGAGCAGGTACTGCCGGCCCGGGGCGGGTTCGAAGTAGCGGCGGTTGGCTTCGTTGACGATGACCGAGCCCACCACGGTGCGGTCGAGCACGTTGGCCACGCGCACCCAGGCGCGCCACTGCACGCCGCCCGCGCGGAAGCGGCGTTCGGCGGCCAGGTCGAACACGGCGTGGCCGGGGGCCGCGGCGGTGTTGCGGTCGTCGGCGAAGAAGCGGCTGCTGGCGCGCGCCTCGAGCATCAGGTCGGTGCGCTCGCCGGCGCGCCAGCGCAGTTCGGCCCAGGCCGAGCGCGCGGCGATGCCGGGCAGCCGGCTGCCGGCGACGATCAGCAGTTCGTTCCCGGCACACGGCGGCGCCGCGCACAGGCCGAAGTCGCGGCGGTGGCGGGCGTCTAGCCAGGTGGCGCTGGCCGACAGCGTCCAGGCGTCGGCCAGCGGCGCTTCGAACGAGAGCTCGGCGCCCCGGCGGCGCGTCAGGCCGGCGTTGGCGAAGGTGCTGCGCCCGCCCTGGTTCGCCACCACCATCAGTTCGTCCTCGGTGCGGGCGTGGAAGAGCGCGGCGTCGAGGCGGGCGCGTTCGCCGCGCCAGCGCAGGCCGAGTTCGGCGTGGCGGCTGCGGGCGGGACGCAGCGCGGTGTTCAGGCCGCTGGCGCCGTCGCTGCGGTAGGCGAGCTCGGCGAAGGTGGGCGTTTCGAAGCCCGTGCCGGCGTTGGCGTACACGCTCAGTCCATCGGCGGCGCGCCACAGCAGGCCCAGCACCGGCGTGGTGCGCGAATAGCGCAGCGCGCCGCTGTCGTCGGGGTTGCCTGGGCGCAGGTAGCGGTCCACCGATTCGAAGCGCACCCCGCTGCGGCGCAGGCCGGCGTTGAGCTGCCAGTCCGGCGCGAAGTCCCAGCCCGCCTGCGCGTACACGTCCTGGCTGCGCACGCGGTTGTCCTCGTCGCGGCGCAGCGCGCCGACCACGCCGAGCTGGCTGCCGACGAAGTTCTCGAAACCCAGCCGCGTTTCGTCGGCGAGTTCGAAGGCCGTGCCCGCGGTGAAGGTGAAGGCGCCGTCGCCGGGGCGCGCCTGCCAGCGCGCGTCGAGGCCGCGGTAGTCGCGGTCGAGGTCGATCGCGCCGCCGCCCGAGGTCGGGCTGGCCTGCGCCGCCACCGGCACCGACAGCATCTGGAACGTCTGCCGGCGACCGGCCCAGGCCACCAGCGCCAGCTCCTGCCAGGAGCCCAGCGGCTGCACGAAGCGCGCGCCGAGCTGCTGCTGTTCCACCGTCTTGCGGGTATCGAACAGCAGCGCGCCCGGGCTGGACGCGCGCCGGTCGCGCGCCAGTTCCGCGGCGGTGAGGCCCTGCGGGTCGTCGGCGGCCAGGTCGAGGTGGTTGAGCAACAGCGTCAGTTCGCCGCCGCCTGAAAAGCGCGCGCGCAGCTGCGCCTGCGCGGCGTCGCGGCGCCAGGCGGAGTGGCGGCGGTAGCCATCGGCGGCGGCGCGCGCGGCGTCCACGCGCAGGCCGGCGGCTTCGCCCAGCGGGCCGCGCCACGAGGCACCGGCACGCCACAGCGCATCGCTGCCGGCCAGCGCGTCGGCTTCCACTTCAGGGGTGGCGGGCGGTGCTTCGCTGAAGACGGAAATCACGCCACCGGCCGAGTTCCCGTACAGCGCCGAAAACGGCCCGCGCAGTACTTCCACCCGCTCCGCCGCGCCCAGCGCGAAATGCGAGACCTGGCCCTGGCCGTCGGGCATGGTGGCCGGAATGCCGTCGGCATAAAGGCGCAGGCCACGCACGCCGAAGCTGGCGCGGGCGCCGAAGCCGCGGATCGAGATCTGCAGGTCCTGCGCCTGGTTCTGGCGGTCGCGCACCACCACGCCGGGCACGCGCGGCAGCGCTTCGGCCAGGCCCAGCGCGGGGCGGGCGCGGCGCAGCGTGGTGGCGTCGAGCACGTCGAGCGAGGCGGGCACGTCGGTGAGCGCGCGGGCGTCGCGCGTGGCGGTCACCACCACGGGTTCCAGCCGCACCGGCGGCGCGGCTTCGGCGGCGAACGCAGCAGGCAGCGCGAAGGGCACCAGCAGCAGGCAGGGGAGTCTTTTCACCGGCGCAGTGTGCCACCGCGCCCCGTGAACGCCCCGCCAGCGCGGCTCAGCCCATCACCACGAACCGCAGCGGCACCGTCGCCAGCTTCTTCAGCAGCCCGCGTTCGATGCGGCTGTCCCAGGAATCGAAGCCGATGGTTTCGATGGGCCGCCACAGGGCCACCCAGGCCAGGATCAGCAGGCCTTCCGACAGCACCGCACCGAACGGCGACGGCACCAGGGCCAGCCAGTGCCGCGCCACCAGCACCGCGGCCAGCGTGAGCGTGCCGGCCAGGATGGCGAAGCGGCCCACGCGCCGGCGCCGGCGGTGGCGGCGTTCGGCCTGCGCGTGCGCCAGCGCGAAGTGCGCGTGGATCGCGTCGGCCATTTCGCCCAGGTGCGCTTCCAGCGCGGGCGGGCCGTGCAGCACCAGCGTGAGCGGTTCGCGGTGGCCGTGTTCGCCGGCGCTTTCCACCAGGTAGGCCTCGACGCGGCGGTCGAGCGCCTTGTCGGGAAACGGCGCCGGGTCGAAGCTGTCGTAGAGCTGGTCGAGGTGCTGCAGGCGCAGGTCGATCTCGGCCATGGCGGGAGGCTCCGGCGGGCTCAGCCCGGATCGTCGGCCAGCCCGCGCACCTGGCGCAAGCGCTGCCCGGCCAGCGTGCGAAGTTCGCGCCGCATCGGCACCGGGAAGGGCGAACCGCGGCCGCAGGCGCGCAGCAGCAGCACGTCGTCCTGGGCTTCGCCGAGCGTCGTGGCTTCCTCGGTGGAAGCGCCTTCGACAGGGCGCAGTTCCGGCGCCAGCGACACCAGCAGGTGGTCCTGCTGGCGCAGGCGGCGCAGGCGGCGACGCAGCACGTGCCAGCGCTCGTCGTCGCCCGGCGCGCGTTCGGCGCGGCGGCGCGCCTTGGCCAGGCGGCGCTCGGAGCGCGCCACGCCCTTGGCCACCACGGCCTCGTCCACCGCCGTCCAGTCCAGCCGGCCCAGGCGCGCGGCCAGGGCCCGCAGGCGCTTGGCATGGCGTTCGAAGCCGGGGTCGCGCACCAGCGCCGCCGCCATCACCGCGTCGCGGCGGGCCGTGGCCAGGGCGATGGCGTCGGGCAGCTGTTCGCGCAGGCCGGCGGGGGCCGTGGCTTCCAGCCGTGCCAGGGCTTCCACCAGGGCCTGGGCGTCGCGCAGGCCGCACAGGCCGCGGCAGGCCTGGCCCAGGGCGTCGTCGAGGCGGCGGCCGGCCCCGCCCAGCGGGCGCCGGGCCAGGGCCAGGGTGGCGCGGGCGCGGCGCAGGCGCTTGCGGACCTGGTGCACGCCGGTATGCCGGGCCTCGCCCTCGCGGGCCAGCTGTTCGGCGGCACTGGTGAGTTCGGCCCGGGCGTAGTCGCGCAGGCGGAAACCCAGCGGGTCGTTCGGGTCCGGCATGGGGCTGCCTCCAACCAAGGCCCCCAGCCTAGGGCCGGGCCCGGCGGCGGCCGTTGACCTCGGTCAACCCGGCCGCAGGTTGGTCGCCGGGCGCGGGAAATCCTGCTGCGACAGGGCCTTTTCCGGCGGCCCGAACAGCTGCCCCAGCCGCTGCCAGCCGCGCGCCCGCGCTGCGTCGCGCAGCAGGTCGCCCCATTCGTGGAAGGTGAGCACCAGCGGGTTGTGCGAACGCACCGGCTTCACCAGGCCGTATTCGCAGGGGACAGCCGGGTCTTCTTCGGTGAAGGTGCCGAACAGCTTGTCCCAGACGATGAGCACGCCGGCGTAGTTGCGGTCGATGTACTTCGGGTTGCGCGCGTGGTGCACGCGGTGGTGCGAGGGCGTGTTGAACACGTGTTCCAGCCAGCCCAGCCGCCCCACCGCCTGGGTGTGCACGAAGAACTGGAAGGCCAGGTTGATGGCCACCACCGCCACGATGTGCGTGGGCGAAAAGCCGATCCACGCCAGCGGCAGCCAGAACAGCGACATGCCCGACACCGGGTAGGTGACGGACTGCCGGAATGCCGTGGACAGGTTCAAGCGCTCGGAGGAATGGTGGGTGACGTGCGAAGCCCACATCCAGCGCACGCGGTGGCTGAGCCGGTGCCACCAGTAGTAGGCGAAGTCCTGTGCCACGAACAGCAGCGCCACCGAGGCCCAGGAAGCCGTCAGGTCGAACACGCGGAACTGGTGCACCCACCAGTAGGCGCCGATCACCGCGGCCCAGGCCAGCGCGTCGGCGCCCTGGTGCATCAGCGCCAGCGCGGCGTTGGAAAGCGTGTCGCGCAGCGTGTACAGCCCGGGCCGCCGCTTTCGCCAGTACCAGGCTTCCCAGGCCACGCAGGCAAGGAAGACCGGCGCCAGCGCCAGCAGCAGCCACTCGCCCATCAGGGCGCCGCGGGCACCGGTTCGGACAGCGCGCGCGCCATGTTCTTCAGGCAGCGGTGCATGGCGCGGCGCATGAACAGCTGCAGCAGCAGCGCGGTGACGGGCGCCAGCCAGCGCCGCGCCAGGGTGAATTCGTAGTCCCAGCGCACGCGCGAACCGAACTCGTGGCCGGCGAAGGTCCAGTTCGCCTCGCCCTGCGTGACCAGCCAGGAGAAGGGCGGGCGGAAGCCGGTGAGCACGTAGGCGTGGCGCACCGGCGGGTCGAGCACGGTGACGCGTTCGCTGAGCACGGTGCCGTCGGCCTGGTGCACGCGGCGCGTGCTGCCCACCGCAAGCGGCGCATGCAGGCGGATGCCGCTGATGGCCGGGATGGGCCCGAAACCGGTGAAAAAGGCCGGGAAACGTTCGGGGCTGGTGGCCATCCGGAACGCCACTTCGGGCGTGCAGGGCAGGCTGCGTTCGGCGGAAACAGTCAGTCGCATGGGTGCAATTCTGGCCGCTGGCGGCGCCGGGTGTCCATCTCAGCCGCCCCGGCCGTGGCGCTGCAGGGCCAGCCAGGCCAGGGCCACGGTGCTCGCGTCGCCCAGCGCGGTGTGCCGGGCCAGCACCGGCAAGCCGAGCCCGGCGGCGATGGCGTCGAGCGACAGATCCACGTGGGCGTGCGGGTCGGCGAGCCGGCGGTGGTCGAGCCAGGCCTGGCCCAGCTCGGCGGTGCGGTTGGGCAGCGGGAAGCCGAACACGGTGCGCATGGGCCGCTCGAGCATGGCCAGGTCGAAGGCCAGGTGGTGGCCCAGCAGCGTGCGCGGGCCCAGCCAGCGCAGGAAACGCGGCAGCACGTCGCGCAGCTGCGGCGCGTCGGCCACTTCGGCCGGGGTGATGCGGTGGTGGCGGATGGAGTCGATGTCGAAGCCGCGACCCGGGTGCACGTAGGTTTCGAAGCGTTCGCCCAGCTTCACCTGGCCGCCGCGCACGGGCACGGCGGCGAGGCTGAGGATGGCGTCGCGGCGTGGGTCGAGGCCGGTGGTTTCCAGGTCGAGCGACACCCATTCGCCCGCCGGCGCCGGGCCGAACAGCGGCGCCCATTCGCCCGCGCCGTGGCGCCGCGCCCACCACCAGCGCTGCAGGGCATTCATGCTCAGCCGCCCACGTGGAAGACCGACTGCAGGTGGTCCTTGAAGGCGTTCACCACGCGCAGCGCGTCGCGCAGCAGTTCGCGGTCGAGCCGGCGCAGCGCGGCCACGTCCACGCCGTTGCCGGGCGGCAGGCCGGCGTCGAGGTCGGCCAGCTGCTGGCCCAGGCGCAGGCGCATGAGCACGGCCAGCGCCTGCGGCACGTCGCGGCCCAGTTCGCGGTCGATGGCGCCGGCGGCCACCAGCGCGGCGCAGCGGTCGAAGCTGTTGCGGTGCGCGATGCCATGCTGCAGCGCCAGCGTGCGCAGCCCGTGCACCAGCGGGAATACGCCGCCGCGCTTGAGATCGGCACGGCCGCCGGTTTCCCGCACCTGGCCCAGCCAGGTGAGTGGATTGCCCTTGCTCAGCGCCGCCTCGGCCAGGTAGCGCAGCAGGATGGCGTCCTTGCCCAGTTCGCGCATGGCCGGCTGCAATGGTTCGTAGAGCGCGGCGTTGCCGGCCACCGGGCGAGCGTCGAGGGTGATGGCCAGGTCGAGCGCGGTCTGGCCGTCGGCCACGCGTGCCCACTGGCCGATGCGTTCGCGCCATTGCGAAACGGTGAGCCGCCAGTGCGGATTGTTCACCATCACCTGGCCGGCGCAGGGTGGGTAGCCGATGCGCTCGAGCGCGGCCGAGAAGGCGTCCATGGCCGCCGGCAGGCCGTCCCATTCGAAGCCGTCGGCCAGCACCAGGGCGTTGTCCTGGTCGGTCTTGAGGATCTGTTCGCGACGGCCTTCGCTGCCCAGCACCAGCAGGCACACGCGGTCGTGGAACCGGGCCGGCACGACCTGCGCGAACACCCGCGACAAGATGCGGCTGTTGAGCGCGCTGACCATTTCCATCAGGTAGCTCATCTTCGCGCCCTGGGCGTGCAGCTGGCGCACCAGGTCGGCCATGCCGCGCGCGGCCCCGGCGATGTCGTCCACGGTTTGCGCGCGCGCCAGCCGCAGGCTGATCAGGTGCGAACTGCTGGCGTAGTGCGCGAGTACTTCCGCCATGCCCAGGGTGCCGATGGCGCGGCCGTCGCCGTCGCGCACCACCACGCGCTCCACGTGGTGCTCGGTCATGCTCACCAGGGCCTGGAACAGCACCTCGTCGGCGCGCACCGCCAGCAGCGGGCGGCTGGCCAGCGGACCCACGGGGGCGTCGCGGTCCAGGCCGCCGTCGGTGAGCGCATCGAGCAGGTCGGTGCGGGTGACGATGCCCTCGCCGGCCTCGCCTTCGCCGGGCGACACCAGCAGGCAGTCCACCTGGTGCTCGCGCAGCGCGGCCGCCGCGGCGGCGATGCCCGTGCCGGCCGGCACCGCGTGCACCGGTGCCAGCTGCGCGTCGGCGACGCGGGTGAGCATGAGCCGGCCCAGTTCGCCCGGCTGCTGCTGCTCGGCCAGCAGCCGCCGCTTCACCGACAGCGCCTCGTGGAAATACGCGGCGAAGCGCGGGTTGTCGGCCAGCAGCGCGTGGAAGGCGGCGGCCGGCAGCAGGAAGCACACGGTGTCCTGCACGGCCTCGTAACGATGGCGCGCGCGGCCGGCGATGACGGCGAAGGCGCCGAACAGGTCGCCCGGGCCGTAGTCGGCGAACTTCGTGCTGTCGGCGCCGCGGCCGTCGAAGGCCTGCACCAGGCCCTTGAGGATGACGTGCACGTGCGGCGAGGCCTCGCCGGCCTCGATGATGCGCTGCCCGGCGGCGAAATAGCCCAGGTCCACCGCGGCCGCGAGCCGCTGCTTCTGGCCCGCGTCGAGCAGGTCGAAGGGCGGGGAATCGAGGTCCAGTCCGGGCACCGGGGTGGCCATGGCACCAGCCTGACACGGCGCGGCGATGGCGTCAGCCACCGCTGCGCTTCGACTTTGGTCGAAGCCGCGACCGGCCCCGCACGCGGCGCTACACTCGCGGCTCCCCGGATTCGCGGAAGGAGGGTCCGTGATCCCAGGCTGGATCCTGCTGCTGGTGTCGGTGGGTTACGTCGGGCTGCTGTTCGGCGTGGCCTGGCTGGGCGACCGCCGGCCGCTGTACCCGGGCCGCAACTGGCTGCGGCCCATCGTGTATTCGCTGGCGCTGGCGGTGTACTGCTCGTCGTGGACCTTCTACGGCGCGGTGGGCACGGCGGCCACCACGGGCCTGGGCTTCCTGCCGATCTACCTGGGGCCGATCCTGCTTTTCCTGTTCGGCTGGCGCATCCTCGAGCGGCTGGTGCTGGTGGCGCGCGAGCAGAGCACCGTTTCCATCGCCGACTTCCTGGCCGCCCGCTACGGCCGCGCGCAGAACATCGCCGCCACGGTGACGCTGGTGGCCGTGATCGCCGCCATTCCCTACATCGCGCTGCAGTTCAAGGCGGTGGCGATGAGCATCGAGGTGCTCTCGGGCGCCGATTCCGACGCCGGCGTGGGCGTGCTGGCCGACCCGGCGCTGTATTCGGCGCTGCTGCTGGCGCTGTTCGCCATTTTGTTCGGCACCCGCGAGATCGACGCCACCGAACACCACCACGGCATGATCCTGGCGGTGGCGCTGGAGTCGCTGGTGAAGCTGGTGGCCTTCGTGGCGGTGGGCGTGTTCGCGCTGGGCCACCTGCCGGGCAGCGAAGACCTGCTGTCGCGCTTCCAGTCGGCCACCCGCGACTTCGTGGCGCCGGGCATCCCGCAGGGCTTCATGGCGCAGACGCTGCTGGCCTTCGCCGCCATCGTCTGCCTGCCGCGGCAGTTCCACGTGGCGGTGGTGGAATGCGGCGACGTGGCCGACGTGCGCCGCGCGCGCTGGCTGTTCAGCGGCTACCTGGCGGTGATCTGCCTGTTCGTACTGCCCATCACCACGGCGGGCCGCGAGCTGCTTTCCGGCGCGGGCGTGGCGCCCGACACCTACGTGCTGGCCCTGCCCATGGCCATGAACAACACCGCGCTGGCGCTGGCGGCCTACGTGGGCGGCTTCTCGGCGGCCACCGGCATGGTGATCGTGGCTTCGGTGGCGCTGGCCACCATGGTGAGCAACGACCTGGTGATGCCGCTGCTGTGGCGCGGCAGCCTCACCGACCCGGGCCAGCGCCAGCACCTGGGCCGGCGCGTGCTGTGGGTTCGCCGCATCGCCATCGTGGCCATCGCGCTGCTGGCGTATGCGTATTACCGCGGCGCCGGCGAATCCGGTTCGCTGGCGGCCTTCGGCCTGCTGGCGTTCGCGGCGGTGGGCCAGTTTGCGCCGGCGCTGATCGGCGGCCTGTACTGGCGCGGCGCCAGCCGCCGCGGCGTGATGGCCGGCCTGGTGGCGGGCTTCGCGCTGTGGGCCTACACGCTGCTGCTGCCCACGCTCACCCGCGCCGGCTGGTTCGACACCGCCTGGCTGCACCTGGGCCCGCTGGGCATCGCCTGGCTGCAGCCGGAAAGCCTGTTCGGCCTGCGCGGCTGGGACGCCATCACGCACGGCACCTTCTGGTCACTGCTGGTGAACATCCTGGCGCTGCTGGTGGTGTCGGCGCGCTACCGCCCCGGACTGGAGGAACGCATCCGCGCCACGCCCTTCCTGGACCCTTACGCGGCCAAGCCGCTGGCGTCGGCCAGCGGCTGGCAGGGTTCGCTGAGCGCCGGCGACCTGCTGGCGCTGGCCACCCGCATCATGGGCGAGCGCACCGCGCGCCGCGCCTTCGCCGAACACGCCGCCGCGCAGGGCCGCGAACTGGCGCCGGGCGCACCCGCCGACCGCGCCCTGGTGCAGTTCACCGAACGCCTGCTGGCCGGCGCCATCGGTGCGGCGTCGGCGCGCCTGGCGCTGACCACCGCGCTGCGCGGCTCGGGCATGGAGCTGGGCGAAGTGATGAGCCTGCTCGACGAGGCCAGCCACGAGCTGCGCTTCAACCGCGAGATCCTCTCGGCCACGCTGGAAAACCTGACCCAGGCCGTGAGCGTGGTGGACCGCGACCTGCGCCTGGTGGCCTGGAACCGCCGCTACCAGCAGATGTTCGAATACCCCGACGGCATGCTGTACGTGGGCCGCCCGGTGGCCGACCTGATCCGCTACAACGCCGAGCGCGGCGAAATGGGCCCCGGCCCGGTGGAGGAGCAGGTGGCCAAGCGCACCGCCTACCTGCGCGAAGGTTCGCCCTACGTGTTCGAGCGCGTGCGCGCCAACGGCCAGGTGATCGAGATGCGCGGCCAGCCGCTGCCCGGCGGCGGCTACGTGACCACCTACAGCGACATCACCGACTACAAGCGCGCCGAGCAGGCCCTGCGCGAATCGAACGAAACGCTGGAACAGCGCGTGGCCGAACGCACCCGCGAGGCCGAGGCCGCGAACCTGTCGAAGACGCGCTTCCTGGCCGCCATCAGCCACGACGTGCTGCAGCCCATCAACGCCGCGCGCCTGTTCACCTCGGCCCTGCGCGACGCCGACGAAGCGGCCGAACAGCGCCGCCTGGCCGAACGCGTGGACGTCTCCCTGCGCGACGCCGAGGAGCTGCTGGACGGACTGCTCGATATTTCCCGCCTGGACGCCGGCTCGCTCAAGCCCGAGCTCACCGTGTTCCGGCTCGACGAGCTGATGGCCAGCGTGGCCGCGCAGTACGCGCCGCTGGCGGCCGCGCGCGGGCTGCGTTTCCGGGTGCACGCCAGCCGCCTGTCGATACGCAGCGACCGCCGCCTGCTGCGGCGCGCGCTGCAGAACTTCGTGGCCAACGCGCTGCGCTACACCAAGGAGGGCCGCGTGGTGATCGGCGCTCGCCGGCGCGGCGGCGGCGTGGACATCGAGGTGTGGGACAGCGGCCCGGGCATTCCGCCGCACCACCTGGCGCAGATCTTCGAGGAGTTCCGCCGCTTCGACCAGCCTTCGCCCTGGGGCGAACGCGGCCTGGGCCTGGGCCTGAGCATCTGCCAGCGCGTCTCGCGCATGCTCGAACACCCCATCAGCGTGCGCAGCTGGCCCGGGCGCGGCAGCGTGTTCGCCATCCGCGTGCCCATCGCCGACACGGCGGCGCCGGCCAAGCCGCCGCGCGCCGCCGCCGCGCACCGCGACCTGGCCGGGCTGAAGGTGCTGTGCCTGGACAACGACCGCGAAATCCTCGACGGCATGGAAGCCCTGCTGGGCCGCTGGGGCGTGGACGTGCGCGTGGCCGACACCGTGGCCGGCGCGCTGTCGCAGGCGAAGGCCGACCGCCCCGACGTGCTGGTGGCCGACTACCACCTGCACGACGAAACCGACGGCCTGGGCGCCCTGCAGGCCCTGCGCGAAGTGTGCGGCGCGCACACGCCCGCCGTGCTGGTCACCGCCGACGGCAGCGACACGCTCAAGCGCGCCGCGCGTGAACTCGGCCTGCCGGTGCTGACCAAACCGGTGAAGCCGGCCAGCCTGCGGGCCTTCCTGGCGGCGCAGCAGCGGCGCGTGGGGGCCTGAGGGCAGCGCTCAGGGCGCCCGGCGGCGCGCGCGCTTGTCGGCGTACATGGCCTGGTCGGCAGCCTGCAGCAGCTGCGACAGCGACAGCGGCGCACCCTGGGTGGTCGCGATGCCGAAGCTGGCGCCCACGTGGAAGCCAAGTCCAGGTACCGGCTCGGCGGCCAGGCGGTCCCTCACCGCGGACACCACCGCGTGCGCCCGCGACTCGTCGGCGCCCGGCAGGAACAGCGCGAACTCGTCGCCGCTGAGCCGCGCGATGAAATCACCGCCGCCCAGGCAAGCCTTGCTGCGCAGCACCAGTTCGCGCAGCGCCAAGTCGCCCGCGGCATGGCCGTGGGTGTCGTTGAGGTCCTTCAGGCCGTCGAGGTCGAGCATGACGATGGCGACGGGCTGGCCGCGACGCAGCGCATGGGCCAGCTCCACCGCCACGCGGTCTTCGAAGTGCGCGCGGCTGAGCGCGCCGGTGAGGCCGTCGTGACTCACCTGGTCGCGCAGGCGTTCGTTGGCGGCGTAGAGCGCCGGCGCCGCCAGGCTGAGGTAGGTGTTCGCGGCCAGGCTGATGGCGGCGAACTGCAGGATGAGCGCGTCGTCGCCCACCTTGAAGGCCGCCGCCGCGCCCACGGTGAGCAGGCTGAAGCCGAGCATGCCCAGCTGCGCGCTGGCCAGGTCTTCGGTGTGCACCACCCACAGCTGCAGCACCACCGGCAGCACCAGCACCACCAGCAGGGCGCTGCTGTTCGAAAGCAGCAGGTAGCTGGCCAGCACGGCCACGGTGAAGGCGAACAGCAGCGCCAGCTTGCCCGCGGCGGACCGGCGCAGCCGCCACGGGCCCCATTCGAACGCCGGAAAACGGCGAACCGCCCCGGCACCACCGACCCGCCGGAACACGAGCGCGAGCGCGGGCGCCAGCGTGACCAGCGCCGCGTAGTCGCCGATCCACCAGGCGGCGGCGAGCTCGAACAGGTCGGGCGAGTCGAGCAGGTCGGTCCTGGCCAGGCCCACCGTGCCGAGCGTGGCCGCCAGGAAGGCGCCCAAGGCGCCCAGCAGCAGGAACTGCGACACCGCCCGCAGCGTGAGCTCCGCCGGCGCCGACGGGGCCAGCCGCCGCAGCACCATGGCCGGCAGGGCGTAGGCACCGGTGTGGATGAGCGCGAACAGCAGGCCGGACGAGGCCACCACGCCCAGGCGCACGTCGCCGTGGTTTGCGTCCCACTCGGTGAGGTAGGTGCCCAGCATGCAGGCGGCGAACACGGCCGGCGCCGCGCGCCAGCCCACGCTGAACAAGCCCGCGAACGTCACGGCCGCCGGCGGGAACCACAGACTGGCATGCGGCGCGTGCTCAAGCGCGGCGGCGAGCAGGAAGCTGCCCAGCCAGAGCAGCAGCAAAAGCGGGTGCAGCAGCCATGGCCGCCAAGAACCCTGGGTTGCCGAAACCGCCTGCGTGTCCGTCATCGTGCCCCCGTGGGGGCATCGTAGCGCGGCAGCGGGCCGGGCCGTAACCCGGGAATGGGCCGGGGTTCACACAATGAAGGCTACCGCAGCGACCGGACTGGACAGGTGGTTGCGTTGGACCCTTGGGACGAGCGCTTCACGAATTGCCGCCGTCGCTTTGACGATCGCTGGTGGAACGGCGGTGTGGCCGACCTTGCTTTTGGCGCCGGCAGTCCTGCTCAGGCGTCCCAAGGCGCCCAGCGGAAGGACTGAAGACGCGGAACGGGCACGCGCTGCCCAAGCCAGAGTCCTCTTCGCCGGGGCAAGCATTCCAGGTTGGCTTGCCGCTTTAGCCGCGCTGGTGGCCTTCTATCGCTTACCCTGCCCGGGAAATAAAGAAATGAGGTGGATTCTATCTTTGGCCCTAGTCGCGTCAGCAGCGGCCAATGTCTTGCTTACCTTTCGTCTGCTCGATGCGAGCGCTACCCAGACTGACATGGGAGACTCGATCCAGATGAATCGAGTGGCGTTGCTGCAGTGCGTTGCCGTGACGAACGAGTTCCTTGATTCAGGGTCCCGTAGAGAGGCGCTTATTTCAACGGCGAAAGCGGTCAGCGGTGTCGACTCCACGTTCTCGAACGACGGTCACTTCTGGATTGGTTCCTTTGGGATGGACTTCGACGCAAATGGAAGACTCATCTCTGTTGCCGAGTGGGGGTCCGTGTACGATCAGATACAAGAGAGAAAACACTGGGTCGCGGCTCACGACCCGCTCCCGTACTGCAACTAATCTGCTTGAGGCCGGGAACGAAAGCCTAGGGCAGCAAGGTCAGCTTCCGGCCCAATTCGGGCATCGAGAATCCACAAAAGGTAGGCAACACAGCACATAGCTCTCCTGGAGGCGAACTCCGTAAAGTCAAACGGCGACGAAAAGCTGGGGCGCAGTTCAGACGCCTTCGGCGCCGCTTAAATCAAGGTGTTGGTATGGCGAAAATATTAATGGTAGCGATGCTCGCTGTAGCTCTGGTCACCGATGCCCGTGCACTGACGGTGCAGCCGGTTGAGCTCGACGAAATGGCCGCAGGGTCTGAGCATATTGTCGTCGGGAGAATTGAAGTGGGCAGTTAATCGATGGAGACTGTGGCATCCGTTACATCATCAGGGTGCAAGAGTCTTTTAAGGGGAAATTCCGGGAAGGGAGTCCGGTGTTATTTTCTAATGCGACGCCCATGACTATCGGTTCTAGTTACATTCTCTTTCTAGGAAAGGATCCCGCGAAATTCGCCCCGACCGAGTCCGCAACGACCTTCGGACCGGGTCAGTCGCCAGAGCGTACGAAACTGTGTGCGAAGAACAGGCCGCAGCTGACGGTAAGCGTCTGGGGCAATGGAGCGTTCAAAATCAGTGAAACATACGAAACGGCCGGACAAGTCGCTATTTTCGACGACTACATGGTGCGAATGCCGAGGGCGTTGGAGTCGCGGAAGCTCGATCTCGCTCGTCGCTACGATACTGATACGAACGTAGGATCTGTAGACTTTGACCTGCTTCGAAAGCACCTCAAGTCGCCCTTGCCAGCCCGGAGCGCGACTAATGATTGAGGTCGCCGCGTTCGACGCGGTTTGACCCAGAACTTCGCCTGGATGCGAGTTCTGCTCCTGGCTGGTAGCGGACGATGACCAACTGGATTCGCGCCTCGGCCAATAGGACGATGCGGGTACCCTCCCTATCAGGCCCACTTCGATGCTCCTCACCCTCTACGGCCACCCCTTCTCCTCCTACACCCAGAAGGCGCTGATCGCGCTTTACGAGAACGGCACGCTCTTTGAGTTCCGCTGCATCAGCCCGGATCACCCGCAGAACGCCGCCGAGTGGCTGGCGCGGTGGCCGCTGCGCAAGTTCCCGCTGCTGGTGGATGGCGAACGCGAGGTGGCCGAGACCAGCGTCATCATCGAGTACCTGCAGCTGGCGCACCCCGGGCCGGTGCCGCTGCTGCCGGCCGACCCGATGGCGGCGCTGGAGGTGCGGTTCATGGACCGCGTGTTCGACCTGCACGTGATGTGGCCCGTGCAGGACGCCGTGCGCGGGGCCATGACCGGCGACGCCGGCAAGCGCGAGGACGCGCTGGCGGCGGCGGTGGAGAAACTCACGCTGGCCTACGACTGGCTGGAAACCCGCCTGGCCGGGCTCGCCTGGGCCACCGGCAACGACTTCACCCTGGCCGATTGCGCGGCGGCGCCCTCGCTGTTCTATGCCGACTGGGTGCATCGCATCGGCGAGCAATTCCCCGTACTGCGCGCCTACCGAACCCGCCTGCTGGCGCGGCCCTCGGTGGCGCGCGCCGTGGACGAGGCGCGGCCCTACCGTCACCTCTTCCCGCTGGGCGCGCCCGATCGCGATTAGTCAGCGGGAGGCCTGGCCGCGCGGCGTGCGGCCGCCATCAGTAGCTCGACCTGCGCCTCGCCCGGCCAACCGGTGACGGCTTCGACCACTTTCCCGTCACGCAGGAAAAGGAACTGGGGCGTCGCCCAGTTCGACACGAAGGCCCAATCCGCCGGCCTGTCGACCAGTACGTGCGCAAACGCCGGGTGCCGGGTATTCCACTGAGCCACCCGCGCAAAGCGCAGCTTCCCGAAGGTGGGCGCCAAGTAGACGCGGTTTGCAGGCAGCGCGTCGCCCAGCGCCGGGTTGGCTTCGATGGCAGCCATGGCAGCGCGCGAGTACCCGCAGTCGGGGTGTGATACGACGACCAGCGAGAGGCCTTTGCCGGCACCCAACGATTCACGGACGACGACGTTCTCCGCGGGCAACGGACGCAGGTAAGAGGGGCCGTGCTGCAGACCGTCTCCCATCCGCACCTCTGGCAGCGTTTCTAAGGGCGCCTCCGGGAAGCGACGGGCAAAATCGCGCGCCTCATCCCAGTTTCGAGCCGCCACCAACGCGCCGTGGAAGTCCACCAGGTCCTGTTCGCTGGCCGCGGACCGGTCCAGCAACTCCTCGACGATGTCCCGGTGCGCGTCGGGCCGCGCACCGGCGAAATAGAAGTTCGCCACATGCGCATCCATGGCAAGCGACCGCAGCGCCTCCAGTGACAGGCCGCGAAGCCCCCCGGGCTGCTGGCGCACGCGCTCCATCAGGGCATCGAAACGCGGCAAGGCGGACTTTGCCTGATCGAAGCGGGTGCGGCCATCCTCGACGTAGGCCGCGAATTCGCCGGGCGCCATGGCGCCGGAAACCTCGCCGGCAACCGACGCGCCCAGCGCGCCGGATGCCATGAGCGCCAGTATCAGCGGCAGGAACTTTCCGGTCATGTCGAGGCGGGCGTGGGCAGGTCGTATGGCCAGATGTTACCGCTGCCCACGCAGGGGGCAAAGACGCACCCGAACGCGACCAAGAGCGCGGCTCAGCGCGTGCCTTGCCTCGGCATCGCCTTGTCGAAGAACGCCAGCACGCTGGCATTCATGGCCGCGTGCGCCGCGGCGCGGTCGAAGCCTTCGCCGTCGCGGCACAGCGCCGGCGGGCCGATGAGCCCGCAGGGCGGCAGGAACGAGAGGTGCCCGGCGCCGGCGACGCGGTGCGATTCGGCGCGGCCGGCGAGCTCGTGTTCCACCACCGCGGCATTGGTTTCGTAGGGCACGGCTTCGTCCTTCTCGCCGCTCCATACCTGCACCGGGATGGCCACGTCGGCCAGGCCGCCGTTGGCGAAGGTGAAACCCAGGCCCGGCGCCGCGACCACGGCGGCCCGCAGGCGCGGGTCCGGCAGGAATTCACCGGCGCCGTCGGGGCCGTCCACCAGCGGCGAACCCGTGGCGCGCAACACGTCGCAGATGAACTCCGGCGACTGCGCGCAATGCGCGGGAATGGCGGCCATATCCGGGCGGCCGCCAGCCAGCGTGAGCACGGTGAAGCCGCCCGCCGAGAAGCCGAACGCGCCCACGCGCGTGGCGTCCACGTGGCCGGCGTCCTTCCAGCCCTTGAGCGCGAAGTCCACCGTGGCGCGCAGCTGCGCGGCGCGCTGGCTGAAGAGCGCCGGCGAACCCTGGCGGCTGGCGTCGGCGAAGTTGTCGCCGGCGTGCGTGGGCGCCATCACCACGTAGCCGGCGCTGGCCAGCGCCAAAGCCAGGTCGGTGTGGCCGAAGGCGCTGCCGCTGTTGCCGTGCGACATCACCACCAGCGGCAGCTGGTCGCCCTTCACCGGCCCGTCCTTGGCCACTTCCAGCAGCTGCGCGCCGATCAGCGTGGTGGGCCAGGCGCGCGCCGTGGTCGGGTACCAGATGGCCACGGCCACCGGCCCGTCGGGTGTTTCCACCCGCGCCAGCTGCTGGCCCACCGGGTTTTCGGAACGGCGCGCGCCGGCCACCAGCACCACCGCAAGCACGAGCACAAGCACCGCAAGCGCGGCGGCGATTCGCTTCAACCACTTCATGGCGTCCTCCAGGGGACAGGGATGGGGCACGGTAGCACCGGGTTCGAACCGGGGCTCAGGGCCGGAAGGCAGGGGGAGACCGGGTTCCCGGCGCGCGTGTTCATGGCGTGTTGGGTTCCGCGATGCGACGCGCCAGGTTCAGCCCGCCGGGGAAACGCAGTTCGATCTGTGCCGCGGGTCCGTCGGCGGCGTCCTGCGGCGGCAGCGCCAGCCGCATGCCGCTGTCGGGCGACACCAGCTCGCGCGCGCTGGTGGCCACCAGGTCGCGGCGTTGCCGTCCCTCGCGCGACCAGGTGAGCGAACCGCCGGCGTGCACCGTCACTTCGAAGCGCTCGGCCGGGAAGTCGACCAGCTCGTACCGCCCCGTGAAGCGCGCGGCGATGGCCGGCGTCATGGCGATGGCCGCGGCGTGTTCGGAGGGCATCGGGTCCGGCCAGCCATGCGTGTCGGCGATGGCGCGCGCGATCTCGTAGGCCAGCGTCATGCCTTCGTCGGCATTGGTCATCACGGTGGCGCCCTGGCAGGTGTCCGGGAACATCAGCCACAGCGTGCGGAAGCCCACCGGCGCGCCGGTGTGGCTGAACCTGCCCGGCTCGCCCGCGGGCGACACCTCCACGCCCAGGCCCCAGGCATCCGCCTGGCGGCGCAGCATGTCGGCGGCGGTGGCCTGGCGCAGCAGCGCGCCGGGTTCGCCGCGCAGCGAACGCACGAGCGCGATGGCGAAGCGCGAGAGATCCGTTGGCGTCGTCCACAGGCCCGCGGCCGCCTGCTCGGGGTAGATGCGCCAGCCACCCGGGATGGGCCGGCCGTCGGCCAGCATGCCGGTGGCGGCGCGGGCGCGGCGCGCGGCGTCGGCCGGCGGCAGGTAGCTGCTGTCGGCCATGCCCGCGGGGCGCAGCACGCGTTCGCGCAGCGCGTCGGCGAAAGGCTGGCCCGAAGCGCTCGCCACCAGCTGCTGCACCAGTACGAAACCGCCGCCGGAATAGCGCCAGCCGGAACCGGGTGCGTGCTCCACCCGAATGGCATCGGTGTTGGCCGGCGGCGCGCCTTCAAACACCTGGCGCAGGCTCGGAACGGCGCTGCCCTGCGCGTAGCCCTTGAAGCCTTCCACGTTCAGGCCGGCGGTGTGCGTGAGCAGGTGGCGCAGGGTGATTGGCGCCATGCCGGCCGCAGGAACACGCGGCAGGCGCCAGCCTTCGAGCAGCGGCGTGACGTCGGCATCGAGCGGCAAGGCGCCCTGCTCCACCAGACGAAGTGCGCCGGCGGCGGCCACCACCTTGCTCACCGAGCCGGCCTGGAACAGCGTGCTTTCGTCCACCGCGCGGCCGTCGGGATCGGCATGGCCGAAGCCGCGCGCGTCCACCACGCGGCAACCTTCCACGATGGCCACGCCCACGCCCGGTACGCCGTAATGCCGCAGGCGCTGTTCAATGCTGAAGCGCTGCGGTGCGCCGCCGTCGAGCAGCACCTTGCGTCGCAGGGCGTCGGCGTAGTCGGGACGGTCGGCGGCGTGCGCGTCCTGCGTCGCGGGCAGGCTGGCGAAGCAGAGCAGCAGCGCGACGGCCATGGGAGCAACGGCTTTCGCCTGGCGCGCCGAACACGACCACGCCAGCAGGAGCACGGCCAGCAGCCCCGCGATGGCGATGAATCCCGGCACGCTGGCTTCCAGGCCGAACGCGCCGCCATGCCAGGCCATCCGCGTCGCGTCGGCCACCGGCACCCAGGCGCTGTCGCCCGCGTGGCCACTCACGCCGAAGCCCAGCACGGGGCCCTGCAGGAGATTCAGCCCGAAGTGCAGCGCGATGGGCAGCGCCAGCGAGCGCGTGGCCAGGTAGGCCGTGCCGAACACCAGGCCGGCGATGAAGATGTTCGCGCCCGCCAGCCACTGCAGCTCGCCCGCACTGGCCAGGCCCTGCGAATGCGTGAGCACGAAGTAGGCCGCCATCAGCGGCTGCGCCAGCCAGGCGCCGACGCCGTCCACCAGTCGCTGGAAGACGAAGCCGCGGAACACCAGTTCCTCGAGCGCCGCCACCACCAGGCAGGCCACCGCGCCCTGCCAAAGCGCCTGCAGCGACGCGGCGCCCGGCTGCCAGTGCACGGCACCGGCCAGCCACGCGGCCATGGCCACCGCGCCCCAGGTGACGGCGGCCAGCGCCAGGCCCAGTGGCACGCCGCGGGCCCAGTCGCGCGGCCGGCCCAGCAGGGTGGCGAAGCGTTCGCGGCGCAGGCGCAGGCACAGCGCCGTGGCCACCAGCACGAGCACGGCCTGCACCGCCGGCGACACGCCGGCCGGCCCGCCGGGCAGCACGGCACTGGCGGCGACCAGCAGCGCCGCCAGCATCAGGAAGAACGCCAGGATCCACCATCCGTTCCGCAGCCGCCCCGCGGCATTGAAGAACGCGAGGCGCGGCGCGCGCAGGGCCAGGGTCAGGGCGGTCATGGGCAATCCCTCAGTAGCGCCAGGTGAGATCGAGGAAGGCGAAACTGGACGAACCGTGGCCGGCGCGGCGCAGCACGGCGCCGGCGTGCAGGTGTTCGACGGTGAGGCGAAGGGTCAGGCGCGGGTCGGGCCGCCAGCTGCCCTGCAGGCGCAGCAGTTCGCCCACGTGCCGGCCGGGCGCGTGCTGGGTGCCAGCGTAGGCGCGGGTGGCGGTGGCATACAGGGCGTCTTCGGCCGACATGCGGCGCACGTGGCCGATTTCGCCGCTGAAGGTGGTGCGCGGCGTGGGCGACAGCGACACGCCGGACGCCAGGATGGCCACGTTCGACAGCGCCAGCAGCTGGCCCTCGGAAACGTAGCTGGAGCTGGCGTAGAGCGGGTGGAAACTGCGCACGGTGCCGCTGCCCCAGGCGCCGCCGCCGGACGCCAGGTCGAGGCGTGCGGTGAGGCGCGGCTTCCAGCCGGCGTCGGACAGCGCCAGGCCTCCCACGGCGAACAGGCCCCAGGCATCGATGGCGCGGTTGCCGACGGTGGTTCCGGCCTGCCGCGCCAGCGTGGCGTCGAACTTCCACGCAGCGCGGCTGCCCCAAACGCGCAGGCCGGTAGTGTTGCGGGCGTCGCGGCCGGGCTGGCCGGCCACGCGGTACGCGGGCTGCGTGCTGCGGAACCAGAACGGCTCGAGGTAGGTGGCGCTGCGTTCGCCGAGCACGAAGCCAGCGTTGAGGCCGCGCAGGGTTTCGCGCGGGTCGACGACGTCGTCGAAGGCGCCGGTGCCCAGGCGCGTGGCGCGCAGGTCGAAGGCGCCCAGGCGCCAGCGGCGGCCGTGCACGTACGCGCGCAGGCCGTTCCAGCTGCGGTGCAGGTTGGGGCCATCGCTCAGGCTCAGCAGCTGGCGCGGGCCGTCGGCGAATCCCTGGCGCCCGGCCATCACGCCGGCCAGCGTGTTGCCCACGGGGCGGCGCAGTTCGACGAACAGCTGCTGCACCGAGAGCGCGTTGCGGAAGTTGGCCGGCGCGGCGTCGCGGCCGCCGTCCACGTCGCCAACGGCGAGTTCGCCGTAGACGCGCAGCGCGGGCAGTGGCCGCCAGTCGGCGCCGAACTGGGCGCGCAGCTGGCCCTGGTCGGTTGTGCCGGCGGCGCGGCCCGGGGCGTCGTGCCAGGCCGCCTGGCGCAGGCGCAGTTCGGCGCGCAGTGCCAGCGCGGAATCGCCGGGCAGCGGTTCGGCCCAGCGGCTGGCCATGTGGCCGTCGCCGAGGGAAGGGCCCCAGCCTGCCGCGGGCTGCGGATACGGATCGACCGGTGTCGTCGTTGCGTTCGCTTCGGGCAACGGCGACAGCAGCAAGGCGGACAGCAGCAGCGCGAGGCGACGCGGCGTGGTCATGCGCGTTCTCCCTGCACCGCCGCGGCGGCGCGAACCGGCGCCAGCGTCATGGCAAAGGCGATGGCCACCAGCAGTCCGCCCACGGCGAAGGCCACGTGCGTGCCCTTGGCGATGGCGGCGGCGTCGGCGGCCGCGAGGCTGGCGGCGCCGGTGGCAGCCAGGAACACCGCACCCATGGCCGAGGCGCCGGTCACCAGGCCCAGGTTGCGCGCGAGCGTGAGCAGCGCCGACACCAGGCCGCGCCGCTCGGGCGCCACGGCGGTGACCACGGCGGTGTTGTTGGCCGCCTGGAAGATGGCGAAGCCCGCGGTGGTCAGCACCAGCGGCAGCACGTAGGCCGGCACGCCCAGCGAGAACGGCAGCGCGGCGAAACCGACGCAGCCGGCCGCCATCGACGCCAGGCCCAGGCGCAGCACGCGGCGGCTGCCGAAGCGGTCGACGGCGCGCCCGGCCGGCACGCCCAGCAGCGCGGCCACGGCGGGGCCGGCGGTCATCACCAGGCCCACCGCGGCGGGCGCCAGGCCCAGCGCGCGCGCCAGGTGGAAGGGGCCGACCACCAGCGTGGTCATGGCCACCACGTTCACCAGTGCGGCCATGGCGAAGCCCGCGCCGATGCCCGGCTCGCGGAACAGCGCGAAGCGCAGCAGCGGCGCGGGCGAACGCACTTCCACCGCGAAGAAGGCGCCGGCCAGCACCAGCGACAGCAGCAGCAGGGCCAGGCGCAGGGTGCCCGGCGTGCCGTGCGGCAGCGTCATGGCGAGGGCATAGGCGGCGAGCGCGGAGGCGAGCAGGGCGGCGCCCGGAAGATCGAAGCTGGCCGGCGCCGCGGTGCGCGCGTCGGCTGGCAGGTGGCGCGCGGCGAAGGCGAAGGCCACCAACCCCAGCGCAGCCGTGGCCAGGAAGATCGCCGGCCAGCCGAAGGCCGCCACCAGGCCGCCGCCCAGCGACGGGCCGAGCGCGGTGCCCACGGCCGACATGGTGCCGAGCAGGCCCATGGCGCGGCCCGACTGCGACTTCGGCACGGCGTCGCCCACGAGCGCCATCGACAGCGCCATCATCACGGCGGCGCCGAGGCCCTGCACCACGCGCGCGGCCATCAGCCAGGCCAGGCTGCCCGAGGCCGCCGCCAGCGCGGAGCCGAGCACGAACACGCCGATGCCGGCCAGCATCAGCCGGCGGCGCCCGAACTGGTCACCCAGCCGGCCCACCACCACGAGCGCGGTGGTGACGGCCAGCAGGTAGGCCAGCACCACCCACTGCACGGCCTGGAAGGACGCGGCGAATTCGCGTGCGAGGGTGGGCAGCGCCACGTTGGCGATGCTGGTGCCCAGCGACGAGAGCAGCATGGCCAGGGCGAGGCTGGCCAGGCGCCAGGGGGTGTCGGGGGAGGTTCGGGTGGAAAGCTGGTTCACGGTGGACTCGGACGGGGCGCGGCGGGGATCGCGGCGCTTGGCGGGGCCATCGTCCGCCCGGCTTTGGCATGGCGGAAGGCGCACGGGTTGCAATCCATTCGTGCATGGGACGCCATGTCTGCCTGGTTTCGTGGTAGACCATGCTCATGGCCATGCCCGACCTGAATTTGCTGGTGACCCTGGACGTGCTGCTGACGGAAGGCAGCGTGGTGCGTGCGGCGCAGCGCCTGCAGCTGAGCGCGTCGGCGATGAGCCGCGCGCTGGCGCGGCTGCGCGAGGCCACCGGCGACCCGCTGCTGGTGCGCGCCGGCCGCGGGCTGGTGCCCACGCCGCGCGCGCTGGAACTGCGCGACCACGTGCGCCGGGTCGTGGGCGACGCCGAGGCGGTGCTGCGCCCGGCGCTGAAGCTCGACCTGCCCTCGCTGGAGCGCAGCTTCCGCATCCGCAGCAGCGAAGGCTTCGTGGAAACCTTCGGCCCGCGGCTGATCACGCAAGTGGCGGCCGAAGCGCCCGGCGTGCGGCTGTGGTTCGTGCCCAAGCCCGACAAGGACAGCACGGCGCTGCGCGAGGGCAGCGTGGACCTGGAAACCGGCGTCACCAGCCGCAGCATGGGGCCGGAAATCCACACGCTGGGGCTGTTCCAGGACCGCTTCATCGCCGTGGTGCGCAAGGGCCACCCGCTGGCGAAGGGGCGCGTGACGGCGGCGCGCTACGCCGCGGCGGCGCACGTGCTGGTGTCGCGGCGAGGGCTGGAAACGGGGCCGGTGGACGAGGCGCTGGCGCAGCGCGGGCTGGTGCGGCGCGGTATGGCCACGGTGGGCGGCTTCGCCTCGGCCATCGCGCTGGCGGGGGCTTCCGACCTGGTCGCCACGGTGCCGGAACGGCACACGCGGCGCCTGTGGAAGGGCCTGCACGGCTTCCCGCTGCCGTTCGAGGTGCCCGGCTTCACGGTGTCGCTGTTCTGGCACCCCCGCATGGACGCCGACCCGGCGCACCGCTGGCTGCGCGGTGTATTCGCGCAGGTTTGCCGGGCCGCAGCGAGCTGAACCAACTGAACCAGGTTGATTTTATTGAACCAGGTTCATTTCTTGGTGCGGCCACCGCTCCCGCCGGCGCTTCCAGCCTGGCGGCGCCGGGGCGGCTGGACGCGGCGGAAGGGCGTATGGTTTCAGCACCATCCCTTCCAGGAGTACCGCCATGTCCCGGTTCAAGGTGGGTTACCTGATCGGCAGCCTGTCCAGCCAGTCGATCAACCGCAAGCTCGCGAAGGCGCTGATCCGGCTGGCGCCGGAGGGCATGGAATTCCACGAGATCGCCTTCCGCGACCTGCCGCTGTACAGCCCCGACTACGATGCCGATTTCCCGCAGGTGGCGCTGGATTTCAAGGCGGCCATCGCGGCGTCGGACGCGGTGCTGTTCGTCACGCCCGAATACAACCGATCCATCCCGGGCGGGCTGAAAAACGCCATCGACTGGGCGACGCGGCCCTACGGCACCAACTCCTTCGCGCGCAAGCCGTCGGCGGTGATCGGCACCTCGCCCGGCGCGATCGGCACGGCCATCGCGCAGCAGAGCCTGCGCGGCGTGCTGGGCTTCTGCAATTCGCCGCAGATGACCTCGCCCGAGGCCTACATCCAGTTCAAGCCGGGGCTCATCACCGACGACGGCGAAGTGACGGTGCCCGGCACCGCGGACTTCCTGCGCAACTACATGGCCGAGTTCCACGCCTTCATCGGCCGCGTCCTCACCGTCCTCCCCCGAACCTGAACCCGGCGAACCAGGTTGATTTTATTGAACCTGGTTCGCCGGGTTCAGCTTCCACGTTGTTTCCTTCGATGGAGCGCCCATGAACGCCTACTTCATTGGCATCGCGCTGGCGCTGTTCGTCTGGCTGTTCGCACGAATCGTAGGGCTGGACCGGGACCGCGCCTTCTACCCCACGGTGCTTGTCGTAGTGGCGAGCCTTTATGACCTGTTCGCAGTGATGGGCGGCTCGACCGAAGCGCTGGTGGCCGAGCTTGCCGGAACGGCGGTATTCGTGGCCTTCGTGGTGGTAGGTTTCCGACGCAACCTGTGGTTCATCGTGGCCGGCCTGGCGGGGCATGGCGTATTCGACCTCGTTCACCCGGGCCTGGTCGACAACCCGGGCGTACCCACCTGGTGGCCTGCGTTCTGCCTGGCCTACGACGTTACGGCCGCCGCGGGCCTGGCGTGGCTCCTGCACCGCCGCCTGCTGCCCGCCAGTGAACCAGGTTGATTTTATTGAACCAGGTTCATTTCTTGTAACAAACGCGTGGGAGTTCGGACCTTGGTCCGACGCGATCACGGAGCCCGCGGCTCGGTCCACACGGGTGAAATGGCCACCCGTGCCTCGAGATCGCTCCCATGCCCGCCATTCCGCGACTGGACCTGGCCCACATCCCGAACCACATCATCCAGCGCGGGGTGAACCGCGCGCCCTGCTTCGTGCACAAGGCCAACTACTGGAAGTACCTCGACGAGCTGAAGCTGGCGGCGAAGGAAACCGGCTGCCAGGTTCACGCCTACGTGCTGATGACCAACCACGTGCACCTGCTGGTCACGCCCACGAGCGATGGCGCCACCAGCCGCATGATGCAGCAGCTCGGCACGCGTTACGTGCGTTACTTCAACGCCTGCCACCAGCGCACCGGCACGCTGTGGGAGGGGCGCTTCCGCTCCTGCCTGGTGAGCTCCGACGACTACTTCCTGGCCTGCCAGCGCTACATCGAACTCAACCCGGTTCGCGCGGGCATGGTGCCGCACCCCAGCCTGTACCGCTGGTCGAGCTACCACTACAACGCCCAGGGCAGGATCGACCCGCTTCTGAAGCCGCACCCGGTGTACCTGGCCCTGGCGCGGGAAGCCACCGAGCGCTGGCGCGCTTACGCGGCGCTGGTTTCGGAAGGCATCACCGACCAGCAGCGCGACGCCCTCACCCGCTGCACGAACCAGGGCCGCGCCTGGGGCAGCCCAGCCTTCCAGCTGCAGGTCGGTCGCCTGCTCGGGCGGGTGGCGCGGACGCGGGCAAGGGGTCGCCCCCAATCCGCGCGCCAACGCCGCACAATAAAATGAACCTGGTTCAATAAAATCAACCTGGTTCGCTTGGTTCAGGATCCACCGCCAGGCGGCCGGCCATCAGGACGGCCTGGGTGCGGTTGCTGGCGCCGAGCTTGCGCAAGATGGCGGTCATGTGGGCTTTCACCGTGGCCTCGGAGACACCGAGGGCGTGGGCGATCTGTTTGTTGAGCAGGCCGCCGGCCAGCATGCCCAGCACGCGGAACTGCTGAGGCGTCAGCTCGGCCAGGCGGCGCGCCACCTGGGCTTCCTCCGGGTGCAGCCCCTCGACGGCGTCGGCCTGAAGCGGTGCCCAGTGGCCGCCTTCCAGCACCGCGGCAATGGCTTCGCGGATCGTGGCCGGGTCCGACGATTTCGGGATGAAGCCGGCGGCGCCGTGTTCGAGCGCGCGGCGCACCACGCTGGCTTCCTCGCGCGCCGACACCACCACGATGGGCAGCTGCGGCTGCACCGCGCGCAGGTGCACCAGCGCGCTGAAGCCGTGCGCGCCGGGCATGTTCAGGTCGAGCAGCAGCAGGTCGGCCTCGGGGTGGACCTCGGCGCTGGCGAAAAGCGCGTCGGCGCTGTCCGACTCCACCAGCCGCGCCTCTGGAAGCAGCTTCGACACCGCGCCCTTGAGCGCCTCCCGGAACAGCGGATGGTCGTCCGCCACCAGGATGGTGGGCGCTGGCGACATGCTCAGCGCACCTGGCGTTCGCGCACCAGCGACTCCACCACGCCCGGGTCGGCCAGGGTGGAGGTATCGCCCAGGCCGGCGCGGTCCACGCCTTCGGGGCCGGCTTCGGCGATCTTGCGCAGGATGCGCCGCATGATCTTGCCGCTGCGGGTCTTGGGCAGGCCCGGCGCCCACTGCAGCCAGTCGGGCGCTGCGATGGGGCCGATCTCGTGGCGCACGTGCTGCACCAGTTCCTTGCGCAGCGCCTCGGTGGGCTCCACGTCCGCCTTCAGCGTGACGTAGGCATAGATGCCCTGGCCCTTGATGTCGTGCGGCGCGCCCACCACCGCGGCCTCGGCCACGGCGGCGTGCGCCACCAGCGCGCTCTCCACCTCGGCGGTGCCCATGCGGTGGCCCGAGACGTTGATCACGTCGTCCACGCGGCCGGTGATCCAGTAGTAGCCGTCGGCGTCGCGGCGGCAGCCGTCGCCGGTGAAATACATGCCGGGGTAGGTCTTGAAATAGGTGTCGATGAAACGCTGGTGGTCGCCGTACACGCTGCGCATCTGGCCGGGCCAGGAATCCTTCAGCACCAGGTTGCCCTCGGTGGCGCCTTCGAGCACGCGGCCCTCGGCGTCCACCAGCGCCGGCTGCACGCCGTAGAACGGCAGCGTGGCCGAGCCGGGCTTGGTGGCCACGGCGCCCGGCAGCGGCGAAATCAGGATGCCGCCGGTTTCGGTCTGCCACCAGGTGTCGACGATGGGGCAGCGCTCCTCGCCGACGACGCGGTTGTACCACTCCCAGGCCTCGGGGTTGATGGGCTCGCCCACGGTGCCCAGCAGGCGGATGGAGCTGCGCTTGCTGCGCTTCACCGGGCCGTCGCCCTCGCGCATCAACGCGCGGATGGCGGTGGGCGCGGTGTAGAAGATGGTTACCTGGTGGCGGTCGCACACTTCCCAGAAGCGGCCCGGGTCCGGGTAGGTGGGCACGCCTTCGAACATCAGCGAGGTGGCGCCGTTGGCCAGCGGCCCGTACACCACGTAGCTGTGGCCGGTCACCCAGCCCACGTCGGCGGTGCACCAGAAGACGTCGTCTTCCTTCAGGTCGAACACGCATTCATGCGTGTAGCTGGCCCAGGTGAGGTAGCCACCGCTGGTGTGCAGCACGCCCTTGGGTTTGCCGGTGCTGCCCGAGGTGTAGAGGATGAACAGCGGGTCTTCCGCGTTCATCGGCTTCGCCGCGTGCGTGGCCGGCTGCGCGTCCACCACGGCGTCGTACCAGCGGTCGCGCGGCATCTGCATGGGCACGCCGCCGCCGGTGTGGCGCACCACCAGCACGGTTTCCACGGTGTTGGTGCCGGGCTTGCGCAGGGCCTCGTCCACGTTGGCCTTGAGCGGGATGGTCTTGCCGCCGCGCAGGCCCTCGTCGGCGGTGATCACGAGCTTGCTGGCGCAGTCGGCGATGCGGTTGGCGATGGAATCGGCCGAAAAGCCGCCGAACACCACCGAGTGGATGGCGCCGATGCGCGCGCAGGCCAGCATGGCCACCGCGGCCTCGGGGATCATGGGCAGGTAGATGGTGATGCGGTCGCCCTTCACCACGCCCAGCGATTCGAGCGCGTTGGCCAGGCGGCAGACCATGCCGTGCAGCTCGCGGTAGGTGATGCGGCGCGGCGGCGTGGCCGGGTCGTCGGCTTCCCACAGGATGGCCACCTTGTCGCCGCGTTCGGTCAGGTGGCGGTCCAGGCAGTTCACGCTGACGTTGAGTTCGCCGTCGGCGTACCAGCGGATGTGGAAGTCCTTTAGGTCGTAGCTGGTGTCCTTGGCCCGGGTGTAGGGCCTGTCCCACTGCAGGCGCCGGCCCACCTTCGACCAGTAGGCCTCCGGGTCGCGCACGGAGGCGGCGTAGTCGCGCTCGTAGTCGGCGCGCCGGATGGCGGCGGCGGCCTCGAAGGCCGGGGGAACGGGAATGATGCGCTCGGACATGGGGGCTCCTGCGGCCCGGGGCCGCGCGGGTTCATTACAAGATTACTCGCCTGCCAGCCATTCTGGGGCAGCGCCCCCGCCGCCCAATTAGACCTTCGTCTAAACCCGCCCCGCCTTCGACCAATGGGTAATGGCCCCTGCCCCGGGGCCGCCACAGACTCGGCCGGCCAACGTGGCAACGGTCCGAATTCCGGGAGGGGAAGGATGAACCGATTCAACCTTAAACAGCGGTCCGCGCTGTCGCTCGCCGTCTTGCTGGCGATCGCGGCGCCGGGCCAGGTGCTGGCGCAGGACGCCGGTGCGCAGGACCTCGAGGCGCGCATCGCGCAGCTCGAGCAATTGGTGCAGGGGCTCAAGAGCGAGCTCGAGGCGCAGAAGGCCGCGGCCGCCGCGGCCCAGGCCGCGAAACCGGCACCGCCGGCGCAGCCCATCCAGGCCACGGCGATCATGCCGGGCGCCAACCCGGGCACGCGCTTCAGCTTCGGCGGCTTCATCAAGCTCGACGCCATGATGACCGACACCAGCGACGGCGAGATCGCCGACAGCTCGGCCGGCCGCCTGTTCTACCTGCCCAGCGCCACGCCAGTGGGCGGCGTGGCCGAGGAGTCGCCCGACTTCGACGCCCACGCGCAGTTCTCGCGCGTGTGGTTCGGCGCCGACACCGACCTCGACGGCCACAAGCTCAAGGCCTACCTCGAGATGGACCTGTTCGGCGGCGCGCTCGGCAACGAAATCGCCACCAACACCTATGGCGTCACCATTCGCCACGCCTACGTGGCCTGGGACAAGTGGATGGCCGGCCAGACCTGGTCGAACTTCCAGGACGTGGCGGCGCTGCCGGACGCGGTGGACTTCATCGGCCCGACCGAAGGCACCATCTTCGTGCGCCAGGCCCAGCTGCGTTACACCAACGGCCCGTTCTCGGTGTCGCTGGAAAACCCCGAGACCACCTTCACCGGCTACCTCAACAGCGCCCGCGGCTCGAGCGACGACAACTCGGTGCCCGACCTGACCGCGCGCTGGCTGCACAAGGCCGACTGGGGCCACTTCACCATCGCCGGCCTGGTGCGGCAGCTGAAGGTGGAAACCGCCAGCACCAGCGAGAGCGACACCGCCTTCGCGCTCAGCGTCTCGGGCAAGTGGAACCTGGGCGCCAACGACGACATCCGCTACATGGCCAGCGCCGGCAGCGGCATCGGCCGCTACCTTGGCCTGGGCCTGGGCCCGGACGCCATGGTGGCCGCGGACGGTTCGCTCGACGCGCTCGACGGCTACGGCGGCTTCATCGCCTGGCGCCACGCCTTCAGCCCGAAGCTGCGCGGCAACGTGTTCTATTCGATGGCGCAGTTCGACAATAACCCGCTGGTGACCGGCCTGGCCGTCACCGAGTCGGCGCGGTCGTTCCACGCCAACCTGATCTACTCGCCGCTGCCCAAGGTGGACCTCGGCGCCGAGCTGATCTGGGGCAACCGCGAGCTCGAGAGCGGTGCCGACGGCGACATCCGCCGCCTGCACATGCACGTCAAGTACAGCTTCTGACCCTGCGCCGGGAGGCCAGACCAATGACAAGTCCCATTACCGAAGAGCGGCGCAAGGAGTACTGGCGCCGCACGCTCCGGATCACGGCGATCCTGCTGTCGATCTGGTTCGTCGTGACCTACGTGGTGATCTTCTTCGCGGTTCCGCTGAACGAGTTCACCTTCCTTGGCTTCCCCTTCGCCTTCTACATGGGCGCGCAGGGGGCATTGGCCATCTACGTGGTGCTGATCGTGTTCTATGCCTGGTACATGAACCGGCTGGACCGCGAATTCGGCGTGGCCGAGGAGGGCTGACCCATGTCCGGTGATTTCGTAAGCCGACTTCCCAAGATCTACGGCATGTACACGGGCGGCTTCATCGCCTTCGTCATCGCGCTCGCCATCGGCGAGCAGATGGGCATGCCCAACGCGTGGATCGGTTACGTGTTCATGGCCGCCACCATCGGCCTGTACGCGATGATCGGCATCATGAGCCGTACGGCGGAGACCGACGAGTACTACGTCGCCGGCCGCCGCGTGCCCGCGCTCTACAACGGCATGGCCACCGGCGCCGACTGGATGTCCGCGGCCAGCTTCATCGGCATGGCGGGCACCCTGTATGCGCAGGGTTACGACGGCCTGGCCTTCGTGATGGGCTGGACCGGCGGCTACGTGCTGGTGGCGCTGTTCCTGGCGCCCTACCTGCGCAAGTTCGGCCAATACACCATCCCGGACTTCCTGGGCACGCGCTACGGCGGCAACCTGCCGCGCACCATCGGCATCATCTGCGCCATCACGGCCAGCTTCACCTACGTGATCGCGCAGATCTACGGCGCCGGCATCATCACCAGCCGCTTCCTGGGCATCGACCTGGCCACCGGCGTGTGGGTCGGCCTGATCGGCGTGCTGGTGTGTTCGCTGCTGGGCGGCATGCGCGCGGTGACCTGGACCCAGGTGGCCCAGTACATCATCCTGATCATCGCCTACCTGGTGCCCGTGGTCTGGCTGTCGATCAAGGTCACCGGCAACCCGGTGCCGCAGCTGGCCTACGGCGAGGTGCTGCAGCAGATCGGCACGCTCGAGCAGCAGCTCGGCGTCACCGCCGGCCACGCCACGCCGTTCGTGAAGAACGACATGGTCAACTTCATGGCCCTGACGTTCTGCCTGATGGTGGGCACGGCCGCGCTGCCGCACATCCTGATGCGCTTCTTCACCACGCCCAGCGTCAAGGAAGCGCGCAAGTCGGTGGGCTGGAGCCTGTTCTTCATCTTCCTGCTCTACTTCACCGCGCCGGCCTACGCGGCCTTCGCCAAGCTCGAGGTCTATTCCAACGTGATCGGGCAGTCCATCGCCACGCTCCCGGCCTGGGTGGCCTCGTGGTCGAAGGTGGGCCTGGTGTCGATCTGCGACGCCACCAACGCGATGGAAGTGGTGAAGGGCTGCGCGGCCAACGGCAACGGCGACGGCATCCTGCAGCTGGCCGAGCTGGTGCTCAACGCCGACGCGATCGTGCTGGCCACGCCGGAAATCGCCGGCCTGCCCTACGTCATCGCCGGCCTGGTGGCCGCCGGTGGCCTGGCGGCGGCGCTGTCCACGGCCGACGGCCTGCTGCTGACGATCTCCAACGCGCTCTCGCACGACGTGTACTACAAGATGGTGAACCCGAACGCGTCGGCCAAGAAGCGCCTCACGGTGGCCCGCATCCTGCTGCTGGGCGTGGCGGCCGTCGCGGCCTACGCGGCCTCGCACGCACCGGCGACCATCCTGTCGATCGTGGCCTGGGCGTTCTCGATCGCGGCGGCGGCGTTCTTCCCCGCGCTGGTGCTGGGCATCTTCTGGAAACGTGCGAACCGCGCCGGCGCGGTGGCCGGCATGCTGGTCGGCTTCGGCCTCACGCTGTACTACCTGGTCAACGTGAAATTCCTGGGCATGACCCCGTGGTTCGGCATCAAGGACGTGTCGGCCGGCATCTTCGGCATCCCGCTCGGCTTCCTCACCATCATCGTGGTGAGCCTGCTCACCAAGGAGCCGTCGCAGGAGGTCAAGGACATGGTCGAGGACCTGCGCTACCCGCGCCTGGCCAAGGGCTGATCGGCCCGCCGCGTCCTTCCTCCCCGAAGGGCGCGGCTTCCGCGGCGCCGGTGCCCCCAGCACCGGCGCTTTTTTCTTTCCTTCGCTAGAATCAGGCCATGCTGACCGCCTACACCCTGCTGCAATACCTGCTGGCCGTGCTGATGTGGACCCTGGTGGGTCGCGGCCTGCTGCGCGTGATGATCCCCGGCGACCCGATGCGCAACCCGGTCTACCGCCTGTTCACCTGGGCGCTGTGGCCGGTGCTGGCGCCGCTGCGCGCCACCCTGGGCCGCGTGGTGCCGCATTCGCACCTGGGCTGGTACGCGCTGTTCGCCCTGCTGGCGCTGCGCGTGGGCCTGTACATGCTGTTCTACAGCCAGGGCTGGCTGGTGCTGCCCGCGAAGGCCGGCCTGTAGGAGCGGGGGGAACCCCCGAAGGAATGGCGCGATACCTGGCGGGAGGAGGCCCCCCGACCAAGGGGTGGTCGGGACCACTGAGTGGGGGGGGGGGTCAGGCCCGCCCCGCGGGGCGGTGGGGGCCGCCGCCCCCCCCCCCTCCCCCCGCCCCCCCGCCGCGCCCCCCCCCCCCCGCTCCTACAAGGGGATCTTCGTTACCAGTCGGTGGGGCGGTAGTCCTTCAGGAACTGGCCCCACACGTGGTGGCCGGTGTTGAAACCGTCGATGATCGGGTCGACGATGCGCGCCGCGCCGTCGACGATGTCCAGCGGCGGGTGG
Organism: Arenimonas sp.; assembly: GCF_041913985.1. Classification (GTDB taxonomy): domain Bacteria; phylum Pseudomonadota; class Gammaproteobacteria; order Xanthomonadales; family Xanthomonadaceae; genus Arenimonas. Next base: position 36,513 of record NZ_JAYSEG010000030.1, read on the forward strand.
AAGCGTTCCTCCTTCGTCTTGCGCGCCGCGATCTCCACCGGGTCCTCGTCGGTCACCCAGCCGGTGTCCACGGCGTTCATGTGGATGCCGTCGCCGTGGTAATCGGCGGCCGAGGTGCGCGTCATCATGTTCAGCGCGGCCTTGGCCATGTTGGTGTGCGGGTGCCGGGTGGTCTTGAAGTTGCGGTAGAACTGCCCCTCCATCGCCGACACGTTGACGATGTGCTTGTCGCGCTCCGGCGTGCGCAGCATCAGTGGCTTCAGGCGCGCGTTGATGATGAAGGGCGCCACCGCGTTCACCAGCTGCACTTCCAGCAGCTCCACCGACGGCACCTCATGCATCTGAAGGCGCCAGGAGTTGCGGCCGCGCAGGTCCACCTGCTGCAGGTCCTGGTCCAGGCGGCCCTCGGGGAACAGGTGCTGCTGGCCCAGCAGCTCCTCGGCCAGCAGCGGCACCTGCGACAGTTCGGCCGAACGGGCGATGCCCGGCGCCTGGGCGCCATGCGCCAGCGCGTTGCCGTCGGGCACCAAATCGTACCCGCGCAGGCCTTCGTAGCTGCCCAGAAGCTTGCGCACGTGCGCGGGCATGTCGGAATGCGCGGCGGTTTCGCCGGCGATCATGTGCGCGTAGAAGGCCGGCGGGCGGCGCACGGTCTGGCAGGCGTTGTTGATGATGAAGTCGAGCCGGTCGCGGGTGGCCAGCAGGGTCTGGCAGAAGGCCTCCACGCTGGGCGTGTGGCGCAGGTCCAGGCCGAACACCTCGAGCCGGTGGCCCCACTCGGCGAAGTCGGGCTCCTCGGCGTAGCGCGCGGCGGAATCGCGCGGGAAGCGCGTGGTGACGATGAGCGAGGCGCCGGCGCGCAGCAGCTTCAGGCCGGCCTGGTAGCCGATCTTCACCCGGCCGCCGGTGAGCAGGGCCACGCGGCCGCGCAGGTCGGCGGTTTCGGTGCGCTTGTGGAAATTGAACTCCGCGCAGGCCGGGCACATCTGGTCGTAGAAGTGGTGGATGCGCGTGTACTTTTCCTTGCACACGTAGCAGTGCTGCGGCTCGATGGTTTCGCGCGCGGGGTCGTCGGTGATGTGGTCCACCGGCGCCTTCGTGGGCGGGAAGTAGTTCGGCGTGGAGAACACCGGCTTGCTGCGCAGTTCGCGGATGCCGGTGGCGTTGAGCACCGCGTCGTCGTGGGCGTTCTTGCGCTGCACGCGCTCGCGCCGGGCCTCGCGGCGGCGCTTGCGGTGGTCGAGCGGGTCCGGGTTGTGGAAGCGGTTCACCGCCGCCTTCAGGCGCTTTTGCTCGGCTTCGGGCAGGGCTTCGAACGCGGCCTTGTCGGCCGCCACGGTTTCCAGCAGTTCGGCGGCGGCGCGCAGGCGCTCGACGAGGGACTGGCCGCCCTCGGGCGGAGTCGGGGAAGAATCGTTCATGGGGAAGATCGGAAAGCCGGCGCGGCCGCGCCCAAGGCCGCCATTCTCGCAGGAACCGCGCGCCCTTGTAGGAGCGGCTTCAGCCGCGAAGCCCTTCGCGAGAAGCTTCGCGGCTGAAGCCGCTCCTACAAAGGCAGAATGGGCCCGCCGAAGCGGGCCCGTTCGGGGTCACGGCGGGGCTTGGGGCGGTCAGTTGCTGGAGGCGATGCAGTTGATGAGGGTCTGGTCGGTGATGGTCCATTCCTCGCCGCCGCACATGTCCACGTTGCGCAGCTCGCAGGTGTCGCCGTCCTCATCGATCATCTTCACGTCGTAGGTGTCGCAGGCCACGCCGCGCAGGGTCAGGGTCTGGCCGCTGCGCAGGATGTCGTCGTCGAGCTGGTCCTCGCCCCACTCGCTGGAGTCGCTCGAGGACACGTAGAGCCGGTGGATGTCCCAGCGCGACTCGTTGATGATCACGAAGTTGGCGGCAAGCGCCGTCGAACAGGCGGCGGCGAGCGCCGCGGCCAGGTACCAGCGTTTCATGGTGTTTCCCCTGTTTTCGGCCCCGGGACCTCCCCAGGACCCGCCACCACTTCAGCACCGGGGCGTGACGAAG